>CADCCW010000026.1 GCA_902800055.1 uncultured bacterium
GCCTTCTTGATCTTGTTGATGTCGAAGTCGAAGCCGAAGTCGGGGTCGCCGTCGAGGCAGTGCCACATGGTGATGATGTCGGGCTGGCAGGTGCCGCCGGACATCGGCGCCATCGAGAGGTCAAGCCCGTCCGCGCCGCCGCGGAGCGCCGCGAGGTAGCAGGCGACGCCGTTGCCGGCGGTCTCGTGGGAGTGGAACTGGATGTGCACATTGTCGCCCAGGAGCGCGCGGCAGAGCTTCATCGTGTTGTAGACGGTCGTCGGCGTGGAGGTGCCGGAGGCGTCCTTGAACGCGACGCGGTCAAAGGGGATGCCGGCGTCCATGATCATCCGGAGGCGGTCGCGGTAGAACTCCGGCGTGTGGGTGCCCTTGTTGTCGATTCCGGGCGGAAGGCCCATCATCGTGACAACGACCTCGTGGTTGAGGCCGGCGTCGTGGATGCACTGTCCGGACCACTTGAGGTTGTTGACGTCGTTGAGGGCGTCGAAGTTGCGGATCGAGCTCATGCCGTGCTTCTTGAACATGTCGGCGTGGAGTTTGATCATGTCGCTCGACTGCGACTCGAGGCCCACCACGTTCACGCCGCGCGAGAGCGTCTGGAGGTCGGCCTCGGGCGCGGCGGCGCGGAACTTGTCCATGACCTCGAACGCGTCCTCCTGGCAGTAGAAGTAGCAGCTCTGGAACCGTGCGCCGCCGCCGGCCTCGAACCAGCGGACGCCGGCCTGATACGCTTCCTCGACGCAGGGGAGGAAGTCCTTGGAGAGAACGCGCGCGCCGATGACGGACTGGAAGCCGTCGCGGAACGCGGTGAGCATGAACTTTACGTTTTTCTTAGCCATTGCTGTTGCCTTTGCTTTTTGGAAGTTGAAATTGCCTGTTTAGCCCCTCATCGCCACCGCGATGGCGAGGGCGACGTTCGCGTCGTCGTCCGCCGCGGCCGCGGCGGGCTTCTTCTTCGGAGCGTCCTGTGGCAGGATCGCGTCGAACCTGGCGACGACGCCCATCGAGAGCTTGGTGACGACGATGAGGAGGGAGAGAAAGCAGTAGACGATGCCCATTCCGGCGATCATCAGGACTATTCCTTGGCCAATCATAGCTGGTATTCGGTTAGGTGGTTAGGGGTTGAGGTTCTCGAGCTTCAGCGTGTCGAAGTCGATGCGGCGGTAGTAGCAGTTCCTGGGCTCGCCCTGCTGGTTCTTGGTGTGGCAGATGCCGCCGCGGCAGGGGCGGACCACGTAGAGGAGCGAGTTCTGCTCGCAGTTGACGTAGGCCTCGAGGAGGTCGAAGGTCTCGCCGCTCGTCTCGCCCTTGAACCAGAGCTTGTTGCGGCTCGTCGACCAGAGGACGAGCTTGCGCTTGGCGAAGCTCTCCTTCATCGCGAACTCGTTGGTGTAGGCGACGAGGATCACCTCCTTGGTGTCCGCGTTCTGCACCGCGACGGGGATTACCCCCGGGTCGCACTCCGCCGCGCCCGCGGCGCGGGTCGCGGCGACCTGGGCGCCGACCTTCTCGAGCTTGGTGAAGTCGAGCGTCAGGTCCGATGATTCCTCCAGCTGTCCCATTGATTCCTCCTTCAGTCGATCGAAAAAGTCTGCCCCGGCGCCGGCGCCTCGACGTGGCGGATGCCCTGCTCGCGCAGGATGTCCGCCATCGCGGCGACCTTCTCCGGCTCGCCATGCACGGCGAACGCGTGGCGCACGTTGTCCTTGATCTCGCCGATCCAGTCGACGAGCCCCGAGCGGTCGGCGTGGGCCGAGAGGGCGTTGATGACCTCGACGCGCGCCCGGAGCGGCACCTCCTCGCCGAAGACCTTGATCGTCTCGCGCTTTTCGACGATGCGGCGGCCGAGGGTGTTCTCGGCCTGGAAGCCGCAGATGAGGATGATGTTGTCCTCGTCCTGCGCGCAGTGCTTGAGGTGGTGGAGCACCCTGCCGCCCTCGCACATGCCCGACGCGGCGATGATGATCATCGGGCCGGGGGTGTCGTTGAGCGCCATCGACTCCTCGGGCGTACCCACAAACACCATGCCCGGGTACTCGAGCGGGTCCTTGCCGGCCCAAAGCATCCGCCGCGCCTCCTCGTTGTAGACCTCGCGGTGCTTCGCGTAGATGCGCGTCGCCTTCTGGGAGAGCGGCGAGTCGATGTAGACCTTCACCTCGCGCGGCACCTTGCCGCGCTCGCGGAGGCGGTTGAGGTAGTAGATGATCTGCTGGGTGCGGCCGACGGAGAACGCGGGGACGAGCAGCTTCGCGTTGTGGCGGTCGATGTACTTGAGGTAGCGCTCGAGCCGCAGCTCCACGTCGTCCGCCGACGGGTGCAGGCGGTCGGCGTAGGTCGACTCGACGAGCAGGATGTCGGCGCCGGCGGGGTACTCGTAGTGGCGGAGGATCGGCTGGTTGGGCTGGCCGAGGTCGCCGGAGAAGAGCAGGCGGTGGTTGTGGCCGCGGTCGGAGCGGATGTCGAGCTGGACGAGCGCGGAGCCGAGGATGTGGCCGGCGTTGAAGAGCTCGAGCGTCACCCCGCGCACGATCTCGCGCGGCTCGTGCATGTGCGTCGGGACGAAGAGCTGCATCAGCGCGTCGACGTCGCTCTCCTCGTAGAGCGGCTCGAACGGCTTCTTGCCCTCGCGGCGGCGCTTCTTGTTGACGTACTCGAGGTCGCGCTTCTGCAGGAAGCAGGAGTCGCGCAGCATCACGTCGCAGAGCTCGACCGTCGACTGCCGCGCATAGACGCGGCCGCGGAAGCCCTGGCGGACGAGCTGCGGCAGGTTGCCGGAGTGGTCGATGTGCGCGTGCGAGAGCACCACGCAGTCGACCGTCTTCGGGTCGATCGTCAGGTTGCGGTTCCTCTCGAACGCCTCCTTGCGGTGGCCCTGGAAGAGCCCGCAGTCGAGGAGGATGCGCTTCCCGTTCGCCTCGACGAGGTGCATCGAGCCGGTGGTGGTCTGGGCCGCGCCGTGGAAGGAGATCCGCATCCCGCCCCCTCAGCCGAGCTTGACGGGCTCCACGCCCCAGATGTTGCGCGCGTACTCCATCACCGCGCGGTCGGACGAGAACCGCCCCGAGCGGGCGATGTTGACGAGCGACATCCGGTTCCACTTCTTCGCGTCGCGGTACGTCGCGTCCACGCGGTCCTGCGCGTCGGAGTAGCTGCGCAGGTCGGCGAGGAGCATGTAGTAGTCGTTGTAGTCGATCAGGTTGCGGATGATCGGGTCGAAGAGGCCCGGCTCCAACAGCGAGAACACGTTCGCCTTGATCATGTCGATCGCGGCCTTGATCTCCGGGTCGCCCTCGTAGCGCTCACGCGACGAGTAGGCCGGGCGCAGCTTCGCGACGTCCTCGGTGCGCAGTCCGAAGAGGAACATGTTGTCGTCGCCGACCTCCTGGTTGATCTCCACGTTCGCGCCGTCGTAGGTGCCGAGCGTGAGCGCGCCGTTCATCATGAACTTCATGTTGCCGGTGCCGGACGCCTCCATGCCCGCGAGCGAGATCTGCTCCGACACCTCGGCCGCCGGCATGATCTTCTCGGCGAGCGAGACGCGGTAGTCGGGGAGGAAGGCGACCGAGAGGCGGTCGCGCGTCTTCGGGTTGGAGTTGACCACGTCGGCGATGCCGTGGATGAGGCGGATGATGAGCTTCGCCACGTAGTAGCCCGGCGCGGCCTTGGCGGCGAAGATGAACTGTCGCGGCACCGGGTCGCAGGAGGAGTCGTTCAGGAGCCGGTTGTAGAGCATCACGATGTAGAGCGCGAGCAGCAGCTGGCGCTTGTACTCGTGGAGGCGCTTGACCTGGACGTCGTAGATCGCGTCGGGGTTGAGCCGGATGCCGTGGTTGCGCTTGGTCCACTCCGCGAGCGCGACCTTGTTCGCGCGCTTGATCGCCGCGAGCTCGCCGAGGAAGCCGTCGTCGCCAGCAAAGCGCTCGAGGCCGCGGAGCTCGTCGAGCTTGGTGATCCAGCCGTCGCCGATCTTGCCGCTGATGAGGCTGGAGAGGGCAGGGTTGGCCTTGAGGAGCCAGCGGCGCGGGGTGATGCCGTTCGTCACGTTGCGGAACTTCTCCGGCCAGAGCTCGTAGAAGTCGCTGAACAGGTTCTCCTTGAGGATCTTGGTGTGGAGCTCGGCGACGCCGTTGACGGACGAGGTGCCGACCACGGCGAGGTTGGCCATGCGCACGTAGCGCTCGCCGTTCTCGTCCACGAGCGACATGCGGCGCAGGCGCGCGAGGTCGCCGGGATAGCGCGAGGAGACCTCCTGCAGGAAGCGGCCGTTGATCTCGTAGATGATCTGCAGGTGGCGCGGCAGCAGCCGCTCCATCATCGACACCGGCCACTTCTCGAGCGCCTCCTGGAGGATGGTGTGGTTGGTGTAGCCGGTGGAGCGGCGGGTGAGGTCCCACGCCTGGTCCCAGCCAAGCCCCTCGAGGTCGATGAGCTGGCGCATCAGCTCGGGCACCACCAGCGCTGGGTGGGTGTCGTTGAGCTGGATGAACACCTTGTCCGGCAGCGTCGCCCAGTCCTTGTTGGTCCGGCGGAAGCGGCGCAGGATGTCGCGGAGCGAGCAGGCGACGAAGAAGTACTGCTGACGGAGCCGGAGCTCCTTGCCGGCCGACGTGTTGTCGTTCGGGTAGAGGACCTTGGTGAGGTTCTCGGCGAGCACCTTGGTCTCCACCGCCTTCACGTAGTCGCCCTTGTTGAAGTCCTCGAGGCCGAAGTCGTCCACCGCGTGCGCCGACCAGAGGCGGAGCGAGTTCACCGCGTGGCAGTAGCCGACGATCGGCATGTCGTAGGGCACGCCCTCGACCGTCTCCGCCGGCACCCACACCCAGCGCGAGGAGCCGTTCTCGGTGCGGCACTCGACGTGGCCGCCGAAGTGGACGTGCTGCGCGTACTCGGGGCGCGCCATCTCCCACGGATAGCCGTTCTTGAGCCAGTGGTCGGGCTCCTCCACCTGGCAGCCGTTGACGATCCGCTGGCGGAAGATGCCGTAGTCGTACCTGAGGCCGTAGCCCATGCCGGCGAGGTCCAGGGTGGACATAGAGTCGAGGTAGCACGCCGCGAGGCGGCCGAGGCCGCCGTTGCCGAGGCCGGCGTCGGTCTCGTAGTCGCGCAGGTTGTTCCAGTCGATGCCGTACTCCTTGAGCGCGTCGCGGCAGAGGCTGTCGGCCTTGAGGTTGATGACGTTGTTGCCGAGCATGCGCCCGATGAGGAACTCGAGCGACATGTAGTAGACGCGCTTGGTGTTCTGGCGCCCGTACTCCTCCTGGGTGCTGATCCAGCGCTCCACGATGCGGTCGCGCACCGCGTTCGCAAAGGCGGTGTACTCGTCGCGCTCGGTCGCGCGCGTCTCGCCCTTCGCGAGCGAATACCTGAGGTGCCAGGCGAAATCCTCCTTGAGCCCCTCGACCGACATCTCTACCCGGCGATCCTTCTTCTTTGCCATCTTCTTTCCTGCGTCCTGTTGTTGCTGTTGTTGCTTTTTGCTGTTTTCTTACTTGAAGAGACCCTTGACCGCGTCCACGGCCTTGCCGGCGCCGTCGCTCACCGCGTCCACCGCGGCGCCCGCACCGTCGCTGACTGCATCGACCGTGGCCGAGGCGCCGTCGCTCACCGCACTCGCGGCAGCCGAAGCGCCGTCGCTCACCGCACTGGCCGCAGCTGCGGCTCCGTCGCCAACCGCGCTCGCAGCGGCCTTGGCGCCTTCGGCGGTAGCGTTGGCGAGAGCCTTCGCGCCGTCGCCCACCGCGAGCGCGCCCTTCAGGATCGACTGCCACACCTGGTCCATAATCTCGCTGAGCGAGGCGCCGTCAGACTCCTTGCCGATGTCGGTGAGAGTGATGGACGGCACCGGGATCGTCACCAGCCCGTACTTGAGGCGGATGTTGTTGATGACGAGCTTGTCGATGACGAGCTTCCGCGCCGCGGCCTCGGCGGCGGCCTCCTCGGCCTCCTTCAGCCGCTCGTATTCCTTGCGCTCCTCGGCGGTCATCTTCTCGAGCTTCGCCTTCTCGGCTTCCGCCTCGGCCTCCTCCGCGGCCTTGTCCTGCGCCTTCTTCGCCTCGGCCTCGGCCTGCTTCAGTTCGTACGCCTCCTTGCCGCCGGCGACGTTGTACTGGATCTGCGTGAAGTTGTCCACTCCGTTCTCGCCGCCCTTCACGTAGGAAGCGAAGAACCCGTCGACGGTCACCTCCTCGACGTGGATGTACTTGGCGTGGACCGTGTTCATCGCGACGTCCACCACCAGGTTGGAGAGCGCGACCGCGACCGGCTCGTCGTAGCCCTCGGGGTTGCCGAGCTCCATCTCGCCGACCTCGAAGCGCCCGGTGTACGGGTTGAGGTAGAGGTGGCCGAGGTTGAACTTGGTCTGGGTGATCTGCGGCACCATGATGTTCGCCGCTGGCTTCACCACCGGGCCGAGCCAGAGCGGGAGGGTCGCCACCAGCAGCACCACGAGCGCAACGGCGATCAGCACGACGTACATCACGAACTTCAGGAACTTCTTCATGTTTGCTTCTCCTTGCGAGGTTGTTGTTTTTATTTCAAGTCGTCCACGGTGATCTTGGTGCGATGGCCCGAGCCGATCGTCTCCACCTCCATCACGTTCGCCATCCAGCGGTCGCCGAACTTCTTGAGCCGCGTCCCCCAGAGCCGGCGCACCGCCTGGCCGTCCCGGAGCTCCTCGGCCTGCATCAGCGCGCCGGTCTTGCGGTCCACCCACGCGCGCACCGTGCGGTCGCCGCGCTTCAGCAGCACCACCGCGCACTTCTGGCCGTGGACGGACTCCGCCTCGCGCTCGGCGTCGAACTCGAAGTCGTCCCACCACAGGTACTCGAGCGAGAGGTCGCTCCAGGTGACGTCGGTGCCGAGGATCGGCTGGTCAAGCTCGCCCGGCTTCGGGTCGAGCGGCTTGCCATCCACCGCGAGATGCGTCACCGCGTTGGTCCGCGAAAGCTCGTAGGCGTGGCGCGAGAGCGAGATCCCGCGGCGGTTGCGCAGGTTGATCTCCCCGCGGATCTCGATGTTGGCGGGGATCATCGCGCGGCAGCTTTCCACCAGCTCGCGCGGCGTCGCGTTGGTCGCAATGACGAAGCTCGCCAAGAGCGCAATCACTTCACCGCCTCCTCCAGCGCCGCATTCCGCGGACCGCCCATCGCCCTCCCGGTCTCGTAGTAGCGCCGCGCGCCGTCCTTGTTGTCGGGATACGCCTTCAGGATGAGCCGGGCCATGTTGTAGTAGGCGTGGTACGACTTCGGGTTGGACTGGATCGCCTGGTCGAGCGTGTGCTCGGCATCGCGGTACTTGCCCTGGGCGGACTCCATCATCGCCCTCAGGTTGAGCGCCGCCGCGTCGTTCGGCTTCGTGCGCAGCGTCGCCGCGATGTCCGCGTCCGCCGCCGCGTAGTCGCCGTCCGCAATCGCCTTCGCGATCCGCTGCTGGCGCGAAAGCGCCCTCGCCGGCGCCGCCGCAGGCTTCGCGGCGGGCTTGGCCTTGGGCGCGGGCTTCTCGGGCACTGGCGCTGGCATCTCGGCCGCAGTGGCTTGCGCAGGATGCTCCGGTGCCGACGCCGCCTTGGCCGCAGCGGCCTTCTCCTCGGCAAGCTTCTTCTCGAGCTCCGTCGTGTCGCTCACCGCGACCGCCTTGGAATTGTCCTGAACCTGCTTGAGCCTGAGCATGTCAATTGCCGTGCGCACATACGCCCGTTTGGTCTTCACCGTCGTGAACTCAGGCGTCTCCATTCGGTCTGGGTACGCAGCCTCCAGGCGGTCAAGCTCGGCGAGCGCCCGCTCGTAGCTGGCAATCGCCTCGTCGATCTTGCCGTCGGCGACGCAATCGGCCGCCGCGTCGATGTTGGTGGACGCCGGCTCGATGAGATCCGCGAGCCTCGGCTCCTCCTCGTCGTCGGTCCCGAAAGGCCAATACCAGCTGCCCAACGCCCCCAGCGAGAGCGTCGCAGCGACAGCGAATGCACCGAATCTGACCATTGATGCGTATTATACCAAAAAATGGACTTTCCAGGGACCGTGAATTCGCCAGCAGTCGCGGACTGACTCGATGGTCGGCTCCACGTAGATCGGGGTCGCCTGGTGGCGGAACCAGGTGTCCTGGCGCTTCGCCAGCTGGCAGGTGCGCACGAACTCGCGCTCGCGCGTGTCCCCTGCGCGGTAGCCGATTGCCGCCGAGGCGGTGGCCGACCAGACGGGATACTCCTCGCGCAGGCGGCGGCGCTCCTCCTCCAGCCCCTCGGCGTACATCGCGTCAAGCCGCGCGGCGATGCGCTCGCGCACCAGCGCGCGGTCAATCGCGATCACCGGATAGGCCGGCGGGGGCTGTTCCCAGCGGCGGTCGAGTCCGCGCAGCAGCGCCGAGAAGTAGAGCCCGGTGCCGCCGACGATGACGACCGGGCGGTCCGCCGGGACTCCCTTCGCCCACTCGGCGGCGGCGCGCAGCCACGCGCCGGAGGAAAACGGCTCGGCGGGGGTGACGAGGTCGACCCCGCCCATGTGGAACTCCTCGATCTCCTCGCGCGACGGCTTGGCGGTGCCGATGTCCATGCCGCGGTAGACGAGCATGGAGTCGGCGCTCAGGATCCACGCGCCCATTTCACGGGCAAGGACCGCCGCGAGCGCGCTTTTGCCGCTCGCGGTCGGTCCCGCCAGGAGATAGGCTTCCCGTTCCGTCTTACCTGTTGAGCGCGGAGGCGAGGCTGGCGAGGATGTCGCGCAGCGCCTTCGGGACGCGGCGGGCGGTCTTGGAGCGGACTTCGGTGTCCTTGGACGCCTTGGCGTCGTACTCGTCGTAGGACGCGCCGACGGTGGCGATCTCCTTCTTCCAGCCCTCCCTGTCGACCTTGAGGATCTCGCGGAGGTCTTCGGGGACGACCTTGAACTTGCCCTCGTTGTTCGAGAGGTCGATGTCGCTCTCGAGCGGCAGGTTGCCGATCGGGGTGACGTGCGCATGCACCTTGCCCTCGATGCGCTGGCAGATCCACTTGAGGACGCGGCTGTTGTCGCCGAAGCCCGGCCACATGAAGCGGCCGTCGTCGCCCTTGCGGAACCAGTTCACGAAGTAGATCTTCGGGAAGTAGTCGCACACGTTGTAGCCGAAGAACGGCAGCATCGCCATCGGGTCGCGGCGGACCTGGCCGATCTGGTCGGAGATGACCGCGGCGGTCACCTCGGAGCCGGCGGCCGAGCCCATGAACACGCCGTGGGTCCAGCTCTTGGCCTCGTTGACCAGCGGGATCGTCGACGGGCGGCGCCCGCCGAAGAGGATCGCGTCGATCGGCACGCCCGTGGGCTTGCCCTTCCAGATGCCGTCGAAGCCGGCCTTGTCCAGCACCGGGCAGTTCTCCGCCGGCGCGGTGAAGCGGCTGTTCTTGTGCGCGGCGACGTAGCCGGACTCCTTGACCTCCTTCTTGGTCATGCCCGGACGCGGGCCCATGCGGCGCTTGTCGTCGACGCAGCGGTAGCAGGGGTTGCCCTTCCAGTCGATGCCCTCGACCGGCGCGTCGACGCCCATGTCCTCCCACCAGATGTCGCCGTTGGGGGTGAGGACGACGTTGGTGAAGATCGTGCCCTTCTTGCACGACTTGAGCGCGTTCGGGTTCGAGTCCATCGACGTCCCCGGCGCGACGCCGAAGAAGCCGTTCTCGGGGTTGATCGCGTAGAGGCGGCCGTCCTCGCCCGGCTTGAGCCAGGCGATGTCGTCGCCGATCGTCTGCAGCCGCCAGCCCTTGAGCTTGGGCAGCATCATCGCGAGGTTGGTCTTGCCGCAGGCGGACGGGAACGCCGCCGTGAGGTGGTACTGCTTCCGCTCGGGACTGGTGAGCGTGAGGATAAGCATGTGCTCGGCCATCCAGCCCTCGTCCTTCGCGAGCTTGGAGGCGATGCGGAGCGCGAAGCACTTCTTGCCGAGGAGGGCGTTCCCGCCGTAGCCCGAGCCGAACGACCAGATCTGGCGCTCCTCGGGGAACTGGGTGATGAACTTGTCCTCGATCCGCTTGGCGCACGGCCAGGCGACGTCCTTCTGCCCCTTCTTGAGCGGCGCGCCCACGGAGTGGATGCAGGGGATGAAGTCGCCGTCGGCGCCGAGGTGGCGGAGCACCGCGTCGCCCGTCCTGGTCATGATGTCCATGTTGACGACGACGTAGGGCGAGTCGGTGATCTCGATGCCGTACTGGGTGATCGGGTTGCCGATCGGGCCCATCGCGAACGGGATCACGTACATCGTGCGGCCCTTCATGCAGCCCTTGTAGCTCTTGGATCACGTACATCGTGCGGCCCTTCATGCAGCCCTTGTAGCTCTTGAGCATGAGCTTCTTCATCGCCTCGGGCTCCATCCAGTGGTTGGTGGGGCCCGCGTCGATCTCGCGCTTCGAGCAGATGAAGGTGCGCCCCTCGACGCGAGCCACGTCGCTCTCGTGCGAGCGGGCGAGGTAGCAGTCGGGACGGGTCTTCGGGTTGAGCTTCACGAACTGGCCCTTCTTGACCATCATCTCGCAGATGTCGTGGTGCTCCTTCTTGGTCCCCTTCACCACCACGATCTTGTCGGGGGTGCAGACCTTGTTCCACTTGTCGACCCAGGCGAACACCTTGGCGTTCGCAAACTTCGGCGTCTTGGCCATTTTCTTCTCCTTGTTAAACTGTTGGGCGGGTCCGCCGCGGCGGACCCGCGGATGTCACTCGACGATCGTGACGACCTTGCCGTCCTTGATGAACTTCACCTTGCCGTCCTTGAGGGCGAAGAGGGTGAAGTCGCGGCCCTGGCCGACGTTCTTGCCGGGGTGGATCTTGGTGCCGCGCTGGCGGACGATGATCGAGCCGGTCTTGAGGAACTGGCCGTCGTAGGCCTTAACGCCCAGGTACTTGGGGTTCGAGTCGCGGCCGTTGCGCGCAGATGCGGAAGTAGCCATTTTATGTTTCTCCTTCCCTTACGCGATTGCCTTGACCGTGGCGACCGTCAGCTGCTGGCGGTGGCCCTTCTTCCGGCGCTCGCCCTTGCGGCGCTTCGCCTTGAAGTTTATCACCTTGTCGGCCTTGACGACGCCGTCGACCGCGAGGGTCACCTTGGCGCCCTCCACGTAGGGCTTGCCGACCTTGAGGGTGGTGCCGTCAGAGACCGCGCAAACGGTGTCGATGACTGCCTCCTGCCCCGCTTCGACCGAGAGCTTTTCAATCTCGATCCTGTCACCGACCTTCACAAGCACCTGCTTGCCGCCGGTTTCGAGAACTGCGTATGCTTCCATTTTGTTCCTTTCGTTCCCGTTTTCCATGTGGAGGGGCGTCCAATCGCCCTTCCACGAAAAACAAGGTTCGCGTATTATACCCTTTTTGCGCTTCCGCTGTCAAATCGGCGGTCTGGGCGCCGGGCGGAAACTGGGGAAAAGACGGCAAATAAGGGCGAATCAGGGCTTCAGGTTCTGGAGCGCCTCGATGCGGTCGTCGATCGAGGGATGCGTCGACCAGACCGAAGTGCCGCGCTTGGACGCCACACCGAAGGCCTTGAGCGAGTCGGGGAGGACCCCAGGCTGCAGATTGCCGAGCCGCCGAAGCGCCGCGATCATCGGCCCGGGCGTGCCCAGGAGCCGCGCGCTGCCCGCGTCCGCCGCGTACTCGCGCCGCCGCGAGAACGCGAACACCACCAGCGAGGCCAGGATGCCGAGCCCGACCTGCAGCACGACCGCGAAGAGAACGTACGCGCCGCTGTTGCCGCGGCGGTTGCCCTTGCCGCCGGAAAGCACCGCCGCCAGCACCCGCGAGAAGAAGAGCACGAACGCGTTGAGGACGCCCTGCAGCAGCGTGAGCGTCACCATGTCGCCGTTCGCGACGTGGCTCATCTCGTGTCCGAGCACCGCCTTGAGCTCCTCCTTCGTCATCTGGCCCATGATGTCGGTCGAGACCGCGACGAGAGCGTGGTTCCTGAACGCGCCAGTCGCGAAAGCGTTCGCCGCGCCGGGGTAGATCGCCACCTCCGGCATGCGCACGTTCGCGCGCCGGGCGAGGTCCTCCACCGTCGCCACCAGCCAGCGCTCCGCCTCGCCCTCGCTGCCGTCGATCGTCCGCGCCCCGCAGGCGAACTTGGCCATCTGCTTGGAGAGGAGCAGCGAAATGATCGCGCCGACGAAGCCGTAGACGACTGCGAAGACGAGGAGGTCAGCGTACTCGGCGCCAAGCTGCTTCTCGAGGTCGGCGCCGAACAGCGCAAAAATGAGCTGCGACACGAGGACGAGCGTGAGCAGCACCGCGATATTGGTGACGAGGAAGAGGAATATGCGCTTCATGGGGCCTCCTTGCCGCTATGTCGGTGGAAAAATCAGTGGCCGGCGCGGTCGTCGGTCTTCTCGGGGAAGGACACCTTCACCCCGGCCTCGTCGATCGCGTAGCGGATGTTCGCCTGGGCGATCTTCATCGAGTCGTACTTGAGCGTCAGCGTCTTCGCGGACATGTCCCAGTCGTAGCTGTCCTTCAGCACTCCCTGGTACTTCGCGAGCGCCTCCGCGACCTTGGCCTTGTCGGCTGCCTTCAGCTCCGGCATCAGCACCGTCATCTCGCGCACGTCCTCGCGGCGGCAGCCGCCGAGGACCGCCAGCGCGGCGAACAAGACCAGCACAATCGCACTTCTCATCTTTCTGCTCCCTTCGATGTTCAGGAATAGGTGGTTACGTCGCTGCCCGGCCCGAACGGCGACAGCTCCCTGAGGCCGCGGATCACCGGACCGACGTGCTCGAGCGCGTAGTCGATGTCCGCGTCGGTGTTGTAGCGCGAAAGCGAGAACCGCACCGAGCCGTGGACCGCGGTGAACGGCACCCCCATCGCGCGGATGACGTGGCTCGGGTCGAGCGAGCCGCTCGCGCACGCCGACCCCGTCGACACGCAGATGCCGAGGTCGCTGAGCCGGTAGGCGATCGCCTCGCCCTCGACGTACTCGAAGCTGACGTTGAGCGTGTTGGGGAGCCGCCGCGACCTGTCGCCGTTGACGCGCACGTCGGGGCAGGTGGCGAGGATTCCCTCCTCGAGCCGGTCGCGGAGGCGCCCGAGCCGCTCGCCCTCGGCGGCCATGCCGATGCGCGCGAGCTCGCACGCCTTGGCGAGGCCCATGATGTATGGGACGTTCTCGGTGCCGGCGCGGCGACCGCGCTCCTGGTGCCCGCCGAGCATGAACGGCTTCGCCTTCGTTCCGCCGCGGACGTACATGATGCCGATCCCCTTTGGCGCGTGGAACTTGTGGCCGGACATCGAGAGCATGTCCACCGGCACCTTCTTCACGTCCACCGGAAGCTTGCCCGCCACCTGCACCGCGTCGGTGTGGAGGATCGCCCCGTGCTCGCGGCAGATCTGGGCGATCTCCTCCATCGGGAAGACGACGCCGGTCTCGTTGTTCGCCCACATCACGGAGACGAGCTTCGGGCCCTTGGCGGCGAGCTCGCGGCGGAGCGCGTCGAGGTCGAGGTTGCCGAGGCCGTCAACGCCCAGCTCCACCGTCTCGTGGCCGAGCGCCTTGAGCCGGCGCACCGGCTGGAGGACGGCTGGGTGCTCCACCGCCGTGGTGATCACCTTGAGCTCGCGGCCGAACCAGTCCGCCGCGCCGCGGATCGCCGCGTTGTCCGACTCGGTGGCGCAGCCGGTGAAGACGACCTCGTCCGGGTCGGCGTTGAGGAACCGCGCCACCTCCTCGCGGGCGCGGGCGACGAAGCGCGCCACCTTGCCACCGAAGGCGTGCATCGAGCTGGGGTTGCCGTAGAGGTCGCAGAAAAACGGCAGCATCACGTCCCGCACCTCGGGCGCAACCCGGGTGGTGGCGTTGTTGTCGAGATATACCGTCCGCTCCATAGGTTGTGTATTATAGCAAAAATCACCTGAAGCGGGCGGCGTCGCCGGCGCTGCGGGTGGTGCCGTCAGCAAGGATCCACAGGGCGGCGACGAGGCCGGCGTCGGGGAATTCCTCCGTCATGGAATGCAGCAATGCCGCGCCGGAGTCAGGTCCCAGCACGAAAAGCGCGGTGGAAAGTCCGTCCGCCCACATCGCCGAGCGCGCGAGCACCGTGACCGAGGCGACGCCGTTCGAGACCACTGCGCCGGTACGCGCGTCGCGGATGTGGCTGCCGCGGAAATAGGTGGCGCTCGTCGCCAGCGCCTCCCCTTCGCGCAGGTCGACCTCCGCGGCAAATCCGCTGCCGCCGGGGTCGCGGACGCCGGTGCGCCACGGCCGGCGCGAGCCGCCCTCGCCCTGGAGCGCCTTGAGGTTGCCGCCGAGGTCGAGGAGCGCGTCGTTGCCGTCGACGTATGTCACCTCCGCGGCGAGATCGACGGCGAAGCCTTTGGCGATTGCGCCGAGGTCAAGGGTGTTCGTCCCGCGCCAGCGCGGACTGAACGCGCCGCCGGAGAGCCGTTCGAGCGCAAACGCCGCGGCGTAGCAGGGACGCATCCGCTTATCGCACTGCGCGAGGACCGCGTCGTCGCCGAGCGGCGCGAGGCGGCTCAGTTCCGAGTCGGGGTCGTGGGCGTTCAAAAGCCGCTCGACTTCGGCGAAGGCGTCCGCGGCGCTCTGGCGGTAACCGGACGCGGAGAGTCCGCCGCCGCCGCGCACCTGCACCGCGGCGACAGTGCCCATGACCGGCCACTCGATGCGCTCGATCGGCGCACGAGCGCACCCGCCGGCAAGACTCAGGGACAGCACCATCCCAATCAGGCCGATCCTATATCTCGACGATTTCATCCTGACGAAGGATCCTGAGCTCGATGTCTGTGCGCCCGATTTCGCAAAGCGCAGTGCGCATTGCGCCCTCGGCGACGTGCGGCTCGTTGCAGTCGCGCGAAAGGTGGGCGAGCGCGAGCGTTCGCAGCCGCGGCGAGGCAAAGCGCCTGACGAGATCGCACGCCTGGTCGTTGGAAAGATGCCCGCGCGGGCCGGCGATGCGCTGGATGAGCGCGGGCGGACGGCCGCTCCGGCGCAGGAGAACCGAATCGTGGTTCGACTCGAGCGTCGCTATGTCCGCCTCGGAAAGGTTCACGCCTATCGATTCAAGCGGCGTGCCGACGTCAGTCGCGTGAAAGTACCTGATTTCGCCGTCCGTGACGAGAAAGCCGACGGGGTCGCTGGTGTCGTGGGGGATGGCAAACGGCTTGACGGCGAAGGGGCCGACCTCGAAGTCCTGCCCGTTCTCGAAGATCGAGAATTCGCCGATGCCAGTCGCCGCGGCAATGGTGTCGGCCGTCATCGCATTGGCGAAAAGCCCGGCCTTGGGGAAGCAGTCGTGGAACTTCGCAACCCCCTTTACATGGTCATCGTGGCTGTGCGTGAACACCGCCGCCACTACCGCCCCAAGGTCGATTCCAGCAATGCGGCTGCGCTTCAGGAGCTCGCGGCAGCTGAGACCGCAGTCTATCAATAGGACGCAGCCCCCGGACTCGACGCAATACGCGTTTCCCGCGCTTCCGCTCGCGAGCGAGACGATCCTCATTGCCCCGCGCCCTTGCGCTCGAAGGCGCGGTGCGCGATGTCCCGGCGATAGAACATCTTCTCGAAGGAAATGCCGCCGATGCGTGCATAGGCGCGATCCACCGCCGCGCGCAGGTCGGCGCCAAGGCCGGTCACGCTCAAGACGCGTCCGCCGGAAGTGAGAACCCTGCCGTCGGCATCCTTCGTGCCGCAGTGGAAGACGATTGCGCCGGTTTCGGCGGCGGCAAGGCCTGTAATTTCCTTGCCCTTCTCGTAGTCGCCGGGGTAGCCGCCAGAGGCGACAATCACGGTTGCCGCCGACTCACCCTTAACCACCACGTCCTCGTCCTTCAGGGCACCCGTGGCAGCGTGAAGGAGCAGCTGCGCGAAGCTGCCGTCGAGGCGCGGCAGCACCGCCTCCGTCTCGGGGTCTCCGAAGCGCGCGTTGAACTCGACGACATTCACCTCCGAACCGCTCTTCGCGAGCGGCCCGTGGGGGTTGGAATTCGCGTTGTTGACCATCAGCCCGGCATAGAGGACTCCGCGGTAGACAATGCCGCGGCGCTTAAGCTCGTGGAGGACCGGCAGGATGATCCGGTCGCGGATCTCCGGCAGCATCGCGTCCGTCACCACCGGCGCGGGCGAGTAGGCGCCCATGCCGCCGGTGTTGGGTCCCTTGTCGCCGTCGAAGACGCGCTTGTGGTCCTGGGAGGACGGCAGCAGCACCGCGCGTTCGCCGTCCACCACCGCCAGGATCGAGCATTCCTCGCCGTGGAGGAACTCCTCCACCAGCACCTCGGCGCCGGCGGCGCCGAAGCGATTGCCGACGAGCATGTCGTCGATCGCGGCCTCGGCCTGCTCCTTGGTCTCGGCGACGATCACGCCCTTGCCGGCGGCAAGGCCATCCGCCTTGATCACCACGGGAAGCCCAAACGACGGCAGCGCGGCCTTGGCCTTGGCCGCGTCGGTGAAGGTCTCTGCCTTGCCGGTCGGTACGCCCGCCGCGTCCATGACCTCCTTGGCGAAGCGCTTGGAGCCCTCGATCCGCGCACCGGCGGCGACGGGGCCGAACGCGACGATGCCGGCGGCGGAGAGCGCGTCGACGAGCCCGGCGACAAGCGGAGCCTCGGGGCCGACCACCACGAGGTCGGGCCTTTCCGACTTCGCCCACGCGACGATGCCGGCGATGTCGTCGGCCTTGAGCGGCAGGTTCGCCGCCACCGCAGAGGTGCCGGCGTTGCCCGGCGCGCAGTAGAGTTCATGTCCTTCGGCGTCCTGCGCCAGGCGCCAGGCAATCGCGTGTTCGCGTCCGCCGCTGCCGACTACGAGAATCTTCATCCGTCCGCCTCCTCTACTTCTTCGGCACCATCAGCTTCTGGCCGATGCGCAGGTTGTTGCTCTTGAGGGAGTTCATCTCCTTGATCTTGTCCACCGTGGTCCCGAACGCATGGGCGATGATCGAGAGGTTGTCCCCCGCCACCACCTCGTACTCCAGGTGGGGGCCGATCACCTTCGGCTGCGCCGGCGGAGGCGCGGCCGGCGCGACGGCCTGCGACTTCTGCAGCTGAACGATCTTCGCGGTCAGGTCCTTGACGATTTCGCCGCGCATCGCCGCCATCTCGCGCTTCAGGTCGGCGATCTGCGCGCGCAGCGAGTCGATCTCGGCCTGGAGCCCCTTCGACCCGTCCGCGCCCTCGATCCGCCGCACCCGCGCGGAGAGATCCTCGAAATTACCCTGCAGCACGTCCACCTGGCCGAGCACGCGCTGCATCTCGGCATATGCCTGCTGCTTGACAAACGCGTCCCTGCCGGCGGCCGGCTGCTGGGCGGCCGCGGTTCCGGCGGACAGCACCGCCGCCAACACGAGCATTGATTTTGCCTTCATGGTTTTCCTCCTCTATTCTATGCTATGTACAAGACAAGCCAGCACACGGCGATCGCCGCGACGACGAACATGAACCGGCGGTGCTTCGCGCGCGCCATCTCCTGCGAGATCGTGCGCCCGAAGGTATGCATCCCGCCGCCCGCGAGAAAGCGCACCAGCCGGCATCGGAAGGCGTCGGGGCCTTCGATGATCCACGGCGAATCCTCGCGCGTGTAGCCGTGCGCGGGCTTGACCACCTCCGCTGTGATTATCTCGCTCATTTCGGCAGCTTCAGCTTCTGGCCGGTCTTGACGCGGCCGTCGGTGGAGATTTCGGCGCGGTTGGCGTCGCGGATGAGCTTCCAGGCGGACGACTTGCCGTAGAACTTCGTCGCGATCTTGTAGAGCGTGTCGCCCTCCTCGACCACGTACTCGTCGGGAATCCTGTCGCGCATCGCCTTGAGCTCGGCGGCCTTCGCGGCGGCCTCGTCCTCCGCGGCCTTCTTCTCCGCGGCGCGGCGCTCCTTCGCGTCCTTCGGCTGGACGATCGGCGCGGTCGCCTCGAGATCCAGGTCACGCGCCGTCAGCGCGGCAAGAGCGTCGCCGGACGGCGGCGCAGAGGCCTCGTCATCTTCGCCGCCGGCAAGCAGCGCCTTCACGTCGCGGACGTCGCGGGACGGCGCGTCGGCGTCGGGCGAGTCGCTGACCAGCGACTTCAGGTGCTTTACCTGGGCGGCAAGCGCCGCGATGCGCTTTTCGGCCTCGGCGAGCCCCTTGCCGCGGGCCTCGCATTCCTTCTCCGCGGCGGCAATCTTGTCCGCCAGCGCCTTGAGCTCCGCCTCCTGCGCGTCTTTCCCTTCGGCAAGACCATGCCGGACGGCAAGCTCGCGGGCGAGCTCCTTCTCGCACGCCGCGAGGCGGTCGCGTGCGATTCGCGCCTTGTCGCTCCCCGGCTGCTGCAGCAGGTACTCCCTGAACGCGCAGTAGGCGCCGGCATAGTCGCGCGCCGAGTCGAGCAGCAGGCAGGCGAGCTGGAAGCGGGCCGACGCATTGGCCGGCTCCTCGCGGCAGACCTTGCGGAAGCCCTCGACCGCCTGCGGCAGGCGCCCGGCACGGTAGTCCGCCATCGCCGCGCGATACGCCGCACCGTCGCGCTGCCCCGACTGCTCAAGCCGCTCGGCGCGGTCGCAGCCGACGAGCGACGCCGCCAGGACGACCAGTAGTGCGGTCTTATTCATCTTCGCCCTCCTCTTCTTCGTCGTCGAATTCGTCTTCGTCGTCCTCTTCGTCGTCGTCGAACTCGTCCGGCGTATCGTCGATGAAGAGGTCATCGTCGTCCTCGGCGGCGTTCGACGCACTGGAGGACGAGGAGCCTTCGTCGCCCTCGGCCGGCTCGGCGTCCTCGGCGGCTGGCGACGGCTCCTCCGACGCAACGGGGAGCTCCAGCTGGGCGTCGTCCTTCTTGTCGTCCTTGCGCTTGTAGGCCTCGGCCTTCTTCTTCGGGTTCGAGCGCTGGAGCGTCGGGTCGAGTTCATTGAGCTGCTGCAGGGACGAAAGCCCGAAGTGCTCGAGGAACGCCGCGGTGGTGCCGTAGAGGAACGGGTGGCCGGGAAGCTCGGACTTGCCGACGAGGCGGATGAGCTGCATGTCCATCAGCGTCTTGATGTTCGCCGAGACGTCCACGCCGCGGATCTCCTCGATCTCGCTCTTCGTCAGCGGCTGGCGGTAGGCGATGATCGCGAGCGTCTCCAGCGAGGCGCGGCCAAGGCGACTGGGGCGGTCCATCTTCAGCATCGCGCGAACGTAGCGACCGCAGCTCGGCTCTGTCTGCAGACGGTAGGCGCCGCCCGCGCAGACGAGGCGGAATCCGCAGCCAGCCACCTCAAGCGCCTTCTCGAGCCCGCGCAGGGCCTCGTCGATCTCCTTCGAGGTGCAGGTGCGGTAGACGTCCATAAGCTCGGCCGTCTCGCCTTCCTCGGCGTCGACCGCGCGGACGCTCTCCCTGAGTTCGCTCGCGGTGAGCGGGGTCTCGCTCGCGAAAAGCAGCGATCCCACGATCTCCTGCAGGGACTTCGGCAGCGGCATTTTCGTTTCGTCACTCATAGTCGTCGGGCCTTTCAAGCGGTTTGTCGTCCGGCTCCTCGCGGGACGCGAGGATGGTGATCTCGTGGAACGCGGCGTTCTGGTAGACTATCACCCGGTGCTGGCGCAGGAGCTCGAGGAGCGCGAGGAAGGTGACGATGATGACGCCCTTCGGGGAGCGCTCGGGGTCGAAGAGGGAGAGGAAGGAGAACTGCCCCTCGCGGCGCGTCCGCTCGAGGATCTCATCCATCTTGTCCGGCACCGAGTAGCGGATGCCCTTGAGCTCCTCATGCGGGATCTCGTTGGCGCGGGCGAGCACCTCCTGGAACGCGGTCAGCAGGTCGTAGAGGTCGAGGTTGGCGAGCGCGCCGCGCGCGTCTGCGGCGGTCTTCTCGAACTCGGGGCGGCCGCCGCCGTAGTCGAAGCTGTTCGCCTGCAGGGCCTCCATGCGCTCAAGCCGAAGCGCCGCGTCCTTGAACTTCTTGTACTCGATGAGCTGCCGCACCAGGTCGAGGCGCGGGTCGACCCACTCCTCGTCCTCGCCGTCCTCGGCTGCGCGGCGGGTGACGGGCAGGAGCATCCTGGACTTGATCACCATCAGCGTCGCGGCCATGACAATGAACTCTCCGGCAATGTCGAGGTTGAGCCTGCGCGCGTCCTCGATGAAGCGCATGTACTCGGCGGTGACGTGCTCGATCGGGATGTCGTAGATGTCGAGCTCCTCGCGGCGGATCAGGTACAGCAGCAGGTCGAGGGGACCCTCGAACACGTCGAGGTTCACCTTGTAGTCGTCCGCGAAAAGCTGCTCCTGTGCCATAGGCTGATATTATACCATAAATGGCAAATTGAAGACCGCGCGGCAGTAGATGCCGCTCGGGCAGGGAAGCGACTTCCCCTCGAGCAGCATCTCGCCTTTTTCTGTCCGCGATTCCGGCAGGAGCTGGGAGAGGATGTTCTCGGCCACGACCGGCGAGAGGCCGGGGGTGTGGGACGAGAAGAGCAAGAAGAGCGGCGCGTCCGAGAGGAGCTCCTTCGCGAGGGCGAGCGTCTCCTTGAGGTCGCGCTCGATCTTGTACATCTCGCCGCCGGCGCCGCGCCCGAAGCTCGGCGGGTCGAGGACGATGGCGTCGTAGCGCCGTCCGCGGCGGATCTCGCGCTTCATGAACTTGTGGGCGTCGTCCACGATCCAGCGGACCGGCGAGGCGGCGAGGCCGTTCAGCTTCGCGTTCTCTCGCGCCCACTCCACCATCCCCTTCGAGGCGTCGAGGTGGCAGACCTCCGCGCCGCCCAGCGCCGCTGCCAGGGTCGAGCCGCCGGAGTAGGCGAAGAGGTTGAGAAGCGACGGTGCGCGGCCGGACGCCTTTGCCGCGGCGACCGTCTCGCGGATCCACCGCCACTGCGCGCGCTGCTCGGGGAAGATGCCGAGGTGGCCGAAGTCGGTGCCGCCGAGCTTGAAGCGGATGCCGGCGGTCTCGATCTCCCATGACTTCGGGATGCCAGCGCGGTTGTGCCAGCGGTTGCCGTCCTCGCGGTCGAAGGACGCGTCGGCGCGCGCCCACTCCGCCGCCGGCAGCGACGGGCGCCACAGCGCCTGCGAGCAGGGGCGCGCGAGCGTGTAGGCGCCGAAGCGCTCGAGCTTGCGGCCGTCGCCGCTGTCGAGAAGTTCGTAGTCGTCGTTCATCTTCCCTCCCCTTCCGTCTCCTCGTCGTAGTCGACCAGCTCCGGCACGGCCGGCAGGCACGTGCCGCCGCGCACCGCGCGCTCGAGCTCCTCCGCCCGGTCGGCGTCGTACCACCAGTACGAAAGCGCCGCGTTCTCGCGCCCAAGGCGCGAGAGCACCGTGCGCGGAGTGCCGAACTTGTTCCAGTAGAGGATGCGCGTGGAGTCAGTCTGCCAGAGAAGGACGTACGGCACCGCCGCGGCGACGCGCGCGTCAATCTCGCGGTAGGCGGCGAGGCGGTCCGCCGCCGACTCCATCCCCTTCTCCGCGGCGATCAGGCGGTCCACCTCGGGGTCGCTGAAGCCGGTGACGTTGTTGGAGCCGCGGCGCGCGGCCTCGGCGCTAGACCACGAGAGCTCGGGGTACTTCACCACCCCGGCGCCCCACGCCGCCCAGGTCATGTCGAAGTTGAACTCGTCCATGTCGCGCATCCACGCGGCGAAGTCCTTGCGCACGATCTCCATCTTCACCCCGCACTCCGCGAGCGCGCGGGAGAAGAGCGCGAGGAACTTGTCCTCGGTGGCGCTGCGCGAGAGGAAGGTGAAGGAGAAGCCGCCGCCGAGGCCGGCCTTGGCGAGCAGCTCCTTCGCGCCCTCGACGTCGTAGCGCCAGACGGCGTTGGTGCAGGGATGGGCGGCGTCGTAGAGGTCCTGGTAGTAGGAGCTCAGCAGGAAGTACGCGCCGTTCATCATCGTGCGGTTCATGGTCTCGCGGTCGACGAGCTTCGCCATCGCCTGGCGCACCTCGAGCCGGTCGAACGGCGGGCGGCGCATGTTCATCGCGAAGCCCTGGAAGCCGACCGGCGCGTGGTTGCGCACGCGGCGCTTCAGCACCAGGTTGCGCGCGAACTCGTCGGTGCGCGTGCCCTCGGCGTAGATGCGCGCGGAGTAGACGGGGAAGACGTCGATCCGGCGCTTGCGGAACGCCTCGAACGCGTTCTCGTTCTCCGCGAAGTACCTCACCACAATGCGGTCGAAGTTGCAGAGTCCGCGGCACTGCGGCAGGTCCTGGCGCCACCAGCGCCCGTGGCGGCCGAGCTCGGTCTCCACCTGCTCGGCCGCGCGGGAGATGAAGTAGGCGCCGCCAGAGACCGCGCCGACGAAGTCGAGCTTGTTGAAGTCGCGCCCCTCGAAGGCGTGCCGCGGCAGGACCCAGAAGGACGAGCAGTTGAGGACGTCGCGCCAGTCCTTCGGGCCGTCACCCTTCTTCACGAATCTGACGGTGCGCTCGTCCACGGCCTCGGGGCTCTCGAAGAAGGCGAGGGTCGGCTTCCACGGGCCGGTGTCGCTCCTTGGATCCGTCACCGCGTCGAAGGTCCACTTCACGTCCGCCGCGGTGACCGGGCGGCCGTCGGACCACTTCGCGCGCGGGTCGAGCTCGAAGACGAACTCGCGCCCGTCGTCCGAGGTGGCCCAGCGCCGCGCCAGCGCCGGCACCGGCTCGCCGGTCTCGGGGTCGGAGTCGAGCAGCGTCTCGTACATGAGGCTGAAGAGCATCGCGGTGTAGGAGTTGTTGTCCACGTAGGCGTTGAAGCTCTTCGGGGGCTGCGAGCCGGAGAAGCGCAGCGTGCCGCCGCGGCGCGCGCGCGGCGACGCGGACGGGTCCGGGCGCGCGGGGAGGTCCGCCGCCGGATGCCAGAGGAGCGCCGCGAGGATGACGGGAAGGACGGACATCACCGTTCCGTCGGCAGCCCCCACGACTCGAGCTTCGAGGCCATCCACTCGAACGCCGCCGCGTGCATGTCGCGCGCCTTGCCGCATGGTATCGCCGGGCCGCAGGCGACGCGGCTGTCGCGCGAGGTGTCGACGGGGCCGAAGTCCTTGAACACCTTGCGGAGCAGCCCCGTCTTGCGCGTCGGCTGGCAGCGGGTGTCGACCACGATCGGCATCACCGGGCATCCGGCGCGCTCGGCGAGCTTCGCGCCGATCGAGGAGTAGCGCGCGCGGCTGAAGACGTCGCACCGCGTGCCCTGCGGGAAGATGAGGAAGCTATCGCCCGAGGTCATCCGCTCGGTGCCGACCCGGAGGATGTTCACCAGGTCCTCGCGCGGCGAAGCGCGGCTGATCGGCACCATCCGCATCCGCTCCGCCGCCTTCTCGAGGAACGGCAAGTGGGCGAGCGACGCCTTGGCGACGTAGCTGAACGGGCCGAACGCATGCAGCACCGGCATCAGCAGGATCGTCTCGGTCATCGACATATGGTTGGAGAGGTACATCACCGGCCCATCGACCGCGCGGCGGTTCTCGAAGCCCTCGACCGACACCTCCATCCCGAGCCGCTCCGCCGTGGTCACCGACGAGAAGCAGGCGTTCGCCCAGCTCTCGGTGGTGAGCCGCCCGAGCGGCTGGCTGACCGCGCAGTACGGAAACACCCTGGTCACGCCCAGCGTGTAGCGCAGGGTGGTGAGCCAGCCCGGCTTCGCACGGCGCTTCGCGCGGCAGTCCTCGGCGGTGCGGTAGGAGCCGGTCGCGCGCAGCGACTCCTGGAACTCACTCAGAGTCGTTGTCCGCACCCTTTGCCTCCTTCGACTCCGCCTTCGCCTCGCGCACGCGCCGCAGCTCCTCCTGGATGGCGAGCAGCTGCTTGCGCTGTTCCTCGCGCTCCTCTTCGCGCTGCGCCTCGCGCTCCTCCTCGGCCTCGCGTTCCTTCACGCGGCGCTTCTCCTCCTCTTCGCGGCGCTTGCGGTCCTCTTCCTCCTGCTCGGCGCGGCGGCGCCGGAGCGAAGTGAAGCCACCGGTGTTGAGTAGCGGCGAGTTGCGCGTTCCGGCGCCAGAGGCTTCGCCGGAGCGCTTCATGCTGCCGCCGCCCTTCGCGGAGTTGTCGCCGAGCCGGAGCTCGAGCGAGACGCCGTCCTTGGAAATTGTCATCGTGGCGGTCTCGTGGTCTGCCTCCTCCACCGTCCAGCCGCCCGCAGTGTCTCCCTCGCAGATGAAGTAGTGGCGCGGCTCCTTGGGGTCGGTGTTGTCGGTGAAGCCGACCTCCACTCGGCCGTCGCTCCTGACGTTGATGACCGAAAAGTGAATGGCGCTCCTCAGCTTCTCCTGCTCGGCGGTGAGCTCCTTCTCGGACCTCGACGACTTCTGCACCTCGCTCGGCAGCTTGCTGGGGTCGAAGTCGTTCGGCAGAGCCCCGAACATCTGCCGGTCGATGATCGACTGGTAGCGCTCCAGCGGCTGCCTCTCGGCCGCCGCCGCCAGCGCCGCGATCGCGGCCAAAACTGCTGTTGCGAACTTCATTGGCGCAATTATACCAAATTCGCGGCCTTTCGTGTCAGAAAAATAGGTCGCGTTCGCCGCGGCAAGTGGCCTCGTACTGCTTCATCACCGACGGATAGAACTTCGGCACCCACTCCTTGATGCCGGCGAGCTCCTTCTCGATCAGCGCGTCGCCGATGCGCCGCGTCTCGTCGGAGGCGAAGTCGTCGAGCCACTCCCGGAAGGTCAGCACCGCGTTGATCTTGCAGAACTTCCCCTCGCGTCCGGTCTTCAGCGCGTCCATGATGCAGCCGCCCGTCCGGCCGCAGCGGTAGCCGGCGGTGCAGAACGACGTGATCGTGCCGCGCGAGGCAAGGTAGCGGACCATCTCGTCGAGCGAGCGGTTGTCGCCGAGCATGAACTGCTGGCGGTCCTTCTCCTGATGCGCCTCGTTCTCGAAGTCGCTGTAGCCCTTGATTGCGATGTTGCTGGAGCAGTCGAGCTGGGTCATGCCGTGGTCGAGGACGCGGTTGCGGCTCGCCGGCGACTCGCGCGCGGTAATGATGATGCCGGTGTAGGGAACGGACAGGCGCGCGATCACGATGATCTTCGCGAACGTCTCGTCGTCGATCAGCCACGGCGACTCTTCCGGCACCTTGGTGCCGCTCGCCGGCTCGAGGCGCGGGAACGAGAGCGTGTGCGGGCCGATGTTGTACCACCGCTCGAGGTCGCGCGCATGCATGACCGTCGCCAAGAGCTCGAACCGCCAGTCGCAGAGACCGTAGAGGACGCCGAGCCCCACGTCGTCCACCCCCGCCTCCATGCAGCGGTGGAAGCAGGTCGTGCGCCAGTCGTAGTTGCCCTTCACGCTCCAGGCCGGGTGCATCGACTCGTAGAGCTTGCGGTTGTACGTCTCCTGGAATACCTGGAAGGTGCCGATCCCCACCGAGCGGAGCACCTTGAGGTCGGCGACGGGCAGCGGCGCGGCGTTCACGTTCACGCGGCGGATGCCGACCGGCGCACCGGTCTTCGGCGCCTTGACCTGTCGGTTGTAGCAGGTCTCGATCGTCTCGGCGATGTACTCGGTGGAGGTCGTGGGGTGCTCGCCGTAGACGGCGATGAGCCGTTTGTGGCCGATGCGCCCGGCGAGGACGTCGATCTCCTCCTTGAGCTCGTCCATGGTGAGAACGCGGCGCTTCTGCGCGGCGTTGCCCTCGCGGAAACCGCAATAGCGGCAGCCGTTCACGCAGGCGTTGGCCACGTAGAGCGGCGCGAAGACGACGATGCGGTTGTCGTAGACCTTCTTCTTTATGCGGTCGGCCGCCACGCGCATCTCCTCGAAGAGCGCGGGGTCGGACGCGGCCGCCATGAGTGCCGCCGTCTCCTCGGGCTGGAGCGTCTCGCAGGTCGACTCGCTCTTGGCGATGATCTCCCTGACGCGCGCGGGATCGGCCGGCTTCTCCGCCACTTCGCCGACGCACCGCAAAATGCGCCCCTCGTCGATGAAATGCCGCCCTCCGGGAAGGTAGCGGTCAATCTCCTCCTGGACGACGAAGTTCCGGGTGTAGTCCTCCGCGTCCTTGAATTTCCTTATGCTTGAACAGTCTGCCATGGTGATAAGTGTGAATTATACCATATTCTGGCTTCACACTTACATTTCCGTTTCACCGCAAGTAATAAACTGCACCTTGTGGGCGGTCCGCGCGCGCCTCGACCGTTGCCGCGTCCGACATGATTCCATCGCCATTTACGGCGCGCACCGAAAAGCGATACTCCTCCTTCGGCGTGAGCATGTCTGACGGCAGGCGGAAGTTCACCTGCCCCGCCGCGGCGGGAACAGAGCGCGTGCCGACAAACGCCTCCCGGTCGGCGGACAACTTTACGATCGACATGCCGTCGAGAAGGACGCGGCGATTCGACTTGGTCGTGTAGTAGCCGATCAGCAGCGCCGAGCCAGAGTTGGTGATGGACGAAAGATCGATTTCGTAGTCGGTGTAGTCGTTCAGCAGTGTGATTGTCTTCACTTCGTTGGTCACACCCGAAGAATCGACCGAGGCAATCATCGTCTCGGGGTTGTCTCCCGAATAGCACTTCGCCCGAAACCGCAGGACAACATTGGAATAGTCGCTGATGCCATCGTAACGGAGGATGCCAAGTGCTCTGTTGGTTCCGAGCTGGCAGATTCCGTTTGTGCCGGCGGCGCCATAGACACGCTCGCCTGAAAACGCATCACCAAGCAACTCCGGTATTTCATTCGAGAAATCTTTTGTGCTGCCGTCATTGCCATAAAAGTCGTCGAATCCGGTTTCAAACAGCACCGTCTCGCCCGCGCCGCGCTTGACGCGGTAGACGTCAACGCGGTTGGAAACGGTGTTCGCGCCGTTTACCCATCCAAGCACGAAGTAGTTCGCGTTCGTTTTCACGACCGCGAGGCCGGACGGCGCGAAAACAGGATCAGCGGTAACGACGAACATTTCGCCGATGCCCCAAACACCGGTGTTGCCCTTCCCGTCAAGGACGATGCGAAACTGAGAAAAGTCCGCATCCTGGCCAAACGACAGAAACTGGCTTTCACACCTGTTGGCCCGCGAGCAGTTCGTGACAACGCCGATTTCGGCGCCAGCGAGATCGCGGACATAGAGGAAGCGCGACGCCGTGTCGGTTGCAGAACAACGCAACGCAAATCCGATGCCGACAATCCGCGCACCGAAATCGTACGATTCGAGCCAATCGCCTTTGCTGTCGAACTTGACGCAGGCGGGATTGGAGGCGTAGTCGACACCTTTCGCATACTTGGCAAGCCCTGAAAGCGTCCAGCCGTTCGTCTCGGAGAGCCCCGCGTCGACGGCCGCAATCAGCGCGGCGACGTCGACGACGTTGGTGGACTCTGCGCGCAGCAATGGCGGCATCACCGCCGCGAGAAGCGCGCAGGTGACGCCGGTGACTGCCGTCGCTCTGGGCATCGGGTGTCCCTTACTTTTTCTTCGCGAGGGCTGGGTTGACCGGGGTCGACTTCACGAGCTCGACGATCTTGGCGGTAATCTCGGGGTGTTCGCGCAGGTAGTCGATGGTGGCGAGCGCGCCCTGGGCGAGCTGGACGTCGCCGAAGGAGAGCCAGCTGCCGCGCTTCTCGACGATGCCGCGGGCGAGCGCGGCGTCCAGCACCGAGCCCTCCCACGAGATGCCGCAGGTGTAGAGGATGTCGAACTCTGCCTCGGTGAACGGCGGCGCGACCTTGTTCTTCACCACCTTGACGCGCGTGCGGTTGCCGACGACCTGTCCGGCGGTGTTCTTGATCGCGCCGATGCGCTGCACCTGCAGGCGGCAGGAGGCGTAGAACTTGAGCGCCTTGCCGCCGGGGGTGGTCTCGGGGTTGCCGAACATCACGCCGATCTTCTCGCGCACCTGGTTGGTGAAGATGCAGAGCGTCTTGGTAGTCGCGAGGACGCCGGTGAGCTTGCGCATCGCCTGCGACATGAGGCGCGCCTGCAGTCCCATGTGGCTGTCGCCCATGTTGCCGTCGATCTCGGCCTGCGGGGTAAGCGCGGCGACGGAGTCGACCACGATCACGTCGAGCGCGCCCGACTTGCACAGCTGCTCGCAGATGGTCAGCGCCTCCTCGCCCGAGTTGGGCTGCGAGACGAGCAGGTTGTCGAGGTCGACGCCGATCTTCTTCGCGTAGCCCGGGTCGAGCGCGTGCTCGGCGTCGATGAACGCGGCGACGCCGCCTGCCTTCTGGGCGTTGGCGACGACATGCAGCGCGAGGGTAGTCTTGCCCGACGACTCCTGCCCGTAGCACTCGACGATGCGCCCGCGCGGCAGTCCGCCGACGCCGAGCGCCATGTCGAGCGAGAGCGCCCCCGTAGAGATCACAGGAATGTCCTGCACCTCCTGGTCGCCGAGGCGGATGATGGACATCTCGCCGAACTCCTTGCGAATCTGGCTCATCACCGCGTCGAGCGCGGTATTCCCCGTTTTTCCTTCTGCTGCCTTGGCCATAGCTGCCTTTCGTTTGTCGTTGAAGTCCGTCCGCTCCCGGCGCTACTCGTCCACCCACACGGCGACAAAGTCGAGCACGTCGCCGTCGGTTTCGCTCAGGTTGAAGATGAGGAGTCCGTCGTCGTAGAGGCGGCCGTTCCACGCCCAGCCGACGAAGTGCGAGCCGCTCTTGGAGAGCGTGCACTTCCTGAGGTTGTAGACCTTGCCGTACTTGCAGACGGTGTCCTCCATCGTGCCGGTAGCGCCGTCGCCGCCGACGTAGTGGATGGTGTAGACGGGCGGAGGCGGCGGCGGCACGACGCGGTAGTAGGCCACGCCGTCCTCCTCGAAGGTATCCTCGCCGGCGGGGAAGGCCGAGGACCACACCAGCACCGCCCTGCCTTCCGTGTTGGTGGCGACGGCGCCGAGTGCGCCGGTGACGTCGTGGTGGAAGTTGGTGGCGCTCGCGACGACCTCGTCCGTAAGCTCGCAGCCAACCTCGCCAAAGATGTTGGTGCTCGCCTTGACGCCCTCGTTAAAGCCGATTGTGCCGGTGAGCGGCGCCGTCAGAACCAGAGTCGACAGATCCTGCACCGCGATATTGCTGTCAACGGCAGGGCGTTCGGCGGTGGCGTAGGTTCTGCTGCCGGTGGCGCTGAACCCGCCACTGACATACGCCTTGCCGCCGTTACCGACATAGACGCCCGCGTAGCGGGTAGCGGTGCAGTTGTCCACGCTACCGCCCTCGAAATAGGCGGTTCCTCCGTCCACCAGCACGCCCGCGCCCACGCCATAGTCTGCCTCGGTGCTCTCATAGCTGTTGACGATGTTCCGAATGGTGCCGCCGAGCATCCGGAAGACGCCGTCGTTGTAGACGTTGACCGCGCCCGACGCGCGGCTGCCCCACTGCTCGATGTCGACGATCTTCGTGCCGTCTTCCATCACCAGCGTGCCGCCGTCGACCGCGAACAGGGGGTATTTCGCCCACGGCATCGCCATCACCGTCCATGCGCCCTTGAACACGATGTTGGATAGCGTCAATGTGGCACCCGGACGCACGAACAATGTGCAGGGCCCCAAAGTGGAAATCAAGGAATTGGCGCGGAAATCGCGAAAGATCGTGGCCGGCGTCTCTGCCCCATCGGCGGTGCAGAGTCTCACGTTGTACTGTATCTCCACGTCGCCGTAAATGTACCAGTCCTTCTCGCCGACGGCGTCGGAAATATAGTTGGTGGCCACGAACACGGCGGCATCGCCCCTGAGTCCGACAAGGGCGGCAAGCACGGTGGAATAGTAGTTAGTCTCTCCGTCTTCATCGTAGACAACGACTGCGACGGCGCGGTCAGGTTCGCATTGATTGGGGTCGGGCGCATCCATCCAGACCAGCGACTTGGCGTCGCCCGAAACCGCGCCGGTGAGGTCCGCGTCGTTGGAGAAGAACGCGCTCGCCGAGTTGGTGGCGGTCTGGGCGTCGACTTCTACGGACATGAACGCGTCGCCGGCGATCGGCGCACCGACCGAGCCGTCGACGCGGTCGACGCCGATCGAGCTGCCTGCGGCATCGCCCGCCAGCACGAACCGGCTAATATCACCACCATTAACATAGACGTCGCTGTCGGTTGTCGTGATGCCGTCGGAGCCGACAGCCGAGTTGCCGACGACGAAGGACGGGGCGGTCACGCGAATGGTCGAGAGGCCGTCTGCGTAGACGCCGCCACCGGTGCTGCCGGCAACGCAGTTGGAGATTGCGCCGCCTGCCAGCTCGAGCCCCGCGTAGCCGGTCCTCAAGTATACGCCGCCGCCGTGCGAATTCGCAGCTGTCACCGAGCAGCCGTCGATTACCGACCCCGCGAGCAGCCGCGCCGTTCCATACTGCACCGAGACCGCGCCGCCAGACTGCGTCTGGCGAACAGTGCTGGCGTAGCCGTCAATGCTGGCGCCGTCGGCGAGTACGAAATTGCCCTTCGAGTCCCTGTTGACGCCAAGCGTAAAGAGTGGATTGGGGGCGGAGCCGCAGATGGCGACGTTGGTGACCGTGAGCGTCGCACCGGCCCTGACGGTGAACCCGCCGCCCTTGACGTACAACCCATCGCCGTTGTCGGACATCAGCAGACGGTCGTTGGCAAACTCTGCCTTCTGGGTAAACTGGCAGCGGCGCAGCAGATGCATCTCGCCGGGGCCGGAAGTGGACGAGATCAGCTGGTCGAACGAGCGGAAGCCGAGAGTCCCGGAGTCGCCGACGAAGACGGCGTACGCGGCGGCCGGCGGCACCGGCACCTCAGCGGCCCACTTGAGGACGCCATCTTCGGCAACGCCGGCAAGCTCTGGGTCGAACCCGTTGAAGACGTAGGCGGCGTAGTCCGCCGCATCGGCGAAGGAGGCGACGCCGAACACGCTCCCAGCCTCCTTGGCGATCAAGCACTTGATTTCGATGCCGCTCTTGAGTGGGCCGGCAAGCTCGAAACCATCGGCGTCGGCGGTGACGATCGAATCCACGATGACCGTACCGGCAACCGCGACCACGCCGTTGGAGGCGACGTCCACGGTCACGAGCCTGTCGGGGCGAACCGAGGAGAAGACGACATTGGAAAGCGAAAGCCGCACTCCGTCGGCCACGGCGAACTTCCCGCCGTCATCGCCGAAGACAACCGCTGCGAGCCGCGGCGAGTCGTTGGTGGCGACGATTGCCAGGTCGGCGGAAATCGCGATGTCGCCGTCCTGCCTGACTGTGCAGGGATTAAGCACCTCGACGAGCGGTTCGCCGACGCGCTGGGCGTATTCGACCGCGTGGCGGAAGTCCGTAAAGAGGCGCGCGCCCGCGCGCGCCGCCGGGAGCCCCAGCGCCATGTCGTTGCCCCAGCTGTTGCCGACCATGTCGTCGGTCGATTTGTCGACCGGCCCCGAATAGACGTCACCGACCAGTTGTCCACTCACGGCGAAGATATCGTAGCCGTCCGCCGAAGCAGGCAGGACGAAGTGGTAGATGCCGCAATCGTCGGTGACTGCGGTCTTCAGCAACGTGCCGGCCGTGCCGTATGCCTCGACCACGAGGTTTGAGACCGGCGCGCCGTCGGATCCTGTCACGCGGCCGGAGACGATCTCGCCGACCATTACGTCGTTCGTCGCGATGTTGTAGACGACGCCGGCGATGATGCTAAAGCCGGAGAAGCTCTCCGGATTGCTGGAGGTGTTGATTTCCGGCAGATTGTACCAGATGTCGCACTGCCCGGACCAGCCCATGTTGAGGTGCACATAGGGGGAGGCCGAGCTCCCGACAAAGCCGTAGCCGTCGGCGACAACCGCATGGCCACCGCGATTGCCATTCACGAGCAGAATCGTCGGACGCCGCGCGTCGAGGTTGGCGAGGATGGCGCGGGCGCGTTCAGCCGAATCCTCGGTGAGCGATTGGTTATACAGACTGTTGCGGATAATCGCCGAGGCATAGCCGAATCGATTAGTGAGCGCCAACGCGATGTTGGCCATGTCGGATGTAACCAGCCCCGTTCCGTTAAATGAATATCGAAGCCCGACTGCAACACCGCAGTCGTAGGTGAGTTCGCCGATTGCCTTGCACTGGCTTTCGGTCACCGGATTGCCAGACCACACAGGCTTGCCATACTCGTCCTCGGAGCAGTCAAGCGGGCACTCAGCCATGTCGCCCCAGTTGTATGCAGTCTCCGGGCGGGTGACTGACGCGTCAACGTAAACCAAATGCTTAGGATCCGTCCCCTTGGTGTAGTAGGGGTAGTCGTTGAGCGAATAAACCGTATAAGGATCATAGACGACAACAGACGGTGATTCAAGGTAATGAATGACGGAGTCAAAGCCGTCGTGGCCGGAAGGGAGTTTCCAGTAACGAAGGGTCTGGGCCATGGCGGTGGCGACGCAGCCACATGGCGTACGGTATGTTGCCGCAGGTATGTACTCGGAGCCGTCCGCGTGCTCGAAGGTGAGTTCGAGTTCCGGCGTATAGAGGTTATAGCATTTCACCGCTGCGGCTGGGTCTTCCGCCGTGTATGCGTCGCCCTGGGACCACTTCGTCGTGACGAACGGCGAAACGCGCAGGTCGTCGATGTCAGTCTCCGCCTCCACCGTGCCCTCCGCGACTTCGGCAAAAGCCACTGCCCGCAGGGCGAGGTCGCGCGAAACGAGGGCATAGAGCGGACTGTTAGTGGAAATGACGCCGAGCGGCTGGCGGGAAAACGCAAGCACTCTTGCGCTGCCCCCCACGTCGCCCACAATCACCGAACCGGATGTACCGAGCCGGACGCCGTAGAAGACGTCACCCCGGCTGGTAACGTACCGGCGCGTACCGGAACGCTGCTCCGTGAGCCTCACCCCGAGGCGGGACCTGCGCGCCCAGCGGCTCGCGGCGATGCCGGCATCGTTTTCTGACAGCGCCGCGGCGTCCACGGCAATAGCCGCAAACATCGCCGCCGTCAGCGCGATTAACGAAAATATTCTCTTCATGGCTGCTGCTCCTTGTAGAGTAGACACTAACACTGGTGAATTATACCATATTTTCGGCCTTAGGTGTCCGCATCGCCGAAGATACCACCTGACCCTCGGGCGGCAAGTCGGCGCGCGATTTGCCGCAGGCGGCGAGCACCTTGTCGGTGGTGCGGAAGTGCGCCTTGCAGTGGTTCATCAGCCAGACCGGCCCCTCCTTCGCCACCATCCGCTCCGCCAGCGCGGCGACGCGCGGGTCGGAGGAGCCGGCGGGCACGTTCTCGCGCCCCTCTGCCGGCGGGCCGAAGAGCTCCTCGCCCATCTTCATGATGTCCCTGAGGAAGATCTCGCGCGCAATCACCGACGCCGCGGCGACCGCGATGTCGTCCTCGGCCTTGTGGCGCTGCTCCACCTTCGCCGCGCGCCCGCGCGGCTTGAGCGCGCGCGCGATCGTCGCCTCGGTCGGCGCGAACTGGTCGATCACGACGCGCGGGCAGGCGGGGCGCTTCTCGAGCAGCTCCTCCACCGCGGTGGCATGCGCCCAGGCGAGCATGCGGTTGATGTTGCGCATCTTCGCGTAGAGGCGGTTGTAGGCGGCGGGGCCGAGCTTCACCACCGCGTAGCCGCCGTCGCCGAGGAGCCGCCTGAGCGCCGAGCCGGCGGAGAGCACCGCCTTGTCAGACATCTGCTTGCAGTCCTTCACCCCCAGCTCCTGCATCTGGGCGGAGAGCTTCTCGTCGGTGTAGGCGCAGCAGACCACGAGCGGACCGAAGTAGTCGCCCTTGCCGGACTCGTCGCCGCCGGCGTGCGGAGCGACGAGGTCCGGGTTCAGCACCGTCTCGTAGCCGAGCGAGGCGCCGCCGAGGACGCGCGGCTCGAGGGTGTAGAGGACGAAGTCCTCGGCTTTCGATCCCTGCACGCAGAGCTTGCGCTTGCCGTGTTTCTCCTTCTCGTAGAGGGTGGCGTTGAAGTGGTCGCCCTCGATCGACCAGAGCGAATACGGGACCTCGCGCTTGCGGTAGTTGCCGTTCACCATCACGCCCAGCAGCAGCTCCTGCTGGTCGTTGTCAAGCTCGTAGGTGAAGCTGGTCTTCTTAGACGGCACCGAAGCGGAACTCCGTCGTCGAGCGGTAGGTCTCGCCGGGGCGGACGAACGTCGTCGGCCACTTCGGGCGGTTGGGCGAGTCCGGCGCGTGCTGGGTCTCGAGCGCGCAGCCGCAGCGGAACGAGAGGTGCTCGCCGCCCTTCGCCTTCTGGTCGTAGCTCGCCCAGTTGGCGGTGTAGACCTGCAGGCAGGGCTCGGTGGTCCAGACCTCGACGAAGCGTCCGTTGAGCGGGCAGGAGAGGCGACCGGCGCGGATGAGCGAGCGCGGCTTGCGGCCCGTCGCCATCTCGCCCTTGTCGAGCACCCAGCAATGGTCGTAGCCCTTGCCGATCTCGAGGTCGCGGTCGGGCGCGTTGATCCGCTCGCCGATGCGCCGCGCGCGGCGGAAGTCGAACGGCGTCGAGGCGACGGCCTTGACCTTGCCGGTGGGGATCTGGCCCGGGTCGGTGGGCAGGTAGTTCTTCGCGGCGATCTCGAGGTCATGGTCCTCGATGGTTCCGCCGGCCTCGCCCTTGAAGTTGAAGTAGACGTGCTGAGTCATGTTGATCGGCGTCGTCTTGTCGGTCGTCGCCTCGTAGTCGACGCGCCAGACGTTGTCCTTGGTGAGCGTGTACGTGACCTTCGCCTCTACCCGCCCCGGGAATCCCTCGTCGCCGTCGGGCGAGACGTGGGTGAATACGATGCCGACATTGGATCCTTCCACGAACGGCGCCGCCTTCCACACATACGCGTCCCAGCCGCGCGCGCCGCCGTGCAGGTTGCAGCCGATGCCGCCCGGGGCGTTGTTGAGCGCCGGCAGCTTGATCCGCCTGCCGTCCAGCTTGAAGACGCCGTTGGCGATGCGGTTGCCGTAGCGGCCGATGATGCAGCCCCAGTAGGGGTCGCCGCCGTCCCAGCCGGCCGGCGAGTCGAAGCCGACGACCACGTCCTCAAGCCTGCCGCGGCGGTCGGGCGTGAAAAGACGGACGATCTTGCCGCCGTAGTCGGAGACCTCCATCACCACTCCGCCAGCTCCGCGCAGGGTGTATATCTTCGCCTTTTCCCCATACTTCGTGGTTCCGAAGCTGGCCGACTTGAACGATGGCTTTTTCATGGTGACAGTATTATACCATAAATCGCGGCGCGGCATCGCGACCACGACCAGATTCGTGCAGTCTCGGAGAAAGAGCGCGACGTAACTACAATTTCTCTCTCGAACTCGCGACTCGAACTTGTCTCGAACTCGAACTTCCCGCTCATCCTCTTTCTTAATCCTGACAATCCTGTTAATCCTGTCTAAAGACCTACAACTCCACCTTGATCATATCGACTAACGAATTGAAATACTCCTGGCTCCAGATGTCGAGGCATGAAGTATCCTTTAGGAACGGACGGACATCGTCGCTCGCTGCCTTGAAGTCTATTGTAGCAATGCGCTTCCTAAACGCGGCAATGAGTGCTTCGCGCGAAGAAAGATCGGTATCGGGGGCGGACTCCTTGCCCCGCTCCACAAGGTGACCCAAATGGCAGGCGTAGCCATTCCTCACATACCACTCAAGATCGTACCAGTCGCGTCCCTTGGTTCGCGTGCGCCAGGCACGGAAAAGAGCAGCGCTGACCTTTCCGGCAAACAAATCGCCAATCGAATAGGCACGAATCCAGCGCGACACCGGCTTGACCAACAGCTTTTGTTCTGTTGAAAAGCCCGGCGGCGGTTCAATGTCAACCTCGATCTTGACCTTGATCTGCTTTTGCGTCGTGAAACCGATTCTGAACACCTCGGACGATTCCTTGAGAAACGCACTCTCCACGGACGACGGCCGCCCCTTGTGCTTCAACTGTATCTCCACCTCCTTCCCCGCAAGAGCGAACTCCTCCTTTATCGCAGGAAAGTACGACTCGAAATCAAACGAGGGGTCTGGCTCGAGAAGAGAAAAATCCATGTCCTCGGAGAATCGTTCCATTCCGTAGAAGAGGTGCAGGCACGTTCCGCCGTAGAACGCCGCCTTCTCAAAGAATCCGCCTCTTGCAAGTCCCGCCAGCGCAATCAGCTGCATTACTTCCTGCTGAACGGCAACCCGCTCTGCAGCAGTCTGCGGTGCGTAACTTTCTACCATAGAATCGTAGAGCGTCATGAGAACATCCTTTCCAATGCCTTCATCAAAAGCGGCTTATGTCCGCACTCCGCCATTTCTTTCAAAACCGCCTTGTCCGGACTTCCGAACGCGTCGAAATCAAAGCGTATGTCGTCCGCCAGAAACGACCTTAGCGAATCGGGCGACGAGATTCGCAGGTTGGATCTCGACAAGAGCAAATCGCCAAGCGCCTTTTCCGGCGATGCAATGAGGAAGCCCCCTTCTCCAGTATTCAGAGTTCTAATCCCTATCGGAAACCAGTTCCCGGGTACCGTACGATACGAGAAAGCCCCGAGCGGCGTTGCATACCGCTTCGCACGCTTTGCACAAGCCGACATCGTCTCGTCCACGCGTTCGGGGATGAGTCCATACATCGAAAGTGCCGTCTCAAACGACACGTACGACGGACTGTACAATGCATTCGCGATAACACGCAAATCAAGATCACGACCGCTGATTCTTGGCGAAAGGCAATAAAGGCCACGCTTTATACGGACAAGACTGCCTTCATCCACAAGTGCTGCGATTTTGGCAAGCACAGCCGAATAGTCACCCAATTCACCCGCGATAACATCGGTGGTGAACGGTACAGCGCCAAACTTCAGCAACCTTTCTCTTTGCAGAACATCCACAGATAATCAACTCCTACTTGATTGACTGCGCATATTCTACCAAAAATAGCGCTTCCACGTCAACCCCCTCCTCGCATCAAACTGGTCTATTTCCTTCCACCCCGATTCGCTATCAGACGCGTGAAATGTCGTTTTAGATTATCAGTCCTTGATTGACCATCTCCACACGGTGAACGAAAGCGGAATCAGAAGCAAGAACCCCACAAAGGCAAAAAACTTGTTTGGGAAACGGCTTGCATCAAAAGGCATGCCTGGATGACACTTGAGCGATTCCATCAGTCCAATCTGATAGCCGCTCACCCCGCGCCCATATCCAGTCAGCCGCTTGAGGACACGCCCATTCGCGCCGAGGATTAGCAGGTCGTGCGTCTTGATCCCCTTGAAATCCACATAGGTGATGTCGCTGGCGGGTATTTCCGTGCGCTCAACATGACGACCCCACCACTGCGACTGCTCAATGATGAGCTTCCCGTCCGCGACACGGATGCGTTCATGCGACGAGAACGCAAAAGCGACGCTGGCCATAAGGGCCAGCATACAGACCGCAAAGGCCAGTGGATGCGCAAGGCACAGACGTCGCGCACCGGCGCGGCTTTGGAGCGGATATCCTGCCGCACGCCTCGCGATGCAAGCGCAGAAATAGTCCTGCACGTGCTGCATAAGAAAAGGCCCGAACCTGACAACAGACCCATGGGCGTTCTCGACGACGATCTCACGCACCGTCTCACCATGTCCGACAAGTTCCGTGCGTGTGCGCTCTTCTACAAATGCACTCGTTTCAGATGAAAGCCGGAACGAGGCACAACGTGCAAATGGCCCCAATCCAGACTCGTACTCACCGCCCTGCGCAGAAAGCCTTAGAACCGTCCGTCCAAACGCTTCACACATAAGTCCAGCCGTCGCAAGCACAGTCGGAATTGCAGCCAGTATGGCACGTCCCCAATCGCCACCCTTGGCATTCTCATAGGCTCCGTAGCCAAGCATGCCCGCAAAGCACAGCAGGAAGGTCAAGAGCGGCAAACTGCGATGCAGATAGACAATGCGGTCTTCCCATAGACCGTCTGACGTTACGACACCAGCCTGGACAATGACACCGCGCGGCGGTTCTCCAGGTTCTTTTTGCGCCGCCTCGCGCTGGACCTGCCGCTTGAGCGAATGGCGTTTGCCACACGACCGGCATAGCATCATATCGGTGCGGACATCGATGTCCTTGAGCGCAATTTCAGCGCCGCAATCCGGGCAACGGTACTCCTTTCGACGCACCGTGGCAAAAGCAGCATTGCTTTTCCGCCTTCCGCACATCCTCACTTTCATTTCGATATTCCCCTTCTCGTCTTTGCCTTCGCCAATGCTGGACATACCTCCGCCGAATCTGGGTTTGACCATTCGGACGGGAAGGTTCGGCACTTCTCGGGCTTCACGGAATTGATGCGACAAAGGTTGTCGTCGGTCAAGTAGACGCAGGAGCCGTCCGGCCGACTCTTGAGGACGAGGCTCTTCCGGTCGGGCGCGACTTCGGTCTCACGCTCAATGAATTCCGTTTCGTCCATTCCAAGAAACGCCGCGATGCGCGCGATCTCCGCGTCCGAAACGCGCACAATCCCGTCCTTTATGCGGCAGCACGCCCCGCACATTCGGCACTTGAAACCATCCCGCTCCATGCGAAATCTCCTACAACTCCGCGGCAGATGCGCCGCGCAGTCAGTCTGCCGCAAAGCGGCGGGAGGCGGACGTCCAGTCGACATGCCTTTCGACGACGGCCTTGGCGTATGCCGCGCGCTGGTTCTGCCAGTCGAGGTAGTACGCGTGCTCCCAGACGTCTACGACAAGAAGCGGCTTGACGCCGGCGAGCCCGAAAGGCGTGTCGGCGTTCGCCGTCGATTCGACGGAGAGCTTTCCGTCCTTCGCGACGAGCCACGCCCAGCCGCTTCCGAAACGCTTCACCGCGGCGTCCGCAAGCGCGGTCATGCATGCGTCGAGGGATCCGAAAGCCGCGTCGACCGCCGCCTTGAGCGCGGACGACGGTTCGCCGCCCTTTCCTTCCGGCGCGAGCGAGTTCCAGTAGAAGTCGTGGTTCCACGCCTGCGCCGCGTTGTTGAATATGGCGGAATCGCCCGCAGCGCGCGATACGACGACGATCTCGCCGAGCGAAAGCCCTTCGTACTTCGTTCCCGCGACAAGTCCCTTAAGCGTGGTGACGTAGCCTGCGTGATGCTTGCCGTAGTGGAACGAAATCGTCCTGGACGAAATCGTCGGCTCCAGGGCGTTGTCGGCATAGGGCAGAGGCGAAAGCGTAATCTCGTTCATTGTTCGTGTTCCTTTCGGTAGTGAGTTGCCGAACGCGGACAGGGCCGCGCACGCCGCCCCTCCGCAAAACAGCCGTCTTGTTGTCGTTGTCATGCGCACATTATACCAAAATCCGCGGCAAATGCGCCGCACACCCGTCTGCAGGAGCGCAAACGAATTGGCGCACTGTTTATGAAATCACGGATCGGCAGATTGGTTCCATCTATCTGAGGAATCGCCCGCGACGTGCCGGCCCACAGAAATCTGGACTCAAGATTCCTGATACCAATCGCACAAAGCCAAAGCAAGCCGATGATTGCCGAAATCACCGACATGATTAATGCAACACCAACAATATCCCATATCCACTGGTGCTTCATTCTTGACCGCATCCACATTGCCGTCGGCGCGTCGGTTTCAGGATTCAAAACTGCAGTGCCATCTGGAAACTTGTACGCCCAATAAAGAGGATCTCTTCTATCGCACCAGAGGAAGAGCCCCGAGGAGCAGATCGCGCCGAGGGTGTCGCAAAGGATGTCCTTCTGCGCGTCCCATACGTCGCCCTGCGAGCCGAGGAACGCCGCACCCGCCTCCCCTCCGTCGACAACCGCGTACCACCACTCGACAAGCTCCCAGAT
>CADCCW010000027.1 GCA_902800055.1 uncultured bacterium
CGACGACGTCCGGAAGCCTGTGCCTCCAGAATCGCCACCTCTGCCGCCATGTCTGCATGGCTGTATTATACCATATCCGCCGCGCAAACTGCCGCGCAAAGTGCCGCGATGGTGTTGCAAACATGATAAAATAGGTCAGACCTAAATTATCACTTCTGCTTCTGACCTACCACCGGATTTATATAAATGCGGCGGTAGGGGAGCGTTCGCAATCCGCCGCGCAAACTGCCGCGAGGGTGTTGCAAACATGATAAAATAGGTCAGACCTAAATTATCACTTTTGCTGCGCCATTTTGTCACCTCAAATGGAGGTCACAATTTGTGACTTCCACCATTATACAGAAGGGCCTGACCCTTTTGTTCCTGTATTCGGCGGAGCGCCGGTTCCGCCCAACCTCTCAACTTTTCAACCTGTTTAACCGCCGCGGAAAGTGCCGCGGTTATTTGAGGGTGGTGAGGGCGTCGATCCAGAACTCGTTGGTGGAGACTGGGTCCAAGGTGATGCGCAGCGAATACTCGGTGCGGAAATTCGACTCGCAGAGAACCTCTATCGCTTCGCCGTCGTCGGTCTCCACGACCTTCGTGACGTAGAGCTGGCCGTTGAGGTTGGGCCGAATCTCCGAATCGAGATACGACTGCACCGCCGCTTCATTGGCAAACGGGCCGGCGCAGCCCCTCGCGCCGACTATGCGCCGCGTCGGCACCTCCACCACCAGCCCCTTGACCCGCAGCCATTCCGAATAATAGGCATTCTGCTTCATGCCCTTCGGCGCCTCGAACGAAACGAAACGCTGGCCTTCCTGAAGCTTCTGTCCGCACAACAGGTTCTTGAACAGGCTTTCGGGCATGATCTTCCCGTATGGCACCGTGCCCAGCGTCGTGAAGCTGTGGGCGAAATACACCTTGTCCTCGTCCGACATCGCGGCAATGCCGAACTTGGGCTTCTCGGCAACTGCCGCGCTCGCCGCCTTCTGCTCGCTGTTCGCGGCCGGAACTGGCGCGGACGCCTCCTTCTTCTCGCCACATCCAACCAAAACTGCCGCGGAAATTGCCGCGACCGCAACAAGAATCAACCTCGAGTATTTCATTTCTCTCCCTTTCTCAAAGTGCACACCTGCTAGCGCATCCGCTTCGCGGACGGCCTTCGGCCGGGTGATATTCGGTTATTTGGCGGGGGGCTTGGGCATGGCGTTGCGCTCGTAGTCGGCGGTCATTATGTCGATGCAGAGGCTGTCGGGGAATTCGGCAGGGTAGTTCGGGCCGTCTGGGGAAATCGACCCCTTAAACCTCTCCTTCCACTTCTCCATCAGCCCTTCCACCGTCTCGCCCGGTTGGCAATTCACTCTGGCCGAGACACAGACTACCTCGTGGTTCGTCGAAAAAAACACAAGCACGGAAGCTAATCCAGCCGGCGGCGGAATCACATGGTAGAGGGCATAGAGTTCCTTCTTTGGCGGGACGCTCACGACCTCGTTGGCCTTAAGCCCCCTTTCCTTCAGAACTGCCGCGGAGGAGACGTCGATCACCTCGCCAAGCCGGAAACCGGCCAGCGATGCCGTCCCGCCCCCGCCCCAGCAAACTGCCGCGGAGAGCAACACGACCAAACCAAGAACCAACTTCGAGTATTTCAATTCTCCCCCTTTCCCAAACTGCCGCGGACTCCCCCCAAAACTGCCGCGCAAAGTGCCGCGGAATCTGCCGCGGTATCTGCCGCGCAAACAAGCTTTAGCAGCGTAGCGATAAACTCCTTTGTTGACTCCTGGATGCCGGGGCACTTCGACTCGCGCGGGCCGGCGACGTTGAGGACGATGCCGCGTCCGCGCTCTGCCGCGAGACCGGCAATCCACGCAACCACCTTCTCGATGTCCTGCGAGAAGATCACCAGGCGCGGCATGCCGTGCGAAACAGTGAAGCGCTGGGTGCTCAAGGTGCCGCCGGTCAGCTCCTCACGATACGCCCCGTCAATCAGCGTCTTTCGGGAGATGATGAGCGTCGCGTCGGAGTGAACGACATTCCACTCCGTCCTGAAGCGATAGTCCTTGCGCGGGGCAACTTCCATCTGGTCGAACTTCTCCGGCACGATGCCGTCCTCGGCCAACCTGCCCTTCGGGATCAGCCCGCCATAAGGAAAACCAAGCTCAAGCGCCGCCTCCAAAGCGCCGCGGTCAACCCCGGTCTGCCCGCCGGAAACTATCTTCGAGATCAGCACTTGTCATTCACCTTCATTCAAACTGACGCGGAAAGTGCCGCGGTGCTATTGCTCGTCGAGGACAGAAAACAATGCCTCGCGGTATTTGGGCAGCATATCACAATACCACGCAAATGCTTCCGTCCATTTGCTCTCTTCGCGAATATCAAACTTGTGCATGATGCTTAGCGTCTTGTCGGCTCCTTGTCCAACTAAAATTTCCGCGCCCATCATCTTTGAAAGGCGAGGAACATTGTCCAAGAGAGATGCGTTCATCGCATATTTCCGCGACACATACACCATAACGCGGATGCGTTTGTGGAAGTCACTAACATTGGCACTCATCCACATACCAGAGCGCCCAATCGCAAAATCACACCAGTTTTGCGGCTGCGGTTTTCTGAGCTTGAATTTCTTCAGGAAGTCGTGACGCCCCATAGCATATTTGTTGAACTCCTCCCAAAACCGCTGACACAGTTTGTTGGTAGGAGTCAACGTGTTGTCACTTTCTGTCCTTGCCCAGTCGTTTGGAACTTCAACCACATTAAACTTGGGAGCAGGCTCGGAATCGCCAATCTTCCACGCCTCAATCTCAAGCAAGAAATACCCGATGTTCCCCTTTGATGTATTGTTCAGAAATTCAATAGCCTTCCGGTGCGCATCTCTTGCCTTTCTTACAATCCAGACCGCACATGACGCATCTTTGCCAGCCGCATAGGTTACAAGCTTACCAAGATGATCGTGGTTGGAATCCTCTATCTGGTTCTCTATGACCACAATTTGCTCGGTGCCAGCGATTCGCGCCAATATATCAAGGCTGAAGCTGTCCACAGCCGACTCTGTCTCCACAGGCTCAATCTCAAAGCCGACAGCGTCAGACAAAAGTGCTATCCCCTCCTTGGTCGCAAGCCACTTCGAGAAGTCTTGCGCCTCATTCTTCCACACTTCGCGCAGTGGAACTCTTTTAAGTGAACCTAGTCTCATTCCATATTCCTTTCATTAGTTAGAAATTCATTCTGCCACGCAAACTGCCGCGGGGTCTGTTTCCAACGATTCTTAACGTTCGCACCTTCCACCCTCATATCTACAAATTTGTAAGGGACAACTCATCTTGGACAAGGCTAGCTTTCTTAATCTTTGTTTTGGCGAGTGCAGCATAGTGAGGCATCTTCTCTATACCTATGAATTTTCTACCCGTCTTTAATGCGGCTATCGCCGTTGTGCCACTTCCTAAAAATGGATCCAATACAATATCTCCAGGATCGGAAAATAGGCGTATAACCCTTGATGCCAACTCCACGGGGAACATCGCAGAGTGCTCGTCATTAGCTCTCACGCTAGGAATATTCCAAACTTGACGATACCCCCACTCCTTCCACTCATCAGGTGATAACCTATCTCTATTTACGACATATTCCCCAGGCTTCCAAAAGATATATAGGTCTTCAGTTTCGCTAACACTCTTCAGTGTGTTTGTTGTCCACTTGCAATTCGCCCATGCTGGGTCTTTATGCCAGATGCGCCTATCATATAAATACAGACCAACATCATAAGCATATCTTTCAATATTTCCACCGACTAGCTTTATCCTCGTTCCAGCCTCGTACTTTCCCCCTCGGATATTATTACCATTGAGCCGTCTGTCAATCGTTTGCTCACTGCAATTCAACAGCTTGGCCAATTTGTCTCGATTAAAGTCAGGGTGCGCGGCTTTAGCCTTCAACACCATCTCCCGCGTGACGGCACATTTCCTATTCTTAGGATTCAACCCCATAATTCTTGGCATTGTTTCATCCTTGAACGAAATAATGTCAGCGATGTTAATCACCAGGAAACCCCCTGGCTTTAGAACACGTTTATGAAGCTGAATCACCGATTTTAACAATGTCTGCCATGATTCATAAGTCGCATCCTTTTCATAGTCCTTCCCCATAAAATACGGAGGCGACCAAAATGAAACAGAAATGCTGTTCTCTTCAATTTGATTCATGAGTACACACGAATCGCCGCAATAAACGCCATTCACTTTAAGCTGTTTCATACTCTCCTTTAAATCATAATTTTTAATACGCGCCAATCAGCGATGTCCCTCAACAAACGAAAATCTACTCGCGCACGGATTTTCCTAGGGTCCTTCCCCTTGTCATCTTTTCCCGGGAAAAACAAGCCAGGATGCAACTTATTGTAGTTCGGATTCTTAGTTAAGAGCAGTCCATTTGGAATACTGGCCACCTCTATCCTGCTTAGTGGCTGTCCCTGCGTTTTATCTCCATCACCATTTTTTATCATTTTATAAAATGGTTTAATTACAAAGGTCACCAATGGCGCAACTGTCTCATCACTCAAGACATATATCGGTGAAATAGCACACATAAAATCATGGCTTGCTCTTTCCCCGGAAGCCTTAATAGGGTCATTCAACACGCCCGTTTTAACTGAATTCCAATTCCCTGAGCCAGAAATTTGATAAGGCGACATCACTGAATGCTCAACGTCATCCCGCGGCCCAGAAGATTTGATGTCAATAAAAATCCACACAGAATCCGTAATGTGAAGTATCTGCTTTATACGCTGGCTTGCTATGATACAGCGATCATCAGAACCTGAAGGAAGCCCAGAATCTTTAACACTGAAGTTTGCATCAAAGTACCGAGCCAATTTATTACCAAACACCTGTTCCCCAACTTCTATCCAAGGGTATTGATCTCCCACCGGATCACGTCCCCTATCACTAGGAGGATAATTCTTCCAGAATGGATGAAGATACGATGCCTCGTTGTAGTCTCTTACAATGTCAGGCAGATGAAGGTCTATGAAGTGCTTTATCTCGCCCATCACAAACTTTTCAATCCCTATCAGGCACTCTGGATGGCAGCAGAAATATTTATGAGCCTTCTTATATTGCTCATATTGCATTTTGTTATATTTAGTGAACATAAACTAGTCCCCTGTTTTTCAGATTCATTTTCTACACTACTTCTTCCGCATTCTAAAATCCCAAGGTGCCTCAGGGTTCTGGTCTCGCCAAAGACCGAGCATCTTCTCGCGGGCGTCCTTCTCAGCCTGCGCGTAGGTGGGATTGTTGTCGAAGCGCTTGTAGTGCCAGGCGTAGCCGGCTCGGAGCATTTCAAGGTTTACGTCTCGGCCATCGACAAAGACGACGCCGAGGATGCGTCCATACTTGTCGCGCTTGGCGTATTCGACGCGGACATCCTTGCCGGCGACGAGCGCGGCAAGATGCTTGCGCGAGGCTTCGCCGAACGCTTGGTGCTTCTCGGGTGCGTCGATAGCGTTGAGGCGAATCTTGTGCTGCGTCTTCGCCGCGTCGAGCACGGTGATGGTGTCGCCGTCGGCGACCTTGACGACGCGTCCGCGCACTTCCACGCGCGCGGTTGCGCGACCTGAAACTACCGCGCTATCAGGCCGCGAGACGGCTACGCTGCAAGCCCGATTTTCCGGGATGGGGGGGGGGTCTTCTCCACCTTCTCGGACGCCGCACAGCGCATATTAGCCGCCATTCCGCCCACAATTGCGAGGGCGAGAGCGAGGGCGGTCTTTGCGCTGTTCGTCATAGCGTGAATTATACCATTTTTTGGGCCGGCCGTGTTGGTCTTAGCCGCGGTCGCCTGGGCCGACTGCGAGAGTCGCTTCTGCCGGCGGACGAGGAGCGTTTTGAACTCCTCGCTCGTCTCCACGCCAATCTCGGCGAGCTCGCGTCGGTAGTAGTCGAACACGTCCTCGTGCCGCGGTCTGCCGTTGGAAGCGTTCCTGACCACCTCCTTCGTAAGGCCGAGCTCCCAGTACCTGAAGCACGCCTCCTGCCGCTCGCGCGCCTCCTTGCGTCCGCCTCTGCGGTCGGCGCCGCGCTCGTCGATGCGCTTGACGCGGGCGTTGGTGTCCCGCGCCAGCGCGAGCGTCTCCGCCGCCATCGTGGAGCCTGACGCCCCGAACTTGATCTCGTGCTCCCGCTGCTCGAACGCGCGCGATATGCCGCGGTACGCGTCGAGGAGTCCGGCGAGCTTCGCGTCCACGCGCTGCACATAGTCGTGCACCGACAGCATGCAAGCGGCAGGATCGGAGATCGTCGCGAAGAACGCGCCGAGCTGCTTCAGCGCATTCGCGAACACCGGCTGCGCGGACACGATTCCCGACAGAGTGCGGATCAGGTACGTCGCCGTGAACTCAAGCTCCCGTACCGCATTGCAGTGGCCGGGGAACGCGCCTGGCTCGAAGGACTTAACCGTCGCGACGAATCCCGCGATGTTAGAGGCGGCGTTGTTCGTGTCGGGGTTGAGCAGAAGGCTCAGGTAGTCCATCGGCACCACCAGCGTTTCGCCGCGGTACCAGTCCCGGGCGGCAAGCGACGCCTCGGTCAGCTCTATGCTGTGGTCGATTATCGGCGACGCCGCGCGCTCGACCGGGCGCATCTGCCGGACGCGGAGGTAGAATCCGTCGTCGATCTCTTGTGGTCGGATGTAAAGGCTGTCCATTCTTCTTCGTCCTCCTCGCGCGGCTTCGGTCGTTCACATCACCGCGTTGTAAGCCATTGCCACTTCCGTTCAATTCGCTTCGTCGTCACCGGGCCAAGAGACCAATTGCGTCGTTGTTCCGCGGCAGATTTGCCGCGCGGCGGTTTACCGGAATGGTGTGTCTATTATACCAAAAATTCCTGGTTCGTGCAGAGCGGAATTAGCGCCGTCTTATTATTCCATTTTTGACATCCATTATTCCATTTTCGGGGGGCATTATTCCATTTTGCTCGTCTATTATTCCATTTTGCTCGTCTATTATTCCATTTTCGTGGGCATTATTCCATTTTGCTCGTCTATTATTCCATTTTCGGCACCATTATTCCATTTTCACTATTCCATTTTTGCATGTCAATGGAATAATGCTTTCCGGCCCATGACGGCGGCATTGTGCCGAACCCCTGAAAACATTGGCTGTCGTGGGGATCGTCGCCATTCTGTCGATTCGTCCATTATTCCATTTTGTCTGGAAATGGAATAATCGCTTGAGAAACTACGCGCGCCGTGAAGAGGTCTCCGCCGTCGCATGGTGCAACGGCGGACAAGCTGACCTCAAGAGCGGCGCGTAATGAAACAAGGAAAATCGGACGCGCAGGTGCGCGCGAAAAACGCGCAGGTGCGCGTGGAAGAGGCCAAAAAACGCGCAGGGTGCGCGTCCAAAGGGGTCAAAAACGCGCAGGTGCGCGCAAATGACGCGCAGGGTCGCGCAGGAAAAGTTATCAACACCTCGCGTGCGCGCGTGGACTGTCTACATAGTAGTCAGTCGGGATATTTTGATATCCCTTGTAGCCAGACCACAGGCGCGCGTACGCGTACGCGAGGGACGGCCATCCGCAACCGCGAGGCGTACTTCGCGAAGTGGCGCGTTGCGAAGTTCGGAGACGACTTCGACCCAATCCGCGTCGCCGTGGACGAAGCGGTCGCGGCGTTCTCGTCCGGCAAGAGCGAAGCAGGGCAGAATTCCGACCGCGCAATCTGGCTCAAGATTGCCAACCGCGTCGGGCTCGACAACTTCCTCGACGCGTTCTTCCAGCTGACGTCCGAGATCAGGGACCTCGGGCATCGCGCCAAGTCCCTGCGCCGTCCCGCCGCATCCTTCCAGAAGCTGCTCAACGAGCGCTTCCCGCTGCCGAAGGAAGGAGGTGCACTATGAGCTACCGCAGCGAACGCTTCCAGAACGGATTCCTCTCGCTCGACTCCATCAAGGACGGCGACAACCCCGAAAAGCGCGAAATCGTCTCCGACCACGGTGAAGGAGCGCGGCAGATTTTCACCGCGGCAGAATGGGCGCCGGTACCGGAGTCCGAGCCCTGCCAGGCGACGCGGGCGGAAAAGCTCGCCGAGGCGAGGAGGCGGCTTGTCGAGGCCGGGCTCGAAAGGCTGCTGCCGGTGCTGGACCAGGTGGTCGCCAACGGCAAGAACCGCCGCGAGTCGATCTTCCGGCTGGGCAAGATATGGCAGACAAAACTCGTTGCCGCGAGGCGAAGGTACTACAGAGGCACCAAAACGCTCCTGACCTTCTTTTCGCCCAATGAAATCAAGGATTAGACGCATGTGAGCCGGACCAAATGTCACACTGGTGCACATGGATACTTAGGAGGGGCGCGCGATCCGGAAGAGGTTTCCGGACGATGCGCCCTTCCGCTTCACTTCCAAAAAAAGGAAACCGACATGAAAATGACAAAGAACGACATCAAGCAGAAACGCGCCGAACTGGTCGAAGTGCTGCTCAAGATCGAAAAGCTCAAGACCGAAAAGAGTTCCATCGAGAAGAACCTTGCCGTGGACTTCGAGCAGAACGAGACGGCGTACCGCAACGGCATCGCCACCGAGAACGGCATCCTGATTCGCAAGCCGAACTGGAAGACGGTCGCGAAGCCTATCGTGGAGGTGGTGTGATGAAAACCGGCATCGACTGGAGCGGGCTGCTGAAGGCGGTGCTGAAGGCGGTCTGGCCGTTCATCGGCGGAGCAATCGGGGGGCTTATTTCCGGCTGCACCGTCGGCGGGATCGGGCCAAACTTCTTTGGCGCATAGTGGCAGGGACCAACGCGTGGCGCGTTGGAAGTAATTCAACAGCCAACAGCCAGTGTTCAGCGGTCAGTGGTCAGTGGTTGCTGGCTGCTGGTTACTGGCTGCTGGACACTGAAACACTTCCGCCGCGTCAGCGGCGGAGCTCCCCTCACGGGGGGTCGGCTCTCCCCGCACGGGGGGTTTGGGTTCCCCGCACGGGGGGTTTGCGCTCCCCGCACGCGGGGTTTGACTTCCCCGCACGGGGGGTTTGGGTTCCCCCCACGGGGGATTTCACTTCCCCGCACGGGCTAAATGGGGGCGCTACGGCGCGGGCCAACGCGGGGCGTTGGAAGTAATTCAACAGCCAGCAACCAGTGATCAGCGGTCAGTGGTTGCTGGTTGCTGGTTACTGGCTGCTGGTTACTGGACACTGAAACACTTCCGCCGCGTCAGCGGCGGCAAATCTTCCCTGCACGGGTGTGCGGGGGAAACGGAAAAGCAAAGGAAAGGAAATGCCAAAATGGCAACGATTAAGTTCATAACGGTCAAGGGCAACGGGGATCTCGCCCGCGAACCGTTCTATGTCGGGATCCCCCAGCACGAGCGCACGATCTCGGCCCGCGAGGCCTACGAGCTCTGCGCCGAGCACACCGGCTACAAGGCCACCGCCGTCCGCGCCGTCTTCAAGGCGCTCGCCGCGGCCGTGCGCGACAACCAGGCGCTCGGGAACATCACCTACCTCGACGGGGTGGCGTCCATCCGCAACTACGTCCGCGGCGCCTTCGAGAGCCTCTCCGGCCCGTGGAACAAGGGGGTGAACCTGCTCGTCGTCAACGCGGTCGAGATGGACCCGTTCAAGTCCCTGCTCGCGGGGATCGTCCCGGTCAACAACACCGAGGGCGCGAAGCCGGCCATCAACACCGTGTTCGACGAGACCACGCTCGAGTACGACCTGATCACGGGGACGGACCTCTTCTCCATCGCGGGATCGGACCTCGCGCCCGACGCGGAGAAGGCCGACGAGTACGTGGCGCTGGTGGCGAAGGACGGGACGGAGACGCGCGCGGCGATCGAGTTCTCGGACCTGCAGAACGTCAAGGCTCGGCTGGAGGCGGCGCTGCCGGAGGGCGAGTACACGCTCAAGGTCTACACCAGGAGCGGGCTCGGCGAGGAGTACGGCGTCCACGTGGCGACGCGCAAGGTCGCGGTCGCCTAACGCAAAGGAAGAAAGGAGAAATCAGCTATGGCAAGGCATGAAGTGATTATCCACGAGAACACCGGCGCGACGGCGGAGAACGCCCCGTACCTCGGCAGCTACATCGCCAAGGAGACGGTGCCGCAGGAGACGTTCGTCGAGTCCGTGGCGGCGAAGTGCGGGCTGCCCGCGATCCAGGTCGCGGCGATCATCGACGGCTCGTTCGAGACGATCGAGGAGCTCGAGCGCGCGGGGCTCGTCAGGGTCCACACCGACCTCGGCACGGTCTGCGGCGTCATCCGCGGCTCGTTCCCGACCGCCGACGCGGAGTTCGACCCGGAGCGGAACGCGCTGGAGCTCGCGCTCTGGCTCGACGACTCGATCCGGCTCGACCTCGCGGACGTGGTCCCGAAGATCGTCACCGACGAGACGCTGACGAAGCTGAGGGTCGACAGCGTGATGGACCTCGAGGAGGAGCGCCCGATGAACCTCATCCACGGCAAGCACGTCTTCCGCGTGGCGGGGTTCAACATGGTGCTCAGCGACAAGGACGCGACGATCTTCATGGAGAACGGACTCGGGACGACCTTCACGGTCGTGGTCGACGAGGTGATCTCCAAGCAGCTCATCAAGGCGCACACGGCGGAACTCATCCCGGCGGGCGACTACAAGCTGGTCGTGAAGAGCCGCGCGGGCGACGAGGCGGGCCCGCTCCAGACGGCGTTCCGGCGCGTGAAGTACCTGCGCGTCGAGGACCCGGAGCCTATCGGCGGGAGCACGGACGGCACGGTGCAGGTGTTCACGCAGACCGACAACGGCCAGAGCGAGACGTTCCACACCGGCAATGACCACGAGTGGCGTCTGACCGGCAAGGGGCTGTTCGGCACGGCCGATGGGAGCAAGTGGCGCGTTGAAAACATCAGCGTCGTCTACCAAGTGATCGAAGGCTCGCCGTATTCCGTGGACGTCAACCCGACCTTCGCGGCGGACGGCAAGTCGGCCACGTTCAAGGTGACGGGCATTCCGGCCGACACGTACAGCAACGCGTTCATCGGGGTCACGCTCGTGGACAAGAACGATCCGACGATAATCGATTCGTTCTCGTTGCCGAGGATCACCTTGGTCGCGAGTGGCTCGTGATTCGTGATTCGTGGGATGCGGGCAGGCGCGGGGGTTGAAACACACCCCCGCGCCCATTTTGCCCCCAGCACCGGCAAGCGGATCCCCTACCTGCCCCGGGGTCTGTCCCCACTGCTTCAACCTTTCGGAATGGCGAACAACGTTAGTTGTGAGCAAATCCGTGTGTTATTTCCAAGCGCGGCAGTTTAATGGCGGTACGGGGACTGTCCCCACTATCCTTCATACCATAAATTCAGGTCTGCGGACGGTGATCTCGCGAAAACCGCCGGCCGCAGGCCTGTCCGGGCTCTCTCAGCCGGATACTGCCTAATGGCACACTAGTATACGGCGGGGAGTGGGAGAACTGACAGGAAAGTGTTTGAGTTGAGAGGATTTGAGTTGGGAGGCGGATAGCGCTATGCTTCCAGCCGGCGTGCGATCGTCTCGGCAAGCTCGTCGAGGACACCGGCCTCTGACGCGAAGCGCGGCCAGTCGCGGACTGCGCCCTTCACTTCGTCAAGGACTGCGCGCGCACGGCGCTCGCGCATGTTGGCGAACGTCGCCAAGGCGAGGATGTCCGATTTCTCAATGCCGATGCGCTTGCCGTTGACGGACATCTGATGCCGCGACGTCCAGTCCCCTTCGGGATTGTGCGCATAGCAGACGTCGTATGCCGGCGCAAGCTTCCATTCGCCGCGCCGGTCCATCAGGTACGCGATGTTCTTCACGTGGTCGTCGCAGTTCCACGCGAGGACGTTGAACGCCATGCGGCGGAATAGCTGCTCGTCCGCCCGCGCGTCGTTCACGACCTGCCGCGTAACGCGAAACGCCTGTTCGTAGGAATATCCGGACGGGTCGTTGAAATCCATGTGCGCCATCGCCCCCAGCGTCTGCGCATGCAGCTTGCCGCCGTCCGGAAGCCGGTCGAACCGCCGCGTCATGAAGTGCCGTCCGTTCCAGAGACGGCATTCCGTCATCTCTATCCCGGCGGCGCGGGCCATGAGATGGTATGCGTACTCGACGCGACCATAGCCCCACTTGTCGTCGCCCTCCCTGTCGCCGTTGCCCGCGATTCCGTCGAACTTGACGAGCCAGTAGCCGAATCCTCCGGGAAGCGCAATTTGGCCGGAGCGCACCTCCCCCGTCGCCTCGTTCCAGCCGATGAGCGCCTTCGCCCTTGCGCCGCCGGCGGAAGAGCCGACCCTGAGGATGGAGGCGTACCGCTTCATGTCGGGGATGAGCATGGCGACGGACTCGGTCCGCACCCTGAGCACCTCGGCAGCCAGTTCGGCAAGGGCGTCGACATGGAGCTCCTCCGTCTTGTCCTCGTCGTCGAACAATGCCGGCCTGTACTCAAGCGCCCCCATCCCGCGAACGCCGGTGTAGCAAAGGCGCTCAATCGGCGTCAGGCTCTCCGGCAGCCGCCCCTGCGCCTTCAGCCACGCACCGATCACTGCGTTGCCGAACTTGTCCGGAAGCGAATCGGACAGCATTCCCGGAAGCCCGTGGAACGAGACCTGGGGAAGCGCGGCAAAAGAATACGTTCCGGCGCCTACGGGCATCATCAACGGCGACGGCTCGATGCCCGCATCCATGAACTCCCGGTCGTATGCAAACGACGCACAGGACGATCCATCGGTCCTCGACACGACGCCGATGCGCCGTCCCCAAAGATAGACTTCCGCCGCTTCGTTCATTGGTCAGCCCCCCACATGCCGACCGCCGTGCGCCTCCGCCGCGCGCGCTTCGGCAATGTTCGCTTTGCGAGGATGTCCTGCGGCGACAACTGCACCTCCGGGAGCAGGGTCTCAAAGCCGTCAGTAAGCGACAACGCGCCGCAGACGGCAAAGAAGACATCGAGCCGAAGTCCTCCGGCACCAGCCTCAAGCCGCTCAAGCGAGCGCTTGGACACCCCGGCTCGCTGCGATAGCTCTGCCTGTGTTATGTTGCGAGCAAGCCGGACTTGCGCGAAACGCCTCCCCGCCTCGCGTAAAGCCTCGTCCACAGTCATTGCCACATTGAATTTCACAATTCTACCTTTCTGGCGAATTATACCTTAGTTACGCCTATTACTCGCCAATAACTGCGTATTATACCACAACCCTCCGCAGTTGCGCAAGGGGCACGAGCCGGTCACAGGAAAGTGTTTGAGTTGAGAGCGTTTTGGGGGTTGAGTTGGGGGAGTCAATGGTTTGAGTTGCGTTCCTATATCCCTCTGAAGAATTCCAGCAATGTTTTGATGACCTTTTCAACTGGCTCGTCAATCCATGCGTAATCTGGATTCGCCAGCCTCTTCAGAAAGGTCTTGCTGGAGAATATCCGCCCGAGCCGCCGTTCGATGTCGAGGACATCGTTCTCGAGCATTCCTACGTCCTCGAAGATGCATATCCGAAGGTAATCTCCCAGCACCTTGGCATCCACGCGGCTGCAGAGGTAGTAAAGGTCGTACACATCCTTGTACCGCGTAGAGACAACTCCAAGCTTGAGCAGGCTTTTCAGCTTCTCGACAAAAATCTGCTCCTTGGAATTGACAAGAAGAACCACGCCGACGTCGTTTGAAACCACCTTGAACCTGAAGTCCACCTGCTCAATTAACTTGTTGCCATGTACACCGATGTCGACTTTTGTCCTTATCGATCTCCCCGCGTCATCGGTCAGGACTATGTTTGCCCGCATTCCTTTGTATTCGCCCTGCCGCAATTCCTGGATTTCGCCTTCAATCCGGATCTCGCATCCGGCAACGCGGTTGAGGCGTTGCACGAAGCGCCTGATGGACGCATCGCCAAGGGAATAGCCGAGGAAATCGAAATCCATGTCTATGGTGGCACGGCGCACTGCATCTGATATCCCGCTCATGACCACACCGCCCTTAATCGTCACCTTGTCGTGGAATCCGGCATCCTCGATTGCCTTGAGAACTATGTCATGGGCAATCTTGGCTTCAGCCTTGCGTGGCGGATATCCGGCCGCCTTCAGCGTTGCGGCGATATCATTGAAATCCATCAAAACACCTCGCTTTCGATAGTCCGCAATATAGACTCCTTTTTGGGGAACACATCAAGATAGTCCGTTAGCTTCGCGGGATAGAGCGTGTCCCTTATCCGGCGGAAGGACTCAATGACCTCCTTGTAGAGGTCATAAGGTAGCTTTGTCTTGTTTCTTGCCGTCTCTATAAGCAGTCTTTCCTTGTCGAAGATACGCGAAACATCGTCGTTCAAGAACTTATGGGAAACGACGCCAATCCCCACCGTCCCCTTGGGCAGAAAGTGCTGTACGACCCGCTCATCATAAATCTTCGCCGCGTCCCTATCCGTTGCAAGATGGAGCGCTTCTGGAACTGAATCAGAAAGGTCATAGTAAAAATATGCGCTTTGCAGCGTCACAACCGCGTTGGGATATCTAGCCAGCATGACTTCGACTTCCGACCATTCCGCCTGATCACTATAGAGGCCCAAGGCGACCTTATGCAGTTCGCCATTGCGTATCAGAAGTTCTGCCCGATACCGTCCGCCGTATTTCTCACAGCATTCTGAGAAACTCATCACCACTACATCGCCCTCCGCGTTTTCATATTTTTGCGTAGAATGGTGTGTATTGTACCATACCTACCCAATAAGTGTCAATCGGCGTCAGATTGGCGGGGGTTTGGCGTATATGATGATGGAATGAATACTGACAAACACAATGGCAAGCGATTCGCGCGGACGAGATTTCTCGCGGCGGTGGTGGCGTCGTCGCCGGCGGTCGTATTCGTCTATTCGCCGTTACTGGCCGGGATGACCGTCGTCGGCATCGTCGTCCCATTCGCGATGGGGCGCTTCATCGACGCGCTCGTGGGCGGCCTGCCGCCGGCTGCGCCGTTCGCAGTCCTCGCAGCGCTGCTGGCAGCCCGCGCCGTCCTGACGCCCTGCCTCCAGCGGTTCGCCATCTCCCGATCCAGAATGGTAGAGCTGCGGCTCCAGGAGCGCGTCCTCGCCGCCGTCATGGACTTTCCTCCAGCCGAGCTCTCGTCGCTCGCCGACGGATCGCTGGTCGCCAAGCTGACGCGCGACGCGTACGCCGTCGGCGGGTTCGTGAACGGACTCTACCCACGACTGCTGACCGCCGTCGTCACGATGGCTGCGGCCGGCATCGCGCTGCACTCGCGCTCGCCCGTGCTTTCCATTGCCTTCATGGCGTTCATACCGCTCGCAATTCTCCTCTTCGTCCCCTTCACGCGGCGCTTCGCTTCCAGCTCCCATTCCGTTCGCACAAAGAGCGACGGCGCATTTGCCGCGCTCTTCGACTTCTTCCGCTCGCTCCCCTTCCTGCGCACGCTCGACGCCGAGCGCCGCTTCGCCGAGGCGCCGCGGCAGTCGCTGCAGGAGCTCAAGGACGGCAACTGCGCGATGGACAGGCTGACGGTCGCGTTCGGCGCACTGCTCGGCGCAACCATGGTCATGGGGGAAATCGCCGTCCTCGGCGTGGCCGGCGCGCTCGCCGCCAGGGGCGCGATTCCGGTCGGGGACGTCGTGGTCTACCAGATGCTGTTCCTCGCGGCGATGCAGTCCGTGCAGGGCATCGTCTCGCTCCTGCCGGAGACCGCGGCGCTTCGCGAAGGCGTCGACTCGCTGGACGAAATTCTCGGCCGCGCGCCGCCGCGCCGCGGCGGACGCCGGATCGACGCCGTGGAGAGCGTCGAGTTCCGCGGCGTCACGTTCGCCTACCCGGGCGCGGACGCAAAGCCAGTAGTCAAGGACTTCTCCGCCTCTTTCCGAGCCGGGAGAATCGTCGCGATAGTCGGCGCCAACGGCTCCGGGAAAACGACCCTGCTCAGGCTGACAACCGCCGCGCTGGCGCCGCAGGCTGGCGAAATCCTCGTCAACGGCTCGCCCATCGCGGCACTCAACGAGGGGTTCTTCCGGCGAAGGCTCGGGATCGTCTTTCAGGACAGCCTGCTCGTCTCCGGCACGGTGCGCGACAACATCACGTTGCGGGACCCCGACTTCACGGCAAGCGACATCGACGAGGCAATGACGCTGAGCGGGCTAAAGGAGGTAGTCGGACGGCTCCCGGACGGACTCGACACGCGCGTCGGACTCGGGGGACAGTCCCTGTCGGGCGGGGAGATGCAGCGCCTCGCGATTGCCCGCTCCATCGTCCGCAGACCAGGCATCCTCGTCCTTGACGAAGTCACGAACCATCTCGACGCGGAGGCGCGCGCTGGCTTCGGGAAACTCCTGCGCCGACTCGCTCCTGGGCGCATCGTCCTCGTCGTCAGCCACGACCCCGCCATAATCGAACTCTGCGACGAAAAAATTTCCTGTCAGATTCCCGAGTAGCCGTCCGTATACAAGAACGTAGCGGGCGAGTGTCCGCTGCATTGGTTAACCAAAAACAACAAAGGAACAACAAAAAATGACACCAAATGACATCGCGACCGATATCGCTGGGCTTGACCCAAACAAGCCGACCACGTACTTCACCTACACGTTTGAAAGGTTGGATGACGCACACTAATTAGTGCAAAACCCAATCGGGGCTGGCAATAGTCAGCCCCGATTATCTCAATCCTCACATAATAAGATCCATGATCTTCATATATACCTTCAGCCAGGACTCGACCACTGACATAGTATTGGAAGAACTAGGCAAAAACGATGTTCTACGATTGAATATCGACAAAACAGAGAATTTCGCATGGGATTTTCACCGCTATGGATTTTACATCGTTGACAAGTCGAACAACAAGGAAATTTCCGACAAAACAATATCTTCTTTCTACCTTCGCAAACCAATTTTTCTAGATAGTATCGACATACCAAGATTCGGATGTGTAGAAAACTGGCGTCGAGAGGAAACGAGCGAGTTGTTTCAGGACTTCTACCGCGAATGTCAGCATCGCGGACTCGTCACACTCGTTCGCTCTCAGGACAACAAATACGGCAAACTGCGGCAGCTCCTCGTCGCACAGAAATATTTCCGCGTCGCCAAGTGGCACTTCTTCCATGGCAAGCTGCCGGACGAGCTGAAGCGCGGCAGATGGGTGGTGAAGTCGATGACGCAAACGTCTATCGGGGAAAACAAGGTTTTCTTCGTCAAGGAAGTCGACCCTGCCGCGCTGGACCTCTCCTATCCGTGGTTCGTGCAGGAGCGGATCGAGGGCGAAGAGGAAGTGACGGTAGTCTATGTCGACGGCAAGACCTACGCGGCGAACGCGCCGCGCAATTCGTTCGGCGCAGAAGACTCGCGCAAGTCGCTCATGGAGCATCCCCGGGCCTGGCCACGATGCTCGCTCGCGCAGAAGGAAGAACGCGCCATCAAGGGCTTCATGGACGAGACCGGATACCGGTTCGGGCGGTTCGACTTCATCCGCAAGGACGGCGAGCTGTGGTTCCTGGAGCTGAACCCGAACGGACAGTGGGCGTGGCTCGACGAGAAGAACGAGCACGGGCTCGTCTCAATGGTCGCGGACGCGATCAAGGCCGAGGACCGGGCGCACTTGGAGAGTCCATCTCTTCAAGGACCTTGGCAACGACCTCGCGCAGCTTCGCGGTGAGGCGGTTGCGGATCTGGTAAAGGTTGTCGCGCGAGAGACCGTAGAGTTTCATCACCGTTTCTGTGTCCTGCCCCTCGACTGTGCTCGCCACGAACGCCGCGTAGTGGTCGGGGCGGACTTCCGGCTTGATGCGGCGCAGCGCCTCCTCCAGCGCGGCGGCCTGCCATTCGCGCTCGGAGAAGCCGTTGTCGTCGCCAGGCTTCGTCTCTAAGACGTCCTTCAGCGCGGCGTCGCGGTTCCTCTCCCGAAACTTGTCCTTTACGCGCCAGTGGACGAGTCCAGTCAGGTACGACCTGAACTTGCCCTTCGCGCGGTCGTACTGGAACGTAGGGAGGTTCCGCGCGAGGTCGGAGAAGACGACCTGCAAGACGTCGTCCGCATCCTCCTCCGAGAGCCCCTTGGAGCGCGCGATGGAGAAGATAAAACCAGCATAGAGGTCGAAAAGCCGCTGCCAGGCGGCCTGATTGCCGGTGTCCGCGACCGCCCTGATGACGCTGGAGCGCGTCGATTCGTTATTGAAGTGTCTGTAGGTCATTCTTCACCTCTTTCAAGGAACCCTCGATGTCATCAAGCATTTTGTCTATACCCAAATACTTGCTCCTTATCTTTCGGGCTTTGTCCTCTTCCTCCTTGGAAACAGCGCCGCCAAAGGTTTCTCTTTTATCAATATCCACCAGAAAATCCAACTCCTCTTCGCTTATGCCGCCGAAAGTGTCGCGGAACGCTCTTCTCACTTGCGCGGCCCTCGCCTTTTCCTCGGTTTCTTGAATCAAATTGCCTACATCAACACGTATTTGATCTTTGGCATCTTTGATGCTGAATGCCAACAACACAACAACGGCGACCGCTGCAATTGTAAAAACCAAAAGCAAGACCCTGGCGATACGCGACTTGGCAATGGCGCATATACAAATCCGCCGTTGCAATCTTTCAAGGTCTTTTAGGAGCGCCTTGGCAGACTGGTAGCGTCGGGATGGTGTTGGATCAGTTGCCTTGTTGAGGATGCGCCACCACGCAGGGAAGAACCTTGATCCCGTATCCGCCTCCAGCGCAGGGCCCTTGTCCAGATCCTCGATTTTCCGGCCAAAGCTCGCGGCCTTCAGAGTGAGGCCGAGGCTGTAGACGTCGCCGGAGGCGGCGGTGAAGCTCTCCGGCGGAACATAGCCGGGAGTGCCGACCAGCGATGCCGCCGCAGCTTCCTCGACTACAAGTCCGGGGTCGGAAAGAACAGGACGGCCGCCGACGTATATTACGTTCCCGGGCTTGATGTCGCGGTGCAGCAGATGGTGGCGCTGGAGCGCGGCAAGTCCCTTGGCGAGGGTGACGCCAAGCTTGACGCACTCGCCGAGCGGCAGCGCCTTTTCGCCGGCGATGACGCTGGCAAGCGTCTTGGGGCGATATGCCCCGCTTCCCGAAAGCCCCTGCCCGAATTCGTCGTCCGCAAGTTCCATGACGGCAAAGAAACCCCACGGCTCCTCCGCCAGCTCCAGCATCCGGACAAGACCCTCCTGCGGCGGAATCGCGCTATACAGCCTCGCCCCGCGCAGCTCACGCTCGTAGCGTTCCTCGCCGATGGTCTCGCGCAGGCAGACCTTGACCGCCGCCAGCTCGCCCTTGGAATTCGCCGCATAATAGACGACTCCATATGCTCCATGTCCGATCTCGCGTTCAAGACGCCAATCGCCACAACTGAGATTCTTATTCATAGCGCCTACATTCCGATGCGCTCGCCGCAGAGGACGCGGGTCTCCAGCCCCGCGGCGGAATTGGCGACGAGGTCGTCGTCGAAGCGCACCAGGCCAGCCGGGACCACGACGACCACCGTCGAGCCGCCGAACTTGAAATAACCCTTCTCGTCGCCCTTCCAGTGGCGCCGGCCTTCGGCGGTCTGGACGATCGTCCCCACCCCGAACGCGCCAACCTCCACCATCCAGAAGTCGCCGAAGAAGGCGCGGCAGCGCACGCTCTGGCGCTCGTTGCCGGCGTAGACGTCGGGCTGCTTGAGGAGCGCGATCGGATTCACCGAATGGTACTCGCCGGGCACGACGCGCACCGGCTCGGGCGTCTCGCAGTCGCAGGGGAAGTGGAATCGGTGGTAGTCGACCGGGGCGAGCCGCACCACCGCCACGTCGTACCTGCCGCCGGGCGCGGCGGAGTCGAAGACCTCGCGGAGCGGACGCTTCGCGCCCTTGAGCGGAAACGGCGTGTCGGCGTCCGCGCCCAGGAAGAGGCGCAGCCTTCCGTCCGCCGGGCTCACGAACCCTTCGCCGAGCGGACGCGCCCCCGGCTTCAGCCGCCGGGTGAAGAAGTCGTTGAACGACGCGTACTCCTCGATCGGCTTTTCAGCCTCCTCCGGACTGCACCCCGCGAGGTTCGCGAGCGCGGCGATGTCCTTCTTCGACCGCGGCGAATCGTAGCGGCGGCCGAGCAATGACGACACCAGGCGCGAGCCGAAGAGGACCGGCCAGAGCGTCCGCCCGAGCAGCGTCTCGTAGGCGAAGCGCAGCGCGCCGTCGCCCATCACCGTCTCGACGACGCGCTCGCCGGTGCGCCGGTCGACGAACTCAATTGGCTGCTGGACAGTCTTGCTCATTTCACTACCTCCCCTACCAGTATCTGCGCGTGCGCCTCGTCGACGCGCACCTCCACCTCGTCGCCGACGGACACCCCGTCCACCGGCGGAAAGACCACTATCCGGTTGCCGGAGTCGCGTCCGCTCCAGCGCTCGCGGTTGCGCTTCGACGGCCCTTCCGCCAGCACCGCGCGCACCGAGCCGACGAGCCGCGAGTTGCGCTCGAGCCCGCGTCGCTCCTGGTCGGCCAAGAGCACCTGGTCGCGGCGCTCCTTCTCGGCGGCGGGGACGTCGTCCGCCATCTCCGCCGCGCGCGTGCCGGGCCGCGGCGAGTACTTGAAGACGAACGCGTTGTCGAAGCCAGCCTCCTCCATCAGCGAGCGCGTCGCCTCGAAGTCCTCCTCCGTCTCGCCGGGATAGCCGACGATCACGTCGGTCGTCACCGCGAACTCGGGGTCGAACGCGCGCAGGCGCGCGACGGCGTCCAGGTACTCCGCGCGGTCGTAGCGCCGCCCCATCGACTTGAGGATGCGGTCGGAACCGGACTGCACTGGCAGGTGCAGGTGGCGGCAGACCTTGGGGCAGTCGCGGTAGGCCGCGAGAAGCTCCTCGGTGCAGCCGGCCGGATGCGCCGAGGTGAAGCGGATGCGCTCCAGTCCCTCGACTTCCTGCAGCTCCCGCAGGAGATGCGGGAAGGCGCGGCCGCCGTCGCCGCGGTAGCGGAGCACGCTCTGTCCGAGCAGGCACACCTCCTTCACCCCGCGCGCCGCCAGGCACTTCACCTCGGCGACGATCTCGGCCTCGGGCCGGCACCACTCGCGCCCGCGCACGGACGGGACGATGCAGTAGCTGCAGCGGTTGTCGCAGCCGACCATGACCGTCACGTAGCTCTGCACCGCGGCAAACGACCCGTCCGCCGCGGCGAGGTGCGCGTCGAGCCCGCGCGGCAGCTCGCCCGCGCCGACCGCTAGTACGCGCCGCGGCCGGCGTCCGGGCGGAGCGGACTCGAACTCGGCGACTATCGCCGGAATGCGCCAGAGCTGGCGCGGACCGACCGCAAAGTGGAGCTTCGGCAGCCGACGGAACACCTCCTCGCCCATCCGCTCCGCGGCGCAGCCGGCGAGTCCCACGATCTTGCCGGCGGCGATCAGGTTGCCCACCTTGCCGACCGCCTTCTCCTCCGCCTTCTGGCGCACGGTGCAGCTGTTGACGACGACGAGGTCCGCGTCCTCCTCGCCCTCCGCGCGCACGTGGCCGGCGGCGGCGAGCATCGCCGCGACCGCCTCGGAGTCGCGCACGTTCATCTGGCACCCGTAGGTGTGGATATGGAACCGGAGGGACATCTTCTACTTCGCCCGACGACGAGCGGCGGCGAGCGTGTTCCAGAGCAGCATGGTGATCGTCATCGGGCCGACGCCGCCGGGGACCGGCGTGATCGCCGAGGCGACGCGCGAGCAGGACTCGAAGTCGGCGTCGCCGACGAGGCGGTAGCCGCGCGCGCTCGTGGCGTCGCGCACCCGGTTGACGCCGACGTCGATCACCACCGCGCCCTTACGGAGCATGTCGCCGGTAAGCGTGCCGGGGCGACCCGCGGCCACCACCACCGCGTCGGCGGTGCGCGTGAAGGCGGCGACGTCCCGCGTCGCCGTGTGGCAGAGCGTGACCGTGGCGTCGACGCCCTTCATGGAGAGCAGCACCGAGAGCGGGCGGCCAACGATGTTGGACCGACCGATCACCACCACGTGCCTCCCCTTCAGGTCCATCCCGGCGAACTCGATGAGCTTCACGATTCCGTGCGGTGTGCACGGGAGGAAACACTTGTCGCCGATCATCATCCGCCCGATGTTGACGGGGGTGAATCCGTCCACGTCCTTCTCCGGCGAAATCGCCTCGATGACGCGCTTGGTGTCGATGCCCCGCGGCAGCGGCAGCTGCACCAGCACGCCGTCGATCTCCGGATCGGCGTTGAGGCGGGCGATCTCGGCGACGAGCTTGTCCTCGGCGACGCTCTCCGGGAGCCGCACCTCCACCGAGCGCATCCCCGCCTCGGCGCAGGCGCGCTCCTTGGCGGTGACGTAGGAGACGCTGGCCGGATCCTCGCCGACCAGCACCACCGCGAGCCCGGGGGTGACGCCGCGCTCCGCCTTCAGCGCGGCGACATCCGCCGCGATCTCCTCCCTCATGCGCTTCGCGAGCGCCTTTCCGTCTATCAGCTGCATGTCTTCCTCCTTGTTGAAATCACTTCATCCAAATCGCCGCGCCGACCTCTATCTTCGCCGGGTTGATCATCGAGCCGGGAGTTGCCTTGCCCCGCACCACGTAGTAGGTGTTGTCGGCGTTCCACTTCGCCCCGGCGATCTTCATCGCGGTCAGTCCCGGCGAAATGACGCCCTTGCGCGAATAGCCCATGGACTTCAGCTCCGCCTCGGTGCGCGGCACCTTCTTCGCCTGCACGACCGGCGGCGGCTTCGGCGCCGGCTGCGGCTTCGCGGGCGGCTGCTTCGGCGGCGTCTTCACGACCTGCGGCTTCGGCAGCGGTGCTTTTGCGGGCTGCGTCTTTACAGGCGGCGCTTTTACAGGCGGCGTTTTTGCGACTTGCGGCTTCACCGGCGCCGGTTTCGGATAGTGCGAAGCCATGGTGTCGACGCCGCCGTAGAGGACCTTCCTAAGGTACTGGTCGCCCACCACCAGCCGCTTCGCGCGCGTGTCCGGGTCGCTCGCCGGCTTGGTCTTGAGACCCAGGATCCGCCGGATGGTATTCATCGCAAACAGCATGCCGCAGCGCTTGCGTCCGCGATGGCGGTTGCGCTGCCAGCGGTTGGGTGCGCCGTAGGCGACGTGACTATGGCAGACCACGCGGTCGTCGCCAAGCTTGTACATCGTCTTCAGTTCCTTAACCAGCGCGGCGATCGCCCTCAGCTGCACCAGTCCCATGGGCTGGTCGTGGTAGCCGACGCACTCGATGCCTACCGAGAACTTGTCCACGTCCTCCTTGCCGTTCCACATCGAGCGGCCGGCGTGGAACGCCTCGCGGTCGCGGTCGACGATGGCGTAGATCGTGCCGTCCTCGGTGACGCAGTAGTGGGCCTCGCCGCGGTCGCAGAGCTTGTTGAGCGAGCTGCGCGCAGGGGCCTCGGTGGTGTGGAGCACGATGAGCTCGGTCGAGGCGCGCACCGCGCGTTCGGGGTTGCGGGGGCTGCGGTAGCGATTCGAGACCTCGACCGCCAGCGCCGTCCAGCACGACGCAAGCACGACGATGGTCAGCACGGCCGCCGACACGCCCTTCTCGCCTCCGCTACCCATTGTCGTGGAGGTAGGCGGCAACCAGGGCTGACGCCGGCGCCACCAGCACCAGGCCGAAGCTGCCGACCATGGTCTTGACGAACTCGGCCGAAACGAGGGTGGAGTTGATGAAATCGACCGGCGACGTCCCCTGCGCGGCAAAGACCATAAGCAGGGTGAGGTAGCCGCCGGAATAGGCGAGGAGCAGCGTGGTGGTCATCGTGCCGACTACTGCGCGGCCGATCCTGATGCCGCTCATAAAGAGCTCGCGGCGGCCGAGACCGGGAGAGTGCCTGGCCACCTCGGAGACACCGGCGGAAATGTCCATCGCCAGATCCATCACCGCGCCGGAGGAGGCGAGCACGATGGCACCGAAGAAAATGTCCTGGAGGTCCAGCCCCGAGAACCCCGAGTAAAGCAGCTGCTGCGCAAAAGGCATCGTCGCACCGTTGACGTTCATGACGCGCCCGAAGAAATGGGCGAGCGCCAGCGAGGCGACGACGCCGAGCATCGCCCCCGCGAACGCACTGATGCCCTTCCTCGTCCATCCCGCGACAAGATACATTATGACGCCGGTCAGCACGGCGACCGCGGCGAACACCACCGTCGACGCATGCCATCCGGCGAGAACGAGCGGTATGAGGAGCTTCCACACGACAAGGCAGCTGAAGACGAAGCTGAACAGCGCCTTCAGCCCGGTCCAGCCGCCGAACACGCAGAGCAGGACGCAGAAGCCGGCGAAGAACGCGAAGCCCCAGCCCATGCGCCAGTGGTCGCGGGCGACGAGAATGTCGCCGTCCGCCGCGTTCGGCGGCAGGACGACAAGCGCAGTGTCGCCAACCGAGAACTTCTTGTCGAGCTCCATCTGCGCGCGCAGTTCGTTCGCAGCCTGGAAGACGCGCCCGTCGGGGAGCCGCACCTTCATGAGCTGGGTGCCAAACTCGACGAGCCCGTGCAGCTGCAGTCCGGAATCGTCGGTCTCGACGACCTCTGCGCAGACTGTCCGCGCCCCGTCGTCCGCAAGCCGCCGCGCCCCCGGCACGAGCAGAAGCGCCGCGCAGCAAAGCGCAAGGACGACGACGGGGACGGCTTTCTTCATTCGTAGAAAGCCTTCATTATCCTGGAGATGTCGGTGTTCTCGATAAAGCCGGTGAACTGCTCGGCGCAGCGTCCCTTGGCGGTCGTGAGTACCGGCATCGCGGTGTGGGCGCCGGAGCTCCAGCCGATTCCGCACTTGTGCGACATCACGACTCGGCACTCGCCGCCGAGGAGATAGCGCTTCTCGCCGTCGTACTTTGAATTCTCCTCGATCTTAGACTTGTGGAACTTCACATCATGGTCGAACGCCGCGACGATGCCCTTCAGCTCGGCCTCGGTAAGCACCATGCCGTCCTTCTTGGCGTCGCCCTCGAACTTGAAGCCGAACGCCTCGGAAATAATCGGCTTGACTTCGTCGAACGAAAGGTCCGGATTGGCCTTGAACGCGGCAGTGACCTTCTCGTCAAATCTGCCGACGGACATGGTCTGGTTCACGAGGCGGTCCATGTAGAGCGCGTAGCCAGTCCCCGCAAAGCCCATCGACATGCCTCCGGTCTCGTGGTCGCCGGTGACGACGACAAGCGTATCGTCGGGATGCCCCTCCTGGAATTTCAGCGCCACCTTGACCGCCTTGTCGAGCGCCAGGACGTCGCGCAGGTTCGTCGCCGCGTCGTTGCTGTGCCCAGCCCAGTCGATGCGGCCGCCCTCGGCCATGATGAAGAAGCCCTTCTCGCCGTCGAGCATTTCAACCGCCTTGGCAACCATCTCGGCAAGCGTCGGCTGGGAACCGTCGGCATCGATCGTGTAGTCGAGCGCGCCGTTCGTGAACCTGGTAAACACCTTGCCGTCGCCCGGCCTGAGCGCGAGGAACTGGTTCTTCGTCTCGACGATCCTGTAGCCCTTGGAGCGGACATACTCGTAAGCGTCGCCGTACTCCGCGTATTGCCTATGCTTCTGCGAGTTCTGCGGATTGACGTCGAGACCGCCACCCGCAAAGAAGTCGAAGCCGGAGTCGGCGAGGTCGATGGAGATCCCATAGGCGTCGCCGCGGTTGTTGCGGTGGGCGTAGAAGCCGGCCGGCGTCGCGTGCGTGATCGTCACGGTCGTCACGATGCCGACCTTGACCCCCGCCTTCTTCGCAGCAACGGCGGAAGAGTACACCGGCTTCCCATCGGGGTCGACGCCGGAATAGTGGTTCTTCGTCTTGGCGCCGCAGGCAATCGCCGTCGCCGCCGCCGCGGAGTCGGTCACGAGCGAATCCGCCGAGCAGGTGCGCGTCATCGCGCTGAACGGCAGCGAGTTCATCGCCAGCGAGCCGGCGCCGCTCTTGCGGGAGAACTCCTCGGCCGTCATCCGCTGGGGGACGGACATGCCGTCGCCGATGAAAAGGAACACGTACTTCGGCGTCGCGCCAAAGGCGGCGAACCAAGTCATCGCCGCCGTCGCGGCAACAGCAAGCGTCTTGACCTTGAACATCGCCAGAACCTCCTTCTTGTCTTTCAGCGTTTGATCACATAGGACCCGGCCGGGTAGTCCTTCGATTCGGTCTCGCCCGGCAAAGTGACGCGCGCGACCGCGCCATCGGGGACTGTGAACTCCCAGATCCATTCCTCTCCCTCATATCTCCACGCGCTCGTCACTAGGCCCGCGGCGGAACGGTAGGACGCCTTCACGGAGCCGAGGCGGCGGTCGGGCACCGGCTTCATCACGATCGTCTTGAAGCCGGGCGAGGCAGGGTCGGCGGCGATGCCGGCGGCGCGGCGGTAGATCCACGCCACCACCTGGCCGTAGGCGTAGTGGTTGAAGCTGTTCATCCCGACGGGACCGAACCCGCGCTCCTTGACGTAGCCGTTCCAGCGCTCCCAGATCGTGGTCGCGCCCTGGTCGACGGAATAGAGCCAGCTCGGGAACTTGTGGCTCAGGAGCAGCGTGTAGGCGAGGTCCGCCATGCCGTTGTCGGCCAGGACGTCCATCACGAAGTGCGAGCCGAGGAAGCCGGTCTTGAGGACGCCCTTGACGCGCTTGCGGTAGCCGGCCTCGTCGATCTCGCTCTCGCCCTCGATGAGCTCCCTGAGGTGCGCGGCAATTGCGGCGCGTTGCTCGCCCTCGACGACTCCGGTCGCGAGCGCCATCACGTTCGCGGTCTGGAGGCCCGCAATCTCCTTGACGAGCATCCCCGTCGCCTTGTCGAAGAACCTGTCCTTGATCTGCGCGCGCGCCTTCTCGCCCATCGCGGCATACTTCTTCGCGCCGGCCTCGTCGCCCACGCCCTTCGCCATCGCGGCCATCATGTCGCTGTCGAGCGCCCAGTAGCAGGAGTAGAGGAAGTCCCAGTAGAGGATCGCCGCCGGCTTGATCGAGCCGTCGGGGCTGCGCATGCGGTTGCTGCAGGACTCGAGGTCTTCGAACGAAAGCCAGTCGGCCCACTGGTAGTTGTGGTTCTCGTCGATGAGCTTCGAGTGTTCGCATCCGGTCTCGTCGAGGCGTTTCATGTACTTCTCCATCGACGCCCAGTTCTCCTTCACGATCTCGGCGTCGCCAAACTGCTTGAACATCTCGAACGGCACCACGATCCCCGCGTCGGCCCAGCACATGCGCATGTAGTCGGTGCTGCCGTACTGCGCGAGCGGCGCGACGCCGGGATAGCCGCCGCGCTTGTCCTGGGTATCGCGCATGTCGCGCATCCACTTGCGGAAGAACGCGGAGGTGTCGGCGTTGAAGGCACCTGTCTCGGCGAACACCTGGGTGTCGGCGGTCCAGCCGAGACGCTCGTTGCGCTGCGGGCAGTCGGTCGGCACCGAGAGGTAGTTGGAGAGCTCCCCCCAGTAGACGTTGGCGATGAATCGGTTGAGCGACTCGTCGCCGGTCACGAGGCTACCGGTCTCCATCTCCTTGGCGATCGAGGAGACGGGGACGGACCGCAAGCACTTGATCACGACCGGCTTGTCGGCGGTGATCGAGACGTAGCGGTAGCCGAAGAAGGTGAACCGAGGCACATAGAGCTCGTCCTTCGCCGTCGCGAAGGTGTAGACCACACGCATCCCCTGAGTCGGAACGCGCAGGTTCTCGCGGTAGACCGAGCCGCCGGGGCCGTCGTTGCCGCGGCTGCGCTCGCCGTTCATGTCGTTGAGCATCTCGCCGGGAAGGCAGGTGAGCGTGGCGCCAGGCTCGGACTTCATCAGGAACGCCGGCACCGCCGCGCAGTTCTGGCCGAAGTCGACGACGAGCGTCTCGCCCGGCTCGACCTCAAGCGCCGCGGCAGGATCGAAGACGCGGGTCTTCACCACCTTGCCGAATACGTTCTTCACCTTGTCCGCACCTTCCACCTCCGACCAGCAATACGCCTCGACCGGCTTGAGCGCCAAATCGCCGCGCAGGACGACCTCCGCGCCGGCGGTCGGGAAGATCTCGCCCCTGAACTCCTTGTTCTCCTCGGGCGCGACGAAGTCAGGTGCGCCGAAATATGGCTGCTCGATGCGCGCGTCGTACTCCTCGCCGTCGAAGATCGCTGCGTGCTTCACCGCGCCGGCGACGCCGCACTTCCAGTCCTTTAGGTTGGTGCCGAAGAGCTGCTTCTCGCCGTTCGCGAACTCGAGCTCGACGACCGAGCGGAAAGCGCTCTTGCGGCCGATGAAGTTGACGATCTTGTCGCGCCACCAGCCGGCGGAGACCTCGGCGGCGAAGAAGTTCTCGGCGCCGGCACCGGTCTTGACGAGGTCGGTGACGTCGTAGGCGAAGGAGTACTTGGTCTTCTCGTTGTGGGTGAAGCCGGGCTTAAGGAAGTCGCTGCCGACGCGCGCGCCGTTCACGTAGACCTCGTAGACGCCGAGGCCGGCCGTCATCCAAGTGGCCTTCTTCACCTTGGCGGCGTTCTCGAGCCTGCCCACAAACCAGCTGGTGCCGTCGGCCGCGCGCTGAACATTCTTCTGCCACCAGTCGTCCGGCACCGTCGGCGCGCCGGGGACGCTGATCCAGACGCTCTCCTTCCACGCCGCGTCGTCGAGCGCGGCGACACGCCGGCCGCCGGAGGGCTCGCATCCAGACGCCAGCGCCGCCAACGCGGCGGCTCCGATCACGATATTCATGTTCATTTCGCGTTTCCCTCCTTTGGCTTTGAAACCTTCTTCGGCGTCGAGCTCGTAACCTTCACCGCGCCGGTGGCGCCGGGGCGCGGACGGGACTGGTCGGACTTCACCGAGACGCTGCCGCGCAGGTCGGAAAAGAACCGCTGCGTTCCGTCCCAGGCGCGCGCGAAGCTCGCCGGCGAGGCGGTCCGCCACGCCCAAAGCGACACCGCCACGGCAAGGACGACCGACACGGCAAAGGAGACGGCGCTCCCGCGCCTGCGGCCAGGCGTCAGCTTCTTTGGACGCGGCTCCGGCTTGGGCGGCTGCAGCCGCCCCTTCTCGTCCACCGTGCCGAATCGAGAATACTCCATCTCCGTCCCTCCGTCCTAGAAGTCGCTCGCGTCGCACACGAGCGAATCCATGATGTAGTTCTTGCGCTCGGGCGTGTTCGCGCCCATGTAGAACTTGATCGTCTTCTCGACGTCGATGTCGTCCGCGCAGGTGACTGGCGTCAGCCGCATATCCTCGCCGATGAAGTCCTTGAACTCCTTGGCGTTCAGCTCGCCGAGGCCCTTGAAGCGGGTGGTCTCGCAGCCGCGGCCGCACTTCGCCTGCGCCGCGAGCTTCTCCTCCTCGGAGAAGCAGTAGTACTGCTCCTTCTTGTTGCGCACGCGGAAGAGCGGCGTCTCGAGGATGAACACGCGGCCGTCCGTCACCAGCTGGCGGTAGAAGCGCATGAAGAAGGTGGCGAGCAGCATCCGGATGTGGAGCCCGTCCACGTCGGCGTCGGTCGCGAAGATGATCTTGCCGTAGCGGAGGCGCTCGAGCGACTCATCCACGTCGAGCGTCTTGATGAGGTTGAAGAACTCCTCGTTCTTGTAGAGGACGTCCTTGCCGACGCCGCAGGTGTTGAGCGGCTTGCCGCGGAGGAAGAACACCGCCTGGTTGAGCGCGTCGCGCGCGTTGCCGAGCGTGCCGCCGGCGGACTTGCCCTCGGTGAGGAAGATCATGGTGTCGTCGCCCTCGGGGCGGCCAGTCTTCTTGTTGATGCGGTCGAGGCGCAGGTGGTTCTTCGAGTCCTTCAGCTGCGGCACCCGCACCGACACCGCCTGCGAGCGCTCGCGCGCCTGCTTCTTGATGGTGTTGAGCTGCGAGCGGATCTTGCCGGTCTCCTCGATCTTGGCGATCAGCCGGTCGGTCTCGGACGGCGAGCGGTGGAGCGCGGCCTCGATCTCCTTCTTCATCTCGGCGACGAGCTCGGCGCGGATGTCGTTCATCACGAACTTGATCTTCGTCTGACCCTCGAAGACCGGGTTCATGATCCTCACCGCGACCGCACCAAGGAGACCGTCGCGGATGTCGTCGCCGTCGAACTTCTTCTTCGGGTCGTAGTCGTTGAGCGCCTTGGTGAGCGCCTCCTTGAAGGCGGTGAGGTGGGTGCCGCCGTCGGTGGTGTACCGGCCGTTGACGAAGGTGTGGTACTCCTCGCCGAAGCGGTTGGTGTGGGTGAAGATGATCTCCAGCGACTTGGTCTTCACGTGGAACGGCTGGTAGAGCTTCTCGAACTGCGCCTCGTCGGCGACGAGGTCGGCAAGCCCCCGGTCGGAGCG
>CADCCW010000028.1 GCA_902800055.1 uncultured bacterium
ATAGAGGCGAACAGAAAGCGTCCGATGTTCTTCACGTTCAAGGACGCCGCAGGCAAGATACTCGAGAACGTCCACGTCAAGGTCGTGCAGAAGACGCACGACTTCAAGTATGGCGCCGATATCTTCATGCTGGACGAGATCGGCGACAGCAAAGAGAAGAACGAGGCGTACAAGGAGCATTTTGCCGCGGCGTTCAACCTGGCGACCGTGCCGTTCTACTGGAAGGACCTGGAGCCCGAGGAAGGCAAGACGCGCTACGCGAAGAACTCGCCGAAAATCTACCGCCGCCCGCCGCCGGATCTCTGCGTCGAATGGTGCGAGGCGCATGGCATCGAGCCGAAGGCGCATTGCCTCAACTATTCCGGCCAGTCACCCGACTGGTCGAGAGGCGACATCCAGAAGGAGAAGTACCTTTTGGAGAAGCGTTTCCGCGAGCTTGCGGAGCGCTACGCAAGGCGCGTTCCCATGTGGGAGGTCACGAACGAGACTTTCTGGGGATCCGACGACAAGGGGTGCAACTTCTACCACGAGCCAGATTTCGTCGAGTGGAGCTTCAAGCTCGCCGAGCAGTATTTCCCCGCCAACCACCTCGTCATCAACGAGTGGAGCCAGCTCTGGGGCGACACCTGGAACCACCGTTCGCGCGGCCGCTACTACATGCAGATCGAGCGCGCGATGCTCAAGGGGGCGCGCATCGACGGCGTCGGCATGCAGTTCCATATGTTCCACAAGGCCGAGGACGCGACCGCCGCGACGCGCCAGTTCTACGACCCGCAGTGCCTCTTCGACGTGATGGACACGTACGCCGCGCTCGGCAGGCCAATCCAGATCACCGAGATCACCATCCCTGCCTACTCGAACGACCCGGGCGACGAGGAAGTGCAGGCGGAGATCCTGCGCGAGCTCTACCGCATCTGGTTCTCGCATCCGGCGATGGAGGCGATCATCTACTGGAACCTTCCCGACGGCTATGCGTGGGGCGCGGAGCCGGGCGACATGGCGACGGGCGAGAACCGCTACTACGGCGGGCTCTGCCGCTTCGACCTGACGCCGAAGCCGGCCTACGGCGTCGTCAAGGACCTCTTCGGCAAGGAGTGGCGCACCAACTTCGAGCGCGACGTCGGCGGCGAGTTTGCCTTCCGCGGCTTCAAGGGGACATATGAGCTTGAGGCGACCGCGAACGGCAAGACCGTCCGCCGCGAGTTCCGCCTCAACCCCGCGTTCCCGGGTTCCGCCGACGTGGTCGTGGCCTGAATTGAACTGGACGGCGTGGATACTCGCGAGCGCGGTGTTCCTCGCGCTCTACGACCTCGCGAAGAAGGCGAGCGTGCGGGACAACGCCGTGCTGCCGACGCTGCTCGTCTCGACCTGCTTCGGCTGCGCCGCGTACGTGGCGGTGATGGCGCTTTCGGGACGCTTCGCCTCCGCGGCGGAATTGACGCGCGAGGTGGTGGCGCTTTCGGCCGTCAAGTGCGCGATAGTGGGCACTTCCTGGGTGTTCACGTTCCGCGCCCTGAAGACGCTGCCGATCTCGATCGCGACGCCGATCAGGGCGTCGGCGCCGGCGCTCGTCTTCGTCGTCGCGCTGTTTCTCTACGGGGAGCGGCCGTCGCCGCTTCAGGCTGCTGGCATGGCGACGGTGTTCGCCGGCTACTTCGCCTTTTCGTGGGCGGGCAGGCACGAGGGGATCGACTTCTTCCGCGACCGGGCCGTGTGGTGCGCGGTGGCAGGCGCGTTCTTCGCCGCGCTTTCTGCGATCTGGGACAAGTACCTGTTCCAAGTGCGCGGTCTGCCGGTGGATGCGGTGCAGCTGGTCTTTCAGATCGGACTGGTCGTGTTCTACGCCGCCGCGCTGGCGGCTGAGGGGTTTGTCGCAAAGGGAGGATCGTCCTTTGAGTGGCGCTGGTCGATTCCGTTTGTCGGCATCCTCCTTGCCGCGGCGGACTGGCTCTATTTCAACGGGCTTGCCTGTCCTGACGCGTCAGTGTCGGCGGCGTCGCTCCTGCGGCGGTTCTCGGTGGTGATCACCTTCGTCCTTGGCGCAAGGATTTTCCACGAGACCAACCTCGCGCGCAAGGTCGTCGCCTTGGCGGCGATCGTCGCCGGCGTCGCGCTGATCTGCCTGGGATAGCAAAAGGCGGAGCCGTGGCTTGGGGCACCGCGCCGAGGACTGGGGAAATTTGGTATAATACGCCTGCATGAAGATTCTTTTTGTATGCCACGGGAACATCTGCCGCAGTCCAATGGCCGAATTCGTCATGAAGGACATGCTGGCGAAAGCCGGGCGCGACGACGTCGCGGTCGAGTCCGCCGCGCTGCATACGGATGAAATCGGCAGCGACATCCACCGCGGCACAAGGCGCGAACTGGAGCGCCACGGCGTTCCGTTCTCCCCCCGCCGCGCATGGCTGCTGACGACGGAAAAGATCCGCGGGTACGACATGGTGATCGGCATGGACGGCGCGAACATGCACGACCTGCGGCGGATTGCGGATCCCGCTGACGCGCCGAAGCTCCGCCGCCTGCTCGACTTTGCCGGCGTTGACCGCGATGTCGCCGACCCCTGGTACACTGGCGACTTTGAGACCACCTATGCCGATGTCGTCGTCGGCTGTGCGGCTTTGCTGAAAACGATTGGAGAGCCAAAGCTATGAGAATTGTCTTCATGAGCGACATCCACGGCGTGCCCTCGGCGCTCGAGGCGGCGCTGGCGGCCGCGGACGCGCTGGGGTACGACCGCCTGGCGCTGCTGGGCGACCTGCTTTACCACGGTCCGCGCAACGGCGTGCCGGACTTCTACGACCCCGTCAAGGTGGCGCGGATGCTCAACGCCCGCAAGGACAGCATCGTGGCGGTGCGCGGCAACTGCGACGCCGAAGTGGACCAGATGATGTTCGAGTTTCCGATTATGTCCGACTACTCCGTCGTCGACGCCGGCGCCGAACGGTTCTTCCTTACCCACGGCCACCGCTGGAACGAGTACAACCTGCCGCCGCTCGGCATGGGGACGGTGCTCGTCCACGGGCACACCCACGTCCCGGAGCTGAAGGACCTCGGGTGCGGGATCAGGATATTCAACCCCGGCTCGGTGGCGCTGCCGAAGGGCGGGTCATCCCGCTCGTTCGGCTACTTCGACGGCTCCGAGCTGCGGCACTACACGATCTGAAGGAGCCGCTCGAAGTCGGCCTCGACCTGGTCGTTCGTCTCGAACCTGATCGCCTGCCATCCGGCCGCCCTCGCGGCGGAGACGTTCCGCTCGAGGTCGTCGACGAAGAGCAGCGAGGCGGCGGGAAGGGCAATGCGCCCGCGCAGAAGGTCGTAGATCTCGCGCTGAGGCTTGACGATGCCCTCGTCGCCGGAGATGACCATCGCATCCGCCTGGGCGATGAAGTCGGCGAAGGCGGACCTGAAGTGCTCGTGGGCGAACCTCGGCGCCATGTTGGTGAGGATGCCGATCTTGTATCCGCGCGACTTGAGTGCCTTCATCCAGGCGAGCGTGCGCTCGTTGCGGTAGCACCAGCTGCGGTCGTCCGCCTCCATGAACGCTGCGTTCGTGCCGGCGTCGACGACGATGCCCGCGTCGCGCCAGATGAGGTCGTACATCTCCGCGAGCGTGATGCGCCCGGCGTCGTAGTCGAGCCGGTGCGCGTCGAAGCCGCGCTTGAACACGCCCCAGTCGATTCCCTTCGCCTCGGCGAGCTCGATCACCCGCATAGGCATGGTGGACGTGGTCATCACGCCGCCGAAGTCAAAAACTACCGCCTCTATCTTCATAAGGCGTAGTATACCAAAAATGCGGTGTCCTCGCCGACGGTTCGGCGCAGTCGCGGGTTGACGAGCTGCGACGGATTTTGGTATACTACACACAAGTTTGCACCTGTTGGGGATATAGCTCAGTTGGTAGAGCGTCTCAATGGCATTGAGAAGGTCAGGGGTTCGACTCCCCTTATCTCCACCAACAGGAAGACGCTTTGACATGAAAAACGCACTGTTCTCGGTAGGGCTCTTCTGATGGGCGCGCGGGCGAGCTGGTCGGGCCAGCTGGCGTTCGTGTTGGCGGCGGCGGCATCGGCAATCGGGCTGGGGAACCTCTGGCGGTTCCCCTATCTTGCCGCCAGGTACGGCGGCGGCACGTTCATCGTCGTCTACCTCGCGCTCGTCGTGACGCTCGGCTTCACGCTGATGCTCACCGAGATCGCGATCGGCCGCAAGACCCAGCAGTCGCAGCTGACCGCTTACTCGCGCCTGCATGGCGCGTGGGGGTTCGTGGGGCTGCTGGGGACGGTCGTCCCCGTGCTCATCACTCCCTACTACTGCGTGATCGGCGGCTGGGTGCTCTACTACCTCAAGGCGTACGCGGTGATGGCGTTCACCGGCGCGTCGCCGATGGGCGAGGCGGCGGCGCAGTCGGGCGCGTTCTTCTCTGGCTTCATCTCCGCTCCGTTTGCGCCGTTCGGCTACGGGATGCTTTTCGTCGTCGCGTGTTCGGGGGTGATCGTGCTCGGGGTCAAGAACGGCATCGAGAAGTCCAACCTGGTGATGATGCCGGTCCTCTTCGTGATGGCGATCGCGATCTCGGCCTACGTCGTCTGCCTGCCCGGCTCCGGCGAGGGGCTGAAGTACTACCTGGTGCCGAACCTGGACTGCCTCCGCTCCGCCGACGGCTCGTTCTCGCTCGCGCTCCTCGGCAAGACCGTCCTCGGCGCGATGGGCCAGATGTTCTACTCGCTCTCGCTCGCGATGGGCATCATGATCACCTACGGCTCCTACATGAAGAAGTCCGACTCGATCGAGCGCTGCGTCCGCCGCATCGAGGTGTTCGACACGCTGATCGCGGTCGTCGCCGGCCTCATGATCATCCCGGTCGTCTACATGTTCGCGGTGAAGAGCGGGATCCCGGTGAAGGAGGCGATGAACGCCGGCCCCGGGCTCATGTTCATCACGCTGCCCCAGGTGTTCGCGACGCTTGGCGCGGTCGGTCCGTGGGTGGGGCTCGCGTTCTTCCTCCTGGTCACCTTCGCCGCGGCGACGAGCGCGATCTCGCTCATGGAGGCGTGCGTCGCGTCGGTGTGCGACGTCCTGAAGCTCGAGCGCAAGTCGGCGACGTTCTTCACCGCCGCGCTCATCGCGTTCCTCGCCACCTTCTCCGCGCTCGGCTACGGCCCGTGGAAGGCCGTGACCGTCTTCGGGATGCAGTTCCTGGACTTCTTCGACTTCATCACCAACTCCGCGCTGATGCCGGTCGTCGCCATCGCGACCTGCGTGTTCGTGGGCTGGGTCCTCACGCCGAAGGCGGTGGTGGACGAGGTGGAGGAGGGCGGCCGCGCGTTCCGCGCGAAGCGGCTCTACGTCGCGATGGTCAAGTACGTCGCGCCCGCGTTCATGGCCGCGGTCCTCGTCTCCGAGATCTGCCGCGCCTTCAAGATCGGCGGCTGGAGCATTTGAACCGGACTGGAAAGGAGTCTTTGACAATGACCGCAAAATCGTTCATCGCAGTGCTGGCGCTGGCCGCCGCGTCCGTGGTGTCCGCCGCGGAGTGGGCCAACCTCGACGACGCGAACAAGCGCGGCGAGCGCAAGGTCTCCGCCGCCTACCTCGTCGGCAAGGTGGTGCTCGTCTGCCGCTCCCAGGAGCACGCGGAACGGCTCGGCGAGATCTGGGCGAGCTTCCGCCGCAAGAACTTCGTGGCGCTCGGGTCCTTCGCGAAGGCGCCCGCGGGCGCGAAGTATCCGGTCTACGCCGGGGCGGGTCCGGAGGGCTGGAACCCCAAGTCCGCGCTCTGCGTGGTCGACGCGAAAGGGGATGTCATCTACACCGGCGGCGACATCGCCCAGGCGACGGAGGCGGTGGTGGAGTCGATCACCGCGTTCGTCGCGGCGCCTGACTACAGCACATGGCGGAAGTATCTCGACTTCGAGGTGCGCGAGCTTCCCGGCCGCGCGATCAACGATCTCGCCGAGGTCAAGAAGGACAAGCGCGTCTCGGCTTCCGCCGGCTACAAGGCCGCGGCCAAGGAGCTCGCCGCGCGCGAGAAGGAGCTCAAGGCGAACCAGGCCTACGTGCGCCTCGCCAAGCTGGAGCAGCTCGCCGCGCAGGTGCGGGAGTACAGCCCCGCGAACAAGCGCGCGCGCGTCAAGTTCACCAAGGCGAAGATCGAAGCCGAGACAAAGAAGTACGCCGATTTGAAGGAGTCCGAGGACCCGGTCGTCGCGCGCGAGGCGAAGAACTGCCTCGCCGACCTCGCCTGGGCCGCCGCGGAGCTGTAACAAGGAAGGAACCGCCATGAAGGAAGAGTTCGCCAACATCACCGAGATCCTCGAGCGCAACGCGCGAGAGTGGCCTGACGACGTCGCGCTCGTCGAGATCGACACGCCGGACGAAGGGCGGCACAAGACCTGGAAGGAGGCGGAGCTCGTGGAGTCAGTCCCCGACAGGTCGTTCCGCGTCGAGATGACCTGGCGCGAGTTCGACGACAAGGCCAACCGCTTCGCGAACTTCCTGCTGTCGCGCGGCTATACGCGCGGCGACAAGGTCGCGATCCTGCTGATGAACTGCCTTGAGTGGCTGCCGATCTACTTCGGCGTCCTCAAGGCCGGCTGCATGGCCGTGCCGCTCAACTTCCGCTACACCGCCGACGAGATCAAGTACTGCCTCGGCCTCTCCGACGCGCAGGCGCTCGTCTTCGGCCCCGAGTTCACCGGCCGCGTCGAGCAGATCGCCGACCGCATCCCGCTGGTCCGGACGCGCCTCTACGTCGGCGAGGACTGCCCCACTTTCGCCGAGAGCTACCCGAACCTCGTGAAGTACGCCTCGGCGGAATCGCCTGCCGTCAGGATGACCCCGGAGGACGAAGCCGCGATCTACTTCTCGTCCGGCACCACCGGCTTCCCCAAGGCGATCGTCCTCCAGCACCGCTGCCTGCTGCACAGCTGCCGCTGCGAGCAGAAGCACCACGGCCAGACGAAGGACGACGTCTTCCTCTGCATCCCGCCGCTCTACCACACCGGTGCGAAGATGCACTGGTTCGGGTCGTTCCTCGTCGGCGGGCGCTCGGTGCTTCTCAAGGGCGTCAGGCCAGAGTGGATCGTCCGCGCGGTGAGCGAGGAGAAGTGCACCATCGTCTGGCTGCTCGTCCCCTGGGCGCAGGACATCCTGGACGCCATCGACCGCGGCGACGTGAAGCTCGACGAGTACCGGCTTTCGCAGTGGCGGCTCATGCACATCGGCGCCCAGCCGGTGCCGCCGGCGCTGATCAAGCGCTGGAAGAAGGTCTTCCCGCACCACGACTACGACACCAACTACGGCCTTTCCGAGTCGACCGGTCCCGGCGCGGTGCACCTCGGCGTCGAGAACATCGACCACGTCGGCGCGATCGGCGTCGCCGGCTACGGCTGGCAGACGAAGATCGTCGGCAAGGACGGCATCACCCCGGTCGAGCCGGGCAAGGTGGGAGAGCTCGCGCTCAAGGGCCCCGGCGTGATGAAGGAGTACTACCACAACCCCGAGGCCACGGCCGAGATCATGAAGGAGCCGGGCTGGCTGCTCACCGGCGACATGGCCGAGGAGCGCGACGGCTTCATCTACCTCGTCGACCGCGCCAAGGACGTCATCATCACCGGCGGCGAGAACCTGTATCCGGTGCAGATCGAGGACTTCGTCCGCGCCAACCCGAAGGTGAAGGACGTCGCCGTGATCGGCCTCCCCGACGCGCGCCTCGGCGAGATCGCCGCGGCCATCGTCTCGGTCAAGGAGGGGATGTCGCTCACCGAGGCCGAGTTCAACGAGTACTGCCTCGGGCTGCCTCGCTACAAGCGTCCGCGCAAGGTGATCTTCGCCGACGTGCCGCGCAACCCGACCGGCAAGATCGAGAAGCCCAAGCTGCGCAAGATGTACGGCGCCGACGCGCTCGTCGCGCAGCAGAACGGCATTGTCGCGTAGGCTTTTGTCCGAAGGGCGGAATGGCGGCGAAGTCGAGCATGCGCACCGGCGCCGCGGCGCTGGTGGAGAGCCTTGAGAAGGCCGGGGCCGAGGTGGTCTTCGGCTACCCGGGCGGGAACGTGGTGGACGTCTTCGACCGTCTCCGCGGCTCTCGCCTGCGCTTCGTGCTCGGCCGCCACGAGCAGGGCTGCGTCCACATGGCCGACGGCTACGCCCGCGCGAGCGGCCGGCCGGCGGTCGTGGTGGTCACCAGCGGCCCCGGGCTCACCAACACCATCACCGGCCTCGGCGCGGCGAACATGGACGGCGTGCCGATGGTGCTCGTCTGCGGACAGGTTCCGCTCGACCAGATCGGCACCGACGCCTTCCAGGAGGCGGACACGACCGGCCTCACCCGCGCCGTCTCCAAGCACAACTTCCTCGTCCACTCCGCGGACGAGATCCCCGAGACGGTGGCGCAGGCGTTCTACATCGCCACCCACGGCAAGCCCGGCCCCGTCGTCATCGACGTCCCGCGCGACTGCCAGCTGGCCCTCACCGCGGCGGCGTATCCGCCGCGCGTGTTCCTGAGGGCGTACCACCCCGAGGTCTCCGCCGCGCCCTCGCAGGTCGCCCGCCTCGCCAAGCTCGTGAACGGCGCGAAGCGCCCGGTGATCCTCGCCGGCGGCGGCGTCGTCGCCTCCGGCGCGTCGGGCGACGTCGCCGCGCTTGCGCACAAGGTCGGCATCCCCGTCGCGACGACGCTGATGGGCATCGGCTCGTTCGACGAGACCGACCCGCTCGCGCTCGGCCTCGCCGGGCTCCACGGCGAGTTCGCCGCGAACGCCGCGATCGCCGAGGCCGACCTCCTGCTCGCGCTCGGCGTCCGCTTCAACGACCGCGTCACCGGCAGGAGCGCGGCGAAGTTCGCCCGCCGCGCGAAGATCGTCCACGTGGACTGCGACCCCGCGTCGATCAACAAGAACGTCACCGTCGACCTCGGCATCATCGCCGACGTGAAGGAGCTGCTGATGACGGTCGACTCGCGGATAATGCCCGCCGCGCACGACGAGTGGCTCGCGAAGATCGCAGCGCACCGGCGTCCGCGCACCGAGGGACTGAAGCCGCTCCACCGCGGCGTCATCATGCCGCAGGCCGTGGTCGAGTCGGTCTACGCCGCCACCAAGGGGCGCGCAATCGTCGTCACCGACGTCGGCCAGCACCAGCTCTGGGCGGCGAAGCGCTTCCGCCACACCATGCCGCGGCACTTCATCAGCTCGGGCGGCATGGGCGCGATGGGCTTCGGCATCCCCGCGGCGATCGGCGCGGCGATCGCGCGGCCGGACCGCAAGGTCGTCGCGTTCCTCGGCGACGGCGGCGCGCAGATGACGGCCGAGGAGCTGATCGTCGCCGCGGAACTCGGGCTGCCGGTCACCTTTATCGTCTTTTCCAACGGCTCGCTCGGGCTGGTGCGCCAGATGCAGCGCCACCTCTGCGGCGGACGCTACTTCGCGACCGATCTTCATTCTCCCGACTTCGTGAAGCTCGCGGCCGCCTACGGCATCCGCGGCGTCCGCGTGACGGACGGGAGCAGGCTCGACGCGGCGGTGGCGAAGGCTCTCAAGTCGAAGGCGCCGACGCTCGTCGAGGTGGTGGTGGACAAGGAGGCAGAGGCATGAAAGGGGAGATCCACCGCATCAACTGCTACGTCGAGAACAAGCCGGGCGTCCTCGCCCGCATCGTCGGTCTCATCTCCGGCCGCGGCTACAACATCCAGACCCTCAACGTCGGCCCGACCGAAGACGGCACCGTCTCGCGGATGAAGATCGACGTCCTCGGCACCGCCCGCGTCGTGGAGCAGATCATCCTCCAGCTCCGCAACCAGGTCAACGTGATCGAGGTCTCCTCCCGCCGCCGCTGAACGCCGCACTTCGCATATGAACACGGCAAATCCGCGCCTGACATCCCTGTGCTACATCGAACGGGACGGTTGCTGGCTTGTCATGCACCGGACGAAGCGGGAAGGGGACGAGAACCGCGACAAGTGGATCGGCGTCGGTGGGAAGTTCGAGTACGGCGAGACTCCCGAGGAGTGCGCGATGCGCGAGGTGAAGGAGGAGGCCGGCCTCACGATGCTGAATCCGCGCTTCCGCGGACTCGTCACCTTCGTCTCGGACGAATGGGGCGTCGAGTACATGCACCTTTTCACCTGCACGGAGTTCACCGGCGAGCTGATCGAGTGCGACGAAGGCGAGCTTGTCTGGCTGCCCAAGGCCGAGCTGCTCGCCAAGAACATCTGGGCCGGCGACAAGCTGTTCCTCCGCGCGCTCGATGAGCGCCCCGACTTCTTCACCCTCAAGCTCCGCTACGAAGGCGAGAGGCTCGTCGACCACCGCTTCGGCTGACCGCCCGCCCTATCTCGCCCCATCCTCCGCGGCAGAACGAGTCACGAATTGTAAATTATGGTATAATATGCGCCAAAAGCAGCATAGATATATGGATATGTCAACCATAGTCAAGATAGTCGCGTTGGACTTGGCCGCGTTGGTGGCGTTTTCTGCTTCGTGCGGGCAGGCGCCGTGCGACCGCCCGCTCATGTCGATGCGCCTGAGGGCGGACGACACGAGCACGAAGGAGACGTGGAAGACCAACTTCAAGGCGATCATGGAGAACCCCGGCTGCTGCGACGAGATATGGTTCTCGACTGGCATCGGGGCGCCGCCGCTTGAATGGCACCGGGCGCGCGCAGAGGTTATTGCCGAAGCTGCCAGGGACGCCAAGTCGGCCGGGATTGTCCCGTCGCTTCAGTTCCAGGCCACGATCGGCCATAGAGACAGCTTCGGCACGGCGGAGATGTTCGCCATGAAGACGTGGACCGGCTGGACCGACTGGAAAGGCGTCGAGGACAGGTTCTGCAGCTGTCCGCGTCAGGAAGCCTTCCACAAGTATCTCCGCGACGTCTCGGCGATATACGCCAAGATCGGCTTTTCGGCGCTCTGGATCGACGACGACCTGCGCATCGAAGGCCACAAGCCGGCCGACAGCAGCGGCAGGCACATCGGCTGTTTCTGCGACACGTGCATTGCCGCGTTCAACGCCGAGACCGGCGGGAAATGGACGCGGGAGACGCTGGGCAAGGCCGTCGAGGAGGACGATGGGGTCTGCGCGCGGTGGCGTGGATTCTCCGTCCAGAGCCTTGTGCTCGTTGCGAAGGCCGTGGCCGAGGTCTTCCATTCGGTCTCGCCCGACACGATGATGGCGCTTCAGCATTTGTCCGGAACCGGGGCGGACGACCAGATTGGCGAGGTCCTGAAGATGTTTCATGCCGTGACTGGCAAGCCGGTGGGGTGCCGTCCGGGCGGAGGCTTCTACTACGACGACAACCCGAACGAGGTGGTCCGCAAGAGCATCAATGCCGCGGCGGTGCGCGGGCGAATCGGTGATCCCGCCTATGTCAAGGTCTGGACCCCGGAGATCGAGAGCTGGCCGCGCACCTACTACTCCCGCTCGCCGCAGGGCGTCCTGGCCGAGGGGTTTACCGCGCTCATGTACGGATTCAACTCGGTGAGCTTCTTCGTCTCCAACAGCGCAATGGAGAGCCCGGAGCTCTACGGAAGGACAATGTGGCGCTCGCTTGCCGAGGCGTCGCCAGTGCTGCGCGGCTACGCGACCACCGTCGATGGATGCACGCCAGTCGGCTTTACCATGCCAACGAGCTGGCGGATCGGCGTGAGGAACATGGCGATCCCGGTCATTTCCGGCGTGGGGCGCAGTGTGGGCGAGCTGACCAAGGAGGAGACGGAGAAAGACGCCAACACTATGACGTCGGCCGATGTCCAGAAGTTCCGCGATGCGCTCGATAGCCGCGGCGGCGGTCTTCCGGCCGTGGTCAAGTCGCCGTTTATGGGGCTTATGCAGGTGCACGTGGACAAAGCCGGGGCGCTGCGGAGCGTTGCGCTCATGAATCTCAGGATTTCCGACCAGGGGCCGGTGCGCGTTCTCCTGCGCAATGTCCCGTCGTCCTGGAGCGGTGTCGTCTGGAACGAGATGCGCCGCGCCCCGGCAAAGCTCGAGCTTGAGCGGACCGCCGGCGGTGCATACGTGACCATCCCGTCAATCGGCGCCTGGAACGGCGGATACCTGACCGGTCTTTGACGGCGGCAAATTGGTGTGCAACGCCGATCAGATTGCGCGGTGGCGGCGCGGTTTGTGGTATAATACGCCGTATGAACGGAATCGAACGGCTACATGAAATCATGACGCGGCTGCGGGACCCCGAGAAGGGCTGCCCATGGGACCGCGTGCAGACTCTGGAGACCCTCAAGCCCTGCGTCCTCGAGGAGGCGTACGAGCTGCTGGCGGCGATGGACCGCCCGGAGGACGTCGACAACCACATCGAGGAACTGGGCGACGTGCTCTTGCAGGTGATGTTCCAGGCGGTGATGGCCGAGCAGGAGGGGAAGTTCACCTTCGACGACGTCGCCAACGCCGTCGCGGACAAGCTCGTCCACCGCCACCCGCATGTCTTCGGCGACACGGTCGCCGACGATCCGGCGACGGTGCTGCGCAACTGGGAGCGCATCAAGCAGTCCGAGCACCGCAAGGAGGAGCGCCGCAGCGCGCTCGACGGGGTGCCGTCCACCCTGCCGGCGCTGCTCAAGGCGCGGCGCACGATGGAGAAGGCGTCGCGGGTTGGCTATGCCGAGGATATGAAGCCGGTTGCCGTGGAGGGCGATCCGGGCGAGTTCCTGCTGCGGGCGGTCAAGTCCGTCGCCGACCTCGGCGTGGACGCGGAGGCGGCGCTCGAGAAGGCGACCGCGGCGTTTGCCGCGCGCTTCCGCGCCTTCGAGGACGCCAAGCGCGAGGGCTGAGCGGGGACGGCGGCGATGCAGGTCGAGGTAATCGAGCCGCACGGGATGTGCGCCGGCGTGAACGGGGCGATCGCCAAGGCGCTGGCGCTGGCGAAGGCGCGTCCCGAAGGCGACCGCTCGCCGATCTGGTGCCTGCACGAACTCGTCCACAACGAGATCGTCATCGGCGAGCTCAAGGACCTCGGCTTCCGGTTCGTCGACCGCATCGCCGAAGTGCCGCGCGGCGCTACGGTGGTCTTTTCTGCGCACGGCGTGCCGCCGCAGGTGCGCGAGGAGGCGGCGCGGCGCGGGCTCAAGGTGGTGGACGCGACGTGTCCCTTCGTCGCTCGGGTCCACCGCTCCGCGCGCGCGTTCGCGGAGAAGGGGATGGAGGTGTGCGTCCTCGGCGACCCCGCCCACGCCGAAGTGCGCGGGATCGTCGGAGAGGTGGAGGCGGCTGGCGGCCGCGCGCTCGCGGGTCCGGCCGGCGCGGCGGCGAAGAAGAAAGATGGCGGCTCGGTTCCGCTCGGGGTGGTGGCGCAGACCACGATGAATGCCGACGAAGTGGAGCGCGAGGTCGCGGAACTCGGGCGCACGCGCAAGGTCAAGGCAATGGCGCAGGTGTGCGGGGCGACCAAGGAGCGCCAGGACGCGGTGCGCCGCTTCTGCCGCGGCGCCGGCCCGGGCGCGGCGGTGCTGGTGCTTGGTTCGAAGACGTCCTCCAACACGCGGCGGCTTGCCGAGGTGGCGGAGGAGTGCGGCGCGCGGGCGTTCACCGCCGGCGCCATGGACGAGCTTTCGCGGCTCGACTTCGCGGGAGTGGAAAGGCTTGGCGTGACTAGCGGGGCGTCGACCCCGGAAAGGTTCTTTATGGAAGCGGTAAGGTCTCTGCGCCGCGTGCCGGAGCACGTGGCGATCATCATGGACGGCAATGGACGCTGGGCGAAGGCGCGCGGCAAGAACCGCGGCGCCGGTCACCGCGCCGGCGCGAAGACGCTGGAGCGGGTGCTCGACTGGTGCGGCGAGCGCGGAATCCGCTACCTCACCGTCTACGCCTTCTCGACCGAGAACTGGAAGCGCCCCAAGGCGGAGGTGGACGGCCTCATGGCGCTTTTCGCGCGGATGCTCAAGTCCAAGGAGCGCGACTTCGTGGCCAACCGCGTGCGCTTCCGCATGGTCGGCCGCCGCGGCGACCTCGACCGCCGGCTTCTGTCCACCGTCGAGGCGCTGGAACGCAAGACCGAGGCATTCGAGCGCCAGCTGATCGTCGCCATCTCCTACGGCGGCCGCGCCGAGATCGTGGACGCGGCGAACGCGGCGGTCGCGCGCGGCGAGCAGGTGACCGAGGAGACCTTTCGCCGCCACCTCTACGCGCCGGACGTGCCCGACCCGGACCTCGTCATCCGCACCAGCGGCGAGTGCCGCGTCTCCAACTTCCTCTTGTGGGAAAGCGCGTACTCGGAGTACTGGTTCACCGACACGCTCTGGCCGGACTTCTCCGAAGCCGACTTCGACCGCGCGCTTGCGTCCTACGCCGAGCGCGACCGCCGCCGAGGAGGTGTCTGAGGCGATGCGCAGGCTCCTCGCGCTGGTCCCAGCCCTCGTCGCCGCCGTGGTGTTCCTCGGCAGCGTCACCACGGGGCACATCAGCATGGACGACTGGGGCTACATCTATGGCTGTCCGTTCGTGAAGGACGGGCTCTCCCTCGCCAACGTCGCCGCGGCGTTCACCCAGTTCGGCTACGATGCGTTCTGGATGCCGCTCACCTTCATCTCCTACATGGCCGACATCACGCTCTTCGGCGGTGGCTGGGCGGTCCACCACGCAGTCGACGTCGCCATCCACGCGGCGAACTCGGCGCTTGTCTTCATCCTGCTCGCGCGCCTCGCCGCCGCCTTCGCGCCTGACGCCTCGCGCCGCCGGACCGCGCTCGCCTGCCTCGTCGCCGCGCTCTTCTGGGCGCTCCATCCGATGCGGGCGGAGGCGGTCGTCTATATCGCCGCGCGCAAGGACGTGCTCTGGACCTTCTTCGCGCTCCTGGGGCTGATTGCCTGGACTGACCACGTCCGCGGCGGCGGACGCCTCGCCTTCTTCCTCGCCACCGCCTGCTGCGCCCTCGCCTGCCTCTCCAAGCCGACGGCGGTGTGCTTTCCGTTCCTCGCCTTTGCGCTCGAGTGGGCGCTCGCCTGGCGCTTTCCGCGGCGGATCTGGCGCTATGCGCCGATGCTGGCGATGGCGGTGGCGGTCGGGGCGATCACGCTCTACTGCCAGTCCAATCCGATCGACCACGAGCGGCTGGATGTCTTCGGCGAACCGCTGTGGTGGCGCGTTCTCAACGCGGCGGTGGCCTCGGGCATGTATCTCTGGCATGTCGTCGCGCCCGGCGGCATCCGGTTCGACTACCGGGCGGTGTTCGGCGGCTGTCCGGTCGACTGCGCGCTGGGGATTTCGGTCTTCGCTGCGGCGCTGGCGCTTTTTGCCGCGGCGTTGCGCTGCTCTGGTCCGCGGCTCCGCGCGGCGCTTTGGCTCGCTGCGGCCTGGGCGATTCTGTCCATCGGCCCGGTGAGCGGCGTCCTCGGCACCGTCAACGGCGACCACGCCTACGCCGACCGCTACTCCTATTTCCCGGCGCTCGCCGTCTCGCTCGTCCTCGCCGCGGCGCTCCTTGAACTGCGCCAAGGCCGGCGCTTCGCCGTCTGCGCCGCGCTCGCGTTCGCCGCGGTCGCCGCGATGTGTCCGTTCACGGTCGCGGTGGCGCGGTCGTACCGCGACGACTTCTCCGCCTTTTCGCGGACGTTGGCGAAGGACCCCGACCATTGGCGCGCGCTGCGGGTTGTCGGCAGCGAGTACTGCGCGCGGCTTGGCCGCATGGACGAGGGGGTGGCGATGCTCAAGCGCAGCCTCGAGCTGCGCGGCAGCCAGCGCACCGTTGACGCGCTCGCATATGTCTTGGCGCTCCGCCGCGCGCCCGGCGACGTCGAGGAGGTTTTTCGGCTCGGTACGGCGGTGGCGCGGGACGAACGGCTCGACCGCACCGGCTTCATGCTCGAGGCGCTGGGGCTGGCCGCGCTCGCGAAGGGGGACGACGCCGCGTCCGCCCGGTGGTTTGCCGCGGCACTTTGTGCGCCGGCGCGCGCCCACGACGACAAGTATGCCCGGCTCGGCCTTGGCTATGCGCTCGCCAACCTCGGGCGGAAGGACGAGGCGCTCGGGGTTCTCGACTCGCTCCGCGACTCGACCGACGGCGAAGTCCGCTTCAAGGCCGCCGCCGCCGCCCGCCTGATCCGCAACGGCCACGTCCGCCGCTTTTGCCTCTGAGCCAGCCCTTGGCCGTCGCGTTGGCGGGTTCGGCAGTTGCGTTTTTGCCGCGGAAATGGTAAAATGCACGATGTGAAAAAGGCGAATAGGAAGTTGAAGTACCGGCGCATTCTCCTGAAGCTCTCGGGAGAGGTGCTCGGCAACCGCGAAACGGGCGAGTGCATCGACCCCGAGAAGCTCGCTTTCATGGCCGCAAGGGTGAAAAAAATCCACTCGCTCGGCGTCGAGGTCGGAATCGTCCTCGGCGGCGGCAACATCTTCCGCGGCCTCACCGGCGCGGGCAAGGGCGTCAACCGCGTGACCGGCGACTCGATGGGCATGCTCGCCACGATCATCAACGCGCTCGCGATGATGAACGCGCTCGAGTCGATCGGCGTCCCCACCCGCGTCATGACCGCGATCGAGATGCCGAAGCTCGCCGAGCCGTTCATCCAGCGCCGCGCGCTCCGCCACTTCGAGAAGGGCCGCGTGGTGATCTTCGGCGGCGGCACCGGCAACCCGTACTTCTCCACCGACTCCGCCGCCGCGCTCAAGGCGAGCGAGATCGGCGCCGACGCGCTCCTCAAGGCGACGAAGGTCGACGGCATCTACACCGCCGACCCGAAGAAAGACCCGAAGGCGAAGAAGTACGGCTCGCTCAAGTACGAGACGGCGCTCGAGAAGCGGCTGAAGGTGATGGACTCCGCCGCGTTCGCGCTGTGCATGGACAACAACATCCCGATCGTGGTCTTCGACTTCTTCGACCCGAAGGCGCTCGAGCGCGTGGTGAAGGGCGAGGCGGTCGGGACGATTGTCAGCTGAACGGAAGCTTCAAACCTACAAGGCAAAAGGAAAACGAAATGAACACGGTAGCAGAAGTGCTCAACGACGCAACGGCAAAGATCGCGAAGAGCTTCGACGCTCTGAAGGCGCAGTTCGCCGGCCTCAGGACCGGCAAGGCGTCGCCGGCGATGGTCGACCAGATCAAGGTGGACTACTACGGCTGCCCGACGCCGATCAAGAACCTCGGCACCATCTCCACCCCGGAGCCGCGGCAGATCAAGATCGCGCCGTTCGACCCGACTGTAATCGACGCGATGAACAAGGCGATCCTCGCCGCGAACATCGGCGTCACCCCGCAGTCCGACGGCAAGGTGCTGCGCATCACCGTGCCGGAGCTGAATGAGGAGCGCCGCAAGGAGATCGTCAAGGTCGCCAAGACCCAGGCCGAGGCGCAGAAGGTGGCGATGCGCAACATCCGCCGCGACGCCAACGACGCGGTGAAGAAGCTCGAGAAGGACAAGAAGATTTCCGAGGACGACATGAAGGTCGGGCTGGACAAGATCCAGAAGGCCACGGACGACGGCATCGCGAAGATCGACGCCGAGCTCAAGGCCAAGGAATCCGAGGTGATGGCGGTCTAACCAAAAAATTCGGGAGGCAGCGATGGCAGACGACGTAGAGATGATTCCGGTCGAGATGACCCCGGTGGCGGAAGAACCGCCGAAGGCGAATCCATTGGCGCGTCCAACGGTGGGTGCGGCTCCCGTGCCCCATGCGCCTGCCGCGCCGAAGGCGCCGGCGACGCCGGCGACGGCTGCGCTTAAGCCGGGGCTGAAATTGCCTCCGAAACCAGGCGGCACGGTTGGCGCGCTCCGTCCTGGGCTCAAGCTGCCGCCGAAGCCAGGCGCTACCGTCGCCGGCCTCAAGCCAGGGCTCAAGTTGCCGCCGAAGCCGGGTGCCACGGTGGGCGGACTCAAGCCCGGCCTCAAATTGCCGACCAAGCCTGGCATTCCCCAAATCCGCAAGCCAGGCGCCTCGGTTGCCGCGAAGCCGTTGCCGCGTCCGGTGACGCCGACCGTGGCGACGACCCCGGCGGCTCCAGCCGCAGCGCCGGCCGCCGCGCCTGACGCGGAGGCCAAGCCCGATTCGCTCTCCACGCTCAAGACGGTGACCCAGAAGCTCAAGGGCGTCACCCAGCCGATTCCGCAGCAGGCGATTCTGCACAAGACCGGCATCATCGCCGAGGACGCGATGACCGAGGCGCAGAAGGAGGCCGCCAAGCACAAGACGGCGCGTATCTCGCTCTCCGACGCGCTGGGCGTTGCGCCGGTCAAGAACGAGAACGCCCCGATGAAGACGATCCGCATCAAGCGGCCGAGCGACATCGCTGGCGGCACCTCGCGCCTGCCAGCCCAGCAGCCGCCAGTCGCCCATGTGGCACCCGCCGCACCTGCTGCACCCGCCGCACCTGCCGCGCCCGCCGCGGCCAAGGCGGATGCTCCGGCGGCCGCTCCCGCCGCCGCTCCTTCTGCGGCGACCACGCAGCCTGTCAGCGTCACCCAGCGCAAGACGCTGAAGATTTCCCGTCCCGGCGGCCCGGTGAGGCCGTCCGGCAAGTTCACCATCAAGCGTCCCGGCGACGCGGCGAAGCCCGCGGCTGCCGCGGCTCCGGCTGCCGGAGCCGCCGGCGATGGCGACGTCGCCGACATTCCGGACATTCCGTCCATGCCGCAGGCGCCGGTGCCGGTGCAGGCGGTTGACGACGTCGCCGGCTGGGTACAGACGCTTTCTGCGATCGTCCAGCTCGCGGCGTGCGCGGCAATTGGCGTGCTTGCGTGGTTCCTCTACCAGAACACGCAGACCAACTACTTCTGAGTCGGCGCTTGAGGCCATACGTCTCCATAACGCAGGCGACCGCGCTGGAGGTGCTGTCGTCGCCGCTTTCGCTGCTGGTTCTGCTGGCGGCGCTGGCGATGGAGGTGTTCGCGCCGGTCTTCCACTACCACCAGTTCGGCGACGCTACCCGCATGGCGCGTGACGCCGCGATCTCGGCGCTCTTCACCTGCGGCGCCGTCTTCGCGGTCTTCGGCGCAATCCGCTCCGTCCGCCGCGAGATCGAGACCGGCACGATGGAGATGGCGCTCGCCCATCCGGTTTCCCGCAGCGGCTTCTTCCTCGCGAAGGCGGCCGGGGTGGCCGTATCCTTCACCGTCTTCGCGGTCGCGGTGATCGGCATCGCGCTCACCATGTTCGCGGGCGCCGCGGTCGGCGGCGCGATTGCCGAGGAGACCGCCCAGCTCGCGCGCGTCTACGGGCCGTGCGTGGCCGCCGGCGTTGCCGCGATGGTGCTGCCGCTCGTGCTTGCCGCCGCGCTCAACCGCTTCTTCCGCTTCCGTTTCACCCTGACGGCGTTTCTGCTTGCGACCGCGATTGCGGCTGTTGCGGGCGTATCGTCGATGTTCCTCGCCGGCGGCGACGCCATGAGGCTCGTTCCCGCAGCGGTGTTGGCGATTGCGCCGGCGTACGTGCTCGCGGCAGCGGCGACGGCGTTCGCGGTGCGCTTCCGCGCCAACGCCGCGGCCGCGCTGTCTGGCGTCGCCCTCGTGTTGATGCTGCCGGCGGCCGACAACTACTATCGCGCCGAGGCGCTTGCGCGCGGCGGGACGGTTCCTCCCGCCTATGTCGCGCTTGCGCTCGCCGCCGCAGTTCCGGCGGTGGTCGGCTTTCTCCTGATTGGAATTCACTTCAGCCGTAACCGGGAATGAACATGGAAGCGGAAAATGTAGTGTCGCTCGCAAATGTCAGCAAGACCTTTCGCGATTTCTGGCTGCGGCCGACCGTTGCCGCGGTGGACTCGCTTTCGCTCGCCGTCAGGCGCGGCGAGGTATTCGGGCTCCTCGGCCCGAATGGCTCCGGCAAGTCCACCACGATCAAGATGATCCTCGGTCTCCTCTCGCCGAGCGTCGGTGAAGTGAGGCTTTTCGGGCTTTCGCCGCGGTCGGTGGCCGCCCGTCGCCGGCTCGGGTACCTTCCGGAGCTCAGTTTCCTGCATCCTTTCCTCACTGCCGCGGAGACGATCGGCTACTACGCCGGGCTTTGCGGGCTCACGCGTCGCGAGGCGTCCCGGCGGACGCGCGAACTGCTGGCGATGGTGGGGCTCGAGTCTGTCGCCAAGCGCCCGGTCGGCGAGTTCTCCAAGGGCATGGCGCGCAGGGTGGCGCTCGCGTCTGCGCTCGTGGGCAGGCCCGAGCTGCTGGTGCTGGACGAACCGACCTCCGGCCTCGACCCGATTTCCACCAAGGAGGTGAAGACGCTCGTCAAGGCGCTGGCGCAGGGCGGGATGACGGTGCTCACCACCTCGCATCTCCTCGCGGACGCCGAGGACATCTGCGACCGGGTGATGATCCTCAACCACGGCAAGGCGGTGGCGGAGGGCGAGGTCTCCTCGCTGGGGACGAGTCTCGAGGAGTTCTTCCTCGCCAAGGTGGGCAGCGTGCAGGACTTCGCGCTTGCGCCGTTTCTCAGATGAGGGCGTTTCTCGGCATATTCCAGCTGGAGCTGAAGGCGCTTTCGCGCTCGCGTTCGCTCTTGATGCTTGCGGCGGCTTCAGCGGCGTGGATGTTCGTCGTTCCGCGTCTGGTCGTCGGCGACGGCACTGCGGAGGGGATGCGCGAGGTCTGCCTCGGCTACGGCCTCGGCGGGGTGCTTGCGCTCGTCACCGTGTCGATGCTGGCGGCGGCCACCGGGTCGCTCGCGCGCGAGCGCGCGGAAAAGCGCCTGCAGCTGACGATGGTAAGGCCAGTCAGGTATTTTGCCATCGTCGCGGCGAAAATCGCCGCGCTCTCGTCCGCCGGCGCGGCGGTGCTGGCGCTTGCCTGCGCGCTTGCGCCGTTCTGCGCCGGCAGCGCCTCCAACCACCGCCGGTGCGTCCACGTGCTGCGTCCGCTCATGCCATCTCCCCGCGAAGAGGCGAAGGCGATGTACGCGGAGTACATGAAGTTGCCCGACACCCCCGACGCGGTGAAGAAGGCTCGTCCCTCGACGGTGCTGCGGCTCCTGGCGACGCGCGCCTGGGACCGCTACGACACCGTCCGCACCAACGCGGTAGCCGCCTGGCGCTTTCCCGCCGCGGCCGTGCGCGGTGTGCGCTCCGGCGAGGTGTCGACGCGGCTGAAGTTCTCGAACACCTACAACGCCCGCCAGGACGTGGCCGGCGAGCTGAGGCTGGGGGAGCTTTCCGCCGCGGTCTCCAACCTGACCCAGGCGGTGCTCGTCTTTCCGCTTGCCGACCGCGGCGGCGAAGCCGGTGAAGAGGGGGTGCTTTCGTTCCGCAACCTCGGCAAAGACGCGCTGATGCTGCGGCCGCGCCGCGACGTAGAGCTGCTGATCCCGGCCGATTCCTTCTTCTGGAACCTGCTGCGCTCGTGGATCGAGATGGCGGCGACGCTGACGCTGGTGGTCGCGTTCGGGCTCTTCCTCTCCGCCTCGCTGGGCAGGCCGGTCGCGCTTTTCACCGCCATCGTCTTCCTGCTGGTGAGCGAGATGAGCCCGAGCGTGGTCGAGCAGTATCCGGACGAATTTGGTGCGACGCTTTCCGACCGGATTGGCCTTATGGTGGCGCGGACGGTGGCAGAGGTGTCGCACCCGATTTCGTCGATGAACCCGCTTGAGCGGCTCTCGCGCGACGAGTGCGTCGAGCCCAGGGAGGTCGCGCACGCGGTGGCGGTCAACGCCTTCGCCCTGCCGGTTTTTCTTGCGCTACTGGCCGCCTTCATCCTCCCTCGCAAGCAGGAGAACTAAATTTCTGCGGTGGAACGCGAGGAGTGGCAGAGGAGGTGGACAGCGGCGCGGGAGTTTTGATATAATTTAGGCAAATCCGTCAAAGGAGCGACAATATGAGAAAGCTAGCGTTTGGTATCGTGTGTCTTGCGGCTTTTGCTGCGGCAAGTGTGTCTGCGGCGGCGCTGCCGGCTGGTTACAAGCAATGCCTATGCATTTACGTGACCAATGAGAACCAGTATATCGACACCACGGAAACCGGCTATCTGCCGAAACTGGCCACCGATGTCGAGGCGCATTTCGAGGTGCCGGACTTCGCCCAGCAGAATCCGCTCTACTGGACGCGCAACAACAAAGACAACCGAAGTCCCTCATTCGCCTTTGTCCTTACGACTAATCGGAGGTCGGTCCGTGCGTACCGGCTGTCCATCGGAGCGAGCGGCAATGAAACTGCGCTTTTGCGCGACCTGACGACGGATATCCGGCTGTCAACCCGATATTCCGGCAACGGCTCGGTCAACACCTTTACGGTCAATGGCGAGACGGTCAACTTCCCCGCAAAGTACCTGGATGAACTCGACAAATACATCTACATCTTCCGGCTGAACGACAACGGCTTTCTCAATTCGGGTGTAAAGGCCGTGGTCGGCACCAAGCTCTACTCGTTCAAGCTCCGCGAAGGCGACGTGGTCAAGATGAATCTCGTGCCGTGCTTGCGGGAGTCGGATTCCGTCGCCGGTGTTTACGACACGGTTAGCGGCAATTTTCTTTCCAATGCCGCGTCGTCCGGCGGTAGCTTCGGATACGAGTTGCTCTCCCAGGTGCTTGAAGTCTCCTCGTCGGCTTATGGTGTCGGCTCGCCTTCGCCCGCATACGGCATAACCAATGGCCTGGCTGCGGGCGCGACGCTCCCGGTTTCGTGCGGTGCGTCGCCTTGGACCAACAGCTGGGGAATGATCGAATACACCTGCACTGGCTGGAAACTCTACAACGAAGACGACAGTGAACTCACGAACGGGACGGAAACCGCCTTCACCTACAAACACCCGGACCCGCTCGGGTATCGCCGTCTCGAGTGGCAGTGGACATCCCGCAAGATATCGAACATCCCGAGCGGTCTTGTGGAGTGCGAATGCATTGTCGTGAACGACAACCGGCAGTACATCAATACGCTCTACAAGCCGAAGGTGACGACCGACATCGAGGCGCACTACGAGGTGCCGAACTTCAACAGCATGAACGCGCTTTACTGGGCGCGCAAAACCAGCTCCACGTCTTTTGGATTTATCCTGCCCGCCAACGCCGACAACACAAAAAAAGTCCGCGCATACCGCCTGACCAACGCCCTCTCGTCGGAGATCGCCGTTCAGAACGCGCCGACGACCAACCTCTACATCTCGACCGAGTATTCAAACGGCGGGGCGGTCAACGTCTTCACCCTCAACGGCGAGGCGCAGAACTTTGCGGCCAATGACGCGGATAGTTTGAACTACGAGATATACCTCTTCCGCCTGAACGAAGGTGGCGCTGTGTATTCAACCGTCTATTCCGTCGTTGGCACCAAACTCCATTCGTTCAAGATCTACGAGGACGGCGTGGTGGTAATGGATTTTGTGCCTTGTCTGAGGACAGCCGATAACGTCGCCGGACTCTACGACATCCTGAACGAAGAGCCCGCCACCGCGTTTTACGTCAATGCCGACACCAGCGGAAGCGGAAGCTTCGGATACGAGGCGAAGGCCGCGGGAGGCACCACCCTGAACGTGACCGGCTCGCCCTCGCAGCCGGGAACCCCCTATCCTTCGTATGGAATCACGAATCTCGAGGAGGGCGTGGCCATCAACGCCGTGATGCCCCAGATCGCCGTCACCAACTACCTGACCGGCGAAGAGCGAGTACTCCTCGGCTGGACGCTTTCCATAACGCGAGGGGTGGAGACGATCACGACTACATCTACCGACTTGACCAGGCAGACTTGTTCCTTCACGCCTCAGGAGGGCGACAACATCTCCCTTGTCTGGCGCTGGTCGCCCGAGCAATACGGCGCACGAACTCTGCCGGACGAATACGAGGCGACTGATCGGTTGGAGATAACCGCAACGGACTTTCAGCGGTGGTCTTTTGTCGATACGAAATACATCCCAAGTCTCGATGACCAGATTGTCGCCGCAATAACGCCGGCCGGTTCAACCTACTTCCTCTTCTGCTCGCGCGAAAGCGCCGCGCTACCGGCGGTCAAGCCGCAGCTGAGAATCTACGTGAACAACGGTGTTCTATCCTATATGTGCGGAACCGGCACCAACAAGGACAATCTCGGCTCGGTGACGGCAAACACGCGCACAACCCTCGCCATCAACGGACGCGGGCTCTACAAGGACGGCGCGGTCGTGGATGCGCGGTTTGGGGAGACGGACTTTGGCACTACGTGCCCGCTGACGATTGGCGGCAGCTATACTGCGTATGACAGCGAGGCACAGCGCGTCTATGGAATCTCGTATCCGTTCCAGGGCGACATTTTTGCGTTCAAGGTCTGGACCGAGGACGGGACGCCCCGCGTGGATCTCCGCCCCTGCACTCGCAAGGCGGACGGCGCGAAGGGTCTTTACGATGTCGTGCGCAATGTCTTCTGTCCGTTGCGGCAGAACCCGATCATCTGGACCTCGGGTGATCCGGACAATCTCGGCACTCCGACTGCAGGCGTGTACGGCCCCCAGAGAATCAACATAAGCGGAGCCACCAGCATGGCTTCGACCAACACCGTCAGCTATCCGGCGGGCGAGATTTTCCCGGCGGGCGGCGCGGCGAAGTTCCAGGTCGTCGGCTGGACGATGAGAACGGTGACGGCGGAGGGCGTCGAGACGGTCGTCTCGAACGACTCGAGCAACGTGAGCACATGCGACATCCCCATCTATTACGGCGACACGATCTATTTTACCTGGCGCTTCGACGTGACGTATTTGCAACCTGCCGGGCCGGACCTGCCGCAGCGCTACAAGGAAGTCGAGTGGATGGACTTTACCAACACGTATGTCAAGACGGACTATACTCCCCATCCCAACAAGATCAAGATGTCGACTTATTTCCAACTTGCCGACACGAATCTTCAGTGCGTTTTCTGCGCGCGCGCCAATGTGAATAGCGCCTGCTACACGACGCTTATCTATCCGCCGGGCGATCCAAACCACAAGCAATTCGAGTTCCGTGTCAAGAACACGGCATCGGACATCTCGTTCATCCCGCCAGTGGGAGAGCGGCTGACGCTCTACAGCGAGGCGAACACCGTCTGGTTGAAGGGCAAGACGGAGAAGTACAGTGTCGGGACGTTTGACAGCACCTTTACTGCGGCTGGCAGTGTGCTGGTGTTCGGAGCGACGCATCAGGGTCTCCAGAGCTTCGGCAATTACAGCACGATGCGCTTCTTCGGCTCGAAGATATGGGAGAAGGAAAGTGGCGAGTACCAGCTCGTCCACGATTACCGCCCGTGCTTTGACAGTCTGACCGGTGCCTCGGGCCTCTACGACATTGTGGATGGTATCTTCTTCCCCAACGAGGCAGGAACGCATTTCGCATGGGGGGAGAAGACGTATTCGGAAACGGAACAGACGCGGGGAATCTCCTTCCCGTCGGCGCCCGCGCTGTCCGCCGCGCTCGACAATTTCCCCGTTCTCGTGCGCTTTGCGGAGAACCGCCCTGCCGGTTTCCTGTATGGTGACTGCACGAACCCCGCCTGCCTCTGGTTTGAGGACGAGGACGGAGACGCGCTTCCCTGCGAGATCGACACCTGGAATCCGGCGGGCGAGTCGCTGGCCTGGGTCTCGGTGCCGTCGCTTTCGTTGTCCACGAAGATTACGATGCACTGGGACAACGCCGGGGCCCCGGCGAGCGTGCCGGCCTCGTCTGAGGTCTGGTCCCGGGCGAAATACGTCGGCGTCTGGCACATGAACGAGATTCTCGAGGACACCTCCGCCTCTCCCGCCACGCACTACACGCCCGACTCCTCCGCGAGCGGCTGGCACGCCTACAAGACGATGGAGGCCGACGCCTGTCCGACTCCCGTCACCACCGCGACCGGCGTCACCGCGAACCCCACGCCACTTACCGGCACGGCGATGAACATCGCCTATGGGGCCGGAAAATCCAGCACGGCCTGGGGCGGCTTCCTCGTGCCGTCGGATATGACTTCTTCGACAACGCTGAATGGCCCCGGATTTACGCTTTCCGCAATCGTGAATTCGCAGCAGATCGCCAACAATGGGTGCTGCCGCGTAATCACCTTTGGAGACGTGTACAACGACATGGCCAACATTTCCGTTGGCAGGGACAATGTCTATGTCATGGCCGGCGGCAACGCATTAAGGTCGAATCTGCGCGGCGCAACCGACTGGCTCCACTTTGCGGGTGTCTTCGGAGCCAAGTCGTACATCTACGAAGATGGTGTAAACCAGTCGGGAGCAGGCGAGAATCTGGATAAGACCAACATCGCGCTTACGAAGGGCATCGGGCTCGGCTGCTTTACGGATAAGGATGGGCCACTTGACGGTTATGTTGACGAGGCGCGAATCCGCAACGCCCAGTCGTCCGCCACTTGGATTGCCGCGGAGTATGCGACGATTACGGATGCGGACTTTGTCAAGTTCGAGGGCTTGAGTTTTGATCCGGCGGCGGCTTCGGATGTAACGGAGAACAGCGCCGTCATTTCCTCGCGGCTCGCTTCGCTTGGCCCCGGTGCGACTTCCGCCGACATTTGGCTGGTCGTCTCCGGCGGCGGCGCGACGCGCACGATTCCGCTTGGCGCGACGAACGCGGCGCCGGCGGAGATCAGCGTCCCTGTCCGCGGCCTTGCCGACGGCACAGTCTATACCTGCTGGTTTACCGCCACCAACAATGCCGCGATGCCGGTGGGGGCGGATTCTGATGCGGCGACGTTCAGGACGACTAAGGTTCCGAAGGGGCCTGGCTTTGCGAGCATCCTCTCCTTCCCATCCGCGCCTGCAACGCCGCTCGAGAACTTCCCGGTCCTCGTGCGCATCTCGGAGGGCGCCCCGTCCGGCTTCACCTACGCGGAATGCCCGCAGGCGGGCTGCCTCTGGTTCGTGGATGACGAGGACGTGCCGCTGCCCAGCGAAGTCGATACCTGGAATCCGTCCGGCGAGTCGCTCGTCTGGGTCTCGGTGCCGTCGCTTTCGTCGGCCACGACAATCATGATGCGCTGGGCGAAGCGGCCGCGCCAGGCGTCCTTCCTGCCGCCGCCGTCCACAGTGTGGTCGCTGGCCGGCTACAACGCTGTTTGGCACTTTAACGGCAGCGCGGCGGAGTCGGTGAACGGTCTTGCCATAGCCATCACCAAGGGTACTCCGACGTATGAGGGCAGCGCCACCTATCCCGGCCCGCTCGGGAAGACCATCTGGCTCGATGGTACGTCCGCCATCCGCTATGCCCCCGATGATCCGGCCTGGACGACGCTGGGGGCGGGCTCGGCGCTCACGCTCACCTGTTGGTCGCGCGACACCAATAGCGCGGTGAGCTATGGCCGGATGATTTCCAGCATGTCGATATGGTCGAAGACCGCCGGTTACGAACTGACGCTTCAGAACAGTCGCACTATTGTCACCGTAGGGTCATCGAATAGCAGCCAGATGCAGGCGACCATTTCAACCGCATCGAATGCGGCATGGCAGCATTTCGCGGCGACCTACACCAACACGACGGCCGCGCTCTACGCCAATGGCAGTCTTGTGAAAAGCGGGACGCTCAATGCGGTTGTTACGCCAACCGAGCACCTTGTCATTGGCTGGAAGGGCGGCGATGGTTCCCAGGATACCCCCGCCACCGCCTGGACTGGCGGCATCGACGAGGTGCGCATCCGCCGGGCGACGTCTTCCGCCGCGTGGATCGCCGAGGAGTACAAGACCGAGACGATGGCGAACTACGTCAGCTTCGGCGCGGTTAGGCGGCTCCCTGGCGTCGGCGGCGTGGTTATCATCCGGTAGCCGCCGTGGAACCATTTATCGTTTCCGTACCTTGGGGTTACAAAACCGCCGCGGCGATTCTGCTATAATACGCTCAGCTATGGGCAACAGAACTTTCAACTACTTTTGGCGCTGGCACTTCGCTGATGAAGCGTGGTGACGGGTCTTGTAGCTTGTGATTGATCCTATCGGCCTCGCTTCGTCAGGGAGCGGGGCTGTTTTGTTACACAAGAAAAGAACGATGGAGAAAAAGAGATGTTGAAAATACTAAAGAAGGAAGACTTCGAGCGGCGCACCGCTGGCGGCGCGCGGACCCCGGTGTACCGGGAGTTTCTCGCGGACCGCGAGACTCCGGTGTCGGTGCTGACGCGCGTCGTCGACGCGCCGAAGGACCTGTTCCTCCTCGAAAGCGTCTACAACGGCGAGCGCAAGGGGCGCTATTCGTACCTCGGGCTCGACCCAGTCGAGAAATCCGACGAAAGGCCGTTCGTTGCCGCGCCCGAGCTGCCGTCCTTCCAGGGCGGGCGCGTCGGCTACTTCGCCTACGAGGCGGTGTCCGACTTCGAGCCGCGCGTTCCGCGCCGCCACGAGGAGGGGACGCCGTCCGAGGCGTTCATGACCGTCGACACGTTCGTCGTCTTCGACTCCGTGCGCGACACCGCCATTATCGCCAAGGTGGCGGCGAACGACGCGCCCGACGCCTACGAGCGGACGATGGCGGAGATCGAGGCACTGCGCAAGCGCCTCCTCTCCGCCGAGTCGATCGCCAGCTACGTCGAGGGTCACGTGCCCGCCGCGTCGAAGTCGCCGGCGCTCGGCGAGTTCGAGCCGGAGATGTCCAAGGCGGAGTTCTGCGACATCGTCGTCCGCTGCAAGGAGGCGATTGCCGCGGGCGAGGTGATCCAGATCGTCCCTTCGCAGAAGTTCACCGCCAAGACCGACCTGTCGCCGCTCGCCCTCTACCGCGCCCTGCGGCTGGTGAACCCCTCGCCCTACAACTTTTTCCTGCGCGTCGGCGCAAAGACCCTGATCGGCTCGTCGCCCGAGGAGCTCGTACGCCTCGAGCACGGCGTCGGCTCCATCGCGCCGATCGCGGGGACGCGCCCGCGCGGCGCTACGCCGGAGGCCGACCGCGCGCTGGAGGCGGAGCTGCTCGCCGACCCGAAGGAGCGCGCCGAGCACATGATGCTCGTCGACCTTGCGCGTAACGACCTCGGGCGCGTGTCGAAGACGGGAACGGTCGCGGTGCGCGACCTCGCCCACGTCGAGCGCTACTCGCACGTGATGCACATCGTCTCCAACGTCTACGGCGAGCTCGACCCCGAGAAGGCCGACGCGCGGGGACTCTTCCAGGCGGCGTTCCCGGCGGGCACGCTCACCGGCGCGCCGAAGATCCGCGCGATGGAGCTCCTTGCCGAGTACGAGAAGTCGCCGCGCGGCGTCTACGGCGGCGCGGCGGGCTACTTCAGCTACACCGGCGACATGAACTTCGCCATCGTCATCCGCACCATGGTCCTCGAGAACGGCACGCTCACCATGCGCGCCGGCGCGGGCATCGTGGCGGACTCCGACCCGGCGAAGGAGTACCAGGAGACGATCAACAAGTCCAAGGCAATCTTCCAGGCGGCCGAGTTCGCCAAGGAGCTCGCATGACCATCATCATCGACAACTACGATTCGTTCACCTACAACCTCGTGCAGGCGATCGCCGGCCTCGGGATCGAGGTCAAGGTCTTCAGGAACGACAAGATCGACGTCGAGGGAATCGCGGCGCTGAAGCCCGACTCGCTCGTCATCTCCCCTGGCCCCGGCAACCCCGACTCGGCCGGCGTCTCGCTCGCCGCGGTCAAGGCGTTCGCGGGCAAGATCCCGATTCTCGGCGTCTGCCTCGGCCACCAGACGATCGCGCAGGCGTTCGGCGGGCGCATCGTCCGCGCGAAGTCGCTGATGCACGGCAAGACGAGCCGCATCCGCCACGACGGAAAGGGCATGTTCGCGGACATCCCGCAGGGCTTCGAGGCGATGCGCTACCATTCGCTCGCCGTTGAGCGCGCGACGCTCCCCGGCTGCCTCGAGGTCTCGGCGGAGACCGACGACGGCGAGATCATGGGCCTTCGCCACAAGACGATGCCGATCGAGTCGGTGCAGTACCATCCCGAGTCGATCGGCACGCCCGAGGGAATCGGGCAGCTCCGCAACTTCTTCGGTCTCGGCGCCCGGCGCGAGTCGTCGGAGGAGACGGTCGCGTACCACGAGTTCCGCGGCATTCTGCGCGGCGACTACTCCGAGCGCGAGCTTGCGGCGCTCCTGACCGACAGCCGCGAGAAGCCGGTCACCGTGGCGCGGCTCGTCGGCGCGGCGCGCGCGATGCGGGACGCGATGGGCAGGGTCGACCTCGGCTGCGACGACGCGGTCGACCTCGTCGGCACCGGCGGCGACGGACGGCACACGATCAACGTCTCGACGGCCGCGGCGTTCGTGGCCGCCGGCGCCGGCGTCAGGATCGCGAAGCACGGCAACGTCGCCGCTACCTCGAAGTGCGGAGCGGCCGACGTGCTGCGCGAGCTTGGCGTTGACCTGGCGCTCGATCCGGACGGCGTGCGCAAGTGCTTCGACGAGACCGGCATCGCGTTCCTCTTCGCGCAGCGCTACCATCCCGGCATGCGCTTCGCGGCGAACGTGCGCCGGCAGCTCGGCTTCAAGACGCTCTTCAACCTGCTCGGGCCGATCACCAATCCGGCTGGCGTCAGGCGCCAGGCGATCGGCGTCTACAGCCCGAAGCTCGTGCCGACCGTCGCCGAGGCGCTGAAGGAGCTTGGCAGCGTCCGCGCGCTGGTGTTCTCGGGAACCGAGGGGATGGACGAGATCGCGCCGACCGGATTCACCATCCTCTCGGAGCTCAACGGCGGCAAGATCTCGACGGGGCTGTTCGGCGCCGAGTCGGTTCTGCCGCCGGCCGAGCGCGACCTTGCCGGACTTGCCGGCGGCGACGCTGCGGAGAACGCGGCGGCGCTCAAGGGCATTCTCGCGGGCGAGATCGGCGGCGTCCGGCGCGACGCGGTGCTTGTCAACGCGGCGGCGGCGATTGTCGCCGGCGGCAAGGCGGAGACGATCAAGGAAGGCTACGGCCTCGCCTGCGAGTCGATCGACTCGGGGCGGGCGCTTGAAAAACTGAAGGAGTTCGTGAAATGCACTTCAAGGATGCACTGAGTCGCGAAGGCGTAAACATCATTGCCGAGTTCAAGCGCGCGTCGCCGTCGCTCGGCGACATCGACGTCGGGGCCGACCCCGTCGCCAAGGCCAAGCTCTACGAGGCGGGCGGCGCGGCCGCGATGTCCGTCCTCTGCGACGCGGCGCGGTTCAAGGGGAGCGTCGAGGACTTGCGGCGCGTCGCCGCGTCCGGCGCTGGGATCCCGCTGCTCGCCAAGGACTTCATCACGGCGAAGGAGCGCCTCCGCGAGGTGAAGGAGGCGGGGGCGAGCGCGGCGCTGCTGATCGTCCGCTACCTGGACGACGCGCAGCTCGCCGACCTGCTCGCCGAGGCGCGGCGGCTCGGGCTGGACGCGCTCGTCGAGACGCACAGCGAGGAGGAGATCAAGCGGGCCGTCGCCGCCGGGGCGGACATCATCGGCGTCAACTGCCGCGACCTCTCGAACTTCACCGTGGACGTCTCGATCTCCGAGCGGCTGCTCAGGGCGATTCCCGACGGCATCGTCAAGGTGGCGGAAAGCGGCATCAGGACTCCGGCCGACATCGCGCGGCTCAAGGCCGCCGGGGCCAACGCGTTCCTGATCGGCACCACTCTCATGAAGTCGCAGGACCCAGAAGGGACGCTGCGTGAGCTGATTCAAAGCAGAACTCTGTGTCTCTGAGTCTCTGTGCCTCTGTGATAATCAATACATCGACAACCACAATGAACACGACAACACACTACGGACCTTATGGCGGACAGTATGTCGCCGAAACCCTGATGGGACCGCTGAACGAACTGGCGGCGGCCTATCTCGAAGCGAAGCAGGACCCGGAATTCCAGCGGGAATTCGAGTCGCTCCTGAAGGACTATGTTGGGCGCGAGTCGCCGATTACCGTCTGCAGGCGCCTTTCGGCCAAGCTTGGCGGCGCGACGATCGTCCTCAAGCGCGAGGACCTCAACCACACCGGCGCCCACAAGGTCAACAACACGATCGGCCAGGCGCTGCTCGCGAAGCGCATGGGCAAGCGGCGCCTCATCGCCGAGACCGGCGCGGGAATGCACGGCGTAGCCACCGCCACCGTCGCCGCGCTCCTCGGCATGCCATGCGAGGTCTACATGGGCGCGATCGACGTGAAGCGCCAGGCGCCGAACGTCGAGCGGATGAAGATGCTCGGCGCCACCGTGCACGCGATCGAGGAGGGCAGCGCCACCTTGAAGGATGCGATGAACGAGGCGCTGCGCGACTGGGTCACGAACTGCGACGACACTTTCTACGTGATCGGCACCGCGGCCGGCCCATATCCCTATCCCGAGATGGTGAAGGACTTCCAGTCCGTCATCGGCAGGGAGGCGCGTCGCCAGTGCCTTGAGAAGTTCGGGCGGCTCCCCGACCAGGCGATTGCCTGCGTCGGCGGCGGCTCCAACGCGATCGGCCTCTTCGCCGGCTTCATGGACGACAAGGAGGTGAAGCTCGTCGGCGTCGAGGCGGCGGGCAGGGGAATCGCGACCGGCGAGCACGCCGCGTCCATCAACGGCGGGCGGCTTGGCGTCCTCCACGGCGCGAAGACGATGCTGCTCCAGACGGACGACGGCAACGTGATCGACACCTATTCCGTGTCGGCCGGGCTCGACTACCCCGGCGTCGGGCCGGAACACTGCCACCTCCACGACACCGGCCGCGCCGAATACGCCGTCGCCACCGACGACGAGGCGATCGCCGCATTCGACGACCTCTGCCGCTACGAGGGAATCATCCCCGCGCTCGAGTCGAGCCACGCGCTCGCCGAGGCGATCCGCCGCGCGCCGGCGCTCCCCAAGGAGACGATCCTCCTGGTGTGCCTCTCCGGGCGCGGCGACAAGGATCTCGAGAACATCATGAAGTACAAAAGGGAACGGGCATGACCATGAACAGGATTTCTGACTGCTTTGCCAAGGCCAAGGCCGAGGGGCGCGGCGTATTCGTCGCGTACATGACGATCGGCTATCCGTCGCTCGAGAAGAGCGAGGCCGCCGTCGAGACGCTCATCTCCGAGGGCGCGGACGTAATCGAGCTCGGCGTGCCGTTCTCCGACCCGTTCGCCGACGGCGCGGTGATCCGCGCCGCCGCCTACGAGGCGCTGCGTCAGGGAGTGACGCTCCGCGACGTCCTTGCGCTGGCGAAGCGCGTTCGCGCCCGCCATCCCGAGACCGGGCTCGTCCTCTTCTCCTACTACAACCTCGTCTTCGCCAACGGACTGGAGAAGTTCGCCGACGAGGCGGCCGACGCCGGCATCGACGCGGTGCTTGCGGTCGACCTTCCGCTCGAGGAACGCGACGAGCTGCTGGCCGTCCTGAAGCCGCGCGGCATCTCCTATGTGCCGCTGATCGCGCCGAACACGCCGATCGAACGCGTCAAGGCGAGCGCGGAAGGACTCGAGAACACCTTCCTCTACGTCATCACCGTGAAGGGCATCACCGGCGCGAGGAAGGAGCTTCCGAAGGAGCTTTCCGCGCGGCTCGACGAGGTGCGTGCGGCGGTGAAGCTGCCGATTGCCGCGGGCTTCGGCATTTCGTCGAAGGAGCAGGCGGCGGAGATCTGCCGCCATGCCGACGGCTACATCATCGGCTCGGCGCTCGTCAAGCGGTTCGGGAATGAGGGCTGAAGTCAAAGTCTGCGGAACGAACGACGCCGCGTTCGCGGCGGCGGCGGCGCGGCTTGGAGTCGACTACCTCGGCTTCATCTTCGAGCCGTCCTCGCCGCGGCACGTGACCGTCGGTCAGGCGGCGGAGATCGCCGCGTCGCTCGGCGCGGACTTAAGGCGCCGCGTCCACCTGGTCGGCGTGTTCGTCCGCGAGACGCCGGGCGAAATCGCCGCGGCGATGCGCCGCGCCGGCCTCGACATCGTGCAGCTCCATCGCCGCGCGACGGTATCGGATGTGGCCGCGCTCAAGGCCGCGGGCTACGAGGTATGGACGCTTGCCGGCGGCGCGGCGGGAGACGGCGTCCTTTTCGACTCGTCGCACGGAGACGGCGAGACGGCGTTCAGGCAGGGCGACTACAAGTCGATCGTCGCGGGAAGAATCGGCGGGGGAAACCTGGCCGAGGTGCTGGCGCCGGGGCCGGATGTCGTGGACGTCAACAGTTCGCTGGAAACGGCGCCCGGGGTCAAGAGCGTCGCGCGGCTGGAAGAGTTCATGCGCGCCTTTGACGCGGAGACGGCGAAGGTTTAGGGAAAGGAAGGAAGAAATGAAGGACATCAACGAGACGAGAAAGCGGATGGACGTCATCGACGAGGGGCTGGTGAAGCTCTTCCTCGAGCGGATGGAACTTGTCCGCGAAGTGGCGCTTGAGAAGCGCGAGTCTGGCGCGGCGATATCCGACCCGGCGCGCGAGCGCGAGATCCTCTCGCGGGTCACGGCCGAGGCCGACGAGGGGAACGAGAACGCGGCGCGGCTCTTCTTCTCCACGCTCTTCTCGATCTCCAAGGCGCGGCAGCGGAGCATCCTCAACGGCGACTCGCCGCTCATCGCCGAGATCGACCGCGCGATGGAGAAGGGGGCGAAGGGGTTCCCGACGCGTGCGTTCGTCGCCTGTTGCGGCGCGGAGGGCTCGTTCGCCCAACAGGCTGCCTCGCAGATGGTGATGACGCCGACGATCGTCTACTTCAACGGCTTCGAGAGCGTGTTCGAGGCGGTCGAGAAGGGGATGTGCCCCTACGGCGTGCTGCCGGTGGAGAACTCGGCGGCCGGCTCGGTGTCGAGCGTCTACGACCTCATGCAGAAGCACCGCTTCCACATCGTCCGCTCGCTGCGGCTGAAGGTCGACCATGCGCTCATGGCGCTGCCTGGCGCGACGCTCGAGGGCATCCGCCGCGTGGTCAGCCATCCGCACGCGCTGGCGCAGTGCGCGGGCTTCCTCAAGGGGATGCCGTCGGCGAAGGCCGAGCCGTCCGGCAACACTGCTGTGGCGGCGAAGGCGCTGGCGGCCTCCGGACGGCTTGACGTCGCGGTCATCGCCTCGCGGGCGTGCGCCGAGCTGTACGGACTCAAGATCCTCGCCGGCAAGGTGCAGGACGCGGTGTACAACTACACCCGGTTCATCTGCATCTCGAAGGAGCTCGAAATCTACCCCGAGGCCAACCGCATCTCGATCATGCTCTCGCTGCCGCACCGCCCGGGCGCGCTCGCGGCGATCATCTCCAAGTTCGCCGCGGTCAACGTCAACCTGACCAAGCTGGAGTCGCGCCCCGTCCCGGGGATGGACTTCGAGTTCAGCTTCATCTTCGACTTCGAGGCGTCTCCCGGCGACGCCGACGTGAGGAGCCTCCTTTCGGAGCTGTCGCAGGATCCGGAGATCGAGCGTTTCGAGTTCCTCGGCGCCTACCGGGAGTAGCCGCGGCGGACTAGAGCGAGATCGCCAGGGCGAGGCCGGCGACGAAGTTCCAGCTGTCGTCCCAGGAGCCGGTCGCCTCGTAGTCGCGGGAGGCGTCGCGGATCTTGCGGTCGAACAGGAAGTCGGAGTAGCCGACGTAGCCGCTGAGCGAGACGTTGTCGCAGATGTTCCAGCCGAGCTCGAGCTTGATCATGGTGTCCATGAGTCCAGCGTGGTTGAGCGGCTCGCCGTCTTCCTTTGTCGCGTACGCCTTCACGCGCTGGCCGTTGCCGAAGCCCTGGGCGATCGACGGCCGCAGCGTCAGGGTGTCGTCTTCCTCGCCGAGCAGGTTGAAGGTGTGGCCGATCTCGAGGTTGAGGTAGGTGCCGTCGTCGCGCATGATGTCGCGCTCGTAGAGGAACTTGGGCTCCAGCCAGAGGTCGGGCAGCCCCAGCTCCAGCGTGATGAACTGCGTGTCCTCGGCGATGGAGGTGTCCCAGCCGTTCTCGTACTCGTTCAGCGCCGCCTTGTTCTTGGAGTTCGGGTGGAACTCGTAGTCGTAGCCGAGGGCGAACTCGATCGTGGTGGGGAGCCACTCGAAGTCCTCCGGCGAGAAGGCGTGGCCGAGGGTGACGGTCGGGTGCAGCTCGGTGTACTTGAACTGGCGGTTCGTGTAGCCGGCGCGGTTGCCGTACTTCGTGAGGTCGAAGATCGCGTTCACGCCGAACGTCAGCCAGTCGAAGAAGGTGATCTCGCCGGCGGGCGTCAGGATCGGCGCCTTGTTGTCGACGAAGCCGTAGCTGAGGTACTTCGAGTCGAACGCGAGCGACGCCTCGGCGGAGACGATCGGGGTTTCGTTGAAGGAGACGCCCTCGCCTGGCGTGTACGACCAGCCCTCGGTCTTTTCCTCGGTCGTTTCCTCGTCTGCGAACGCGGCGCCGCAGATGGCCGCCGCGAGCGCGAGCATGATGGTCTTGGTTTTCATTGTTTGGTTTTGCCTTTCCTTGTTTGTTGTGGTATGTTGGAAATTGGTTCTTCAAAGAATGTTAGTGGAAGTGCCGACAGCATAGTGTATGAAACTCCGATCCGTGGGGCTCTCGCTACCGCTCCGCAGAATGTGCTTTGCTTCGCGCATGCATTCGTCCTCCACGGCCGTGCTTGCCATGTTTTATATCTGCGGCTTCGCCGCAGGGTGGGGACTGGTTCGGGGGTCTGGGGGCTTGCCCCCAGATAAAAAACCTTTGCGTCCTTTGCGGCTGACAAAAACCACCGTAGACCTGAATCGGGGTTGCGAGATGCGGAGCTACGGAGCGGTAGCGGGAGTCCCAACCATCGGAGTTTCAAACTAATACGATCTGATAGCATTTTCCACTAAAAACTTCAAAGAGCCTGTAAATCAGTCCTTCACCGCCTTCGGCGAGGCGTTGTCGTGTCCCTCCGCGCCGCCGCAGCAGCCGCAGCCGCATCCGCACGACTTCCGCGTCCCGCCGCATTCGCACGGCGCGCCTTTCCTCAGGACGCGCCAGACGGCGAGCGCGGCGAATGCGACGACGGCGGCGAGGACGATGGCGGACGCCGCGTTCATTTTGACGCCTCCTTCCTGGCCGGGCGGAAGATCGCCCAGAGGCAGAAGAGGTCGACGACGACGGCGAGCGCGGTCCAGACCCCGAAGCCGCCGCCGGCGAAGAGCACGCCGAGGCGGTAGACGCTCAGCGCCAGGGCGTATCCGACGAAGAGCTGGAAGCCGACCGCGAACCAGCCCCACTTCTGGGAGCCCATCTCGCGGAACGTCACCGCGATCGCCACCATGCACGGCGGCACGAAGAGGTTGAACACCATGAAGGAGAGGGCCGCGAGCTTCGGGAAGTCGCTCACCGCGCCGAACAGCGCCTGGATGTGCGAGCCGGTGGTCGAGCCGTCCATGTTCGCCGCGACGAGGCCCAGGGTGGCGGTCGCCTGCTCCTTGGCGATCTCCGCGGAGACCGACGCCGCCGCGCCCTGCCAGGAGCCGAAGCCGAGCGGCTCGAAGAACCACGCGATCCAGCTGCCGAGGTCGTGGAGGATGGACTTCTCGATCTCCTCGTCCGCCAGCAGGTTGAGCGACCAGTCGAAGTGCATCACGAACCACAGGAACACACACGCCGGGAAGATTATGAGCCCCGCCTTGAGGATGTAGCCCTTGAGCCGGTTCCAGGTGTGGTGCCAGACGCCGGAGACAGTCGGCGGATGGTAGGCGGGGAGCTCCAGCACGAACGACGCCGCCTCGTCCTTGAACAGCCGCGTCTTCTTCAGCGCGACGCCGCCGAGGATGATGATTGCGATTCCGACGACGTCCATGAGCGCCGCCACGTACCACTGCTCGCGGAAGAACAGCGCCGCGAACATGGCGATGATCACCGTCTTCGCGCCGCAGGGGATGAACGTGGCGAGGATGGTCGTCATCCGTCGCGCGCGCTCGTTCTCGATCGTGCGCGTGGCCATGACCGCGGGGACGCCGCAGCCCTTGCCGATGAGGATCGGGATGAACGACTTGCCGGAGAGCCCGAACTTGCGGAAGATGCGGTCCATGATGAACGCCACCCGCGCCATGTAGCCGCAGTCCTCGAGGAACGCGAGGAAGAGGAACACGATGAAGATGACGGGCACGAAGCCGAGCACCGTCGCGACGCCGCCCCACGCGCCGTCCACGACCAGGCTCTTCACCGTGTCGCTTACGCCGGAACGCTCCAGCGCGCCGGTGATGAGCGCGCCGATGCCGGGCACCCACACGCCGAACTGCGAGGGATCCGGCTCCTCGGCCTCCTTCGCGGCGTTGTACGCCGCCTCGTCGACATCCCATTCATCGGACGCCTCGCCGGTCTCCTCGTCCTCGATCGACGCCTTCTTCTCGCCCGCCTCCCAGGCCTGGACCGTCGCCTCGGCCTTGGCGAACTCCTCCTGCGCGTCCTCGAACTCCATGCCCTTGTACCTGCCTTCCTCGCGGCATTCGTGCGTGGTGAAGGGGAGGTGCCAGCCGTCGGCGAGGAAGCCGTCGTTCGCCCAGTCGGTGAGCAGCGTCCCGGGGCCGTTCTCGGCCACCGCGAGCCACCACATGGCGCAGAGCGAGAGGATGAAGATCGGGATCGCCCAGATGCGGTGGGTGACGACCTTGTCGATCCGGTCGGAGAGCGTCGCCTTGCCCTTGCGCTTCTCGTTCAGCGCGAGCGACTTGTCCATCAGGCGCTGGATGAAGTCGTAGCGCTGGTTGGTGATGATCGACTCCGCGTCGTCGCCGAGCTCCTTCTCGCAGTCGCGGATGTGCTCCTCGATGTGCTTCATCTCGCCGACGCCGAGCCCGAGGCGGTTGATGATTTCGCGGTCGCGCTCGAAGACCTTGATCGCGTACCAGCGGATCGAGCGGAGCGGCACCTTGCCCTGGATCGACTCCTCGATGTGGGCGATGGCGTGCTCGACCGAGCCCGTGAACACGTGTGGGACTTCAGGAGCTCTGCGCAATCCTCTCCGTTCCCCGTTCCCTCTTCCCTCTTCCCTCTTCCCTATTCCCTGTTCCCCACACTTCGCCATCGCCACCGCCTTCTCGGCGGCCTCCTGGCCGCCCTCGTTCTTCAGCGCCGAGATGCCGACGACCTCGCAGCGCAGCGCCTTCGCGATCTTCTCGAAGTCGATCTTGTCGCCGTTCTTCCTCACGACGTCCATCATGTTGACGGCCATCACCATCGGCAGGCCGAGCTCTGCGAGCTGCGTCGAGAGGTAGAGGTTGCGCTCGATGTTGGTGCCGTCCACGATGTTGAGGATCGCGTCCGGACCCTCTTCCACCAGGAACTGCCGCGACACCTTCTCCTCGGCCGAGTAGGGGGAGAGGGAGTAGATGCCGGGCAGGTCCTGGATCACGACCTCCCTGTGGCCGGCGAGGATGCCGTCCTTCTTCTCCACCGTGACGCCGGGCCAGTTGCCGACGTACTGCTCCGAGCCGGTAAGCGCGTTGAAGAGCGTCGTCTTGCCGCTGTTCGGGTTGCCCGCGAGGGCGATCTTTATGCTGTTAGCCATGTCTAATCTCCTTTGCAAAAAAATTTAGGTCAGACGGCCTCGATCTCGATCTCCTGCGCCGTCGCCTCGTTGACGGCGATGCGGCTTTCGTGGACTGCGAGAATCATGTTGCCGTAGGACGCGCCTACCACCCTCACGACCGTCCCCGCCACGAACCCGAGCGCGCCGAGGTGGTGTTTCACGGCGTCGTCGCCGGACACGCGGACCAGCCGCGCGCGCTCGCCTTCCTTTAGTGTTGCCAATGTCATTTTTCGGCCTTTCTCCCTTGCCTTTCGCCGGGGCAGAACCCATTAGTCCCGGCTAACTTGCGCGTAGTATACCATAATTAGCCTCGACTAATCAAGGGGGGTGGGTAAGATTTTTTTGGTATAATACACAAACCTTCACGGACGATTAGCTCAGTTGGTTAGAGCAGGACCTTTACACGGTCAAGGTCGGGGGTTCGAGTCCCTCATCGTCCACCACTGTTCTGCCTTAGCGGACAGTCATTAGTTCGTCCCAGCGGGTGGTGGTGCGCTTGGAGACCTTCGAGCGCTTCGTGTGCCAGGTGCGCGGTCCGATGCCTTCGGCGGCGGAGAACACCTTGCTTTTGCCATAGCGGGCGTTGAGGGCATCGATAGTGGCGTATAGGGGGGAACGGGAAACGGGGAATGGGGAACGGGAATCCCCAAACAACTCCATCTGGTGTGGTGTTTCCGGCTTTTCGATGCCGAAGAACACGATTCCGGTCTTGCGATATCGTGTTCCCGGCAGAAACAGCGCCGGCAATTCCGGGCGGATTGCGTCGAGCATTGCGTTGGTGGCGTCGGTCGGCGCGGGGAACATCACCGTCCGCACGAGACAGTCTCCGCACTCCTCTGGCGACCGCTTGGGGGATGTTCCTCCGGAGCGGAATATCTGGGCATAGACGTTGCAGCCAGCGGCAAGCAGGCCGTGCTGCCGGAGCTTCGCTGCCGCCTGTGCGGTGAACGAGGCGAGAGACTCCGAGATGCCGTCTAGGGTCGTCACCGGCTCGCCGAACGAGCGGGAGCAGCTTACGCTGTCCGGGTCTGCGTCGTAGTCGCGGTCGTCCTTGCACGGAGTGCCGCGAAGTTCGGTCGCGGTGCGCAGCAGCGTCACGCCGCCGATGCCGCGGATTACGTCGTCTGGCGCGTCGCGCAGGTCCTTTGCCGTGAAGATGTGCTCTGCTCGGAGTTGTGGCGCGAGCCGACGCCCGACGCCCCATACTTCGCCCGCGGACAGTCCGGCGAGGATTTCCGTCGGGTCGTCCGGCAGGAGGAACACGCCTTCGGGGCGCTTCTTGCCGATGTGGTTGGCGATCTTGGCGAGGGTCTTGGTGGGCGCGAAGCCAATGCCGCAGGGAATGCCGACCCAGCGAAGTATCTTGCTTCTGAGCCTTCGGCCATAGGCAAGATATGGGGAATGGGGAACGGGGAACGGGGAATCGGGGGCGGGGAGCGCTTCCAGAGATGGAGGCGTTATGAATGCCTCGTCGATGGAATACTGCTCCACGTCCACGGCTTCCTCGCGCAGGATGGAGATGATGCGGCGCGACATATCGCCGTAGAGTTCGTAGTTGGACGAGCAGAAGCACAGTTCGCCGGTTGCCTCGCGGTGCTTGAGCTGGAAGTAGGGCGTGCCCATCGGGATGCCGAGCGCCTTGAACTCGTTTGATCGGGAGACGCAGCATCCGTCGTTGTTGGAGAGGACGGCCACCGGGCGTCCCACGAGGCGGCGGTTGAACACGCGCTCGCAGGACACGAAGAAGTTGTTTCCGTCCACCAGCCCGATCATCTCTTCCCCGCGAATCTGTGTATGCAGGCCGTTACCTTGCCGAAGTAGTCCAGCTCCTGTCCGGCGCGGAGGCGGATGA
>CADCCW010000029.1 GCA_902800055.1 uncultured bacterium
CTTCTGGACCTCGTGCGAGGTGCGGAAGCCGTCGAAGAAGTGGAGGAACGGAACCTTCGACTTGAGCGTCGCCGCGTGCGCGACCATCGCCATGTCGTGGGCCTCCTGCACGCTGTTCGAGGCGAGCATCGCGAAGCCGGTCTGGCGGCAGGCCATAACGTCGCCCTGGTCGCCGAAGATGCAGAGCGAGTTCGACGCGAGCGAACGGGCGGAGACGTGAAACACGGAGGGGCAAAGCTCGCCCGCGATCTTGTACATGTTCGGGATCATCAGCAGCAGGCCCTGCGACGCCGTGAATGTCGTCGTGAGCGAGCCCGTCGTGAGCGAGCCGTGCACCGCGCCGGCGGCGCCGCCTTCGGACTCCATCTCGACGATCGAGGGAATCGAGCCCCAGATGTTCGTCTTGCACATGGAGGCGAGCTCGTCGCACGTCTCGGCCATCGGCGAGGACGGGGTGATGGGATAGATCGCCGCGACTTCGCTGCACGCGAAGGCGATCTGGGCGGCCGCGGTGTTTCCGTCGACCATGATCTTCTTTGCCATGTCTCTGTTTTCCTTCTTTCTGGTTGGTTTACGTTGAGAGATTGAGATTATTTTGTGTATTATACGCTTTTCGGCGGCGGAATTCAACGCCCCCCCTTAAGTTCAGACGTCGAGCCCGAAGTAGCGCTTCGCGTTGCCGAACGAAACGTCGCGCACCACCTTGCCGAGCCACTTGAGGTCGGCCGGGATCTCGCCGCGCTCCACCTCCTCGCCGATCTTCGCGCAGAGGATGCGGCGGAAGTACTCGTGGCGGGTGTAGGAGAGGAACGAGCGCGAGTCGGTGAGCATGCCGACGAAGTTCCCGAGGCAGCCGAGCGCCTCCAGCGCGGCGATCTGGTCGCGCATGCCGTCCATGTGGTCGTTGAACCACCAGGCGCTGCCGAGCTGGAGCTTGCCGACGACCGGCCCCTTCTGGAAGGAGCCGATGATCGAGCCGAGCGCGGCGAAGTCTGAGGGGTTGAGCGAATAGACGATCGTCTTGGGGAGCAGGTCCTCGCGCTCCAGCCGGTCGAATAGCTCCGCGAGGTTGGCGAGCCCGCCCGCCTCGCCGATGAAGTCGAATCCGGTGTCGGGTCCGAGCTTCCTGAACATCCGCGAGTTGGGGTTGCGGATGCAGTTGAAGTGGAGCTGCGACGCCCAGCCCGCCTTCGCGTCGAGCTTCATGCACTCGACGAGGTAGTCCTGGAGCCGGCCCTTGGGCGGAATAGCGGTGATGCCGTAGTCGGAGAGGACGCACCCGTGCTTCGCGAAGTAGTCGTGGCGCTCGGCGAGGTGCTTCATCGGGTCCTTCTTCTTCTTGAGCGCCTCCTTGAGGATGCGGTCCGGCCGCCAGGTCGGCAGCACCTTGACGCCCTTGAACGAGCGGGCGATCTTCTGGTGCCAGGCGAGGTCGTCGTCGGGGTCGTCGGTGGTGCAGACCGCCTTCACGTTCGACTTGACCATCAGCGAGCGCGCGGAGAAGTCCTTCTTCGCCACCACCGCGTTGCACTTCCGCCAGATCCGCTCCGCCGACGCGGCACAGAGCCGCTCGGAGACGCCGAAGTAGCGCTTAAGCTCGAGGTGCGACCAGTCGAAGAGCGGGTTCTTGACCAGCTTCTCCATCGTCTCGGCGTACTTGACGAACTTGTCGTGGCCGCTGGCGGAGCCGGTGCAGAACTCCTCGTCGACGCCGTTCGAGCGCATCTGGCGCCACTTGTAGTGGTCGCCGCCGAGCCAGACCTCGGAGATGTCCTTCCACCTGCGGTCCTCGGCGATCTCGCGTGGAGGCAGGTGGCAGTGGTAGTCGATGATCGGCTCGTTCTCGGCGAAGCGGTGGTAGAGCTCGCGCGCGAAGTCGGTCGTCAGCAGGTAGTCCTTGTGGATGAAGTTCTTCATGCGGCGTATTATACCAAAAAATCCCCGAGTCTGGCGAGCCCGGCTACGGCCAGGTAACGACCTTGACCGATGCTGCGGCGGTGGCGGCGGGTTTCCGGACAAACACCATTGAGTTGCCGGGCTTGAGCTCAAGATGTACGACGTCGATGCCGTCAGCGTTAATGCTGACGATGCCGTCAGCCGGGCGCTGCATCCGAGCCAAGAAGACTCTCTTCGGCAACGTCGGCCAGCAGCGAGTGTCGGCGCCGCGGCGGAGGGCACTGTAGGCGGCAACGGCATACTGCGAGGCAATAAGCGCGATACGGGTGTTGTCGTCGCGGGTATGCTCGGCTGTGACGCCGATGGCGACCTGGAGGCCGACGTCAATGACCGTGCGGGTGATTTCCCGCGCAATCGCCCCTCGCATGTAGACGTCGTACTCGATCTTGGTGAGCGCGTCAACGTCGGCAATCACCTCCATTGGCACGCCGCCAATCGACCAGGCTGCCGCCGCGTACGGGCGCACAAGGAGTCGGGGAAGGCAGAGGCCGGCGTACTTCACGTATCTGCCGGCGTAGGGAATGAGCAGGAGCGGCAGGTCGATGCGCCACTGCTCTCGCTCTGGGCAGAGTCCGTCTTCGACATAGACCCACACCCAGTCCTGGGGCTTCACCCCGGCGTCGCATGCCTCGAGGTCGCCGCGGGCAAAGCCGTTGGCGGGACGAAGCGCGGCGGCGTCCTTGAGGAATCCTCGGCCGTCGTCGCCGCTCAGCCAGCGGAAGACTCCGCATACGTGGGCGACATACGGGTTCTGGTAGTCAGCTGGCTTCAGCTGGTCAAGCACGCCAGAAGTGAAGATGTCGAATCCGAACGCCTCCTTGACGGTTGTTCGGAAGGAGCCGTCCTTCATCGCATTCTGCACCGCCACCTTGCCCTGCCCGACGTCCACGTTTTGCCCTTCCCCCTTGTCACGGGCGTACTGGGCGGACTCCTTGTCCAGCCGCTCCTCGGCAGCTGCGAGGTTCTTCCGGCGCTCCCAAAGCCAGTTCTCCTGGTGCTGCGCGGCGCGGTTGAGCTCGGTGCGGGCGGCGGCGAAGTCGTTCTTGGCACCATAGCCGACCGCCTTGTAGATGCAGGTGAAGATGCGGTCCTGCCCGCCTCCGTCGTACGGAAAGTACTTGTCGTTGAGCATCATCGCGTAGGCGGCGTCGGCGGTCTGCGAGAAGACCGAGGTGTGGTCGTTCTCGATCATCCGGTCCTCGGCAAGGTCAAACTCGGCGATCGCGGCGTCAGTCTCGCCGGCGAGATCATGGGCCGACGCAGCCATCAGCCGCCACATAAGCGCATCGCCGCCGCCCTCCGCGGCAAGCTCCGACGGCTCTACCGCTGCCTCGGCATAGCGGCCGGCGGAGATGTTCGCGCGGTAGTCGACGATGACGTCGTTAACCGTGCGGCAGCCGGCAAGCGAAAGCGCCGCCGCGGCAAGCGCGGCGACGACGGACGCGCGGAACGCGCAGCCAGGGAAATTCATCTCAGAACCCCAGCTTAATGCCCTGCGTCTTCGGCGCGGGCGCCGGCTGCTGCGCGGCAGCGGCGGCCGCCGCCTCGGCGGCGGCCCGCAGCTCGGCCTGGCGGCGGGCGAAGCCGGCGGGGTCGATCTTCGACTGGATCATCGACGCGACGTTCGCCGCGGCCCACTCCGAGGAACTGGAGATGAACACCTCGGGAGTGCCGTAGAAGCTCTGGGAGTCAACGCGGACAATGTCGGAGACGACAATCTCCGTGGTCGGCGCGTACACGCAGCGGAAGCGCACCTCGGCGAACTGGGCGGACGGCGGCGGCAGCGGGAGCCCGGTCACATAGTCCTTGCCCAGCGAGGCGACGTCGGAGAACATCACCTCCGCAACGACGAGATAGTCCGTCGCCAGCTTCTGCGAAAGGCGGCAGATGTCGTTGGGAGTGGCGTTGAGGTCGCCGATGATGCGGTTGAGCTCGCGGTCGATCTCGGGGCCGAACGATCGGTCGAGGGTGCGGAAGCTGCCGGTCTGGACGAGCTGGATGCTCAGATGGTCGACGAGCGCGTCGAGCCAGCTGCGGGCCTCGAGCGAGTTGCCCCAGACGGTGACGGTCTTCGACTTGGTGATGAACGGCGCTACCGCGATGCGCGGCCTGTTCGCGGCGGGAAGCGGGACTGCATCCGGCTTGGGCTCGGCAACGGCGACGACCAGCTCGCCGCGGCACGCGGCGAATATCTTCGCGGCGATTTGGCGGCAGACGTCCTCGATCAGCTTGCGCTGCGGGTCGGGGGTCTTCGACGTTATGGCGCTGCTGGTGGCCTCAAAGCACTCCCCCACTCCGCTGAACGCGAGCAGGATGTTGCCCGAAAGGTCGCGCACCTTGCAGACATACGGCTGACGGAAGAACTTCTTGCCGATGATCGTGCCGTTGTCGTTGATGGACTTCGACTCCTCCTCGCGGTCGCCGAGCGACACCGTCACAAGCCGGGTGTCGGCATCCGCCTTTTCGAGGGAAACAAGGCGGACAGAGCCGGCGGACTCGGCGAAGAGCGCCGCCTCAAGGTAGTCGACCGCGAGCGGGACATAGCGGCGGGAAGGATCGTTGAGCACCTTCATCCGGATCTCGTTGAGCAGCTTGCGGTTGGCCTGGTTCTCGGCCTGGATCAGGTCGGTCTCGTGCGTCACCTCCAGCTTGGCGGTGGACCACTCGACCTTGACCGAACCCGAGTTGTGCTCCTTGTTCTCGCCCAGCTGCGGCAGCGACGCCATCCCGGCGGAATACTGCCCGGGGTGAATCGTCTTGCCGAGCCACTCCTCGACCGGCGCCATCGTCTCGGCGGTGCCGAAGGCGCAGACCGCGAGGCGCACCTCGCGCTGCGGCGCGTTCCCAGTTGCCTCAGCCTCCTGCGCCGACGCGGCAAAGCCGAGCGCCGCAACGGCGGCACCGGCGACAATTCCCGTCCACTCCATGCGAAACCCCCTTCAGACTCAGTTCATCACGTTCTTCTTGTCCACCGCCTTCTGGAGCGGCACGCGCTTCTGCCAGAAGTCAAGGCCGGTCGCGACGTCGGTAAGCCGGAGCATCAACGAGTTCTCCTTGTAGAAGTTGCCGTTGTCGCGGCGGACGTTCTGCTCGCTCAGCTTGCCGGTAAGGATGAACTCGGGCTGCACCGTCGCCCGGCCGGACTGCGCGGCGAAGTTCTCGTTGTAGACGACGAACTTGCCGCCCTCGCCGTCCCAGCCCATCAGCGCCTCCTCGAACATGGTCTTGAGCGAATCGGCGAGGTAGCTCGCCTGCGAGCCGCGCGCGGTGGTGTCGACGGTGAACGGCTTGACGTTGACGATTCTGCGCGCGTCATCCTTGGCATACCTGATCGACGCCCTGTTGATGCCCTGCACGGCCTCGTTGACCACGATGTTGAGGTCGGCCTCGGCAAAGCCGGAGGTAACCTCGGTGTCCTCGCCGCGGGCGATGCGACGGGTCTGCTCCGTTGCGCAGCCGGCAGCGGCGAGCGCGGCGACGGCCATGAAACCAATTGCGAGCCTGTTCATTTTCCGTTATCCTTTCTTAGAATCCGATGTTGATAATCGGGAAGCACTTGAGTCCCGAGTTGTTGAAGTTGAGCACGCCGATCTGCACGCCGTGCAGGTCCTCGGCGAAGTTGACGAACGCGATCTGAAGCCCGTAGGCGGAGCCGTAGGCCACGTTCACCGCACCGACCTGGAGGCCGCCCATCGTCTCGCCGACGATGTTCCCGCAAAAGTTCGCGGCGATGCCGCCGAAGTCGCGCGAGCAGTTGGAAAAAAGCCCGGCGTCGAGACCGTAGGTGTCGACATACGCGCCCCAGCCGAAGTTAAGCCTGAGGCCGTAGAAGCTGCTCTCCTCGTTCGGAATCGACCACGGCAGCACTGTCACCCCGAGCACGATGTCGTATGACTGCCAGCCGTAGGAGTTGTTGCCGCCGCGCTCGACGAAGGTGACGTCACGCTGGTTCGCGCCGGTGGCGAGGTCGTTGGCGACGCCCTTGCCGGCCTCGAAGCCGGCCGCAAAAGCGACGGAGACGGACGAAACAGCGATTGCCGCGAGGATTTTCCTGAAGTCCATTTTCAACCCCCCTTCCCTACTTCGCCCTACGGACGTAGAACATCATGTCGACGGCGGCCTTGGTGGGCGCCGTCCCCTTGAGCGCGCAAATCTCATACGGCTGGATCATGCGTGCGGCCCAAGTCGAGACGGTGGAGTCGATTTCCATCCCGTCGGCGTCCAGCCAGACCACCTTCCACTCCACCGGACGCTCAGACGAGGTGTTGTTGACCACGTTCGCCTGGAAGGTGTAGCAATCGGAGCTCCCCTTCGTGCAGCGGACGTCGGTCACGTAGATGCTCTTTCCGAGGTCAGGGGCAATGGTGACGCGGCGGTCGGGCGGCGGCACATTGGTGGCCTTGCATCCTGCAAGCGAAAGCGCCGCAACCAGCGCACAGCACAGAGACATCGTTCTCATTTCAAGTGCTCCCCTGGGGGTTCATTTGGAGGTGGGAAGCGGAGTTGAACCGCTGTAAGCGGATTTGCAGTCCGCTACCTAACCGCTCGGCCATCCCACCTTGGGTTTAGATGGAGTGAAGTATACCAAAATTCCCTTCCGCAAGTCAACCGCGTCGCGCACCTTGCGGCAGGCTGCCGGCGCTGCCGGTCAGAACTTGCCGCGGAGGCCGATCTCGAAGGTGCGCGGCTCGCCCGCGAAGCACTCGTAGTAGTGGCGCGAGGTGTCGAAGTACTTCTCGCCGAAGATGTTCCTGACGCCCAGAGTAAGGAACCAGTCGTCGCGCCAGCCGAACTTCGAGAGCGGAATCGACATGTTGACGTCGAAGACGTGGCTTGGGTCAAAGCGCAGGTTCTCGTTCACGAACGCGCCGCGCATCGTGGCGTAGCTCATCGAACGGAAGCGGTAGCCCATGCCCACCACCACGTCCTCAATCCAGTCGAAGCCGTGCAGCCGGTAGGACGTGTTGAAGGTCGCGGCGTGGCGCGGGATGCGCTCGAACTCGCCGGCCATGCCGGACTTGGTGCAGTCCTCGTAGAGCGTGTAGGCGTACATCGCCATCACCGACCAGTTCTCGGTCACGTCGCCGGAGAGCGACAGCTCCACGCCCTTCGAGCGGTTGTGCCCGTCGAACCAGTAGTACGTCTGGCCGCCGGAGGTCTCGGCGACTGGCGTGTTCTCCTGCTCGATGTTGAAGTAGGACGCACTGAACCACAGCTTCTCGAGCGGCCGCACACGGAAGCCAGCCTCCCACTGCGTCGCGGTCCATGGGTCGTCGGGGCGGGTGCCGTCGGAGTTGCGGTAGCCGAGCGTCGGGGTCTGGGTCTGCGAGACGTTGCCGAAGAAGACCAGCCAGTCGAGCGGCTGCACCGTGAGCCCGCCGCGCGGCGAAAACGCGAAGGCGCGCGCCTCGTCGTAGTGGGTGGTGGTCACGACGCCAGTCTTGGTGTTGCGCATGGACTGGGTATTGTCGTTCTCCACGAAGTAGTCGTAGCGGATGCCGGCGAGGAGCGTGACCCACCCCCAGCCGAGCGAGTCCTGCACCGTCACGCCGTAGCGCGAGACCGGGCCGCCGAAGCCGCTGGCGCCGTGGTAGTAGAAGTCGGGCTGGACGACGAACGTGTTCCTGAAGCCGAACGGCAGCTCCTCGAGCGTGTAGACGGAGCGCGTGTAGGCGGTGTAGCTCTGCTGGAACATGCGGCTTTCGGAGAAGCCGGAGGTCATGTACTTCTCGCCGTTGGGCCACCAGCCGGTGTTGCAGTAGTTGAGGAACGCGCCCGTCGGGTTGCCGTTCGCGTCCACCGAATACGAAGTGTACGGCTCGCGGGTGGTCTGCTCCATGTGCGAGTACATGAACGAGCCGCCGAACTTGAGCAGCCACTCGTCCGTCACCTGCCAGTCGACCCAGGGGTTGACCATCACGCCCTTGTAGGTCGAGCGGTCGGTGCTGCGGCACGACGACTCGTACCAGCCGTAGCCTGCCGCCGGAGCGCCGCGCCAGACCGGAACGCCGATGTAGCTGGGAGAGTCGGAGTAGACGAACATCGACTTGACGCCGAAGGAAACCGCGTCGGACGGCTTCGCGACGAACGACGGAGCCATGGTGTACTGCTGGCGCGGGCGCGCACCGTCCTGCGACCCGGCGGCGGTGTAGGCGGGCGAGTAGAAGTCGAGCGACAGCGGCAGGCGGACCGCCAGGGCGTCGTCGACGAGCACCTCGTTCGCGTCCACCATTCCACGCTGACGCCAGGTGTTGCGGCCGATGGACGTGTTCTCCTGGAAGTTGATCTCGCTGCGGTCGAGGTGCGCGCCCTTAAGGTACATGTTGACGGACCCGCCCGCGCCGTTGTTGTTCTGCTGCGCGCCCGCGCCGCCGGTGAGCGAGGCGATCGGTCCCTTCACCACCTCGACGCGGTCCATCATGAACGGGTCCATGAAGAGCCCGGCGCCGCGGCCGATCGGGACCACCCCGTCGAACGTCGGCTCGGTGCCGCCCATGCCGCGGATGGTGAAGAGGCCAGGCTGCCGCACCAGCAGCGAGGTGCCGCCGGTCTCGATGCCCGGCACCCAGCGCAGGAGGTCGTTGAGGTCGGTCGGGTTGCGCTCGCGGATGAAGTCGGCCGTGAGCGTGTCGACCACCGTCGGCAGCCGCTCCGGCGGCTCGGCGGTGAAAGTGGCGCCGGAAACAGTCTCTGGACGGTACTTCGAGAGCGCGCTCGCCTCGACGGTCACGGTGCCAAGGTCGGCGAACGTGTTGGTGGACGCGGAACCGTCGGCGAGGGCAAGCCCGGCTGCGGCGACGGAAACGACGAGTATCTCTGCTTTCATGCCCCTATAAACGCCGCGGAATCCGCCGCGGTTCAGTCGCTACTTCGCGGCGGAGGAAGAAAGCACCTCGCAGCCGGTTTCGGTGATGAGCACCAGGTCCTCGATGCGCACGCCGAGGTTCCCCTCCAGGTACACCCCGGGCTCGATCGTCACCGTCATCCCGGGCTTGAGCACCGACTTCGACTTCTTCGACGCGAATGGCGCCTCGTGGATCTCGTAGCCGACGCCGTGTCCAAGCGAATGCCCGAACGCCTGGCCGAAGCCGCCGCGCTCGAGCACCTTCCGCGCAACGCGGTCGAGCTCACGCCCCGTAATCCCCGGCTTCGCCGCGGCGATTGCCGCGAGATTCGCCTCGAGCACCAGGTCATATACCTGTCGGTACAGCCGCGACGGCCGCGGAAAGAGGTTGCGGGTGAGGTCCGAGGCGACTCCCCCCAGCCTCACGCCCATGTCCACAAGCACGCTTTCGCGTCCGTTCCACACCGTGTCGTCGGGGACGTGGTGGCATTCCGCCGCGTTGGCGCCGATGCAGACGATGGTCTCGAACGCCTCGCCGTCGCCGCGCTCGACCATCATCCGCTGGATCGTCCGCGCCATCTCGCGCTCGGTCATGCCGGCGCGGAAGCGCTTCGAGGCGTCGCGCCAGATTTCGCAGGCGAGCCGCTCCGCCGCGCGGATGCGCGCGATCTCGTCCGCCGTCTTCACCGCACGGACCTCGGCAATGGCCTCGGAGAAGTCGACGAACTCGCCGTCCCGCGACTTCTGCTCCCATTTGAGGAACCGGCTGTGCGCGACCGAGCCCTCGTAGCCAATGCGCTTGCCGCGGGGACGGAACCGCGCGATGTCCCTCGCCTCCAGCCGCGGAAAGAGCCGGCGCACCATCGGCGCGTAGCGGAAGTCGGTGTAGAGCGCCGCGTCCCAGCCGCCACCGCGCCGTTCGCGGAGCTCCAGCACCGCGCTGTCGCAGTCGACGCCGGAAAACGCCTTCACGTTGGCAGGCGAAGCGACGATGACGGCGTCCAGCCCCTTCTCCTCCGCCCTGCGCTCCAGTTCAGCCAGCCTCGCCTTCATCTCACTCCCCCTTGTCGACAATCGCCGTGTCCGGCATGGACACCGACTCCCTGATCTTCAGCCGTTCCGCCCCGAACACGTACTTCGCCCCGAAGGTGGTGAACTCCACCGACGCCGTCTGCGTCGAGGCGCCAGTGCGGAGCGAGTTCTGCATCTTCAGCGACTTCGCGATGTAGACCGCAAAGCCGCAGAGCGCGGTGACGACGAGCGCAAAGGCGAACATCCCGACCGCCAGCTCCATCAGCGCCTGACCGCGCCGCGTCCGTGTGCGCTCAGTGGCCATGCGGTGTGCCTCCCCTCCCCGGACCACCGGGTGCCGGGCGCACGCAGTCGTCGGAGTTGTACTTGAGCCAGATCTGCCCCGCCTCGCGCACCGACTTCCGTTCCCAAATCGAGAGCGCCTGGCAATATGGACAGTCTCCGAAGACCGACGGCCCCTTCGCGAAGTAGGCCGGCAGGTGGTCGCGGACGTGCGCCATCCACTCCGGGTCGGCGGTGGAGAGGTCGATGCCGCCCACGGTGTCGATCGGCACCAGCCGCGCCTCGTCGAAGACCGGGGTCACGAAGCGCGCGAGTGCGGTGACAACGGCGCGGTCGCCGCGCTCGTCCGTGTCCGCGCCGAAGGGCTTGGCGCCGGCGGACCACACGCTGGTGCGTCCGGCGCCGTCCGAGACGAGGTCGGGGATCTTCCTCGACACGCGGCAGATTGCGGCGCAGCCGCGCACGTCGTATTCCGGCAGCACCTTGCCGTAGGCGGGGAATCCGTATTCGCCTTCGGGGTCGAACTCGCGCCAGACGCGCCAGTGCGAGTCGTCGTAGAAGAACCAGCGCTCCTTGCGGTTCCGCAGGAGCGGCGCGGCGGCGACTTCCTCGGCGGTGGCGCCGGTGAGGCGCCGGACGAGGTTGGTGCCCAGAAGCTCGATCGCGCTCCCCTGCCGCACGCAGAGGTGGAGCGAGTAGATCTCGGAGTTGACGCACTTCATCCGCCGCGTCTCGTCGTCGTCCATCGGCAGCGGCGCCCAGCTTTCGAAGCCGGAGTAGGAGTAGATGAGCCCTGGCGCGTTGAACTTGAACCAGCACCAGTTGCGCCCCAGCACCGCCTCGTAGAAGCCCTTGTCGAGCAGGTAGTGGTCGCGCGCGGCGTTCATGAACTCGGCGTTGTCGGGACCGGCGCGCACGCCAGCGGCAACGGCAATCTCGAGCCGCTCGGCGTACTCCTCCCACGCGCCAGGCCACGGCTCGGGGTAGAGCGTGGGGTCCGTGAGGTAGTACATCCGCACGTCGTTTACGTGGCGCGTGAGGATCTCGCCCATCTGGTCGTCGATCTCGATGCCGTTCTCCGCCGCCGCCTCGCTGCCGATGCGGATGCCTTCGAGCGGGTCGAGGAACGAGCAGCGCAGCTGGGCGGCGAAGAGCTCGGCGCACTTCGCCGCGTCGCCGGCGAGCGCCGCCTTGAGCCGCTCGACGTTCCAGCTGCCGATGCGGTTCAGGAGCTCGCCCTGGTGCTTCGCGACGGCTATGGCCGCCGCGTCTCCAGCGTTCATGGTGCGGTTCTTGGCGGATACTGCGAGGTACGCGCCAACGTTCATGAGCGTCAGCACCACGATCGCGAGGAGTGCGAGCGCGAGGTAGACCACGACCTGTCCCCTTCTCGCCTTCACAGCCCGAGGTTCCTCATGTAGAGCGTGGCGTGGGGCTCGATGCCGGCCTCGCCGACGAGGTCGAACCAGTCGGTCTTCATCGAGGTGGTGGCCTTGGTGCCGTCGCCCGGCTTCACGCCGAGCGCGCCCCACTTCTCGTATTCGAGGATGGCGCGGGCGCGGGCGCCGTCGGGCGCGCAGAGGTAGTCGCGCACGCGCGCGTCCTCCTCGGCCCAGCCGAACTCGTCGTCGCCGACGGGCCAGAGGCGGCGGCCGGCGACGGGAATGACCGCGACGCGCGCGGACTTGCGGCACATGAAGTCGTTGAACCCGACCGCGCGCGCCCGCGCCGCCCGCATTGCCGCGTGCTGGAGGAGAATCTTCCCCGTCAGCATCTGCGACAGCTTGAACAGCGCGAGGAACGCGGAGGTTACGAGGCAGACGGCGAGCAGCGCCTCGAGCATGGCCTGCCCGTGGCGCCGCACCTTATTCCCCGAGCTTCTTGATCGAGTCCTCGCCGATCGACTCGGCCGCGCTCTTGGCGCTCGCGCCCTCCGAGCTGGAGAGGGCCTCGGTGGCACCGGCGACCTTCTTCGCGGTGGCGCGCCCGAAGTACGACCACACGGCGATGCCGGCGATCGCGACAAGCGCGATGATGATGATGTACTCGACCATCGTCTGGCCTTTTCTCGTCTTCTTCGTCATGTGCATTGCTCCTTTCATGGGTATTCCCCGGCGACGAGGTGGTCGGTTCTGGCGGAATACCTGACCGCCACGCCCGACAGCGACCACAGCAGCGCGGCCACCACCAGCAGCGCCGACAGCGTCACAACGTACTCCACCATGGTCTGTCCCCTTCGCATGTGCGTATTATAGCATATTTCGTGGTTCGCAAATCGTCATTCCTGCTGCATGGCGAGGGAGGCGCACTTCCTCGGCGTCGTGGCCAGCTTGGCAAGCTCCCGCGCCGGCACCAGGACATTCTGGGCTCCGTCCTCGCCGCCAAGCTTGCGCATCGCCTCGTGGTACTGGCCTTGAGCCGCTTCAAGCGCCTTGCCGATCTTCTCCAGGGCGACGAACGCGGCGTCCATGCGCTCGAGTATCTGCTTGGCGCGGTTCGCGATGTTCTGGTTGTTCCGGTCCACCTTAAGCCGGTCCAGGCCGATCTTGAAGAGGACCAGGTAGCCGAACAGCATCTGCGGAGAGGCAAGGACGACGGCATGCTCGTTGGCGTAGGAGACGAGCTGCGGGTCGGTGGATATCGCCGCCGAATACGTCGCCTCGCTCGGCATCGCCATTATGACCACCGGCGAGTATTCCGCCTCGACATCCGCGTCGCTCGCCTTCAGCTTGGCGGGATAGTTCTTGGAGGACAGGTTGGCCACCTGCATCCGCACTCTCTTGGCGTGTTCGGCGAGAAGCCTCCCGACATCCTCCTTGCGCCCTTCCTTCGCCGCCTGGTCGGCTTCAAGGAAAGCGTCGATGTTCACCTTGGCGTCGATGAGGATCTTGCGGCGAGATCCGTCGAGGACGGTAAAGTCCGGCATTCCCGCGTCGCTTGCGCCGTGCTGCTCGATAAAGTCCGCATCAGGCCTGAGCCCCGCGTCCTCCAGGACGTTGCGCACGATTCCCTCGCCCCAGTTGCCCTGGTTCTTGTTCCCGCCCCGGAGCGCCGTCACGAAGTCGTCGGCCTGCCGTCCGAGGCTTTGCGCCTTGAGTCCCACCTCGTCGATTTTGGTCGAAAGCACGCTGCCCAGCTTTACATTTGACTCCTTCGCCAATTCAGCCGCCTTGCGGAAGTCTTCGATTTCCTTCTGAAGCGTTTCGAAAAGCGGCTTGACGTCCTTGGCATTGCGCTCGGAGAGAATCCCCGACTTCTCCTCCAGCTTGTCCGCCGCGAGCGCCGCGAACTCGCTGCGCAGGCGCGCAATGGTTTCCTCCAGCGTGCGCCTCAGCTCCGCAAGCCGCTCCTCGCAGGCGCGGTCCTTGTCCGCGAGCCGAGCGGCCACCGTCTCGTCCTTGACGGCCAACGTCGCCGCCAGCGTGGCGTTCTCGCCCTTGAGCCGCTGCGCTTCGGCAAGGCTTTCCGCCGCCGACCGCCGCGCCTTGAGCAGCAACGCGAAAACCGTCGCCAGCAACGCCGCCAAACTTGCGGCCAAACACGCCAAAATTATCACCACTATGTTCATGATGACGGCATTATATCATACATCGAACGCCAAACGCAAGTAGCACTTCTGATTTACTCTCCGGCAAACTGCCGCGATGCGCCAACCCACAGCCGAATGTGGTATAATACAAAATATGCACGCAACACTTTCCGATATAGTCGCCGATGTAGCCGCGAACTCGATTGAAGCGGGGGCAAGGCGGGTGGTCGTCGACGTAATCGACGACGGAGACGTCCTCACCCTGCGCGTCAAGGACGACGGCAAGGGCATGGACGAGGCGACGAAGGCGCGGGCCTTCAACCCCTTCTTCACCGAGCCCGGCAAGCACGACAAGCGGAAGGTCGGGATGGGGCTTCCGTTCGTCAAGCAGACCTGCGACGCCTGCGGCGGTACGGTCGAGCTCCAAAGCGAGAAAGGCGTCGGCACCACCCTTGCCTGCACCTTCAGGACCGACAGCATCGACCTGCCGCCACTCGGCGACCTTCCCGGCGCAGTGCTTTCGCTCTTCGGCTTCGCCGGCGACTTCGAGCTCGTGTTCAACCGCCGGGCGCACGGGCACGACTACTCAGTCTCGCGGCTGGAGCTGATGGACGCGGTCGGCGGCTTCGAAAGCGCCGGCTCGCTCGCCCTCGCGCGCGAGTTTCTGGAGAGCCAGGAGGCCGAGCTCAAGAGCTGACCGTGCGGGCAAGCGTGACGCACCACACCTTCCCCGCCCCTGCGGCCTTGAGCGTGCGGGCGCATTCGGAAAGCGTGGAGCCGGTGGTCATGATGTCGTCCACCACCAGCACCGCCTTCCCCTTCCCCGCCGCCGCCAGCGCCCGCGCCCCGCTGCGGGTCACGGCAAACGTGCCCTTGACGTTCTGCCGCCGTTCCGCCGCTCGGAGCGTGGACTGCTTGCGGAAATTGCCGACACGGCGGAGCGCGCCCGGCACTGTCCGCACGCCGATCCGCTCCGCCAGCGCGTCCGCCAGGTACCGGCACTGGTTGTAGCCGCGGTAGAAGCGGTTTACGAGCGAAGAAGGCATGGGCGCGACAAAGGCGATCTCGCCGATGCGGAAGCGCGACCGAGTCGCCGCCTCGAGGAAATCGGCGAAGTCCCTGCGCAGGTAAAGCGCCCCGCAGAACTTGAACGCGTTCACGAGCTCCCTCGCCTCGCCCTCGAAGCGCAGGGCGCTCCCGGCGCGGTCAAAGGCCGGCTTCAGCTCGTCGGCGCAGTAGGAGCAGAGAAACTCCCCGTTCAGCCCAGGCGCGTCGCGCCCGCACTTGCGGCACAGCCCGTCCGTCGGCGCGAACGGCAGGCGCATCAAGCAGTCGCAGCACAGGTGGCGGCCAGGCCGGTCGACCGCGCCGCCGCAGACCGCGCACTTCCGCGGCCAGAGGAAATCGAGAAGCCGGTCAGACAGCCGCAAGCAGGTTCTCCGGATACTCGCCCGCCTCAACGAGCTTGCGGATCTCCGCCACCACGAACGGCTTGTCCTCGCGGTAGGTCACCCCGAACCATGAGGAGTCGGTCGGCAGCACGCGGCACTCTGCCTTGCCCTCGCGCACGAGCTCGTCCACGACGAACGGGATGTACCACTCGCTCTTCTCCTTGGCGCCGTTTTCCGCGAGCCAGGCCGGGAAGCGCCGCTCGAGCTCGTCGAAAAGCGCGCGCTGGAAGCCCCAGAGGTTCATCGACACGCGGGCGTCGAGCGGGACCTTAACCGGATTGTCCGGATCCTCGCGGTTCTCGGCGACGTCGCCGGCCTTGACGAGCTTGGTCATCTCGGTGACGCCGGCGAGGAGTCCGTCTTCGCCAACGTTGCAGATGCCGCGGGCGACGGAGCCGTTGGCGCTCAAGGTGAGGTCGAGCCGGTAGCCGACCATCGCGAAACGGTACTTGCCGCCGGACGGCGACTCCGCCTCCGGCGAGGCGAGGTATGCGCCGATCTTGGCGAACGCGTCACGGCCGTAGAAGTCGTCGGCGTTGATGACCGCGAACGGCTCGGCCACCACCCCGCGCGCCGCGCGCACCGCGTGCGCCGTGCCCCAGGGCTTGGCGCGGCCAGCCGGCACCGTGTACGGCGCTGGCAGGTCGGCAATGTCCTGGTAGGCGTACTCCACCGGCACCAGGCCTTCGTACTTGCGGCCGACCTTGTCCTTGAACTCCGCCTCGAAGTCGCGGCGGATCACGAACACCACCTTGCCGAAGCCGCCGCGCACGGCGTCGAACACCGAATAGTCGAGGATCGCCTCGCCCGAGGGCCCCACCGGGTCAACCTGCTTAAGCCCGCCGTAGCGCGAGCCCATGCCCGCCGCGAGCACCACCAATGTCGGTTTCATCCTGTCTTCTCCCCTTTCGATTCAGCCGCGCCGCTCACACCAGCGTCGCGAAATAGTCATCAAGCGTCTCCGCGCGGCGGATGAGCCGCACCGAGCCGTCGTCCTCCAGCAGCAGCTCGGCGCTCCGAAGCTTGCCGTTGTACTGGAAGCCCATCGCATGCCCGTGGGCGCCGGCGTCGCAGATCACCACCAAATCGCCGCGCTCCAGCACCGGCAACATGCGCTGGATGGCGAACTTGTCGTTGTTCTCGCAGAGCGAGCCGGTGACGTCGTAGACCGAAGTCTCGGTGGCGTTCTCCTTGCCCGGCACCACGATCTCATGGTAGGCGCCGTAGAGGGCCGGGCGCATCAGGTTGCTCATCGAGGCGTCGAGCCCGGCGTAGAGCCGGTAGGTGTTCTTGAGATGGAGGACGCGCGATACGAGGTAGCCGTAGGGGCCGGTGACGCAGCGGCCGCACTCCATGAAAAGCTTCACGGCCCCGAGCCCGGCGCCGGACACCAGCTCCGCATATGCACGCTCGATGCCGCGGCCGACCGCCTCGAGGTCGATTGGACGCTGGTCGGGGCGGTAGGGAATGCCGATGCCGCCGCCGATGTTGACGAACTCGAAGTCGATGCCGAGGCGTGAGTGAAGCTCGCCCACGAGCTCGAAGAGCATCCGCGCGGTATCGACGATGTAGTCGGGGTCGAGCTCGTTCGACGCGACCATCGCGTGGATGCCGAAGCGCCTGACGCCGGCGTCGCGCATCGCGGCGTAGCCGTCGAAGAGCTGGTCGCGGGTGAAGCCGTACTTCGCCTCCTCGGGCTTGCCGATGATGGCGTTGCCGCCCTTGAGCGGACCGGGGTTGTAGCGGCAACAGAAGAGGCGCGACGAGAGCGGATTCGCGCCCTCGGCAATCGCGGCGGGAATGCGGCCGACCCGGTGCAGGGCGTCGAGGAAAAACGGCCAGTGGGTGACGTCGTCGAAGTTCACGATCGCGCCGAGATCCCACGCCTTCACGAACTCCTCCGCCGGCGTGTCGTTGGAAGTGAACATAATCGCCTCGCCGGTGTTGCCGACACGCTCGGCGAGCACCAACTCGGCCATCGAGGAGCAGTCGCTGCCGAAGTCGAACTCCTTCAGGAGCTTCATGATCTCGGGATTCGGCGTCGCCTTGACCGCAAAGTACTCGCGGAACCCCTTGTTCCACGAAAACGCCTTCTTCAGCCGGCGAGCGTTCTCGCGGATCGCCTTCGCGTCGTAGATGTGGAACGGGGTCGGGTATTCCGCGGCTATCTGCTCAAGCTTCGCCTTGTCGAACGGTAGTTTTCTCATCAGGTCTCCTTCAAAAACGTTGTCATCCCTTAGAAGCTGGTCGCTCCTCACGGACGCGGAACGCCTCGATCGAGGTCGCCATCCGCGTGGCGGGGTCAATCGAAACCGCCGCGCCCTCGAGCGTGCAGGGTCCCTCGGCAACATCAAAGCGCGCGGGGATGCCGGTGATGAACTTGCGGGTGACCGGCTTGAGGTCGCGCCCGATCGAGGAGACGTATGGTCCCGTCATCCCGAGGTCGGTGATGTACGCCGTACCCTTCGGGAGCAGCCTGGCGTCCGACGTCTGCACGTGGGTGTGGGTGCCGGCGACGGCGGCGACGCGTCCGTCGAGATAGTGGGCAAGCGTCATCTTCTCGCTCGTCGCCTCGGCGTGGAAGTCGACGACGACGGGAACGTCCTTCGGAATCTCCGCCAGCGCGCGCTCGGCCGCCTTGAACGGGCATTCCGCCGCCTGCATGAACACCCTGCCCTGGAGGTTGAGGACGGCGACACGCCCGACCGGCAGGTTGACAATGCACCAGCCGCGGCCGGGGCACTCCGCGGCGAAATTGGCCGGGCGCACCAGGCGCTCGATGCCGCCGATCTGAGCGGCGAACTCCTTCTGGCCCCAGGTGTGGTCGCCGAGGGTGATCGCGTCCGCCCCGGCTTCGAAGATCTCCTCCGCGAGCGCGGCGGTGATGCCAGAGCCCGCGGCGCAGTTCTCGGCGTTGACCACCGCCGCCGCGGCGCCGAAGCGTGCCTTGAGCCCCTTGAGCTCGCGCCTGAGGATCCGCCGGCCGGGGTTGCCGACCACGTCGCCGACCATCAGCACCGTCATCTGCGCCCCTCCAGCCACTTCGCCGCCGCTGTGTCGCCGCGGCAGGCGCGCGACCTCATCTTCCAGAAAAGCGCCTGGGCGGGGTCCATGTCCACCCCGATGCCTCTGTCGTAGCAGATGGCAAGGTACTGCATCGCCTCGGGATGGCCCGTCTGCGCCGCGGAGCGGAAGCACTCGAACGCAAGCATGGCGTTCTTGCGGCAGCCAATTCCGCTCATGTAGCAGACGCCGACGTTGACGAACGAATTCGCGTCACGCTGCTCCGATGCCCTGCGGAAGCACTCGAACCCATCTCGCATCAGTTGCCGCGGCGCCTCGTTCGTCGCCGTTGCCTGCGCCTCGCGGGCCTCCTGGATCAGAATCGAGCCGAGCGCGTTGAGCGCCTGCACGTTGCCGCCCTTAGCCGCCCGCTCCAGCAGCTTGCGGTCGTTGGCCTCCATCGAGAGGAGATACCAGGCGAGCGGATTGTCGCGCTTCTCAGCCAGCATCTTGATGGTTTTGCGCGAAGCGGCGAGCAGGCGCTTCGACTTCTCCTGGTCGTCGGTCGTGACCCCAACCACGAACTGCTGGATCGGCTTGCCTTCTGCGGCGTCGCGATCCACCACCGCCACCGCCTCGGCGTAGCGGGCAATCGGAACGGAATTGCTGGTATTGAGCACCGTGACCAGCGCTTCCGAAGACGCCATCGCGGCGGCAAGCACGAGCGCGGTCATAGGCTTATCTCGGCCTCTTCGCGCGTTTCGAGGTTCTTGAGCCTGGCGGCGCCCTTCTCCACGTCGTCGGGTCCCAGGAACACCGCCTCCGCCGCCATCGAGGAGCCGGCGTGGGCAAAGAACTTCTTCGGCTTCATCGCGTGGAGCGCAAGGTCGACCGACTTCCCCTCGCCGCGCAGACGCGCGGCAAGACGCACCGCGGCATCGCGCTGGGCGTCCTCCATAAAACCAACCGCGACGCCCTTGCGCGCGGAGGACGCACTCCCGCCGAGGCGGGACTTCAAAAGCTCGGTCACCACCACGTCGCCGAAGCCCAGGCCCACGGCGCTCATCGGCATTCCGCCGATCGCGGTGAGCAGGTTGTCGTAGCGGCCGCCGCCGAAGATCGCCCGGAACTCGCCCTTGGCGTCAAAGCACTCGAACACGATGCCGGTGTAGTAGCTCAAGCCGCGGATGACGCCGATGTCGAAGACGAGCGACTCCGCGAAGCCAGCCGCGCCGGCGAGCCGGAAGAGCTCCGAGAGCTCCGCCACCGCGCGCGAGCCCTCCGCCGCCGCACCCAGGTAGGCGACGACAGAGTCGAGGTCCTTCAGCGAGAGGATTTCGAACACCTTGGCAACCAGCGCGTCGTCGAGCCCGCCGTCGCGCAGCATCGCGGCGATCTCGGCATCCGGCATCTTGCCGCGCTTGTCGAGCGCGAGGAACACCTGCGCATGGCGGTCGGCGGGAACGCCGCTCCGCTCCAGCACCTCGCCGAGCAGCCGCCGCGAGGAGACGTGCACCCTGAAGTCCGCCGTTGAAAGCCCCATCCGCCGCAGCGCGTCGCACGCCGCGCCGAGCACCTCCGCCTCGGCCAGCACCGAGTCCTCGCCGACGATGTCGACGTTCCACTGGTAGTGCTCGCGCTTGCGCCCCTTGGTCATCCGCTCGTAGCGGAAGCACTGCGCGATAGTCGTCCACTTGATCGGGAACGAAAGCTCCTTCTGGCGCTGCGCCACCATCCGCGCGAGCGTCGGGGTCATCTCCGGACGCAGCGCGATGTGGCGCTCGGACTTGTCGAAGAAGTGGTAGATCTGCTCGCCCACCTCCTCGCCGGCCTTCCTGGCCAGCAGGTCGTAGCTCTCGACGACGCAGCTGTCGTAGGGGCTGAACCCAGCAGCCTCGCCTGCGGCGCGGAACGCGTCGAACACGCGGTTGCGCCACGCCATGTCCTCGGGGTAGAAGTCGCGCATCCCGCGCGGCGGCTCGAAGCTCAGCGTCTCGGCCATCTTCACCGGCCTCCGATAGCGCGCGCGCGGCCGGCCGCGAACGCCCTGCGGTTCACCTCGAGAAGCTTCGCCTTGGGGCCCGAAAGGAGCTCCGCCATCGCCGCGTACCACACTTCCTCCGGAAACGGGCACATAGCCGAGAGCGCGCCCGCGAGCACCATGTTCATCGTGCGCGCGTTGCCGATCTCGCCGGACGCGATTCCCTGTGCGTCGACCAACACCAGCTGCCTGAAGGTCTTCTTCACCCTGCCGTCGAGGTCCTCGACCGGCGGCTGCTGGCCCGAGGACACCGTGACCGGCACGAGGCAGAGGTCGTTCACCACCGCCGTGCCGTCCTTCGCCAGCACCCCGGAGCTGCGCAGCGCCTCGATCTTGTCGAAGGCGACGAGGATGTCGGCCGTGCCCTCCTGGATGATCGGCGAGGCGACCGATGCACCGAAGCGCACCTGGCTCGTCACCGAGCCGCCGCGCTGGGCCATGCCGTGGATCTCGGACTTCTTCACGTCGTACCCGGCCATCGCCGCCGCCTTGGCGAGGATGTCCGCGGCGAGGATGATGCCCTGCCCGCCGACGCCGACGAGCGACACGTTCACCGTCTTCATCAGCCCTCCACCCTCTCGACCGTGATCTCGGGGTCGAGCTCGCGGAGCGACGCCTCGATGCCCTGCTTGAGCGTCATCATCGCGAACGGACAGCTCCCGCAGTGGCCGACGAGGCGCAGATACACGACCTTGCCGTCCATCTTCACGAATTCGAGGTCGCCGCCGTCTGCCTGTAGGCCGACGCGGAGCTCCTCCAGTTTTGCCTTGACTTGCTCTTCCATGAATGTCTCCAGCTGTTTTCCTGTTGTGCCAAAACCCGACCGCCGTCCTCAGATCGCAGCGCGGTCGCAGAGCGCCGAGACGAGCAGCGCCTTGATCGTGTGCATGCGGTTCTCGGACTCGTCGAAGACCTTGGAGTACTTCGACTCGAAGACCTCGTCGGTCACCTCCAGGGCGCCGCAGTCCTTCGTGACCTCGGTGTTGAAGTCGTGGAACGCCGGGAGGCAGTGGAGGAACATGAGCCGCCCCTCGAGGTTTCCGGTCGCCCGCATGAGCTCCATGTTGATCTGGTAGGGGCGGAGCATCTTGACGCGCTCGGCCGTCTTCGCCTCCTCGCCCATCGACACCCAAACATCGGTGTAGAGGACGTTGGCGCCCTTCACGCCCTTCGCGGGGTCGTCGAAGACGCGGATGTCGACGCCGTTGCGCTTCGCCACCTCCTCAGCCTCGGCGAGCACCTTCTCGTCCGGCCTCAGCTCGTTCGGGCAGCAGCAGACGTAGCGGACGCCGCACTTGGCGCAGCCCATCATCAGCGAGTTCGCGACGTTGTTGCGCCCGTCGCCGACGTAGGCGACGCAGGTGTTGGCGTCCAGCGAGCCGAATGTTTCGCGCACAGTGAGGAGGTCGGCGAAGATCTGGGTCGGGTGGTAGTCGTCGGTAAGCCCGTTCCAAACCGGGACGCCAGAGTATTTCGCGAGGTCCTCGCAGTCGGACTGCCTGAAGCCGCGGAAGAGGATGCCGTCGTAGATGCGCCCCAGCACCCGCGCGGTGTCCTTCACGGACTCCTTCTTCCCGAAGTGGATGTCGGGGCGCGTCAGGTACTCGCCGTTGCCGCCTTCGTCGCGCACGGCGATCAGCGTCGAGTTGCGCGTCCGAGTGGAGCTCTTCTCGAAGATGAGCGCGATGTTCCTGCGGTGGAGCAGGTTGCCGCGCACCCCCGCCGCGCGCCGCGCCTTGAGTTGCGCGGCGAGGTCGATGAGGTTGACCATCTCCTCGTCGGTGAACGAGGCGAGGCGGAGCATCGAACGCCCCCTGAGCGAATCCATCCAGGTAAGCATGTCAGTAGACCTTGATGTAGGTTTCGGCGCGGAGGCGCTCGACCCAGTCGCGGTACATCTTCTGCAGCACCGCCTGGCGCACGTTCTCCTCCACGTCGGCGTACGCCTCGGCGAAGGTGCGGGCGCGGCCGGGGGTCTCCTCGTCCTTGCGCAGGAGGAAACTCCAGCCGTCCAGCTCGATCCAGTGGCTGATGGTGCCCTTGGGCATCTTGGCGATCTCGTCGCAAATATCCTTCTTGAAGACGTCGGCCGGGACTACGTCCTTCCACACCCCGCCATCCGCGGCGTGGCTGTCGGCGCTGTACCTGCGGGCGAGGTCGGCGAACGACTCCGTCGCGAGCGCAGCCGAGATCTCGTCGCGCTTCTCCGCGTCCTCGGGCTTGAGCAGGATCACCGACACCGTCACCTTCGGCGGCGTCGAGTACTTGCCGGGGTTGGCGTTGAACTCCTCGCGCATCGCGGCGGGGCTGGCGGTGGCGTTCTTGTCCACCACGTTCCAGCGCATCGCCTGGATGACCATGTCCTCGCGCATCCGCGCGTGCCACTCGGGATAGGACACCTTCTGCTTCGCGAGCGTCTCGATCAGCTGGTTGCGGTCGCCGCCGAACGACCGGTCGATGATTTCCCGGATGCGGTTCTCGACCATCCAGTCCTGCAGCGTCATCTTCGCCTCGGACGCGGCGCGGAGGATCAGCTTGCGGTCGATGAGCTCCGCCCGCACTTCGTCGTAGCGCGAAGCCGGCAGGCGGAGCCTCGCCAGCTCCATCGCCACGTCGCTCTTGAGGATCGCCTCGGTTCCGACCCTGGCGGCGATGCCGTCCACCTCCACCGCCGGCGCGGCGGCGGCGAGCGCGGCGGCGAGCGCGGCCAGGGCGGCCCTTGTAACAGTCCGGTTCATCACTACAGCATCGCGGCGATGCCGGCGCCGACCATCGGCGCGTCCTCGACCTGCGGGGTGATCTCGTAGTGGATGTTGCGGCGCTTGACGAGCATGTCGTCGAGCTCCTTCACCACGGTCTGGGCGAACGGAATCGCCTTGGTCTTGTAGTAGGTGGAGCCGTCGATGTTGATCGCGACCGGGGCGGAGGCGTCGGCGCCCTCGCCGGACTTGATCACGAACGCCGCCAGCTGCACCGCGGTGAGCACCGCCGCGCGCTCGAAGACGGGGAGCGTCAGCCGGCGCGCCATCTTGGCCTCGTCGGCGTCGGCGAAGACCAGGTAGAGCGGGTTGGGGCGCGTGTCGCGGAAGTTGGCGCAGAACTCGCTCAGGTCGCGCGTCTCCAGCGAGCCGAGGCCGGCGACGGCGTTGGCGGCCTTGGGCAGGAAGCCCTCCTTAGCCGCGGCCTTGAGGATCTCGAGCCCGACGCCGCCGAGATAGGCGCCGGCGATCATCTTCTCGTAGAGGCCGTGGCCGGGGTTGCCGGTCTTCGCGTCCGCCGCGAGGTCGAACTTGGAGCGCGGCGCCTTGTCGAACGCGCCAGACTCGGCGTTGATGATCATCGAGCCGCCGGCTTTCAGGCCAGGGAGCTTGGTGATGTTCTCGTTCTTCTCGACATAGGCCGTGTTGGTGCCGGTGCCGAGGATGAATCCGATGTAGGAGGAATACGTCTTGTCGCCCTCGGTCGCCTTGGCGGCGAGCAGGGTGGCGACCGTGTCGTTGACGACGGCGATGGACTTGCCGCCGGTGCGCTTGAGAAGCTCCGCGCCGACGAGCTCGCCGACAATCTCCGGCGCGTCCACGTTCTTCGTCCAGCGCAGCAGCTTCGCGTCCAGCTCCGGCGTGGACTCGGCGGGATAGGAGAAGCACCAGCCGATCTTCTCGACCGTCGCCTTGCCCTCAAGCCGCTTGATCTCCTTGGCGAAGGCGTCGTAGAACTCGGCCTCGCCGACGTGGCCGTGGGTGCCGGGCATCGGCTGGTTCTGCTTCTCCTCCACCTTCGGCGGGATGGTCACGACGCCGCCGCGGAAGTTGGTTCCGCCCGCGTCGAGAACAATCGCCTTGGAGCCCTGCGGGATGCGCCCGTCGACGCCGACGTAGGCGGGGATCATCAGCAGGGACGACTTCTCGCCCCTGAGCCCCTTCTCCATCTCGGAAAGCAGCGACGCGGTCAGCGCCTGGCGGTCAATCTCGGCCGCGGTCACAAAGCCGTTGTCGGCGAGAAACTCTTCTGGTGTCTTCATCTTGGTCCTCCTCCTTTTTTGGAAAGCCCTGTTTTAGAGGGAAGTATACCACAATCCGCCCTGCCCTTGCAAGTGCCGGACCCGAAAAAACAGCGAATCCGGAGCCGTTGCGGCCCCGGATTCCCCGTCAAGCGTCCAAGGCGCGCACAGCCCTTACCAGGCGTAGTGCGCGAACGCCTTGTTGGCCGCGGCCATCTTGTGCACGTCGTCGCGCTTCTTGATGACGTTGCCCTGGCCCTGGAAGGCGTCGACGAGCTCGGCCGCGACGGCGGCCGGCATGCCCATGCCGTGGCGCGCGGACGCGAACTGGGTGGCCCAGCGCAGCGCGAGCGAAAGCTGGCGGTTCGCGGCGATCGGCACCGGCACCGGGTAGGTGGTGCCGCCGACGCGGCGGGTCTTCACCTCGACCTGGGGCTTCATGTTCTCGATCGCGGCGGCGACGACCTCAAGCGGGTCCTCGAGCGCCTTCTCGTCCTTGACGAACTTGGAGGGATCCTCCTTCATCTTCTCGGCGACCTTGTCGATCGCGCCGTAGACGATGCGCTCGGCGACGGTCTTCTTGCCGTCCTTCATGACCACGCGGATCATGTGGGCGACGAGCTCGGAGTTGTACTTCGGGTCGAGCGTGACGCGCTTGACTACTGCCTTGCCTCTGCGACTCATGGCTTACTTCTCCTCTTTCTTGGCCTTCTTCATGCCGTACTTCGAACGGCTGCGGTTGCGGCCGGCGACGCCAAGCGAGTCGAGCTTGCCGCGGATGATGTGGTAGCGCACGCCAGGGAGGTCCTTGACACGGCCGCCGCGGACCATCACCACGGAGTGCTCCTGCAGGTTGTGACCCTCGCCCGGGATGTACGCGGTCACCTCGTAGCCGGAGGTGAGACGCACACGCGCCACCTTGCGGAGCGCGGAGTTCGGCTTCTTGGGCGTCATCGTCTTGACGACGAGGCAGACGCCACGGCGCTGGGGGCACGCCTTCAGCGCAGGCGATTTCGAATGCTTTGCCAGGGGGCGGCGCCCCTTGCGGATCAGCTGGTTGATTGTCGGCATTTATCTTTTCCTTGGTTAAAAGTTTGTGTATTATATCAATTTTGACCTTCGGGTGTCAATTGCCACTCCTCGAGTTTCGCCTTCTGGGCGACCGGCTTGGTGTAGGCGTCGGTTTCGTCCGGAGCAGGCTTCTTCGGCTCGCAGGCGCTGTCGAACTTCGGCAGCTCGCGCTGCGGCGCGTCGGTCCTGAGGACCGCGGGAGCGCCGGTGCCGGTCGTCGCGTTCGCGCCGACCATCGCGGCCGCGGCCGCCTTCTCCTCCTCGCCGGCCGCCTCGCGGGCGTCCACCTGGGCGCGCGCCTCGGCGTCCACCTCTCCGAGCTTCGAATGCCGGGCGGGGATGGGCTTGAGGAGCGGATCGTCGGGACCGATCACCGTGCACTTCAGCGGCTCCTTGATGTACGCCTCGATGTCGGGGATCTGGCAGCTCTCGAACTCGTCGGCGAAGGAGATCGCAACTCCCGTCGAGCCGGCGCGGCCGGTGCGGCCGATGCGGTGCACGTAGTCCTCGGCCTCGTAGGGGAAGTCGAAGTTGACCACGTACTCGAGACCCTTCACGTCCAGGCCGCGGCCGGCGACGTCGGTCGCCACCACCACCTTCACCTCGCCGTCGCGGAACTGGTCGAGCACCTTGAGGCGCTTGTTCTGGTTGACGTCGCCGGATAGCATCTCCACCGAGACGCCGCGGATCTTCAGCGACTCGTAGACGTCCTCCGTCGTCGACTTGCGGTTGCAGAACACGATCGTCCGCGCGTCGGGATGGAGCGCGACGTGGTTGAAGAGCACCGTGAACTTGTCCTTCGCCTGGATCACGTAGACGACCTGCTTGACCGTGTCGGTGGCGTTCGTCTCGGACTCCACCTCGGCCTTGTAGGGCTCGTTCATCCAGTTCGTCGCCAGGCGCATCACCGTCTCGTCGAGCGTCGCCGAGTAGAGCATGGTGGTGCGGCGGTCCTTCGGCGGCAGGCTGCTCATGATCCTGCGCACGTCGGGGATGAAGCCCATGTCGAGCATCCGGTCGGCCTCGTCGATGACGAGGGTGTCGACGTGCGAGAGGTCGATGACGCGGCTGCGGACGTAGTCGAGCAGTCGCCCGGGCGTCGCGACGAGCAGGTCGACCGGCGAGGCGAGTACCTCGCGCTTCTGGCGGTCGTAGTCCATGCCGCCGTAGACGGCGAGCGACCTCAGGTCGCAGTACTTGCCGATCGCGTGCGCGTCCTTGCAGATCTGGATCACCAGCTCGCGCGTCGGGGCGATGACGAGCGCGCGCGGGGCGCCGCCCTTCTCGGCCCGGCGCTCGGGCGAGCGCAGGTAGCGGGTGAGGATCGCCACCAGGAACGCGGCGGTCTTGCCGGACCCGGTCTGCGCCCTGCCCGCGATGTCGCGGCCGGCCAGCGCCTGGTCGAGCGAAAGCGCCTGGATCTCGGTGCAGTACCTGAAGCCGAGGTCGGCGATGCCGTGCAGCACTTCACCGGGAAGGTCGAAGTCCTGGAACCGCTTCTTGCCCTCCTGCGGCTCGACCGCGAAGGACGCGGGGTCCCACTTGGCGTGCTCGGCGCGGAGCCGCTCGAGCTCCGCCGCCGAGATCTCGCCGCCAGGACGCATCTCGCCGGCCGCGGTGTTGACCACATCCGGACGCGGCGAGCGCCCGCGGTCGCCGCGGCCGCCGCGACGCGAACCGCCGCG
>CADCCW010000030.1 GCA_902800055.1 uncultured bacterium
CCGACAGAGAGTCAGGAGCGCAGATGGCCAATCGGTATCGGCAAGCATAAGACGGACGCTGCCCACATGCGCATCCTTGACCTCGTGGGCAATCTGTCAACATAATGGAGTCCGGCAATGGCACTACCCCAGAGAGACAAGTTGATTGACGAGATCCACCGGTTAGAAGGTCTGATGGCCTACGCCGAGTCCCACGGCGAGTGGGAGCGCCTTGAGGAGCTCAAGGCGAGGCTCAAGGCCGCAATTGATCGGATGCCGTAGGGAAGGAGTAACACCAGCAGAAAGTCGGGGGTTCAGATCTCCCTGCCTATGAAGCCAGAAATCACGATGGAGGATGCACAATGACAAGACGCGCCTTAGGTTGTAGTGAAAACGGGGTTTTACGCTTTTCGTGCATAATGACGGATTTTGCACGAAATGCTAAAGAGAATTTTATCTTATCATGCAGAGTGCTGTCATTTTGCACGATAAAAGCAAAAGAGAATGTTACGCTTTAAGGTCAAAATGCTCGACCATCGACGCCGCAGACGGGCGTCGGTTGATTATGGTATAATACACTCAACCAAACAAGGAGGACCATGGACAGAATCCACATTTCGTTGGTTGCGCTTTGCACGGCGCTTTTCTGCGCGGCTGGGTGCGCTTCGTCGCGCAGCTGCGCGGCGTTCGCCGAGTACGACGGCGCGACGGAGGTCGCGACAATGGAGCTCAAGCGCACGTCGCAGAGCTGGGACGGCGCGGAGCTGCCGGACTATCCCGTCGGGAAGCCGGAGCTCGTCGTCAAGCGCTATGTGTTCCCCCGCGGCAGCAAGCTCGGCTGGCACCACCATCCCGTGATGAACTACGGCATCGTGCAGCAGGGCGAGCTCACGATCATCGGCGTCGACGGCAAGGAGAAGACCGTCCGCGCGGGCGAGGCGGTCGTAGAGATGGTCGGCACCGTCCACCACGGCGAGAACCGCGGCGACAAGACGGTCGTGCTGGACATGTTCTACGTCTCGCAGAAGGGAACGCCGCTCGCGGTCCAGCACCCCGAGATCGCGAAGTGAGCGCTGCGCGTATCCCCTGCCGAGGAAACATCCCGGGCTTTTGCCGAGGAATGCTTGCCCAATGAAGCGAGGGCTTGTGCTGGAGGGCGGGGCGATGCGCGGGCTGTTCACGGCCGGCGTCCTGGACGTGCTGATGGAGCATGGCGTGAAGTTCGACGGCCTCGTCGGCGTGTCGGCGGGCGCGTGCTTCGGGTGCAACTACAAGAGCGGGCAGATCGGCCGCGTCATCCGCTACAACAAGCGGTTCGCGCGCGATCCCCGCTACTGCTCGTGGAAGTCGCTCCTCGCGACGGGCGACATGTTCGGCGCGGACTTCTGCTACCGCGAGCTGCCGCTGGAGCTTGACGTCTTCGACGCGGCGGCGTTCGCGGCGAATCCGATGGAGTTCCACGTCGTGGCGACGGACTGCGCGACCGGGAAGCCAGTGTACCGGCGGCTCGACAAGGCTGACGCGGCGGCGTTCAGGTGGATGCAGGCCTCGGCGTCGATGCCGCTCGTCTCGCGCCCGGTCGAGATCGACGGCCGCGAATACCTCGACGGCGGACTTTCGGACGGCATACCGCTCCGCTACTTCGAGTCGATCGGCTTCGAGCGCAACCTTGTCGTCACCACGAGGCCGCACGGCTATCGCAAGTTTCCGAAGCGGCGGATCGGACTGCTCAGGCCGCTTTTCCGCCATCCCGCCGTCTACCATGCGCTGAAGAACCGCTACAAGTGGTACAACGAGACGCTGGAATACATCGACTCGCGCGTCGCCGAGGGGAATGCGATGCTTGTCTGCCCGAAGGAGCCGCTGCCGATCTCGCGCGTCTGCCACGACCCTGATTGCATGCAGCGCATCTACGAGATCGGACGAAAGGCCGGCGAAGAAGCCATAGCCGACGCCGCGGCAATTATGGTATAATATGCGGACATGGAGGAGGAAAAGACAGCTGGAGGGGCGGCTCGTCCGCGGCATTTCGTCGCGAACGGGCTTGGCGTCCTTGCGTCCGTGGCGGTGCTGACGTTCGCGGCGTTTGTGGCCTGGTTCCTGCTCAAGGCGCTCGCGTTCGCCTCGCCGGCGCTGGTGCCGGTGCTCCTGGGGTTCTTCCTCGCGCTCTTCTTCCGCCCCTACTACCACTGGTGGCGGCGGCTCGTGCACAACCCGACGCTGGCGCTCGTCGCGATGTGCGCGACGGTGTTCGTGCCCTTTGGCCTTGCGGTGTGGTATGCGGGTGCGCTGGTCGTCGACCAGCTCTCCAACCTCATCTCCCAGGGTCCGCACCTCGCCGCGCAGGTGGCGGCGTGGTTCCGCGAGACTTTCCCGCGCCTCCACTCGCTGTTGGTTCAGATGGGCGTCCCCTACGACAGCCTCGGCGACATCTACACTCACTACGGCGCGACGGCGCTCAAGGCCGGCACCAGCGCGCTGAAGCTCCTCGGCGTGCTCGTCTCCGCGCTGGTGACGGTGATCTTCTTCGTCTTCTTCCTCACCACGCGCGAACGCCGCGGCAGCGAGATCGTGGAGGAGCTTGCGTTCCTCAAGCCCGAGACGCGCGCGTTCGTGGCGGAGCAGTTCGACGCGTTCACCGGCATCCTGGTCTCCTTCTTCCAGCGCCAGGCGGTGATCTGCCTCGTGGAGGGCGTGCTCTACGGCGTCGGCTTCACGCTCGTCGGCCTCCCCTATGGCTTCATCGTCGGCTTCGCGCTCGGCGTCATCAACCTGGTGCCGTTCCTCGGCTCGCTCGTCTGCCTGCCGATTGCGCTGCCGCTCGCGTACTTCGGCGCCGGCGGCTCCGGCGTGCGCCTCGCGGCGGTGCTTGCGGTGTGGCTCGCGGGGCAGCTGCTCGACGGCTACCTCATCACCCCGAAGATCCAGGGCGGGCGCACCGGGCTCGGCTATGCCGGGGTGATCTTCTCGTTCTTCCTCTGGTCGACGCTCCTCGGCCCGCTCCTCGGGATGCTGCTGGCGATTCCGCTGTCGGCGTTCTGCGTCGTCTTCTGGCGGGCGCTCAAGTCGAAGTACATCCGCCCCGTGGTCTGACCACCGCACAAGGAATCCCGCCGCCATGTCCGAAAGCCAACCGTCCGAAAGCTCGTCCCTGTCGACGCTGATCCTGAAGTCGACTGGCGTCTATTCCGACGAGGCCATCGAGCGCATCGCGACGCAGCGCGCGGCCAACCCCGGCATGGGGCTCGCCGAGGCGGCGGTCAAGTTCGGCGGCGTGAAGGAGGCCGAGTTCCTCGCCGCCGTCGGGCGCGCGCTCGGCCTCGAGACCGTCGACCTCTCGCGCCAGAACCCGTCGCCCGAGGCGCTGCAGAAGCTGACCGCGGCGGCGGTGAACCAGTTCACCGTGCTGCCGTTCCGGCTCGACGGCGGCACGCTCACCATCGTCGCCTCCGACCCGTTCGACACCGCGGCGGCGGACGGCGCGCGGCTCGCGGCCGGAGTGGCGGTGAAGGTGGCGCTCGCGCCGCGCGAAGAGGTCGAGAAGGCCGTCAAGAAGTACTACGGCGTCGGCGCCGAGGCGATCGAGAAGATGCTCGAGGACGGCCGCTACGAGGTCGGCGACGACATCGGCACGATGACCAAGATCGACGTCAACGAGATGGGCGAGGAGGCGTCGATCGTCCGTTTCGTGAACCAGATCATCGCCGAGGCCGACCGCCAGGGAGCGACCGACATCCACATCGAGCCGCAGGAGACGGAGCTGAGGATACGCTACCGCATCGACGGCATGCTCCACAAGGTGGACGTGCCCCCGCAGCTCAACCGCCTCAAGAACGCAATCATCTCGCGCATCAAGGTGATGGCCAACCTCGACATCGCCGAGAAGCGCCTGCCGATGGACGGCCGCATCGGCATCCGCATCGCCGGGCAGGACATCGACATCCGCGTCTCCACGATGCCGGCGGCCTACGGCGAGTCGATCTCGCTCCGACTCCTCGCCAAGTCCGGCTCGTTCGTGAAGATGGACGACCTCGGCTTCAACGAGCGCGACTACGAGGTGGTGAACAAGATCATCCACCGCCCGAACGGCATCTTCCTCGTGACCGGGCCGACCGGCTCCGGCAAGTCGACCTCGCTCTACTCCTTCCTCTCGGAAGTCAACAAGATCGACGTCCGCATCATGACCGCCGAGGACCCGATCGAGTACCACATGGCCGGCATCAACCAGGTGCAGATGCAGTCCGAGATCGGCATGACCTTCGCGCGCGCGCTCCGTGCGTTCCTGCGCCAGGACCCGGACATCATCATGGTCGGCGAAATCCGCGACCGCGAGACGGCCGAGATCGCCATCAACGCCTCGCTCACCGGCCACATGGTGTTCTCGACCCTGCACACCAACGACGCCGCGGGCGCGTTCCCGCGCCTCATCGACATGGGCGTCGAGCCGTTCCTCATCGCCTCCGCCGTCGCGGGCGTGATGGGCCAGCGCCTCTGCCGCCGCCTCTGCCCGAAGTGCCGCCGCGAGGTGCCGCTCGACATGAAGTACTACAACCTCGACGTGCCGCCGCCGCAGAACACCGTGTTCGAGCCGGACGGCTGCGACGCCTGCACCCGCACCGGCTACAAGGGCCGTCGCGCGCTCTTCGAGGTGCTGGAGGTGGACGAGGACATCGAGGGCGCGATCGTCCGCCGCGAGAACGCCACCCAGATCCGCAACCTCTCGCTCTCGAAAGGCATGAAGACGCTGCGCGAAGACGGCTGGGCCAAGGTGTTCGCCGGGGTGACGAGCGTCAAGGAAATCCTGCGCGTGACGGAGGAGCAGTGAAGCGCCTCCGCCTCAACCCCGACTACCTGCGCCGCCACCTCTTCGCCGCGGTGGTCATGGCCGCGCTCGGCGGCTGGTTCGGCTACGACGGCGCGGTGCGCTATCCAAACATGGCGCCGGACGAGCTCTACCGCTCGATCGAGCAGGCGGAGCCGCCCGAAGGCCTCGACCTCGAGGCGTTCAAGCGCCAGAAGACGAACGCCCAGCTCGGTCTCGCGCTCGTCCTCGTCGTCGCCGCCGGCGTGGTGGGGCTGCGGCTGTTCCTCTCCTCGCGGCTCGACTTCGCCTGGGACGAAGCCGGCTTTTCCGTCGCCGGCCGCAGGCACTCGCCCGCCGATGTCGCGCAGCTCGACCGCTCGCGCTGGGAGTCGAAGGGCATCCTGAAGTTGAAGCTGGCGGACGGCGGCTCGGTCGTCCTCGACGCCTGGCACCACCTCGGCGTGCGCGAGGCCGCGGCGGAGCTTTTCCCATTGCCGGACGAAACGAAGAAGGAGGGCTGACATGGCGGCGGTCGACATGCGCGTCAACTTGGGCGGACTTGAGATGCGCACGCCCGTCGCCACGGCGAGCGGTACCTTTGGCTACGGCTTCGAATACTTCGGCGCGGTCAACTACGCCAAGCTCGGTGCGGTGACGGCGAAGGGCATCCGGGTGGAGCCGTGGCCGGGCAACCCGATGCCGCGCCACTGCGAGGTGCCGGGCGGGCTGGTGAACGCGATCGGCCTGCAGGGGACCGGGGTGGACCATTTCCTCGAGATCACGCTGCCGCGCTATCGCGCGACGGTGCCGGACGCGCCGCCGGTGATCGCCAACATCTGGGGCGGGTCGGTGGAAGGCTACGCCGAGGTCGCGCGGCGGATCGGCGACGCGGTGGCGGCGATCGAGATGAACGTCTCCTGCCCCAACGTGAAGGAGGGCGGCCACACCTTCGGACAGGACCCAAAGGTGCTGTTCGAGGTGGTCTCGGCCGTGCGCGCGGCGACGAAGCTGCCGCTTTTCGTGAAGCTCGCGCCGAACGTGCCGTCGATCGTCCCCTATGTGCGCGCGTGCGAAGACGCGGGCGCGGACGCGCTTTCGCTCATCAACACGATTCCGGCGATGGTGATCGACGTCGAGCGGCGGCGTCCGGTCATCGCCAACGGCTCTGGCGGGCTCTCCGGCCGCGCGGTGCATCCGGTGGCGGTCAAGGTGGTGCACGACGCGCGTGCGGCGACGAAGCTGCCGATTCTCGCGATGGGCGGCGTCTACGAGGCGAAGGACGCGGTCGAATTCCTGCTGGCCGGGGCGAACGCGGTCGCCGTCGGCACCGCGCTCTTCTCCGATCCTGGCGTTGTAGCGGCGGTCCACGACGGCATCGCCGACTACTGCGTCCGCCACGGCTTCGGCGCCGTCCGCGATCTGGTCGGCGCGTTGGACAAGTGAAAGCCGAATATGGTATAATTCACAAATTATGTCGATAGTATTAGGTTTACCAAAGGGGAGTCTTCAGGATTCCACGTTCGCCCTCTTCAAGCGGGCGGGCTTCAATGTGACGTGCTCCAGCCGCAGCTACACGCCGTCGATCGACGACGAGGAGATCAAGTGCCGGCTGCTCCGTCCGCAGGAGATGAGCCGCTACGTCGAGCTCGGGCTGCTGGACGCGGGCATCTGCGGCTACGACTGGGTCTACGAGAACGGCAGCGACGTCCACGAGATCTGCGAGCTCAACTACTCCAAGGCGACGTCCAACCCGGTCCGCTGGGTGCTGGCGGTGCCGAACGACTCGAAGATCAAGTCGGTCAAGCACCTCGCCGGCAAGCGCATCTCCACCGAGGCGGTGGGGCTGGTGAAGCGCTACCTGAAGAAGAACCACGTCAAGGCCGACGTCGAGTTCAGCTGGGGCGCGACCGAGGTGAAGGCGCCGGAGCTCGTCGACGCGATCGTCGATCTCACCGAGACCGGCTCGTCGCTCCGCGCGAACAACCTGCGCATCGTCGACACCATCCTCCGCTTCATCGCCAACAAGGCGTCCTGGAAGAACCGCGCGAAGCGCGCCAAGCTGGAGCAGCTCCGGACGCTGCTCGTCGGGGCGCTCGAGGCGCAGCGGCGGGTGCTCCTCAAGTGCAACGCGCCGAAGGCCTCGCTCGACCGGGTGGTCAAGGCGATGCCGGCCCTGCACGCGCCGACGGTGAACGCGCTGCACGGCGGCGACTGGTTCGCGGTGGAGTCGGTGGTGGAAGAGCGCAAGGTGCGTGACCTCATCCCGGCGCTCAAGTCGGCCGGTGGCACTGGCATCATCGAGCTGCCGCTCAACAAGGTGATTTTCTGAGGCGGTCGAAGTCTTCGCCGCCGCAACCCAAGGAGAAAAGACAAATGGGATCCATCAAGAAAAAGCGCCGCAAGAAAATGTCGAAGCACAAATACGACAAGCGCATGAAGGCGCAGCGGCACAAGAACAAGTAGCTTTAGGTCGAGGGTCAGAAGGAGAAAGGACCCCTTGGAAGCCGCCAAATGAGCCAGGAATGGAACATCAGAAGCCGCGGCCACGTCTGTTCTGTCTGCGCCAAACCGCTGGTGGACAAGGCGCCGGTCGTGAGCGCGCTTAGGGAGACGCCGTCCGGCTACGACCGCTACGACTGCCATCCCGAGTGCTGGAAGGCGATGGAGCGCGACTGGGAGCCGTTCTCGGTCTGGGACGGCGTCTACTTTGCCCCGGTCAAGGCGCCGAAGAGCGAACCGGTGAAGAAGGAGGACGCCGGCGAGCTCCTGCGCCAGCTGATTGCCCTCGACGACCCGACGATGCAGAACGTGGTCTACGTGCTCGCGGTGATGCTCGAGCGCGCGAAGATCCTCGTTGAACGCGACGCGAAGACGCTGGAGGACGGCAAGATCCGCCGCGTCTACGAAGACCGCAAGCAAGGCGACACCTTTGTCATCCTCGACCCGCGCCTCCGGCTCGACAACATCGCCGCGGTGCAGCAGCAGGTCGTAGCGCTCCTTTCCGGCACGAAGACCCTCGGCGAAGTGTCCGGCGTCGACGGCGAAGGCGCCGCGCAGGGGGAGTCCGGCACGCCTGCGGATGAGGTACAGCCCGAAACAGCTTGAGGCGCTCAAGGCGGTGGCGGAGGGGCGGATCGTCCCTTCGCTCGTCCGCGAGGAGGACGGCTGGCACGCGCGCTGGCGCGGGCTCGGCGGCGGCGGCGACCAGTTCTGGATCGACGAGTTCGTGCGTTCGGCGGCGATGACGCCGCTCACCGAGGACGCCGAGCTCGACCGCCACGAGACGCTGCACGACGCCTGGATCGCCGCGCTCAGGTCGCGCTCCGGGCTGGTGGCGTGGGACGACGCGGAGTGCGCCGCCTTCGCCGCGGAGCTCGGCGAGTGGAGCGGCGGCGCCGAGGTAGACGCGGAGTCGCGCCGCGGCATCGTCTTCGAGCTCATGGCGGAAGACGGCCGCTTTGAGGTCGCCTGCCGCGTGCGCCGTTCGCGCCGCATGCTGCGCGCGCTCGGCCAGGCGGTCGCGGTGTGGCCCGCCCTCTGCGCGCTTGCCGCGCGCGGCAACGGCGGCGAACTCGTGCTTTCCCTTTCGCGCGGCGAGGCCGAGGAGTTTGCGCGTTCCGCCGCGCGAGAGCTGGAGGCGGCAGGCTACCGCGTCGCCGGGCTGCCTCCGCGCGCGGCGGTGACGGCCGAGGCGGACGTGGAGGCGGCCGGTCCCCGCCCGGAGGACGGTGCCGCCGCGAAGGGCGCGCGCGCACGCGTGGCGCTCACCGTGCGCGTCGACGGCGAGGTCGTCGGCGCGGACGAGATCCGCTTTCTGCTCGACCAGGGCTCGACGCTCGTCTATTTCCGCGACCGCTGGATCGAGGTCGACCGCGCCGTCCTGCGCGCGGCGCTGCGCGCGCTCGAGAAAGGCGCCCCCGCCAAGGGCGGCGCGCTCGCCTTTGCGCTCGGCGTCGGCCATTTCGGCGGGCTCGAGGTGGAGACGCTGCGCGCGCACGGCTGGCTGCGCGGGTTCGTGAACGAACTCAGGGGCGCTGGCGGCGCCGGGCTGCCGGGCGCCTCCGGCGTCGACGCGCCCGGGCTCAGGGGCGAGCTGCGCGGCTACCAGCGGCGCGGCGTCGCGTGGATGAAGTTCCTCACCGACAACGGCTTCGGCGCGCTGCTGGCGGACGACATGGGCCTCGGCAAGACGGTGCAGGCGATTGCGTGGATGCTGGCGACGGCGCCGGCGAAGGCGGCGGGCCCGGTGCTGGTCGTCGCCCCGCTCACGCTGCTCGCCAACTGGCGGCGCGAGCTCAAGGCGTTCGCGCCGTCGCTCCGGGTGTACGTCCACCAGGGCGAGACGCGCCATGTGGCGAGCGGGTTCCTGCACGCGGCGGCGGAGAGCGACGTGGTGCTCACCAGCTACACGCTGCTTGTGCGCGACCACGCGGAGTTTGCCGAGGTGCCGTGGCGCGCGGCGATTGCGGACGAGGCGCAGGCGGTGAAGAACCCCGACACCCGCGCCGCGCGCGCCCTCAAGGCGCTGTCGCCGCCGTCGCGCATTGCGCTTACCGGCACGCCGGTGGAGAACTCGCTCCTCGACCTCTGGGCGCTCGAGGACTTCCTCAACCCCGGGTTCCTCGGCGACCGCCCCGATTTCCGCGATCGCTTCGTCCGCGTCGGCGAGGAAGGCGCGCAGTCGCGCGCCACGGCGCGGCTCCGGCGCGCGCTTGAGCCGTTCGTCCTCCGGCGGCTGAAGACCGATCCCGAGGTCGCCGCGGAGCTGGGCGAGAAGCGGGAGGTGCGCGAGTACTGCACGCTTTCGCCCGACGACCGCCGCGCCTACGAGCGCGCGCTTGCCGACTACCGCGGCGCGGAGCGTTCGCCCGGCGACGCCTTTGCGCTCCTCACCGAGCTCAAGCTCGTCTGCGACGGCGAGGGCAAGTTCGAGCGGCTCTGCGAGCTGCTGGAGGCGATCTTCGCGGCTGGCGAGTCGGCGCTCGTCTTCACCCAGTACGCCAAGGTCGGCGCGCGCCTGCGGTCCGCGCTCGCCGAGCGCTTCGGCCGGCGCTTTCCGTTCCTCCACGGCGGGCTCACGGCGGCCGAGCGCGAGGAGGAGGTGAAGGAGTTCGGACGCCCCGACAGCCTCCGCAGCGACCCGCAGGCGTTCATCCTCAGCCTCCGCGCCGGCGGGTTCGGCCTCAACCTCGTGAAGGCGACGCACGTCGTCCACTACGACCGCTGGTGGAATCCGGCGGTGGAGAGCCAGGCGACGGATCGCGCGCACCGCATCGGCCAGCGGCGGGACGTGCTGGTGCACCTGATGATTTCCGAGGGCACGGTGGAGGAGCATGTGGACGAGCTGCTGCGGCGGAAGGTGCGGCTCCAGGACGCGCTGAAGGACGGCGAGGAGTTCTGGCGGACGGTGTCGCTCGACGCCGACGCGGAGGGAGGCGGCGCATGAGCAAGTCGAAACGATACCCGGTCAGGGTGCCGCGTTACGCCGCCGGCATCCGCATGCAGGAGACGCGCGGCGGCGCGCGCAGCTGGTGGGCGCGGCGCTGGGCCGCGGCGCTCGAGGCGATGGGGGTGCAGGGCCGGCTCGGACGTGGGCGCGACTATGCCGCGCGCGGCCAGGTGGTGTCGATGGAGATCGAGGGAAGCCGCGTCGCCGCAAAGGTGCAGGGCGCGAGGGCGACGCCGTATTCGGTGACGCTCGACTTCCGCGCGCCCGCCGGCGAGGACCGCGCGGCGATAGTCGCGGCGATCGCGAAGGAGCCGATCACGGTGGCGAGGATCCTCGCGGACGACCTGCCCGCCGAGGTCGAGGGGATTTTCCGCGCGCGCGGGTACGACCTCTTTCCGGGCGGCAAGCTTGGCCCCGGGAAGTACGACATGACCTCGGCGTGCAGCTGCCCGGACTACGCCAACCCGTGCAAGCACGTGCTGGCCGCGCTGCTGGTGCTGGGCGAGGAGATCGCGCGCCGTCCGTCCACGCTGCTGGCGCTGAGGGGAATCTGGCCGGAGGACCTTGTCGATGAAGATTGAATCCCCGGTATTGCGCCGGCTCGGGCCGGTTCCGTTCTGGCGCGGCACGAAGAAGTGCCTGCCCGAGCTGGACGTTGTCTACCGCCGCGCGCGCGAGGCCGCAGTGCGCGCCCTCGCGGCGGAGTCTGCGGCCGTCCGGCGGCCGCGGCGTGGGAAAGCGTCGGGCATTATGGTATAATACGCGCGTAGGCACGACAAATATGGAGGACGCTTGAAGATAATCGCAGGTCTCGGCAATCCCGGCGCGGAGTACGCATCCACGCCGCATTCCGTCGGCTTCGAGGCGGTGGACGCGATTGCCGCGGAATTCGGCGGCGCGTGGGAGGAGAAGCGCCAGTACCGGTGCCTCTGGGCGCAGGTCCGCATCGGCGCCGAGCCGTGCATCCTCGTCAAGCCCCAGACCTACATGAACCTCTCCGGCGATTCGGTGGCGACGGTGGTGAAGTACCGCAACGCCGCGCCGGCGGACCTGATCGTGGTCCACGACGACATCGACCTCGCGCTCGGCCGCCTGCGCATCCGCCGCGGAGGCAGCTGCGGCGGCCACAACGGCGTGCGCAACATTATCGAGCGGCTGGGGACGCAGGACTTCACGCGCGTCAAGATCGGGGTCGGCAAGGACCGCGCCAACGTCGTCGCGCACGTGCTCGGCAAGTTCGACCCGGCCTCGCGGCAGATCGCCGACGCGGCAGTCGCCGCCGCCGCGAAGGCGGTGGTGGCGGTGGTGGGCTCCGGCGTGGAGCAGGCGATGAACCTCTTCAACTCATTCGACGCCAGTCCATGACCGACGCTATCGCCATAGTTCCGGTGTTCAATCCCGAGCCTGGCCTCGTCGCGCTCTGCGAGGGGCTGCTCGGAGAGTTCGCCGGCGTGGTGGTGGTCGACGACGGCAGCGTGGAGGACCGGGAGCGCTTCGGCCTCCTGCCGCCTTCCGTCGTGCTGCTTGCGCACGAGGTCAACCGCGGCAAGGGCAGGGCGATGAAGACGGCGATGGAATGGGTGCTCGCGAACCGCCCGCAGGCGCGCGCGGTGGTGTTCGTCGACGGCGACGGACAGCACTCGCCCGAGGACGCGCGGCGGGTCGCGGAGGCCGCGATCGCGAACGACGGCTGCGCGTTCGGAGTGAGGGACTTCAAGTCGGCCGGGGTGCCGCTCAGAAGCCGCTTCGGCAACGTGCTCACCGCCTTCCTCGTGCGGCTCATCTACGGCTTCGGGATCGAGGACACCCAGACCGGCCTCAGGGCCTTCCCGCTCCGGATGTGCCCCGCGCTCCTCGAGATCCCCGGCGAGCGCTACGAGTACGAGATGCGGCTCTTCGGCCGGCTGTCCGGCGCCGACGAGGAGCTTTGCCAGGTGCCGATCAGGACGATCTACATCGCGAGCAACCGGTCGTCGCACTTCCGCCCGATTGTCGACTCGTACCGCGTGTACAAGGGGCTGTTCGGCGACTCCGTGGCGCGGATGCTGCGCTTCTCGGCGTCGAGCGTGGCCGGTTTCATCGCCGACAACCTCGTCTTCGCCGTCGCGATGTTCGCCCTGCAGCGGACTGGGATGCTTCGCCGCTGGGAGATCCTCATCTCGCTCGCGGTGGCGCGCGTCGCGTCCGCCACGCTCAACTACGCCTGCAACCGCTCCTTCGTCTTCCGCAGCCGCACCTCGTTCGCGGGCTCGTTCGTCAGGTACTGGGCGCTGGTGCTGCTCGTCGCGGCGCTTTCGTACGCGCTCACGGCGACGCTCTCGGCGTGGCTCGACGTCCGCGGCGCCTCGGTCACGGTTGTGAAGGTAGTGGTGGAGTCCGCGCTCTTCATCCTCTCCTACCGCCTGCAGAAGAAGTGGGTCTTCGGATAGGGATAGAAGCGATGGAAGGGATGGAGACGATTCCGCTCGTCGCTCGGCCCAGAGCATAAAACGGCGGAAAGGGTGGTAGCGCAAAGCGCTGGTTGTCGGCGACTACCGCGGCAGACCCCGCGGCGGATTGCGCGGCAGATCCCGCGGCAGTTTGCCGCGTCGCGTCGTCTTGCCCAATCCCTTTCATCCCTTCCATCCTTTTCATCCCTTTCCCTCCACGAGCCTCCATCCTTCGCCCTGTCCTGGAGTTTCCCCCAACTTTACAAACCCAATCGGAATTTGGTATAATACTAGCCAAACAGGGAAATCCATGTCGGTCTATACAGTGTGACGAGAGTCGCACTGGCTAACGGCTGGTTGGGTGAAAATTAGGCGTCAACACATAAAAGGGGAAACAAGCATGAAAAAACCGTTGCTGATGATCGCGACTTTCACCGCGGCAATCACACTCCTCAACGCAGACACCATAACCTGGACTGGCGATGCAGGCACCTCCGATTACGCCACAGCAGGGAACTGGAACGTCGGCGGTTCCCCTGCCACGCATGCCCCGTATGAAACTGATTTTGTTGTCATTGACGGAGCCGCAGTGACGGTGAACGGCAACTACCGTATTCCGTTGTCGCTTACACTTTCAAACGGTGCTTCATGGTCGATTGGCGGCGAAATCCAGTTCGGCAACAACAACGTCGAACATCCGGTCATCTACGGCGGTACGGTGAGCGGTACGCTCGTCGCTTCGCAATTCGCCGGGTCATCGCTGACGATTTCCGATGCGGCGATTATTGATACTGGATCTGGCAACAACGGTTTCTGGCAGAATACGGGGAGCTACCTCAATTTCGTTGATGGCGACAATCATGCGGCGACGTTTACGTACCAGACCAGCATCGCGGCAAATCCTTTCTATTTCTTCTCCAATCCCGCGAACACGCCATACATCCGCTACAACGACCAGGTAATCGACGAGGCGACCTTCAACAAGCATTTCACCTATGTCGACAACGGCAATGGCACGACGACTCTTTCAATGAAATCGGTCGACGGCTGGGAACTCGGCGCGTTGACGGTGGGAGTTGTAGATGATCACTCGGTAGATGTTTCGGTGACGGCTACGAAGCATTCCGGCGGTGACGCCACGGTGTATTTCGTCCAGGGTACGCGCGACTACGGCGAGACCTTCTCCAGCTGGCCGACGGCGACGGACGGCGAAGAGGTTTCTGCAACCAGCGAAGTGAACGACACGCTTACGCTTGAAGATGGATACAACTACATTCGCGCTTTTCTTCTTTATAATGGCGTATATACGGCGACGGCGGCAGTTGTAAGGCGCATCATGGCGCCATACGGCGACTACGGCGAGCTGACGGACGTCTACGAATACATTGGCGAGGACAACAACCTTGGCAACGCGGCGAGCTGGGCCAAGGACAAGTCGGCGCCCGCGACGGAAGCTCCCATGGCCGGGACTGACATCCGCTGGTTCGGTAGGAACGCCAACTATTCCGGCGCGCTCTCCATCACGGGAAAGGACTATTTCGATGGCGCGACGCTTACGCTTTCCGGCGACTGCAATGTTTCGTCCGATGTCGTATTCTCCAATACGGTTATTTCGATCGGCACGATTGTCGTCAACTCCCCCTTCGTTTTCTCCCTTTACGGTTCCGACATGACGACGAGGCGCGCCGACCAGTGGCTCGGCGTCTATCCTCCCGGCACATACACTGGTTCTTCGACAAAGACATTCGTCAACTTCCTGTCCGGCAAGGCTTCGTCCTTCACCTTCGCAAAGTCGGTTCTTGTCACGCCCGGCTATCTGAAGCTTGACGGCGCGGCGATTGCGGATTCCGACTGGGAAGCGTTCTTCTCCGTCGAGGTCTCCGGCAAGACGGTCACGATAACCTATGATCCTGTCGTCGATGAAAACAAGATATCGTCCGTCGCGTTCTCCGACATAACGGCGACATCCGCCACGCTTACGGCGTCCATCTTCTCGATCGCCGAAGGCGCGAGCGTTATCGTCGCCTGGGACACGGCCGAGATCACCGAGGCTAACGTCATCGCGAAGGGGGCGCCCGTTGCCGTGAGCGAGGGCATCGCGACGACGAACGTCACCACGCTGGTTTCCGGCAATGTCTACAACTTTGCTTTCGCGATCGTCCAGGACAACGAGGTGAAGGCGTTCAAGTCCGGCCTGTTCTTCGCGAGCGATTTCGACTACGTGTACATGAACGGCGCATGGCAGGGGAATGAGCCCGCCACTCTGAACACCACTGATTCCATGCTTTTCCTTGATGCCTACAACAATGCGATAAACGACATTGCAGTCGCGAACACTGTTGTTTCCAACGCCGCGATCACGTCGACGGGAACGCTTGTCGGAAACGGCACGATGCAGGTCTATTCGTCGCAGATCACCAACAACAAGCTCGGCGATGCCGGCGCGGTCTGCGGAACGTGGGGCGGCTCCACATACATGAACTTCGTCTCGCTGAGCGGGAACGGCGTCATTTATCCGGCCTGCTCCTATACCTTCAACGCGGCGGAGGAATGGAAGAACAATGCGTACAGCCTGCTCTTCGACGATGAGCGCATCCACCTGAACGGCGCGAAGGTCGATCAGGCGACGTACGCGTCAAATTTCACGCTGACGGAGGGGCCCGCCACCGGGAACGAAGTTACGCCCTACAACCTGATTCTCACCTATTGGGAATCTGTCCTTGGCGGAGGTTCTAGGAGCGACTGGAGCATTCTGCCGGGGGCCCGCGTCAAGCTTACCAAGAATACGCGAGTCGGTGTATTGACGATTGCGGACGCATCCAACGTCAAGATTGACCTTGCCGGGCACACGCTGAACGCATGGTCGCTTTTCGTCAACGGCGAGAAGAAGAGCGGCGAGTTTACGGCTGCGACGCTGCCGTCCATCCTGGTCGGTGAAGGGAAGCTTGTCGTCCGCGCGCCCGGCTTCATATACGTCGTCAGGTAGCGGCTGAGTCCAGCGTAGTGGCGAAGAGCCCGCCGGAGGTGCTGTCATGAAGAGATTTGGCGTGGTTGTAACGGTGGCCGCGACGATGGCGTTTGCCGTCTTTGCGCAGGAGGTGGTTCGGTGCGGCGAAGGGTCCTACGCCTCGTACGCGCCTTGGCGGCTCGCCCGCACGTTCGGTGCGGACGGAAAGATCGCGCGCGGCGGCGATCAGAGCCGCATCATGCAGAACCGCCCCGTATACCTTGCGCCCGAAATGGCCGAGCGCGTGAAAAAGGGAGAGCCGATCCCCACGAACGACTGGTGGACGGATGCGCTCGTGAACCAGTGGACGGGCAACCTCTGGAGCTATCCGGCGAAGGTCCGCATCGACGCAAATGGCATACGCGTCGCCTATCCGTCGTACTGGATCGACAACGGCACCGAAATGAAGGAGCGCTCCGCCCTCGTCGTTCGCGCGGAAGGTGCGTTCAGTCCCGACGCGACGCTTGTCTCGGGCTGGCACGACTGGGACGTGGAGATGGAGTTGAGGGAAGAGGGAAGAGGGAACAGGGAAGAGGGAAGAGGGGAACGGGTTGTGAGGGCGACGCTGGTGCATGGGTCGCCATTTACGTGGATCGAGGCGAAAGGCGTCGGACTGAAGATCTCCCTCGAGAACGGCGAAAACCTGAAAGTCTCCAGGCGCAAGGCGTTTGGCGGCGTGGTCGTTTCCGTTGGAGACGAGACCTACGGCGTCTGGAAGGGGAAGCGGGGCGACGTGACGTGGATGGCGATCGGACTCGCGCCGAACGAGGCGGCGCTGGAGAAGATCGCGCCCTACGCGACGGCCGTCATCCGCTCCACGAAGGTCGAGTGGAAGTACGACGAAAAGTCCGCGGCGCTTGCCACGACCTGGAAGGTCAAGACGGAGGATATTCGGGGAATGGGGAATGGGGAACGGGAAACGGGGAATGGGGAACGGGGGGCGAACCCCGTTGCGCTGCAGGGCTTCCAGCCGCACCACCTGAAGCGCACGAAGCCGCAGTTCAAGTGCATCGACGGACTCGTCTGGCAGACGCCGCGCGGGAAGCAGCGCGTCGCCGCGGGCAACGCGCTTACGATAGTCTACGACTTCCCCGGCATGCTTCCATACTGGGCGGCGCCGAGGGACGGGAAGCTGGCGTCTGGCAAGGGCGTCTACAATGAATCGCTCTTCCGGGAGCTGTTTGCCGACTATGCCGCGCGCGGCAGTTTCGGAGGCGACACGTACTGGGGCGGCAAGGGACTCCTCCAGATGGCGTTCGCGATGATGGCCGCGCGCGAGATCGGCGACGCCGAGACGTTCCAGAAGGCGCACGACAGACTCCGCGCGAAGTTCGAGGACTGGCTCACGTGGGACCCGTGCGAGGAAAGGCTCTTCTTCTCGTATGTTCCGAAATGGGGCGGACTCGTCGGCGAGGGGACGAGCTACGATTCCGAAACCTTCAACGACCACCATTTCCACTACGGTTACTTCACCTACTCCGGCGCGCTCCTTGCGATGGTCGACGCGGACTTCGCTGCGAAGTTCGGCCCCATGCTGAGGCTCATCGCCCAGGACTACGCCAACTGGGACCGGGCGGAGAAGCGCTTCCCGTTCTTCCGCATGTTCGACCCGTGGGCAGGACATTCCTTCGCCGGAGGGCTGGGCGACGGAAACGGCAACGGACAGGAGTCGACGTCCGAGGCGATGCAGGGATGGGGCGGAATGTACCTCCTGGGGCTCGCCCTCGGCGACGACGCGATGCGCGACGCCGCGATCTTCGGCTACGTCTCCGAGGCGCGCGGCACGGCGGAGTATTGGTTCGACCGCGACAGGGAGAACATCGACTACACTAAGTACAAGCACCCCTACAACTCCAACCTCACCTGCCACGGCGTCGGCTGGTGGACCTGGTTCTCCGGCGACCCCGTCTGGATGCATTCGATCCAGTGGCTGCCCAACACGCCCGCGCTCGACTACCTGAGCGAAGACCTCAAGTTCGCGAAATGGGACTGGGAGACGATGTGGAAGTCGAAGGAGATTGGAGGATGGTTCGAGAAGGGGAAGACGCGCGACGGGCACGAGACGCCACCGGTCGGCAACGAGTCCCTCGGCAACGTCCTGCTCTCCTACCTCCAGCGGCACGATCCGCTGCAGGCCGCCAAGGTCTTCGACGAGCTGCGCGAGAGGAAGATGTCCGCCGCGATGAACGCCGACACCGCGCACATGACGTATTGGGCGACGCACAGCCACCTTTCGTTCGGCGAGCTCGACTTCTCCGTCCGGGCCGACTATCCATGCGCGCGGGCCTACGTCAAGGACGGCAAGCGTACGCTGATGGTCTACAACTGCGGCGGCGAGGCGCGCAAGGTCTCGTTCTTCGACGGCAACGGCAGCGTGATCGGGAACGTGGCGGCGAAGCCTCGTGTGCTTACGGTAAGGCATCCGGACGGGAAAATCACGACGACACCTCCCAACTCCCAACTCTCAACTCCCAACTCCCAACTCCATCCCCTCATCCCCAGCGGCGTGGAGATGCCGGACCTTGCGCAGGGGAAGCAGGTCGTCGTCACCAGCGAGGAGAACGTCGGGCTTCGCGGCGTGAACATCACCGACGGCGACGACAAGACGCGCTGGTCTTCTTCTCATTCAGACACCGAGCCAACCGCCACGATAGACCTCGGCGAGGAGGTGGAGCTCTACGGCGCGGAGATCAAGTGGGAGAACGCCTTTGCGTCGAAGTATGTCCTCGAATGCTCGGGTGACGGCGCGAAGTGGAATCCGCTCGGCGGAGAGCGCGCCGGCGCGGCGGGCCCGCAGCGTATCGACTTCGGCGGCGAGAAGGCTCGGTTCGTCCGCCTGCGCGGACTCGAGAAGGCGACGCAGTACGGCGTCTCGCTGTTCTCATTCAGCGTCTACGGCAGGGCGAAGGACGCGAAGCCGTCCGCGCCGCTCGGCTTTGCGATCGGCTCGGAAAAGCCAGTGCTGAAGGAGGGCGTCGCGAGCGCGCTCAACGTGCGCGCCTGGCTTGGCGGCGACAAGTTCCGTCCGGTGGAGGCCGAGTGGTCGAGCGACGACGGGACATTCCGGAAGAACATGTTCACCCCGGCGAAAAACGGCTTCGCAGTCGTCCGCGCAAGCGTCGGCGGAGTTTCCGTCGAGAAAAAGCTGCCTGTTGAAGAGGCGCTTGTCGCGACCCGGTTCTCGCCCGGCCCGAATCGCGTGGCTCTGGACCAGTTCGGCGGCGCGATGCCGTCCAAGGCCGAGAAGTCAAGTCCGAAGGGCAAACGTACCCGTTGAGGAGGCAAGCATGAAGACAGCAGTCACGTCATTTGCAGCACTTGCGTCGATGGCGCTCGCGGCAGGAGCCGCCATGCCAAAGCCAGATCTTGGCGCGAACGTGCGCGTGTTCTCGCCGGACGACGACATGAAGGAAGTCGCCAAGGCCGTCGAAGGCGTTTTCAAGCGGCAGCACAAGCGCCAGTTCGGGCCGGAGCGCCAGGCTTTTCTCTTCCTCCCCGGCGACTACGTGAAGGCGGGGACGCTTAATGTCGGCTACTACACGCAAATCCTCGGGCTTGGACGCACGCCGGGCGAGGTGAAGCTCTGCAACGTCAAGACTCCCGCCGCGCTCGACAAGAACAACGCGACGTGCAACTTCTGGGTGGGGATCGAGAACGTCGCGATCGTCGACACGGACAACAACGCCGATCCGTACTTCAACTTCCAGTGGGCCGTCTCGCAAGCCGCTCCCGCGCGGCGACTCCATGTGGAGCGCAAGGCCGTCTTCGACTGGTTCTGCGGCTGGGCGTCGGGCGGCTTTGTTGCGGACTGCGTGTTCGAGAAGCCCGCCGGCTCCTACGCGCAGCAGCAGTACTTCTACCGCAACGACAGCTTCGGCGCGGGAATCTACGGGATCAACTGGAACCAGGTCGTCGTAGGGTGCGTTGGAGACCTTGCCGCGTCGTCGAAGGACGGCGGGAAGGAGCTTTCGCAGTGCGCACCGACCGGCGTGGATGGCGTCTCCTCCAACTGGCGCGCGGGCGGCTGCACGACCATCGTCGGCGAGACGGGCGTCATCCGCGAAAAGCCGTTTCTCTTCGTCGACGGCGATGCGTTCAAGGTGTTTGTGCCGGCGATTCGCCGCGACGCGAAGGGCGTGAGCTGGGGCGCGGGCAAGGCGAACGGCGGGATGGGCGAGGGGAGAACCCTCGACCTCGCCCGCGACTTCCATGTGGCGAAGGAAGGCAAGGACACGGCGAAGACGATAAACGCGGCGCTCGCCGCCGGAAAGAACGTCCTCTTCACGCCTGGCGTCTATCATGTCGACGAACCGATAAAGGTGACGAAACCGAACACCGTCGTCCTTGGCATCGGCGAGCCGACGATCGTCCCCGAGAACGGCGACGCGGCGCTTAGATGCGCAGATGTTGACGGACTCGTCATAGCCGGGCTCATATTCGACGCGGAACGCGCGTCGAAGAGGTTTGTCGCCGTCGGCGCCGGGAAGTCCGGGCTGCGCCATGCGAAGAACCCCACGTTCCTCGTCGATCTCGTCTATCGTGTCGGCGGCACCGGCAAGCCCGGCAAGACGGAAGTCTGCCTTGAGGTCAATTCGAACGACGTCGTCGTAGACCATACCTGGATATGGCGCGCCGACCACGGCGACCATACGGGATGGACGGCCAACACGTCGAAAAACGGGCTCGTCGTGAACGGCGACGGCGTGACGTGCTACGGGCTTTTCGTCGAGCACTTCCAGGAGTACGACGTCCTCTGGAACGGCGAGAACGGGCGCGTCTTTTTCCTCCAGAACGAGAAGTGCTACGATCCGCCGGGCAACGCCGTGTGGATGTCGCACGGCGGGAAGAAGAAGGGGTATGCCGCCTACAAGGTCGCGGACGGCGTGAAGCGCCACTACGCGGTCGGGCTTGGCGTGTACGACGTCTTCATCAACACGGACGGCAACAGCGTCTTCCTCGACGACGCGGTCGAAGTCCCCGACACGCCAGGAGTCGTCGTCGAGAACGCGTGCACCGTCGAGATCGCGAACGGCGAGGGGCCGCTCGTCGGCATCAACGCAATCGTCAACGGACACGGCCACGCCATCAAGACAGGCAAGGGCTCAGGTGGCGGCTACGCCGTCCAGCGAGTCTACCGCTACTCGAACGGCAAGGCCGACGTCGCCCCGGACTACTACCAGAAGTCGCGCTGACTTAACTGCATATGCATGTCTTTGTGCGTTGGTAAGCATCGCGGGCGACCGCGGCACTTTCCGCGGCAGTTTCCGCGACGCTGGATTTCATCCGCACCATAATCTCATAGTGGTTGGTGTTAGATTCATAAACTGGGAACCGCGCAAGAAAGTTGATTGAAAAAGTGCTAAACCGCCAATCTCATCTGTGCTGATTGCAACTGGCACTTGCAATTTGCATGATTCTTGTGGTATAATTCTCTCACTTTTAACGAGAGAAGGAGTCATATATGATAGAAAGAGCGATAGAGCCAGTTCTGCGGCAAAGAGCGACGGAATTCGCTGTTGTCACCATCGTTGGCCCTCGTCAGTCAGGGAAGACGACGCTTGTGCGAAAATGTTTCCCAAACTATACCTACGCAAACCTTGAAGATCCGGAGACCAGAGAGCTTGCGGAGTGCGACTACCATCGGTTTTTCGCAATGTATCCGGCGCCCGTCATCATCGACGAGATCCAGAACGTCCCAGCGCTTGCCTCGGCCATTCAGGTTTTGGTTGACCAAGACCGCCAGAAATGCGGACAGTTCATTTTGACCGGCTCGCATCAGCCGTTGCTTAAGGAGGCGGTTACGCAGTCGCTAGCCGGGAGGAACGCATTCCTCACGCTGCTTCCGCTGACATTCTCGGAGCTGAAGACGGCGACGACGGCCGTAGACCTGTCGCAGGACGGCTTGATGCTGCGTGGCTGCATGCCCGAGCTTGTCACGTCAAGGGTCAAGGCGGATGTATACTACAAAAACTACTTCCAGACCTACCTTGAGCGCGATGTGAGGAGGATCGCGAACATCAGGAACACGTCGGCGTTCAGGCGTTTTATCGTCCTGCTGGCCGGACGCGTGGGGCAGCTCGTCAACTTGAATTCGATGTCTGGCGAGGTCGGCGTCAGCCACACGGTGCTTTCGGCATGGCTTGACGTGCTTGAGGCGTCATTCATCGTCTTTCGGCTGCGGCCGTATTTTGCGAACATCGGCAAGCGGCTTGTGAAGACGCCGAAGGTGTATTTCTCGGAGACGGCGCTTGCGGCCAACCTCCTGGGCATCAAGACCGTGGAGCAGATGGCCCGCGATCCCCTTAGAGGCCAGCTGTTCGAGAATTTGGTCGTGGGCAACCTCGTGAAACAGAGTATGAATGCCGATTCGGAAGGGGATATCTTCTTCTACCGGACCTCCAGCGGCGACGAGGTTGATGTTCTTCGTAGGGTTGGTGGAGGCGTCCAGCCGATTGAGATAAAGTCGGCGACGACATGGTCGGTGTCGCTTGCCGATGGACTCCGGGGTTATCTCAAGGTGGCTGGAGACGCCGTTGCGCCCGCCGTTGTATACGGAGGGTCGGCGGTTCCCCGCGGCGTTGACGGGATCTCCGCATTCAACTACCTCGATTTCGAGTAGGTTTAATCGCATTTCACCCCGGAACTATGGTATAATTACGCCACACCACCGGAAGAAGAAAGCAGTGAACTTATGAACAAAGAAACTAATACGCCTCGTCCCAACGGATTCGCGCTGGTGCCTTTCGCGGTGTTCGCCGCGTTTTACGTGGGGCTGTCGCTTTTCGCGTCCCACCTCGGATACGAAATGCCCTGGTACAAGGTCTCGATGCCCATCGCGTTTCTCGTGGCTTCGGCGATGTCCATGCTCATGGGGCGCCGCAAGCTCGACGAGAAGGTCGAAATATACGCGAGGGGAATGGGCGAGCCCAACATAATGATCATGTGCCTCATCTTCATACTGGCTGGGGCGTTCGCGACGATAGCGAAGGGATCGGGCGCCGTCGATGCGGCCGTCACGATTGCGCAGGCGTTTGTGCCGACGCGTCTCATGGTGGCGGGGGTGTTCCTCGTCTCGTGCCTCATCTCGCTTGCCATCGGCACTTCCTGCGGTACCATAGCGGCGGTGACGCCGATCGCGTTGGGATTTGTCGAGCCGCTTGGCCTCGACCCGGCGCTTCTCATGGGCGCCGTGATCGGTGGCGCCATGTTTGGCGACAACATGTCCATGATCTCCGACACGACAATCGCCGCTACGCGGACCCAGGGAGTGAGGATGAAGGACAAGTTCCTCGCCAACGGCCTGATCGCGGCGCCCGCCGCGCTGGTTGCGCTCTTCCTCTATGCGGCCTCTGGCTCTGCCGCGGGAGCGGTCGAGACGCCGACCATAGCATGGCGGCACGTCGTCCTGGTCCTGCCCTATGTCTTCGTGCTCGCGCTTGCGCTGGCGGGATTCAACGTGATGGCGCTGCTCTTCTCGGGGACCTTGCTGTCGGCTGTGATCGGTGGCGTGCTCGGGCGCTTTGCGTTCTTTGACATCATGGACCTCCTTGGCAAGGGGACATTGGGAATGGGCGAGACGCTGATTGTCGCGCTCCTCGCGGGAGGGCTTTTCAAGTCGGTGCAGGCCAACGGCGGAATCCTGTGGCTCACCGACAGGATATCCAAGGTGATACTCGGTCCGCGTTCCTGCGAGTTCGGCGTCTTTCTCCTGGTGGCGGCCATCAACTGCTTCACCGCCAACAACACGGTCGCAATCGTGATTGCCGGTCCCATCGCGAAGGAATGCGCCGACAAGTTCGGCGCGGCGCCAGTTCGCGTCGCATCGGTCCTCGACACCGCCTCCTGCGTAGTGCAGGGAATCATACCCTACGGCGCGCAGATTCTCATCGCCATGGGCGTCGCGAAGGGGCTCGACATGTCCGTCGACACCGTATCGCTGCTCTCGAGCCTATATTATCAGCCGCTCCTGGCCATTGCGGTCTTTTGCTCGATGCTGCTCTACGGCCGGCGCAACCGCTCGCCGATCCCCACCGTCGACTGAGGCGGCTGGTCGCGTCCAAAATTCAATTAGTATACCAGATTTCCCGACGCTGAACCTTAATGGAACCTTAAGCGAATCTAAATTCGTCTTTAGATTCCATTAAGGTTCCATTAAGATTCGATTTCCGGCGTTTTGCTATTCTACGCACCGTTCTCCCGGAAAGGAGGGCGGAAAGGAACGTAGAAAGATGCTGGCAAAATGCTATTCGGCCGCGGTGAGCGGCGTGGAGGCGCGGACGGTGGAGATCGAGGTGTTCTCCACCCTGGGGAACTCGCAGTTCGCGATCGTGGGCCTCCCGGACCAGGCGGTGAAGGAGGCGAAGGACCGCATCCCCACCGCGCTTAAGAGCCAGGGTCTTTCGTCCCGCAAGGAGCTGGACGTCACGGTCAACCTCGCGCCGGCGGACGTGAAGAAGGAGGGCCCGGTCTACGACCTGCCGATCGCGGTCGGGCTCCTGAAGGCGACGGGCAAGGTGTTCAGCGAGAGCCTCGGCGACTACGCCTTCGCCGGCGAGCTTGCGCTCTCGGGCGAGATCCGGCGGGTGAAGGGGGTGCTGCCGATGGCGCTCGAGATGAAGCGCATCGGCCGGCGCGCGATGCTCGTCCCGGAGGAGAACGCCGACGAGGCGAGCGTGGTGGAGGGGATCGATATCATCCCGGTGCGGACGCTCCAGGAGACGGTGCAGTACCTGAACGGCGAGCGCGCCATTGAGCCGCGCCGCAACGACCTCTCCCGTCTCATCCGCGAGAACAGCGACGCGGGCGACGACTTCGCGGACGTAAAGGGCCAGCAGGACGCGAAGAGCGCGATCGAGGTGGCCGTCGCCGGCGGCCACAACATCCTGATGATCGGCTCGCCCGGTTCGGGCAAGACGATGCTCGCGCGGCGGATTCCGTCCATCCTGCCGCCGCTCACGGTGGAGGAGGCGCTGGAGGTGTCGCGCGTCCACTCCGTGGCCGGGCGAGAGAAGTGCGCGGGGACCTTCGTCACCTCGCGCCCGTTCCGCGCGCCGCACCACACCGTGAGCTCGATCGGCCTCCTGGGCGGCGGCGCGAAGCCGGTGCCGGGCGAGGTGTCGCTCGCGCACCGCGGCGTCCTCTTCCTCGACGAGTTCGCCGAGTTCCCGCGCTCGGCGCTCGAGGTGCTTAGGCAGCCGCTCGAGGACGGCCACGTCGGTGTCTCGCGCGCCGCCGCCGCGCACGACTTCCCGTCCAAGTTCATGCTCGTCGCGGCGATGAACCCGTGTCCCTGCGGCTACTTCAACGACCCCCGCCGCCATTGCCGCTGCAGCCAGTCCTCCATCATCAAGTACCAGAGCCGCGTGTCGGGTCCGCTCCTGGACCGCATCGACATCCAGATCGAGGTGCCGCCGGTGGACGCCGCGAGATTGCCGACCCTGGGCCGCGGCGAATCGAGCGCGGCGGTGCGCGCGCGGGTGGTGGCGGCGCGCGCGGTGCAGTCGGCCCGGTACCGCGGCGTCGCCGGCGTGTACACGAACGCGGAGGCGAAGAGCCGCGACCTCGCCGACGTCTGCCGGCTCTCCTCGGCCGACCGCGACCGGCTCGTCAGGGCGATCGAGCGGCTCGGGCTCTCCGCCCGCGCCTACGACAAGGTGCTCAGGGTCGCGCGCACCTGCGCCGACCTCGACGGCGAGGAGGCGGTCGGCGAGGAGCACATCAACGCCGCGCTCAGGATGCGCCACCTCGACGGCGCGGAGAACTCCTACTGGATCTGAACGGCGCGGCGAGGTCCGCCGCGCCGGGACGAATACACGACAACACCAAAGGAAAGGAAACACCAGATGAACACAACCACGAACCAGACCGAGAGCCGCGCCTACCGTCCGAAGCTCGCGCTCTACCACCCCAACGCCCGCGGCACCGGCAGCGCCGTCAGGCTCGAGCTGCTGCCGGCGACGGACGACGCGGAGGGGTGCATCATGCTCACCATCGCCGGACAGAGCGCGGTTGGCGACCGCCGCGCGCCGACGCCGACGTACGCCCGCTTCGACTGGGAGAACAAGATCGTCGTCAAGCTCGGCTTCACCGACCTCTGCCAGATGCTGCAGGTCTTCCGCGGCGAATGCGAGTCGATCGGCGACGGACAGGGGCTCTTCCACCGCGCCGGCTGCGGCCAGACGCGCATCACGCTCCGCCACCTCGTCGAGCCCATCGTCGGCTATTCGCTCGACCTCTACCGCACCCTGCCGGGCGGACAGGAGACGTCCTCGCGGTTCTTCTTCTCGCCGGCCGAGGCGCTGGGGCTGACCGAGGCGGTGTGCGGCTCGATGGCGGTGATCTGCTTCGGCATCCCGATGGCGCAGACGGCGTCGGCGGAGCGGGCCGAGTCCGCCGCGGCAAGGCGCGGAAAGGAGGCCGTCGATGCCGCGGCCGCGTGAGGAGGCGAGCGTCTCGGCGGCGCACGGCTGCTGGGGCGAGGACGTCGCGGCGGAGTTCCTCCGCCGCGGCGGATTCGTGATCGTCGACCGCAACTCGCGGCCGTCGGCGCGCGACCGGCGGCTCGAGATCGACATCGTCGCCTGGGAGCGCTCGACCGACACCATGGTGTTCGTCGAGGTGAAGCAGCACGCGACGCTCTCGCCCTACGCGCGCCGGCTCCGCAGCGTCGACCGCCGCAAGCGCGAGAACCTGCGCCGGGCCTGCAACGCCTGGCGGCGGGCGAACCGCTGGCGCGGCGGCTACCGCTTCGACGTCATCGAGATCTACGGCGTGCCGGAGGGCGGCCGGCCGGTGATCGACCACATCCGCAAGGTGGATCTTTTCGCCCGCCGCGGACGCTTCGTGCGCTGGGAGTAAAAGGAAAGGAGAACAAGAATGGGCAAGTTGTCAACGGCCCTGGAGGACATCCTCAGGACCATCCGCAAGGAGTTCGGCGAGATGTCGGTGCTGCGGCTCGGCGACGCCGCCGACCGCTCCGTCGAGGCGGTCTCGACCGGGGCGCTTTCGCTCGACCTCGCGCTCGGCGTGGGCGGCGTGCCGAAGGGGAGGATCGTCGAATGCTACGGCCACGAGTCGTCTGGCAAGACCACCCTCGCCCTGCATATCGTCGCGAACGCCCAGAAGTCCGGCGGGACCGCGGCGTTCATCGACGCCGAGCACGCGCTCGACCCCGGCTACGCGCGGCGGATCGGCGTCGACCTCGACTCGCTGCTCGTCTCCCAGCCTAACTCCGGCGAGGAGGCGCTGGCGATCTGCGAGCGGCTGGTGAAGTCCGGCGCGGTGGACGTGGTCGTGGTCGACTCCGTCGCCGCGCTCGTGCCGCAGGCGGAGATCGACGGCGAGATCGGCGACTGCCACGTCGGGCTGCAGGCGCGGCTGATGTCGCAGGCGATGCGCAAGCTTGCCGGCGCCATCGCCCAGACGAAGGCGCTCGTCGTCTTCACCAACCAGGTGCGCGAGAAGATCGGCGTCATGTTCGGGAGCCCCGAGACGACTCCCGGCGGCAAGGCGCTCAAGTTCTACGCCTCCTGCCGCCTGCAGGTGCAGCGCATCGGCGCGATCAAGAACGCGGCGGGCGAGGTGGTGGGCAGCCGCACGCGGGTGAAGGTGGTGAAGAACAAGGTCGCGGCGCCGTTCGCCGAGGCCGAGTTCGACATCCTCTACGCCTGCGGCATTTCGTGGGAAGGATCGGTGCTGGACGCCGCGCTTGCCCGCGGCATCGTCGAGAAGCGCGGCAGCTGGCTTGCGTTCGGCGAGCGGCAACTCGGCCAAGGCACATTGGCGGCGATCGAGTTCCTGAAGGCGAACCCTGAGCTGCGCGACGAGATCGTCGCCAGAGTGAAGGAGTCGCCGGCGGTGCCGGCGGCGAAGGGCCGGAAGGCGGCCTGAGGAGGCGGTGATGGACATCACCGAGAGGCACGTCCAGGCGGTGTGGTACGACGCGGCGCTGCGTCCGAAGCGCCTCGCCACCCGCCGCGGCACTCCGGTGGAGGTGGTGAGTCCCGGTGAGTGGAACCTCGGCCCGGGGCCGGACTTCACCGGCGCGGTGCTCGAGCTCGGACCCGAGCGCCGCCGCGTGGTCGGCGACGTCGAGGTGCACATCCGCCCTGCGGACTGGGACCGCCACGGACACGGCGCCGACCCGAACTACCGCAGCGTGGTCGCCCACGTGACCTGGGGATGCGGCCCGGAGGCGCGCTCGCTGCCGCCGGGCGCGGTGTCGATCTGGCTCGGGCGCTTCGCGCTCGCCAACCCGGCGTTCTCGGCTGACGCGATCGACCTCGCTGCCTATCCCTACGACCGGCTGCCCGGCGAGGAGCGTCCCTGCTCTCGCGCGCTCGGCGGCGACCCGGACCGGGCGCAGGCGCTTCTCGCCGAGGCCGGGCGGCGCCGGCTCGCGGCGAAGGCCGAGCGGGTGCGGCGGCGGCTCGGCTCGGCGGTCGCCAGCCGCGTCGGAGGACGCGAGCAGGTGTTCTACGAGGAGGTGATGACGGCGCTCGGGTACTCGCGCAACGCGGAGGCGTTCCGCCGCGTCGCCGGGCGCGTGCCGATCGCGGAGATGCCGCGCGAGCCGCCGTCGGCCCGCGCCGCGCTTCTGGCCGCGGGGTCGTTCGAGGACCTGGACCGCCGCTGTCTGAGGCCGAACAACTCTCCCGAGCGCAGGCTGGCGGCGGCGGCGGACGTCTTCACCTCGACCGGCACCATGTCGCTCGCCGACGCGGCGGACTTCTCGCGTCGTGGCTGCCGCGGGATGGTGGCGGTGATGCGCGGCCGCGGCGAGGCGGCGTCACGTGGCGGCGGAGGCTTCATCGGCCCGGGACGGGCGGCGGCGGTGATTGCGAACGTGGTGGTGCCGTTCGCGGTCGCGGAAGGGCGGCTCGCCGCCGCGCCGGACTGGCTGCCGGCCGAGGACATCTCGGAGCCGGTGAAGCTGATGGCCTTCAGGCTCTTCGGCCGGGACCACAATCCCGCCGCGTTCTACGCCGGCAACGGGCTGCTGGTGCAGGGGCTGCTGCACCTCTTCAGGGAGCTCTGCCTTGCGCACCATCCCTTGTGCGCCGATTGCACGCTGGGAGAGCCGTTGGAAGTGTTTCAGCAGCCAGTGGTCAGTAGCCAGCAACCAACAACCAGCAGCCAGCAACCAACAGCCAGCAGCCAGCAACCAGTGATCAGTGGACAGTGGACCGCGGTGCCCTTGCGCAAAGCGCCGGTCATATGATACAATACCTCCATCTCGACGCCTATTCCGACATTCCTGTCCGCGAATAGAGAGAGGAGACATCAAGATGATCGACTTCGACTACTGGTCGCCTACATACATCGCCTTCGGCAAGGGCAAGGAATCGCGCACCGGCGAGCTGGTGCGGCGCTTCGGCGGACACAAGGCGCTGCTCCACTACGGCGGCGGCTCCGCCGTGCGGAGCGGGCTTCTTGGCCGCGTCAAGGCGTCGCTTGGCGACGCCGGCGTCGGCTTCGTGGAGCTTGGCGGCGTGAAGCCCAATCCGCGCAGCTCGCTCATCGAGGAGGGTGTGCGGCTTGCCATCGCCGAGGGCGTAGACTTCCTGCTCGCGGTCGGCGGCGGCAGCGTGGTCGACTCGTCGAAGGCGATCGCCATCGGCGCGGCGAACGGCGGCGAGTGGCGCCGGTACTACGTCGGTCGCGAGGTAAAGGTCAAGCCGGCGATTCCCGCGGCGCTGCCGGTCGGCGTGGTGCTGACGATCGCCGCGGCGGGGAGCGAGGGCTCGCCGAACAGCGTGGTGAACCTCGAGCCGGAGAACCTCAAGCGCGCCGCCGGCGGCGACATCCTGCGTCCGAAGTTCGCGGTGATGAACCCCGAGCTGACCATGAGCCTGCCGCCGTTCCAGACTGCGTGCGGGCTCGCCGACATGTTTGCGCACCTCTGCGAGCGGTACTTCTCGCCGACGGCGGACGTCGTCCTCTCGGACAACCTCTGCGAGGCGGTCATGCGGGCGGTAGTGGAGGAGGGCGCGAAGGTGATGGCAAACCCGTCCGACTACCAAGCGCGGGCGAACATCATGTGGGCCGGCACCCTGGCGCACAACGACGTCTGCGGCGCGGGGCGGGTGCAGGACTGGTCCAGCCACGGCATCGAGCACGAGCTTTCGGCGCTCTACGACTGCGCGCACGGCGCCGGGCTCGCCGTCGTGATGCCAGCGTGGATGACCTATGTCCACGCGGCGGACGACGCGAGGTTCGCTCGCTTCGCGCGGAACGTGTTCGGCGTCGGCGTCGGCGAGAGCGACGCCAAGGCGGCGCTCGACGGCATCGCGGCGTTCCGCGCCTGGCTCAAGTCGCTCGGGTTGCCGCTCAACTTCGCGGAGCTCGGGGCGCGCGAGGAGGACATCCCGTTCCTCGTCAAGAAGCTGAACCTGAGCGGCAACACGCTCGGCGGCTTCATGCCGCTTGCGGACGATGACGTGGCGGCGATCTACCGCCTCTGCCTCTAGGAAAACCGCATGTCCGAGCTGCTCGAGTTTGCGATGCTGTTCGCGTTCGGCTTCTCGTGGCCGTTCGCGATCTGGCGCACCTGGAAGGCGAAGCGCGTGGACGGCAAGTCGCCGATGTTCATGGTCATCGTGATCCTCGGCTACTGCTGCGGCATCGCGTCGCACCTGGTGGAGGGGACGAAGCTGTGGCTGGTGGCGGTGTACCTCGTGGACATCGCCCTCGTCTCCACCGACCTCGCGCTCTACTTCCGCTATTCGCGCCGCGGCGGCAGGACGGTCCCGGGCGCCGAGCCTCGTTGAGGGCCGGCGCAAGTTATGGTATAATCCGCGCCCAGAAAGATGTCACGCGAAACTCTAAACCTCGCCCAGGCCGCCGAGCATGTCCACATGACGGCGAACGAACTCAAGCACTGCGCCCAGCGCGGCGAGCTTGAGGCGGTCGAGCGCGGCGGCGAATGGTACTTCGAGCACCGCGCCCTCGACGAGTGGGCGCAGCGCAACCTGCTCGCCGCCGGGCAGCGCACGCTCGCCGAGCGCCACCGCGTGATGATGGACGAGCACCGCCGCGCCGAGCAGCCAGGCTGGGGCGTCGCCGGCCTTTTCAGCGCCGCCACCATCGACCTCGCCGTCGCCGCCAAGGCGAAGGCCGGCATCCTCCGCGACATGACCGACCTCGCCGACCGCGGCGGACAGGTGAACGACGCCGACGCGCTCTTCAAGGAGCTTGTCGCGCGCGAGGAGGCCGCGCCGACCGCGATCGGCGAGGGCGTGGCCCTGCTCCACCCGCGCTTCCACGACCCGTACCTCTTCTCCGAGTCCTTCATCGCCTACGGCCGCGCCGAGCGCCCCGTCTTCTTCGGCGCGCCCGACGGCGAGGGAACGCGGCACTTCTTCCTGATCGGCTCCACCGACCACGCCGCCCACCTGCACATCCTCGCGCGCCTCGCGATGCTCGCGCACGGCACCGACCTGGTGAAGCGGCTCGAGGAGGCGACGGACGCCGACGCGGTGCTCGCGGCCGTAAGCGAGTGCGAAGGGGAGTTCACCCGGTAGACGAAAGGGATTTCGACATGCGCAAGTTCTGGTTCTTCGATCTCGACGGCACCTTGGCCGACACCGACCGCGACATCCGCGAGGCGTGGAAGGCGGCGCTCAGCGACCTCGGGCTCGACTGCCCGCGCTTCGACGAGGTGTTCGTCGCCGGGCCGCCGATCGACGAAATGACGCGGCGGCTCTTCCCCGACCGCTTCACCCCGAAGCTCGCCGACGACGTGCGCCGGCTCTTCGCGCGCCACTACGACAACGACGGCTTCCCCAACACCTTCGAGTACCCGGGCGTCGTCGCCGAGGTGCGCGCGCTTGCCGACGCCGGCGCGACCGCCGCGATCGTCACCAACAAGCGCCACGCCGGCGCCACCGCGATGGCGCGGCGCTTCGGCTGGGAGGAGGTCTTCGCCGGCGGCGTGTGGGCGGGCGACATGTTTCCAGGCCGCCGCCTGCCCAAGACCGAGCTGCTCGCCGAGGTCATGAAGCGGATCGGCGCCACGCCCCACGACTCGGTGATGGTGGGCGACACCGAAAGCGACTTCGACGCGGCGCGCGCGAACGGCGTATTCTCCGTCGGCGTGGAGTGGGGCTACGGACGTCCGGACGAGCTCGCGGAGGCCGACGTCACCGTTTCCCTGCCCTGCGAACTGCGCGCAGCAGTTCAGTGACCACCAGCACGTCGCCGGCGACCGTGCCGGAGACCACCTTCTCGCGCAGCGCGATGAAGCGCGCGCGCGCCGCGCGCAGCTCGAGAAGCGACCACTTGGCGAGGAACGCCGAGTTCTTCTTCGCGACGAACGGGTTCATGTCCTCCGGAATTCCGCCGCGCTTCAGGTCCACCAGCTGGCGGAAGAACTTCTCGATCACGCCGGACATGAACACCGCAAAGCCGTTCATGAGCGCGAACGGCTCGAGCGCGGCGATCGCCGCGGCGGCGTCGCGCCGGCCGATTGCGTCGGTCACCGCCCAGATCTCCGGCTCGTCCTTCGCCCCCGGGCTGGTCACCGCGTCGACGTCCTTCGCCTCGATCTTCTTCGCCTTCGGTCCGAGGTACGTGCGCATCTTCTTCACCTCGCTCATAAGCGAGCGGGAGTCGGTGCCGACCACGGCGACGAACTTCTCGGCCACGCCGGCGGTGAACGCAAGGCCCTCCGCCGCGGCCAGCTCCGCCGCGCGCGCTACCGCGTTCTGGCGCTGCTCCCAGGGCTTGCCGCCGCCGAAGTACGCCATCTCCGCGACGGCGGAGAGGTTCTTGGCGAAGGTCGAGGTCTTGAGGAGCCGCGGGCCGGAGAGGATGAAGTGCTGGTTCGGCGGCATCGTCGGCGCGAGCGCGGCGATTTTCTCGGAGAACTTCGTCAGCGCGTCCTTCACCCCCTCGGACGACCTGCCGCCGGGAAGGAAGTGGACGTTGCGCCACCACGTCACCTTCTTCGGGTCGAGGAAGGGCGGCGTCGAGAACGACTCGTCCGCGCGCCGCAGGTCGGCGAGCTGAAGGTCCTCGTTGGTGGCGGTCATCGAGTCGATCAGCTCCAGCCCGACGCCGTCGCCGACTACGCGGCGGGCGGTTTCGTCGATCAGGAAGTCGTCGTCGCCGACGATGACGTGGACGCTCATTTCGCGCCGCCCCTCTTCGCGCGGCCGCGCATCCGGGCGACGGCGATGATCACGGAGCCGAGCAGGGCCATGCCGACCGAGATCGCCTGCGAGATGGAGAGCGGGCCAACCGCCGCGCGCGGATCGCCGCGCAGGTACTCGATGCCGAAGCGGATCGCCGCGTAGCCGACGAGGTAGAGGCCGGTCACGAGCCCGGCGCCCCAGCCGCCGCGCTTGGCGCGCGCGCGCGCCAGCATGAGCAGGCCGAAGAGCGCGAGGAGCGCCGCCGCCTCGAAGAGCTGGGTGGGCAGCACGCTCACGGCGCGGCGGCCGTGCTCGAACCAGCTCGGGCTGCCGGGCGGGAAGACGACCGCGCACCAGGCATTGGAGTCGCGCCCGTAGCAGCAGCCGTAGAAGAAGCAGCCGATGCGGCCGAAGGCGTGGCCGAGCGGCACCACCACGGCGAGCAGGTCGGCGAGCTCGAGCATGCGCTCGCGCTTGGCGATGCACCAGACGAAGAACACGACGAGCGCGAGGATGAGCCCGCCGTAGAACATGAGCCCGCCCTGGTCGACGCGGATGACGTGGAGCGGGTCCGCGGCGAACTCGGCCTGCCAGTGCTCGATCACATATGCGGCGCGGGAGCCGACGACGCCCGCGACCATCAGGTACATGAGCAGGTTGGAGAGGTCCTTGCGGCCGCTCAGCCGCTCCACCAGCCACCAGCATACGAGGAAGCCGGCCGCCATGCAGGCGCCGTAGGTCCTGATGTGGAGGAAGCCGAGGTCTATGAGGTCTGGAAACATAGGTGCCGCTATTATACCATATATTCCCGATTCCGTTTTGGTATAATACGCACCATGGGCGATGTTTTCGACAGGATGGCCTGGCCGCGGTTCCCGGCGAAGGCGGAGCGCGAGGCGCTGAAGGTGCTGCGCTCGGGCCGCGTCAACTACTGGACCGGCACGCGCGGCCGCGAGTTCGAGGCGGCGTTTGCGAAGTGGCTCGGCGCGAAGCGCGCGCTCGCGGTCTCCTCCGGCACCGCCGCGCTCCACCTCGCGCTCGAGGCGCTGGGCGTCGGCCGCGGCGACGACGTGGTGGTGACGCCGTATTCCTTCCGCGCCAGCGCGACCGCCGTCGCCAACGCCGGCGCGCGCCCGGTCTTCGCGGACGTCGGGCCGGACCACATGCTGAACGCGCGCACCATTGCCGCCGCGCTCACGCCGCGCACCCGCGCGGTCGTGGTCGTCCACCTCTACGGACAGGTCGCCGAAATGGCGCCGATCCTCGCGCTCGCGCGGAAGCGCGGCATCTTCGTGGTCGAGGACTGCGCCCAGTGCCTCGGCGGCGAATACCGCGGCCGCAAGGTCGGCACGCTCGGCGACGCCGGCTGCTTCTCCTTCTGCCAGTCGAAGCACATCACCACCGCCGGCGAAGGCGGCATGGTGGTCTGCCGCTCGGCGAAGGTCGCGCGCGCGGTGGAGTCGCTGCGCGACCACGGCTGGAAGGTGGGGAGCGAGCCGAAGGAGTACGACCGCATCGGCTACAACGCGCGGCTGACCGAGGTCCAGAGCGCGGTGGGTCTCTGCGAGCTCGAGCGGCTGGAGAGCTGGAACCTGCCGCGCCGCCGTCGCCTCGCGGAGCGGCTCATTGCGCGGCTTCGTCGCCTCTCCGACTCGCTTGGCCCCGCCTCTCCCATCGTCGGCTGGCCGGTGGACACGCCCGAGCGCCGCGCGAGCTTCTGGCTGGTGCCGTTCGTCCTCGACCCGAAGAAGCTGAAGGTCCCGGTCGCGCGCTTCGTCGAGGCGCTGCAGGCGGCCGGCGCGCCAGCGTACCGCATCCTCTGGCCGCTGATGGCGAAGAAGCCGGTCGCCGCCGCGCTCGCCCCGGCGACCGTCGGCTTCTGGGTGCACCCCACGCTTTCGCTCGCCGACATGGACCGCGCCGTCTCCGCCTTCGCCGCGGCCCCGCGCCGGAGCCAGCGGCGGAGCAACCTCTAGAAGCCCTAGGGCCTCTAGAATCCCTAGAAGACCCAGCCCCTCTAGAAGCCCCCGAAACCAACGAGGCTCCCCAGCAAGTCGAATTAACCACCACCAATTCTGAAACCAACAACGAGGAAACCACCATGAACACCCAAGTAGTCAAATCTGCCGCGGTCAAGGCGCTGGCGCTGGGGGCAATGCTTATGTCAACCCCTGTCCAGGCCGCCGACTTCTTCGTCGCGACGACTGGCAACGACGGCAACCCCGGCACATCGGCCTTGCCATTTAAGACCATCGGTGCGGCGATCACGGCGTCGGACGCGGCTATTGTCGGCGGCGACACGTCGGCGACGATACATGTCGCTGACGGCACATACATGGAGCATTCTCTGACGCTCGCGAACCCGATCACCATCGTCGGCGAGAGCGGCAACCGCGACGCGGTAATCGTCAATGCCAACGGCAGCGCCTCGAACAAGCGCCGCGCCTTCACGCTCAACCACGCCGCCGCCACCGTTTCCGGCATTACGG
>CADCCW010000031.1 GCA_902800055.1 uncultured bacterium
CTCGCTTTTTACCTTCCGTACTGGCGGGGTCGACGGGGCTCGAACCCGCAACCCCCGGATCGACAGTCCAGTGCGCTAACCAATTGCGCCACAACCCCGTGTTCCAGAAAGTGATGAGTAGTATATCATATTCGCCGCGGCGCGCGCAAGGGGGTATTTGCGAAAACGCAGATCCCCATGCGCGCGGCCGGGCGGCCTTTCGTCAGGCGCCGGCGCGGATCAGCACGGCGAGGCCGGCGACGAAGAGGACGAACATCGCGAGGTTGAGGTACGCCGACTTCTTCGGCGCGCCCGCGAACTCCCTCCACACCAGGATGCCCCAGAGCGCGGAGACGAGCGTCGCGCCCTGGCCGAGGGCGTAGGATATCGCCGGGCCGGCCGCGCCGCCGGTGACGAAGGAAAGGAGCGTCCCCAGGCCCCAGATGAAGCCGCCGAGCGCGCCGACGAGGTGAATCGGAAAACCGCCGCGGAAGTAGGCGGCGACCGGCACCGGCTCGCCCGAGACCGGGCGCTTCATCGCAATCGTGTTCCAGACGAAGTTCGAGAGGAAGATGCCCACCGCGAAGACGAAGAACGCGGTGTAGGGCGTCATCAGCCCCGCGTCAGGCGCCGGCTTCGCGAAGGTCAGGTCGAGCGCGTTGTTGACGAGCGGCGAGAACCACATCATCAGGAGACCGGCGAAGATCGCGAGGAAGAGCCCCTTCTTGGTCGCCCCCGCGTCAGTGGCCACGCCCGATGCGGACTGCTTGGCCTTGAACGCCAGCGCGTTGCAGACGATGGAGACGACGATGAGCGCCAGGCCCGCGACGATCAGCGCCAGCGACCCCTGCTGCTTGACCGCGTAGTTGAACACCGTGCCGCCCACGAGCGCCAGGCCCACGCCGACCGGGAACGCGACCGACATGCCCGCCACCGCGATCGCCGCCGAAAGGAGGATGTTCGAGAGGTTGAAGACAACGCCCGCCGCGAACGGCCAGAGCCAGGTCTTGCCGCAGCTCGCCTTCAGGTTGGCGACAAAGCCCCACTCCGCGTTTTCGCCCATGCTGCCGATCGTAAGACCGGCCACGAGCGAGAAGAGGAGCAGCCCCACCACGTAGTCCCAGTAGAATAGCTCGTACCTCCAGCTCTTGCCCGCCAGCTTCTGGGTGTTGCCCCAGCTGCCCCAGCAGAACATGCAGACGACGCAGAGCGCCACCGCGACCGTGTAGTTGGATACGTAGAACATTTTTCAGGTCCTTTCTTGTTGTTGTTTTCCGTTTAAGCTACTTAACCTCGCGGCGGCGCGGCACCGAGCTCTGGGCGCCGGGCCGGGTAACGGAGATCGCCGACGCCTTCTGGGCGAAGGCGATCGCGTCCCGGCACGACTTCCCCTCCGCGAGCGCCACCACAAACGCGCCGTTGAAGGTGTCGCCGGCGGCGACGCAGTCGACCGCCTTCACCTTCTTCGCGGGATAGAGCCGCCGGCAGTTGCCGCAGTAGACGCCCTTCGCGCCCATGGTGATCGCGACGTTCTTCACGCCCTTGCGCTTCAGCGCGTCGACCGCGAGCTGCGCGCTCTTCGCGTCATTCACCTTCACCCCGGTGAGCAGCTCCGCCTCGGTCTCGTTCGGGGTGATCCAGTCGATGAGCGGATAGAGCTCCTTCGGGAGCTTCGCCGCCGGCGCCGGGTTGAGCACCACCATCACGCCGGCCGCCTTCGCCGCCTTCGCCGCGGCGAGCACGGTGGGGATGGGCGTCTCGAGCTGCATCAGCAGCGCGGCCGCGCCCTTGAGGTCCTTGAGCCGCGGCTTCACGTCCGCCGGCGACAAGGTGCCGTTCGCGCCCAGCGCCACCGAAATCACGTTCTGCCCCTTCGCGTCCACCAGGATGAGCGCGGTGCCGCTCGGGTTCTTCCGGTCCACGACGAGCCGCGCGTCGATGCCCTCGGCGCGGAAGCGCGCCGCCGCGTCGCGCCCGAAGAGGTCGTCACCGACCTTGGCGACGAAGACGCAGGCGCCGCGCTTCGCCGCCAGCCTCGCCACCGCGACGGCCTGGTTGGCGCCCTTGCCGCCCGGGTTCATCATGAACCTGCCGCCGCTGATGGTCTCGCCCGGCGCCGGGAGCTTCCGGTCGGCGATCACCATATCGGTGTTGGTCGAGCCAAGCACGAATATCTTCTTCACTTTCCGAACCTCCTTACGATTTCCTCGTATTCCTTCGCCTGGGCCTCCATGGACTCCACCATCTTCAGCTGGGTGCGGCACCGGACGAGGTTGTGGTCGTCGTAGGCGGTGTGGAAATAGGTGTCGCCGGCGAGGTAGTCGGTGAGGAAGCGGATGCCGATCGTGAGCGTGATCAGCCGGCCGGAGAACGCCAGGTTCTCCCGCTCCGCCTCGGTGAGGAACTTCGCCTTCGGCAGGTACCCGGCGACAAGCGCCTCGAAGTATTCCTTCTTCGAGTACACCTTGGAGAGGTCCTTCTCGTCCTCTGCGGCCGCGGCGGAGGAGGTGCGCACCATGTCGCCGAAGTCGTACAGCGCCGAGCCGGGCATGGTGGTGTCGAGGTCGATGACGACCGTCGAGCCGTCCGGCGCCATCATCACGTTGTTGATCTTGGTGTCGTTGTGGGTGATGCGCTCGGGGATCTCGCCCGCGGCCATCATCTTCACGATCTTCGCCGCCTCGCCGCGGCGCGCGTCGATGAACGCAAGCTCCTTCGCGACCGAGGCGCGGCGCCCCTTCACGTCCGCGGCGGCGGCTTCGTCCAGGAGCCGCAGGCGGTCCACGGTGTCGTGGAAGCGCGGGATCACCGCCTTGAGCGGCGGCGCGGGCAGGTCGGCGAGGTCGTTCTGGAACGACGCGAACGCGCCGGCCGCGATTGCCGCGTCCTTGGGGTCGGTGATGAGGTCGACCGAGGCGTAGCCCTCGAGGAAGCGGTAGACGCGCCACGGGTTCTCGTAGCCGACGACCTCGAGCGTCTTCACGCCCTTGGCCTTCAGGTGGGCGGTCACGCGCAGGATGTTCTCCTTGAGGACGTCCTTGTCGAAGATGTCGGTGACGCGCTGGAGGATGTACCGCGTCCCGCCGGACGTCTCGACCTTGAAGGTGTCGTTGATGTGCCCCGAGCCGTAGCGCGAGACGTCGGTCGCGTCGTTGATGCCGAAGCCGGCCAGCGCCGACCTGAGCACCTCCTGCGAATACTGCCTGTTGGACATGTCGAGTTGTTCCTTTCCCTTATTTCTCGGCCGGGTGGCGATAGCGCTCGAAGAGCTGGCATTCGGTCCTGACGGACATGGCGTCACCGCCGCAGTCGAGGATAACGTCAACAATCGCCGGCGAGCGGACGAAGCAGATGCGCGCCTTCAGCTCCGTCGGCGAGGTCCACCCGCCCGAGACTCCGACCGGCTGCTTCCCGCCGGGGACGCGGCTCAAGGTGAGCGCGGAGTGCTTCTCCGCCTCCAGTTCGCCGCGTTCCCACTCGCCGCCGCGGCCGACCTTGAGCTCCTGGCGGCCAAAGCTGTTGGAGACGACGAGCGTGCCCGTCGCCTCGTCGAACGCAAGCGCCTTCACGCTCTCCTCGAAATAAGTGCGCGCGGCCGCCTCGCCCTTCTTCGCGTCAACTGGCTCCTCCGGCGCGCGCCAGCCGCGGCGGGCCATGGCAGCGGCTGCGGGCGTGGGCTTCGCCGCGTCCTTCGCCGCGGGCGCGGTGATCGAAAGCGCCGCGGAACGCTCCCGGAGGCGCTTGAGCGCGTACGGATTCTCCGGCAGCGGAGACTTGGAGAACTTCCCGAGCATGGCGTCATAGAAGGCGTTCACCGACTTCGAGTTCGCCCCACCGCCGCCGGCGTTGGAGACGAAGACGACGTCCTCGGACGGCATCACGATCACGATCTGGCCGAAAGCACCGCAGAGCCGGAAGGTCTCGTGGCGGCCCATCCAGAGCTGGTAGCCGTAGCCGACCTCCCAGTCCTCCCAGCCCTCGGTGCCGACGTGGAGCGCGAGCACCGGGTCGAGCACGTTGCCGTAGGGGGTCTGGCAGCTCGTCGCCTGCTTCACCCACCAGAGCGGAAGCAGCCGCTCGCCCTTCCAGACGCCGTTCTGGAGGAGCAGCTGGCCGACCTTGGCTAAGTCCTCGGTCCGGAGCTCGAAGCCGGAGCCGCCGGCGACGGTGCCGTCGGGCTGGCGCGCCCAGAGCATGTCCTCGATGCCGAGCTTGGAGAAGAGCCGCGAGTCGAGGTATTTCACGAGGTCAGGCTCGCCGGTCACGCGGCGAAGGATCTGCGCAAGCATCGCGGTGTTGCCGCTCATGTAGCGGAAGAAGATGCCCGGCTCGACGTCCATCGGCGTCTCGTAGAACCTGCGCACCTGCTCGCCGGCGGGCGCGGTCATCATCGCGTCGAACGGATCGCTCTTAAGTCCGCTCGACATCGCCATCAGGTCGCGCACCCGCATCGCCGCGGCGCGCGGATCGCGCGGAGCCGGCACGTACCATGGGAAGAACCAGTCCACGCGGTCGTTGAGGGTGAGCAGCCGCTCCTCCGCCGCGTAGCCGACGCCCATCGCGGTAAACGCCTTCGACGCGGAGTAGAGCTGGTGGCGCTCGTCCGCCGAATACGGCGCCCACCAGCCCTCGGCCACCACCTTGCCGTGGCGGATGAGCATGTAGGCATGGACCCAGTCGCCCTCGGCGTGGAGCCGCTCGACGAGGTCGAGGACCGCCTCGCTCGGCACTCCCTGCGACTCCGGCGTCGCGCGCGGGAAAGGCTGCGGCACCGCGGCAGAGGCGGCGGACAAGGCGACGACGGCCGCCAGCGCAGCGGCAAGACGGGGCGCGGTCATCTGAGGACGCCTCCTTCGAGGGTAAGCACCCGGTCGCAGATTGCCGCGGCCTCGGGCGAGTGGGTCACCATCACCAGCGAAACCGAAGTGCCGGCGGAAAGGTCGGCGAGCATGCGCAGGATCTCGGAGCCCGTCATCGCGTCGAGGTTGCCGGTGGGCTCGTCGGCCAGCACCAGCTCGGGGTCGGTCACCAGCGCACGGGCGAGCGCGACGCGCTGCTGCTCGCCGCCGGAGAGCTCCGACGGCAGGTGGTGCATGCGGTCGCCGAGCCCGACCTGCTCCAGCAGCTCGCGCGCGCGGCGGGCGCCGGCCGCGCCGCCGACGAGGGCGCGCATCTTGGCGGACATGGTGGGCAGGAGCACGTTCTCGTAGACAGTGAGCTCCGGCATCAGGTGGTACTGCTGGAAGACGAAGCCGATGTTCTTCGGCCGCGTCACCGAGCCGCTGGTGGGCTTCTCGAGCCCGCCGAGGATGTTGAGCAGGGTCGACTTGCCCGCGCCGCTGCGTCCGACGATCGCCACCTTCTCGCCCGGGAAGACGGAGAAGTTGACCCCCTTCAGAACCTCGATCGGCTTCTGCCCGGGAATCTTGAATGTCTTTTTAAGGTCTATAGTTCCGAGTACCACCACCATCTGGAAAATTCCTCCGTAAATTACGCCGTGTAGTGTATCATACTCCACCCGCCGGGTCAATAGCGGACAGAAAAAGAGCGTCCGCCTGCGACTTGGGCAGACGGACGCTTTTTCGGGACAGACCCGGGCGAGATTACTTGATCTCGACCTCGGCGCCGGCCTTCTTGAGCTGCTCGGCGATCTTGTCGGCCTCGTCCTTGGCGATGGCTTCCTTGACCTTCTTCGGCGCGCCGTCGACCATGTCCTTGGCGTCCTTGAGGCCGAGACCGGTGATCGCGCGGATCTCCTTGATGACGGCGATCTTGTTCGCGCCGGCGGCCTTGAGGATGACGTCGAACTCGGTCTTCTCCTCGGCAGCGGCGGCACCGCCGGCTCCGGGGGCGGCGACTGCGACTGCGGCGGCGGCACTGACGCCCCACGCCTCTTCGAGCGCCTTCACGAGGTCGTTGATCTCGAGCACGGTCTTGCCCGAGAGCTCCTTGATGATTTCTTCGTTGGTCATTTTTTGTTTCTCCTTTTTAGTTCAACCTTCAGCGTTTTGCATCTGAAGGAAATACTTGGTTTATGCCTGTGCGGGCGGCTCGGCGGGAGCAGCCTCGGCCGGTTTCTCCTCGGCGGGCGCGGGGGCGGCGTCGCCACCCTTCTTCGCCTTCTCGGCGAGGACGCGCGCGAGGCGCGTCGCCGGCTCCTTGAGGAGCATGAGCAGCGTCGCGCGGAGCTCGTTCTTGCCGGGGACCTTGGAGAGGGCCTCGACCATCGCGGCGTCCACGATCTTGCTGTCGTAGTCAGCGCCCTTGACGGAAGCCTTGCCGTTCGAGTCCTTGACGAACTCCATGATGGCCTTGGCGACGGCCGTGGGCTCGCCGTGGCCGGTGACGACCGCGGAGTTGCCCTTCAGCATCGCGTTGACCTCTTCGCTCCAGCCCTTCTCCTTCGCGACCTTGGCGAGGAAGGTGTTCTTCACGACCAGGAGGCGGCTGTCGAGCGCGCGCAGCGCCTTGCGGAGCTTCGCGAACTGGGCGACGGTCACCCCGCCGTGGTCGATGATGAAGCAGTAGTCCGAGTCCTTGACGCGGGCGACAACCTCTTCGAGGATAGCAATCTTTTCGACTCTCATTTCGTCATCCTCCTTACTCGGCGTCCGCCGCGACGACCACCGGAACACCGACGCCCATCGTGGACGAGATGCTCATGGACTTGATGAACACGCCCTTGACCGTGGCAGGCTTGGCGGCCTGGACCGCGGCGACGACCGCCTTGACGTTCTCGACGAGCTTCGCCTCGTCGAACGAGCGCTTGCCCGCGACGACGGCCAGGTTGCCGGTCTTGTCCATGCGGAAGTCGACCTTGCCGCCCTTCGCCTCCTTGACCGCGGCGGCCGTGTCGTCGGTCACCGTGCCGGTCTTGGGGTTGGGCATGAGGCCGCGGGGGCCGAGGATGCGGGCGCACTTGCGCACGTCCTTCATCGCCTCGACGGTCGCGATCGCGACGTCGAAGTCGCACCAGCCCTCCTTCGTCACCTTCTCGATGAGGTCGGCGAGGCCGACGTAGTCGGCGCCGGCCTGGCGGGCCTCCTCGGCGTGGTCGCCGCCGGCGAACACCGCCACCCTGACGACCTTGCCCGAGCCGTGCGGAAGCTTGACGGCGCCGCGGACCGCGGTGTCGCCCTTGGTGCAGTCCTTGCCCAGGCGGAAGTAGACGTCGACCGTCTCGTCGAACTTGGCGCCGGGGTTCGCCTTGACGAACTTGACCGCCTCCTCGACCGAAACCGGCTTCTTCGGGGCCTTCTTCGCCGCGTTGAAGTACTTCTTGCCGTGCGCGCTCATTCCACCACCTCGATTCCCATGTTGCGGGCCGTGCCGGCGATCATCTTGATGGCCTGCTCCGGGTCCTCGGTGTTGAGGTCGGCCTTCTTCATCTCCACGATCTTCAGGAGCTGGGCCTTGGTGACCTTGCCGACCTTGTTCTTGTTGGGTACGCCGCTGCCCTTGGCGAGCCCGGCCTCCTTCTTGAGGAGCACCGACGCGGGCGGCGACTTGAACTGCAGCGAGAAGCTGCGGTCCTGGTAGACCGTGATGATCACGGGGATGACCAGCCCTGCGTCCTTCGCCGTCTTGGCGTTGAACTCCTTGCAGAACTGCATGATGTTGACGCCGGCCGAGCCAAGGGCCGGTCCGACGGGCGGCGCGGGGTTCGCGGCGCCGGCGGGAATCTGGAGCTTGACCACTCCAGTGACTTTCTTCGCCATCTTTCCTTTTCCTTCCTTCGTGCGGCTCCTCCCGGGGATCCGTCCCGGTCAAGCGGACCGCAAAACCTGCCTCCTACTTGCGGGCGGACTCGAAGGTCTCCTCGATCGGGACCTTCTCCACCTGCCAGTACTCGACGTCGACCGGGACCTTGCGGCCGAAGACCTGTACTTCGACCTTGAGTTTGCCCCGATCGGGATCCACCACGCTGACCAGGCCCGTCAAACCCATGAACGCGCCGTCAACAATCTTCACCGCCTCGTCGACGTTGAAAACAACCTTCGGACGCTCGATGCCCTGGCCGCCCGAGGGTTTGTCCAGGAGAATCGCGTCCACTTCGCTCTGCTTGAGCGGCTGCGGGCGGTCGCCGCCGACGAACCCGATGACACCCGGGGTCTCGCGCAGGAACTGCCACGTCCGCTCGTAAATCGCCTTCTTCCCGTTCTCGTCCAGGCCCCGCGACTCGTCGTAGAGCGCGAGCTCGCAGAGGCAGTAGCCTGGGAAGAACTTCTTGACGATGGTGCGCTTGCGGCCGTTCTTCTTCTCGGTCACCCTCTCGGTGGGGACCACGCAACGGCCGATGAAGTCCTCCATCCGCTCGAGCTTGACCCGGGCCTCGATCGAACGCTGGGCCTTGTTCTCCTGGCCAGTCAGCGTGTGAAGGACAAACCACTGTTTTTCCATTTCCGTATCCTCCGGCTCCATCCGCCGCGCCCTCAGGCGCCCGCGTGCACCACCTTGATGAAGCCCTCGATCACCTTGTCGCACACCAGCGTGGTGGCGGCCAGGATGAAGATGAACGAAATCACGACGAGGGTCGACTCCCAGAGCTCGTGAACTCCAGGCCAGGTCACGCGCTTCGCCTCTGCGGCGACGCCGCTCAGATATCCCTTTGTCTTCTCCCAGATGTGCATTCAGCAGCCCTCATCTCTCTCTTGGCAGGGTAAGAGGGAATCGAACCCCCATGGGCGGTTTTGGAGACCGCTGCACTGCCATTGTGCTATTACCCTAGTGAAATCATAGCGCCGCGCCCGGCAGCCGCCGGACGCTACTTCGTCTCCTTGTGCGTCGTGTGCTTGCGGCAGAACTTGCAGAACTTGACCTTCTCGAGTCTCTCGGTCGTCGTCTTCTTGTTCCGCGTCGTCGTGTAGTTGCGGCGCTTGCACTCGCCGCACGCCAATATCGCCAGGTCGCGCATTTCCTATTCTCTCCAGTGTCGGACCTTCGGATCAAGCCTCGCCCGCTCCCCCGGCCGGCCACCGCAGGCCGGGTTCGCGGACGGGCATCTCACAGAAGGCCTTCGCTATTACTTGATGATCGCGGAGACCGTGCCGGCGCCGACGGTGCGGCCGCCCTCGCGGATCGCGAAGCGCATCTTCTCCTCAAGCGCCACCGGGGCGATGAGCTTGACGGAGATCTCGACGTTGTCGCCGGGCATGACCATCTCGACTCCGTCGGGGAGCTGGATGTCGCCGGTGACGTCGGTCGTGCGGATGTAGAACTGCGGACGATACCCCTTCATGAACGCCGTGTGGCGGCCGCCCTCGTCCTTGGTGAGGACGTAGACCTGACCCTTGAACTCGGTGTGCGGGGTGATGGAGCCGGGCTTCGCGAGCACCTGGCCGCGGGCGACCTCCTCCTTCTTCGTGCCGCGCAGAAGCGTGCCGATGTTGTCGCCGGCCTGGCCCTGGTCCAGGAGCTTGCGGAACATCTCGACGCCGGTGACGGCCGTCTTCGCCGTCGGCTTGAGGCCGACGATCTCGACTTCGTCGCCAACCTTCACGACGCCGCGCTCGACGCGGCCGGTGACGACCGTGCCGCGGCCCTCGATCGAGAAGATGTCCTCGATCGGCATGAGGAACGGCTTGTCAAGCTCGCGGACGGGCTCGGGGATGTAGGTGTCGAGAGCCTCCATGAGCTCGTCGATGCACTTGCACGCCGGGTCGTCGGCGGAGGTCGCCTGGGTGGCGGGGAAGGCGGCGCCGCGGATCACCGGGGCGTTGTCGCCGTCATACTCGTACTTGGAAAGAAGCTCGCGCACCTCCATCTCGACGAGGTCGAGCATCTCGGCGTCGTCGACGAGGTCGCACTTGTTGAGGAACACCACGATCTTCGGCACGCCGACCTGGCGGGCGAGCAGCACGTGCTCGCGCGTCTGGGGCATCGGGCCGTCGACGGCGGAGACGACGAGGATCGCGCCGTCCATCTGCGCCGCGCCGGTGATCATGTTCTTCACGTAGTCGGCGTGGCCGGGGCAGTCGACGTGCGCGTAGTGGCGGTTAGCCGTGGCGTACTCGACGTGGGACGAGGCGATCGTGAGGATCTTCGTCGCGTCGCGGCGGCCGGCGGACTCGGAAGCCTTCGCGACCTCGTCGTACTTGATCTCGGTGCAGAGGCCCTTGAGCGCCTGGACGTGGGTGATTGCGGCCGTGAGGGTGGTCTTGCCGTGGTCGACATGGCCGATAGTGCCGACGTTCACGTGCGGCTTACCGCCGCGATCGAATGTTTCCTTAGCCATTTTTTAGCTCCTGTGAGTTGTTTTTCCTTCTTGTTCCGTCCCGCTGGAGCCACCTAGCGGAATCGAACCGCCGACCTCTTCCTTACCAAGGAAGTGCTCTACCTACTGAGCTAAAGTGGCCTCCTTTGAGACGAAAACTTGTGTAGTATAACAAAAATGACCGCAGTTTGACAAGGGGGCGCGGAACCAATCAATCGCCGGCGGCCTAAATGTCGTTCTTGCCGACGGCGAGCGGAATCTCGCGGCCGCCGAACCTGAACGTGCCCGGCACCGGAGTCGTGACCCTGCCGGTCGCGCGGTCGCCGTCGAACTTGAGCTCAACCTCGATCCAGCCCTTCGGGTGCGGGTGCGACGCCTTCAGCTCGGAAAGACCGCCTGGCGCCGGCGCGACCAGCACCTTCTCGAAGAACGGCGCGGCGGACTTGATGCCGGCGAGCCCGGTCTGCATGAACCAGATCGGGTGCGCGCCCCAGGCGTGGCAGTCGCTTCTCGACTCCTGCTGCCCGTTTTTGCCCTTGTCCGGCGCCTCCTGGGTGGTGGTGAGGCCCTTCTTCACGTAGTCGCGCCAGAGGTCGAGCCGCTTGAGGAAGAGGTCGCCGCGGCCGAACTTGAAGTAGGCCTCGAAGAGGTAGTAGGAGAAGTAGACGGTGCAGCGCTTGATGTCCTTGTCCTCGACGAGGTGGCGGAACGCGACGGCGGCCTTGTCGGCCGGCAGCACGTCGCCGACGAGCGCGAGCGCCTGCGCGTGCTCGGAGAAGTCCTGCTTCTTCGGCGTGTCGGCGAGAAGCCCGCGCTCCTCTGACCACAGCTGCTCGACGATCTTCGCCTTCAGCCGCTCGGACTTCTCCTCCCAGTACTTCGCCTGCAGCTCGTTGCCGAGCGCGCTCTCGACGGCGGCGGCGGAGCGCATGGCGAGGTTCCAGTAGAGGTTGAGCTCGGCGTTGATACCGTCGCCGACGCGGCAGCCGGGGGCGGTGCCGTCGCCGTCCCAGCCGTCGGTCCAGTCCATGAAGTTCCAGCCCGGCAGGTTCTCGAGGAGCCCGTCGGCGTTTTCGTAGTACTCCATGCCAGCCATCGACTTCCTGAGGCCCGGGAGGCGCGCCCTGAGCCACTCGCGGTCGGCGTGGTTCATCGCGTAGTCGCCGTACATCAGGAGGTAGCAGAGCGTGTAGCTCGCGCCTTCCTGGAGACCGCGGGTCGGGAAGTTGAACGGGCACTGGCCGTCGTCGCGCGTGTTGAGGTCGTAGATCTCGATCGCGCGCTTGATGATGCGGTCGTCGCGCGAGAGGGCGCTGAGCACGTTGAGCTGCACGCGCGTGTCGCCGGGGTACATCTGCTGCTCGTAGTACGGGCAGTCGAAGAGCATCTCGTGGCAGCACATCTGCATCGCGCGCGCACAGATGCGGCGGATGCCCTCGAGCGACGGGTCGTCTGGCGAGGAGAAGACGCTTTCCATCTCCACCGGGTAGCGGGTCTCGATCAGGTCGAGCGCCTCGACGACGAGCGGCTCGTCCTTGGTCTCGATGTCCACGCGGCACCACTTGCCGCAGCGGAACCACGGCGAGGAGAAGACGGCGTCACTGCGCCCGTCGCAGACGAAGTCGTCGCCGAATGCCCACAGGAAGCGCCCCTCGATGAGGTCACGCGCGTTGGGCTCGCTCGTCTTGAGCTTGTTGTCGGCGCGGCGCGCCGCCTCGCTGAAGCACATCGCAAGGCGCGCGCCCTTGCCGCCGGAGAGCCTCGCCTCGGGATAGGCGCAGATGTAGCGGCCGAGGTCCCAGGCGAACTGCATCTTCGTGTTGGCCGGCACGGTGAAGGGCTTCGAGAGGTCGATCGTCTCGGCGCATTCCTCCTTGGTGTAGACGTGGGCGCTGCGGAACTCGGCGCCTTTGGCCACGGCCTTGACGCGGCCGGGGCGGACGCGCGCGTTGAGCTGGTCGGGGAGCTGCGAGGGGAAGAGCATCCATCCGAGGGTGCGGATGCCGTAGATGTAGGGTCCCGGTCTGCCGGCCGGACCGCGCTCGACGACGGCGTCATCCCACTTCGCCGGCTCGCCGGAGTACGGACCGCAGCCGACGATCTCGAACTGGTCGCCGGTGCCCCACGCGGAGGCGTCGCGGTCCTTGCCGATCGAACGGATGCCGGTGATGCGCCCGACCTTCCAGGGTGTCTTGCCGGTCGTGAGCTTTGCGTCGTAGGCGCCGGCGGCCCGGAGGACGAATCCGCCGCGCCAGGAGAGCTGGGCGAGCGGCCCCGCCTCGCCGATGCGCCAGACGACCGCCTCGACGACGTGCCGCCCTGGCTCGAGGTCCACGAAATACGTCTGGTACTGCCAGTTCTCGACGTTGGAGCGGTTCGGCCCGCGGCCGACGAACTTCCCGTCGATGGTCAGGTAGAAGCGCTCGTCGGCGGAGACGTCGAAGAGCAGCGGCTCGTCGCCCTTGGCGACTTCGAACTCCTTCCGGAACTTCAGGAACGCGAGGGTGCTGTCGACGTACACCACGCCGTTGCGGTCCTGCTTCCAGTAGTCGGCGTCGGGACCGGCCGCGGCCGGCTTCACCGGCGCCCAGATCCACGGGGCGTCGTCGATCGGCTGGCAGCGGAGCACGTTGGTGCTGCCGCGGGTGACGTGGGGGGCGCGGAAGGCGCGGCGGATGCGACCCTTCCCCTCGATGGCGTCCATCGCCGCGGCGCGGAGCTCGTCGGCGCGGCGCGCGTCCATCCAGTCAGGACGGTACGTGCACTTGCGCGCGTCGAGGCCGAGCAGCTTCGCGGCGAAGACGAGCCCCTGCAGGTAGACGCCCTCGCGGTTGAAGTGGAAGTCGGGACGGTCGAAGAGCGCGCTGCGGTCGGGCGCGAACTCCGCGGCGGTTCCGACCGGGATGACCTCCAGCCCGTAGCGCGCGGCGAGGCCGGCGTAGGCGCCGTGCAGGCGGCGGTACATCTCGACCTGGTCGAAGCCGAACTTCTTCAGCCGCTTGTCCCAGTTCGGATAGCTCCAGGTCTCCTGCACCATGATCTTTGCCTGCGGCGCGAGGCGGCGGACGAGGGCGACGAGGTTGCTCGCGAACGGCTCGAAAGTCTCCGGCTGCCAGCTCAGGGGGCTCGCCTGCTGGATGGTCACCACGTCCCACTTGTCGAGCGCGAGCGCGTCCGGGATGTTGGCGCGCCCGTCGTCGACGGCCTTGGCGCCGTTGACGTTGCGGTCGAAGCGGTATGGCTTGAAGTTCGCGTTGGTTGCGGCGACACCGACGTTCCTCCAGTGGCGCTCGAACGAGCAGCCGCCGATGAACAGCGAGGCGAGGTCGAGCGGGGCGCCCGCCGCCTTGGCGATGTTCGGCATCTCCTTCAGGTTGCAGATCGAGAAGCTGTTCCCGATCATCAGCACCTTGAGCGGCTCCTTGCGTCCAGGCTCGGCTTCTTCGCCAAAGCACGCGGCAGCCGTCGACATGAGCGCCATCGCCGCGGCAAAAATCTTGATGTTCATCTTCTTTTGTCTCCTTGGGATTGTCTTTGGTTAGATCATTTGCGCATTGCGTCGGGAAGCACCTGGCCGTCGGCGACCAGCCTGCCCTTCAGCTCTTCGTAGGACACGTCCTGCACCGCAGCATCTCCACGCACCGCAATCGCCGCGGCGGTGCCGGCCGCCTGGCCGAGCGCGAAGAAGACCGGCTCCATGCGGATCGACCCGAATGCCACGTGGCTCGCCGAAAGACATACGGGGACGAGCAGGTTCACGCATTCGCCGCGCTTGGGCACGATCGCCCCGTAGTCGATCCCGTACGGCGCCATGCTGCCCTTCAGCCCTGCGCCGCGCATATCCTCGAAGTTGCCCTCGTTGCGCACGAAGCCGTCCGCCGTCTCGACGCGCCGGACATGGTGGGAGTCCATCGTGTACGCGGCCATCGCCACGGGACGCGAGACCGTCTTCTCTCCGCGACAGTGGCCTTCCGTCATCACCATCTCGCCCACCAGGCGCCTGCCCTCGCGGACGTAGAGCTGGCTCTGCCAGCCGTCGCCAGGGCCGTCCGCGAACTCGTCGCAGCACGTTCCCCACTTCGAGAAATACTCCCTCACGCGCTCCGGAATCCTCGGATGGTTCGCCAAAGTCCACATCAATCCGCGCTGGTAGTCGAGATGGGCCTTGAAAATCCTTGCGCGCCCTTTGTATGACGCTATGGGCCAGGCGTAGTTCTGCCCGATGAAGTCGCTCGAAAAGGCGGTGCGGTTGTTGGAGTCGGTCTTGCCGTCGGGCATGCGCGACATTATGAACGGCACGAAATTCTTTCCGTCCAGGCAACCGGGAACGCGCTCGTCCGGATTTTTCGCGACGGCCGCGTATTCGCGGAATAGGAGCTCGTACATGCGCTCGTCGTAGTTCTCAGGTTTTTTGAACGGAATGCGGTTTTCGGGGACGTCCGTGAGGCACATCCTGAAGCAGTACGCCTGGACGCGCCCATCGCCGTCGCCGGGTTTTTCCGCGGCATTGTACGGCTCCACCCCGGGAAGCAGTCCCGAGCCCCGGTCGCCCTCGACCACATACGGCGAGACGCCGGAGTGGAAGTTATGGTGCCGCGAGCCGCAGGCGTCCGGGGCGTTGCCGTTCAACGTCTCGCCGTAAACGGAATTGGACTCGCGCCCAAAGGTATGACTCACGCCCGCCGCGGCCATGAGGTCGCCCTCGTAGGTGGCGTCGACGAACACCTTGCCCGCGTACCTGCGACCGGAAAGCGTGGTGATGGCGACGATGCGCGCTCCATCCTTCTTGACCCCTTGTCCGCCGCGGTCGAGGAATTCGCCGCGGCGGATGTCGAGCCCGTCACGCCTCTCCCAGCCCTCGAGGATCGCCAGCGCCGCGGATGGCGCGAACGTCCACATCGACCCGCCAGACTTGGAGCCGGCACACTGTCCGTCGGGGAAATACTCCTCGGGCTGCTGCCACTTCCAGTGCGAGCGGTCGGCGTAGTACACTGCGACGTCCCGGTAGAACTCAAGGGCGATGCCGCCGAAGGCGGACTTGTTGCCGATGTCGGTCTGGCCGAGCCCGCCGGTGGTGAGCCCGCCGATGCGCGTCTCGGGCGATACGACCACCGCATTCACGCCCATGCGCCCGGCCTGGACCGCGGCGGAAATCGCCGCCGGGCTGCTGCCGTAGATGACCAGGTCGAACTCCTCCGCCACGGAGCCGAGGGCCATTGCCGCCGCCACCGCACACGCCATTGTCTTGATTGCAGTATTCATTGCGGTGAATTATACCATATTCCTCGCCGGAAGGCTGACACCGACTTGGATTCAGACTCCGAGCCGAGAAAGAAGCGGACGGATGAAAGCGTCGTCGACCTCCATGCCAAGCGCAATCTCTGGCTTGTTGGCGCCGTGGAAGTCGCTGCCGGCCGACTTGAGTAGCCCAAGCTCCGACGCGATGCGGGTAAAGCCGACGTTCTCGCCCGGCGAGTTGGACGAGTAGAGGCACTCGAGTCCGTCCAGTCCCGCATCCTTGAGCCGCCTTAGCTCCGCCGCGGCCGCCGCGAAGTCAGAGCCCTCGTGACGCCAGCCGCGGCGCCAGAACCTCGGGTGCGCCATCACCGTGACGCCGCCAGCCGCGTGAATCGCCGCGAACGCATCCTCCTGCCGAGGATGCCACCGCTCCTCGTAGCAGCGCGTCTCCGCCGGCGAGTCCGGCAACAGGTAGCGCTCGAAGCCCTCGGCGACGCTCTGGACATATCCATGGTCCATGAGCCAGCGCGCGAAATGCGGCCGCGCCAGCACCTCGCCGTGCGCGTAGGCGGCAATGTCGTCCTCCGCGATCTCGATCCCGATGCGCGCGAAGTTGGCGAGGATGCACCGGTTGCGTTCGTTGCGGCCGTCGAGGATGCGCCTTAGGAGCGCCTTAAGTTCCGCGTTCGCGGGATTCACCCCAAGCCCGAGCAAGTGGAACTTGTCGAAGCCATCGCCCGGCTCGATTGAAAGCTCCACCCCGGCGAAGAACCCCGCTCCGCCAGCGGCCAGCAGCTCGCCGACACCGTCGCAGTTGTCGTGGTCAGTGAGCGCCAGCGCCGCGATGCCGGTGCCGCGGGCGCGCGAAACGACCTCGGTGGGCGACAAGGTGCCGTCGCTCGCGGTGGAATGGCAGTGGAAATCTACTTTCATCGACCCGCTCACCCCTTCACCGCGGCAATCAAACGCCCCTTCCACTCGTCCAGCATCGTCGGCGTCCTGCACTCCACAATCAGCCGCAAGTACGGCTCGGTGTTGGACTTCCTCACGCTCACCCACCCGTCCGCGAAGTCGAGCCGCACGCCGTCGATCCGGCTCTCGGACTCCACCGCCGCGAGCGACTCCGCCGCCGCGACCACCCTTGCGATCGCCGCGTCCTTGTCCGAGACCTCGAAGTTCATCTCGCCCGAGTTCGCGTAGCGCGAGACAATCGGATGCATCATCTCCGAGAAGCTGCGCCCCGCCGCCTTCGCTCGCGCGATCTCGCCGAGCACCCGCGTCGCCGCGAGGGCTCCCGAGTCGCAGCAGTGGAACTCGCGGAAGTAGTAGTGCCCGGCAAGCTCGCCGCCGCAGAGCGCGCCGGTCCGGCGCAGTGCTGGCTTCGCGAAGGCGTGGCCGACCGGCACCATCACCGGCTCGAAGCCGTCCTCGCGCAGCGTCTCTGTCGCGCCGCGGCTCGTGCGCACGTCGTGGATGATTTTGTGAGGGGTTTGAGTGTTTGAGTTATTGAGTGTTTGAGTTGTGGAAGCCTCGCGCGTGGCGCGGGCAACGACGGGTATGAGGTAGTCGGGCTGGACGAATTCGCCGCGCTCGTCCACGAACATCGCTCGGTCCGCGTCGCCGTCGAAGATGACGCCGCAGTCGAGCCCGCGCTCGCGCACGACCGCCGCGATCTGCGCCCTCGCCTCCGCCTTGAGCGGATTGGGACTGTGCGCGGGAAACGTTCCGTCGATGGTTCCGTTGATGATCTCCGCGCCCGGAAAAAGCTCACCCGCGAGCAACGACGCCATTCCGTTCGAACAATCCACCGCGTATCGAAGCGAACTATACGGCGCAAACGCGGCCGCCTCGCGCTGCCAGCGGATGTAGCGAGGCAGCGCGTCCGCGACCTGGGACGCGTGACCGTCGGCACACGGCGCAGCGCTTTCGCCGACCATCTGCTCTACCTTGTCGAGCCCATCCGCGTAGCCGACTGGCAACGCGCCTCCGCGCGAAACCTTGAGGCCGTTGTCCGAAGGCGGATTGTGCGAAGCGGTCACCATCACCGAGCCGTCGTATCCGTCCTCGGCAGTAAAGAAGTATACCATCGGCGTCGTCGCGAGCCCCAGGTCCGCGACCTCGGCGCCCGCCGCGGCCAGCCCGCCGACGAGCGCGTTCCTAACCGCCTCGCTGGTGGTCCGGCAGTCGCGCCCGACCAGCCAGCGCCCGCCGGCGACCACCCGCGGCAGCGCCGCGCCGACGCGGCGGACGAGGTCCAGGTCGAAGTCGGCCCCGAAGGTGCCGCGCATGTCGTATGCCTTGAAAAAGCTCATTGTAACTCCATTGATAATTCTCTACTCTTCTTGTCCAGGACCTCGAACGATCCTCCCGTCGAGAACTTGATGTTGTAGCCGACCGCCGCCGGCGTGACGGGAGCCTTGGCCCATTCGTTTATCGCGTGGAACAGTTCCATGTCAACGTCAGTGGCTACACCTCTTCCTGGCGGACGTCGTCGATGGTGAATTCGGGCATGCGGTTGCCGAGCTCCGCGTCGGTGGCGTTCTTGATCGTCATCGTCGCGGTGATCTTCGTGGCGCCGATGACGACCGTCTCGGGCGAGGGGGAGATGAGCCGCGGGCTGTATGCGCCGCCGTTCTCCAAGTCCATGAAGACGTTGACCTTGTTCTGGATGAAGCGCGTCAGCGTGATCTTCACGTCGCCGTTCTGCGCGATTTCGAGGTTGTAGTTGTCCTCCGGCATGCGCTCGGCGGGGGAGATAATGGTGCCCTTGTTCCTCAACTCTTCGCGGGAGGGACCCTTCAGGCTGCACTTGTTCGTGCCGTACTCGATCAGGCTGTCGATCATTCCGCCGAAGCCGTTGGCCATGCTGCAGCTGTACGACACCATCTGGCGCATCTTCCGGTGGGAGGCATCGAACGTCTTCTCGAGGAACTCCGCATAGCCCTTGCGTCCGGGAGTGTCGCATTCCGGGCCGAGCTGCGGGAACTTCGTGCCGAGCTGCGCATCGGGGATCTTCTGTCCGTTGAACGTCACGTATCCGGGATCGTACTCGCGCACGCCCTGCGGCATCAGGCCCGAGGAAAGGCTGGACACCTTGGTCTTGTCCGGGTCATTGAGCCTCTGGTTGAGGTCGGTGAGCATTGCCTCCTTGATGTCGCTCTTGAGGGCCGCGAAGTCCTCGTCCCTCTCGAGCTTGAAGCCGGGGTCGAACGCGCGGAGCACCTCCGGATTCTTCTTGAGGTAGTCGACGATGAAGCTTTGGTGCGCGGGCGGATGGTTGCCGAAGTCGGTCGGGGAGTGGAGCTCTTCGGCGAAGAACGACGTCTCGAACTTGTCGATGAGGCGCAGGAGTATCTTGTCGGCCTTGGGATTCTTCCCGAAGATCTGCTCGACCAGCGCCTTCAAGTCGGCCTTCTGCGCGGCGCTGAAGCGGAGGTTCGCGTCGCCGTGCTTCTCGAGGTTGGCGCAGAACTTGTCCACGTTCGGCATGCGGACGAAGGGGTTGACCTCGAGGAACGCGACGAGGTTGTCGTAAATCCCGTCCGGGACCGAGACCTGGGTTCCGGTCGCCATGCCCGCTTCCACGGCGGCGGCGCGGAGCTTGAGCTCGGCGGACTTGGCCATGTCTTGCGCCACGGCGTGCTTGTAGGCGACGGTGAGCTGGACGCACTCCGAGCCCAGGTCATGTGCGAGCGACTTGAGATGCTGGAGGAACTCGGCGATCGCCGGATTTCCCTTCGCGGCCTCGCGCAGCGACAGGACGATGCGCTCCACGCCTTCGGAGAACCTCGCCGGCATGTCGTGGTAGAACATCCGGTCGTATATCGCCTTCCGGTCGGTGAGCTCGCCGGTTGAGATCTCGGATTCGATCTGCGACATCTTGTTGACGTTCGAATCGACGATGGTCTTAAGGTTGTCGAGGGTGTCCTCGGGCAGATTCGCCGCCTCGCGGAGCCCTTCCGCGGCGTCGAGCAGGTTGCTGAAGTTGTAGACGAGGTTCTGGGCGATTTCGGAAAGATTCCGCGTTGCGTCCTTGCCTCCGCACGCCTTGGCGACTTCCAGATTCCGCGCGGCGCCGTTGGCGATGTGCTCAAAGCGGCTGTAGCCTTCGCGGAACGCCTCGGGGCTCTTCAGGTAGAGCGAGCCGGCGTTCATGAGGCGGTTGGAGGCGGAGCCAATGGTAATGACCTCCTCCATCGCCTGCGCGAGCCCCATGTTGCGCGTCTTGGCAAGGAGGTTGGCCGTCGTGTTGAGCCGGCCGAAGTCCAGGCGCGTGTAGCCGGCGGCGAACGCCTTGTCCGCGAGCTTGCCATCCGGATCGTGGGTCTTGTCGAAGGCGTTGTCGCGCTGCAGGTTCTCGATCGCGTCCCTGACCGCGAGGATGCGGCGCGCGGTGAGCGGCTTGCCGTGCCCGTAGTCCTTCATCAGCATCGCCTCCCTGACGCTGTCCGGGATGTTGCGCTCGCCGCCGAACATGTCGGCGACGGTCTTCCTGAAGATGTCCCGCACCTCGTTGTTGGCGCGCTGGGCGGCGTTGCTGCGGAGGAAGCTCAGGGACACCCAGTCGAACTTGTCCGTCACCTTGATCTTGCGCTCCTCCAGCGTCGTGCCGCCGGCCGCCATGATGTCGCCCTTCGACGCGATGGCCTTCGTCTTGCCGGCGTCGAAGCGCTCCTGCGCAAAGGCGACGAATCGGCTGAACTGCTCGTTTACTGCGTTTATCATGGTTGTTCTCCTTGGTTTTCCGAGTTTCCTCCGCTCTGTCTACACCCCCCGCGGCAAAAGGTTACACCTTCCCCTTGCCGCGAGGACAAGGCGCTTGAGCTGGCAGACCATGTACATGGGAAGCGACAGGAGCGAATAGCGGCAGGTGCGGCCAAGGCTGTCGGCGACATCGGCGTCGACGAGCAACGAAGGCTGGTCGATGTTGAAGCGGACGGCAAAACCGCAGTGCTTTTCGTTCAAGAAGAAATTGAGCGACTTGAGACTTCCCGTCTTTCCGCCCTTTACCTCCACCGGCACGATATCAGATCCCGACTGGATGATGTAGTCAACTTCAGCGGAAGCCCCCCTCGCTTCGCGTATCCAGCAATATGCCGTCGGCGTCTCGTATTCCTTGCCGGAACAGAGCAGGTGCTGCCCCACAAACTGTTCGCAT
>CADCCW010000032.1:0-19318 GCA_902800055.1 uncultured bacterium
GCCGCCGGCAGCAGCACGAGGTTGGCGACGATGCCGCCGGGTGTGATGCGTCCGAACATGCTCGCCGCAATCGGCACGCCCGCTGCCCAGGCGGCGAAGGAGACGATGAACATCTTTGCCCAGGGATGGTGGCGGCCAAGCCGTTTTGTCAGGCGAACGGCAAGGATCATTACCAGCATCACCGTGAACGAGAGCCGACATCCGATATCGGCGATCATCTGCGGGTCGGCGAGATGCACCGCGAGGAAGGTAAGTGACCAAGCGCGGAGCGAGTCCGATCGCCGCCACAACACCGGCGCGAGCAGATAGAAGCTCGCCATCGTCGCTGCCCGCACCGCGCTTGGCGGCGCGCCGATCATATAGACGTAGAGCCAGAGCGGCGGCAGCACCGCGGTGCCAGCGAACCGTTGGGGCACGTACACGAGCATCAGCAGCACCATCAGGGTCTTGGCGACGATCATCACGTGGAGCCCCGAGATCGCGAAGACGTGGATCGACCCCGACTCCACGAAGACGCGCTTGAGCTCCGGCTTCAGCCGCCAGCGCTCGCCGAGCAGGATCGCGCGGTTGACGGCGCACGCCTCGGCGTCTCGCTCGATCCCAATCGCCGCCTGGCGCGAGAAGGCGCGGCGGAGCGGCGTCGCGGCGGCGGAGGAGCGGGCGCGGCGGGGACGGTCCCGCAGCCACGGCGAGTGTTTGAGCTCCTCCTCCTGCGGCGCGATTGCAAGGAAGAAGAGCGCCGCGCCGGCGAACGCCGTCGCCAGCCAGTGCCAGTGCGGGACAGCGAATCCATAGCCGAGGAGCGCCACCAGCGCAGCGAGCATGGCGACGAAGGGCCACGAGCTGTACGCCTGTGGGCACATCGCCGCCAACCATTCGCCGGCGTACAGCGCCGCGCAGATGTAAAGCAGGTTCATTGGCGCGAATCATAGCATTTTCGCCGTCCGCGAACCTTAAGCGAACCTTAAGCGAATCTAAAGACGAATTTAGATTCGCGCGCGGCGGAATTTGGTATAATGCACATTTCAACATGGAATCGGACAAGACCAGGGGCGGCGCAAGGCCGTATGCGGAGATAGTCCGTCTCGTGTGGCCGCTGGCGCTCGGGATGGTGAACAACGCGGTCATGCAGTTCGTCGACCGCGCGTATCTCGCGCACAGTTCGCTTGCGGCACTCGAGGCGGTGCTGCCGGCTGGGATGCTGATGTGGATCTTCGCGGGTTTCTTCCAGTCCGTCGTCGGCTACTCCTCGGTGCTGGTCGGCGTCGGCCACGGCGCGAGCGACCACGAGCAGTGCCGCGACGTCTACCGCGCGGCGAAGTTCGTAGCGTTCGCCTCCGCGCTCCTCTCGCTGCCGCTCGTGCCGCTCGGCCGGCACCTGCTCGCGCTGGCCGCGCCAGGGGCCGAGGCGCTGGCGCTGGAGCGGGACTACTTCACGATCACGATGGCGGGCTCGTTCGCGGTCTACCTGCAGATGGCGGCGGCGTCGTACTTCACCGGGCGCGGCCGCACCCGGCTCGTCTTCTGGGTGAACCTCGCCGGCAACGCGCTCAACGTCGCGCTCGACCCGGTGCTCATCTTCGTCTGCGGCTGGGGCATCGCCGGAGCGGCGGCGGCGACGGTCGCGTCCATGCTCGCCCAGGCGATTGCGCTCGGCTTCGTCGCCGAGCGGGAGATGCGCCGGGAAGGGGACCCCACCTCCTTCGCCGGCGTGCGCCGCCAGGTCGGGCGGATGCTTCGGTTCGGGGTCCCGTCCGGCGCCTACACGGTGCTCAACATCCTCTCCTTCACCATCTTCGTTTTCGTGACTGGCGGCGTGGGCGAGCTGGAGCTCGCCGCGTCCAACGCCTGCTTCACGGTGAACTACCTCCTCTTCGCGCCGATGGAGGGGTTCTCGATCGGCGCCTCCACCCTGGTCGCGCAGGCGATCGGCCGCGGCGACCTTGTGGCGGCGCGCGCGGACGCGCGGCGGACGATTCTCCTCGGCGTTGGTCTCGTCGCGGCGCTTTCACTCGCGGTGGTGGTCTGCTCCGGCCCGATCCTCTCCATCTTCGCATCGCAGGCCGGCGAGCGGACGGAGGAGTTCATGCGCCTCGGTTTCGTGCTGCTCCTCATCATGGCTGCCTGGCAGGTGTTCGACGCGGCGGACGTGATCGTCTCCGGCGCGCTCAAGGGCGCGGGCGACACGCATTTCGTGATGACCTGGATGCTGGTGACGGCGTTCCTCTTCTGGCTGCCGCTCGTCTTCGCTGTGCGCCACTGGCACAACACCATGCCGGCCCTGTGGGGGACGATGGTCGTCTACGTGGTCGTCATCTGCATCGGCTCGTTCGTCCGCTGGCGCCGCGGCAGCTGGGCCGGCCGCCTGACCAAAGGGAACGCCGCGGAATGATGACCGCGCACATAGTTGTCACCTGCTCGACCGCGCAACGGGCGCGGCGCGACAAGCTCGCGGGCGTCGTCCGCACCGCGCGGAAGCTCGGCTGGCGGCTCCATGTCATCGACCGGCATCCGTTCTCGCCCTCGCTCGACGACATCCTCGCCCAGGTCGTCCCTGACGGATTCATCCTCGAAAACGACGACGCCGCGGCGGGCGGTATCGCCTATTTCCGCCGCCGATTCCCCAAGGTGCCGCGGGTGTTCATGGACGCCTCGCCGCAGGTCGCCCGTAGCGGCAACGTCCTGCTGGACGCGGTTTCCGTGGCGAACTGCGCGGCGGAGCACCTCGCCACCCTGGGCGTCTCCTCGTATGCGTACGTCGGCGTCGCATGGCGGCCTTTCTGGGATGCTCAGCGCGAGGCCGCCTTTGCCGCGGCCATGCGCAGGCGCGGTGCGGCGGTCAAGGCCTTCCGTCCCGGACCGAGCGCCAGGCGCGGAGCCGCGGCGCTGCGTCGGTTTCTGCTCTCACTGCCCCGTCCGTGCGCCGTCTTCGCCGCGTTCGACGCCGTCGCGAAGGAAGTGGTGGACGCCTGCGCCGCCGCCGGACTCTCGGTGCCGGACGACGTCGCCGTGCTCGGCTGCGACGACGACGCCTTCATCTGCGAGAACTCGTATCCGACGATCTCGAGCGTCCTGCCAGACTGGCAGCGCTGCGGCGAACTGGCGGTGGAGCAGCTGCTGCGGCGCATCGAGGGCGGCGGCGCGGGCGCCGCGACGAAGTATGGGGTGGTCTGCGTGTCGGTGCGCGAGTCGACGCGTCTCCTGAGCGCGCGCAGCACCGTGGTGAAGCGGGCGCTTGCGTTCGTCTCCGAGAACGCGACCTCCGGCATCTCCGCCTCCGGGGTGGCTCTGGCGCTGGACATCCCCCTGCGGACGCTCGAGCACCGCTTTCTCCGCGAGCTCGGACGGACGGTTTCCGCGGAGATACAGGAATGCCGGCTTCAGGCGGTCGAGCGGATGCTCGCCGACCGCAGCGTCCGCATCGAGTCCATCGCGCAGATGTGCGGCTATCGCTCGGACGTGAACCTGAAGAAGCAGTTCCGTAAGCGCTTCGGACTCTCCATGCGCGAATGGCGCAAGGGCGTTTCTGCCATTGCGTGAAAGTATATATTTATTTTGCGGGAAAATATCTCCATTCCTCCGTCGATTGTGCTATAATTCCGCCTGGAAAGCCAAGGAAGGATATCCATGAAAAAAAGCGCAATCTTCGCCGCCGCGGCGGCCATGTTTCTGACGACCTTCGCCGCGGCGCTGCCGCCGGAATGGACGGCTCCGACCAACGGCGTGCTGCTCCTCACCTTCGACGACGCGAACTACGACAACTGGCTCGCGGCGACCAACCTCTTTGCCCGCTACGGCGCGCGCGCGACGTTCTGCCCCTATGGTTCACTTGGCTCTACAGAGCTTGCCAAGATGCTCGCGCTTAAAAAGCAGGGTCACACGATCGGCGCCCACACCGTCGGCCACGTGAACACCGACGGCGTGACCGACCCCGCGGCATGGGTGGCGGCGCAGGTGACGCCGCAGGTCGAGGCATACGCCTCCGTCGGCCATACCGTCCGCACGCTCGCCTACCCCAACAACAAGCACACGGACGCAATCGACGCGTACATCTTGGCGAACACGCCGATCCAGCGGTTCCGCGCGGCCGACATCGCCAACAACAAGCAATTCGCCGCTCAGTCCAGCAATGACCTTGCGCATGACGACGCATGCTTCACGCCGGTTTCCGAGATTGGCTCGCTGCGCGTCGTGAACGCCATTGGCTGTGCGGCATACTATAACACCGACACCAACAATCTCGTCGCCGGCATCCGCCGCGCGGCGGCGAACAACGAAGTGCTGGCAGTTTTCTCGCACGACATTCAGGCGAACCCCAGCAACATAGGCATGCCGACCGCGTGGCTCGAGACGATTCTCGCGGAGGCAAGTAGTCTCGGCATGCGCATCTGCGGCATGGACGAGTATCCGCTCGACGAGCAGTCGGCGGAGCCGGTGTCCGAACCAGTGGCGGAGCCGGAGCCGTCGCGGTCGGCAGTCGCTATCCCCACCACCTACTTCAACGAACTGCCCGCCAGCTACACTCGGCTTGAATACGTGCAGTCGTCCGGCTCGCAGTATGTCAACACCGGTGTTTCCTCGGGCACGAACATTACCGCCGAAATCTGCTGGAAGTCGCTGATGAATGCTCAAACCGAATCCAAGTTCGTCTTCGGGACGCGGAAAGCATGGCAGCAGAGCATGCTCTTTGTTTCTCACCAATGCAGGAATGACAGTGTTTCGGATAGCGGCATCAGGTATGCCTGGGGCGCGAATGCGTACAGCACGCAAACCTTCCCCACCGACTTCTTCGCCCAACGACTATCGGCGTCGGAGGCGATGCTGGGAACGACAAAAGTGTGGACTCCTCCTTCGGCGACATTTGACTACAGCTATCCGATGTACGTTTTCACCATCAACAATGCAGGTTCAGCCCATTCGAACGGGGCGAGAATGCAGCTCAAGTGGCTACGGATCTGCGACAGTGGCGAAGAGGTGCGTATGTTCGTTCCGGTGCGGCGCAATTCCGATTCCGTCGCCGGACTCTACGACCTGGCGAACAGCAACTTCTATCCTTCGGCAAGCTCGACCGCGCTTGTCGCCGGCCCCGAAATCGCAACGCTTGAGCCGTTCTCGGCGACGGCGTCGGAAATCGAGGGCGGCGCCTATCTTGCCGCCACGCTCGTTGAGTCTCCGTATACGGCCTTTACGGCCGGCGACCTCTACCTGAGCATCGCGGCCGAAGGCGAGCCGTATCCGGCGGGAGAGAAGGTCGCCTCTGGCATTGGCGCGGGCTATGAATTTTCGACCAACGTGACCGGGCTCGCCGCCGACACGCCCTATTCAGCGCGCATAACCTTCATCCCGTCCGGCGACTATCCGGAAGCTTCGGCCGACATCAGTCTCGTCGATTTCTCCACCATTTACGTGACCAATGGCGCGGTGAAGGTTGTCGACCAGGACTTGACTACCGGTGCTAAACGCGCCTGGGACTTCGGCAACGGCGCGACGCCGGTGATTGATGTGGCGGAAGGAAAGACGCTGACCATCAAGGGGCCGATTCGCGGTTCTTCGGGTCTCCTCAAGCGCGGCCTCGGCACGCTTGTCCTTGCGGGTTCCGGGGCGGAGTTCTCAGGCAATTGCGAAGTCTGTTCCGGCAAGGTGGTGCTCGAAGGGGCGGCTACGTATCTCAAGCGCCGTTGTTTCAGGGTCAGGGACTCGCTTGCGCTGCCGTCCGGATACGCTATGCTCGACTACATCGGGCTCGATGGCGGTGGCACCGATTCCTATGTCGACACCGGATTCACCCCGACGACGCTGACGTTCGGATTCCTGTTTGACTACTACATAGGCGAATCGTATGCCGCCAACAGCGGCCATCGCGTGATGGGCTCGGCTTCGCGCGCCAACAACAAATGGGATGGAGTCCAAACGGGGAACTACTCGGGCTCCAGCGATGAACGCGGACAGATGTGCTTCGGAACGACTACCGAAGCGATTCCCGCAACCGGCGGACAGGAGGCATTCACCCGCATGAGGATTTCGCTCTTCAACTGCGATGCGGAGTTGAGCCGCGGCTGGCGCCACAGTTTCACCGTGAACTCAACGCCGTCCTTCTATGGTTCGGTTTACATCGGAACAATCCATACGCAGTCGCTGTCGGCCGGGTCGCCGATGCGCGTCTACCGCTTCAAGGTTTTTGAAGGGACGACGCTCCTTCACGATTTCGTGCCGGTGAGCGATTCAAGCGGAGCGATCGGACTCTATGACACCTACGGGAACCTCGGCTTTCGTCCGGTGGCGAACGCGGCACGCGCTACTTCCGGTGGCGTCTACAGCGGCTCGGACTCGGAGTGGATCGAGGTCGGCCGAGCCCCCGGCTCCGTGTACTACCTGCGTTAGCGCGGCAGAACGCGCGGCAGTTTACGCGGCAGTTGTGCCTATGTTGCGGTGTTTTGCCTAATGAAGCAAAGTATGCAAAGCTGGCGGCGAAGCGGCGGGTGTCGCGAGTGAGGAGCGGAGGACTCGTAGCCGTAAGAGTGATTCTTTGCGCAACCAGCGATAGTATTTAGGCGGCCAGGGTAAAACGGGCTGGTTGTCCTAAGCGCGGAAGGCGTCACGAGGTCCGCAGCGACGAGACCGAGCGAGCAGCCCGCCGCTGAGCCGCGCATATGACATTTTTGGTATAATTCACACCATGAACAAAATGGGAGACAGAACGTTTGCTACTGGGCGGCGCGGATTCCTCGCTGGCGCCGCGGCGCTGGCGGCGGCGCCGTCCGTGCGCGCCGAAGTTGCCGCGCCGGCTGCGCCGCTGGCGCAGGACGCGGGCGCGTTCGACGTCTGCGTCGTCGGCGGCAGCTGCACCGGCGTGTTCGCGGCGGTTCGCGCGGCGGCGGCGGGGATGCGAGTCGCGCTCGTCGAGCGCAACTACTTCTTCGGCGGCACCGCCACCGCCGGCTTCGTGCCGGTCTGGCATTCGCTCTTTTCGCTGGACGGCTCGCGGCGGATCGTTGGCGGCTACACCCAGCAGGTGATCGAGCGTCTCGCCGCGAAGGGGCTCGCTACCCTGCACGACGCCAAGAACGGGCGCTCAGAGTCAGTCCACTGCTTCTTCAACCCCGCGGCGCTCCAGGACGAGCTCGACTGGATGGTGCAGGCGAGCGGGGTGCGCACCTTCTTCGGCGCGAGCTTCGTCGCGGCCGAGGTGGACCGCCCTGGGCACGTGGCGCGAGTGGTCGTCGAGGACAAGTCCGGTCGCCGCGCGATTGCGGCAAAGTTTTTCATCGACTGCTCCGGCGACGGCGACCTCGTCGCTCGCGCCGGGTTCGAGACCTGGAAGCCGCCGCGCGAGCGGCTGCAGGCGCACACGCTCTGTGCGCTCGTAACCGGCGTGGAGCGGCTCCGCAAGCAGCACCCGAAGTTCTCCTTCGACGAGCTCATGAAGCCGTCGAGCGGTGCCAAGCTCAACCACGTCTTCCAGTGGTGGGCGCCGGTGCCGGGCTGTCCCGAGGCGACAATGCTCGCCGCCACCCGCGTGTCCGCCTGCGACCCGACCGACGCGGACGACCTCACCCACGGGATGTTCGAGGCCCGGGCGCAGCTCGGGCGCATCGTGGCGGCGGCGAACCGCGTGTTCCCGACCGACGGCCCCGGCCTGCAGGTGGCGGCGGTCGCACCGGAGCTGGGGCTGAGGGAGTCGCGTCACCTCTGCGGACTCTACCGCGTGACCGGCGAGGACGTCCTCTCCGGCCGCGAGTACCCGGACGTGATCGCGAAGGGTACCTACCGCGTCGACATCCACGAGGGCAAAGGCATCAAGTTCCGCTATCTCGACGGGCGCGAGTGGGAGATGGTGCAGGATCTCGCCACCGGCGACATCAAGGTCCGCAACGGCCGGTGGCGTCCGGAGGACCCCAACCCCGAGTGCTACCAGGTGCCGTACCGGTCGATCGTGCCGAAGGGCTCTGAGAACGTCCTCGCGGCCGGGCGCATGCTCGACGCCGACCGCGAGGCGTACGGCGCACTCCGCGTGATGGTGAACTGCAACCAGATGGGCGAGGCCGCCGGCGCCGCCGCGGCGAAGGCGGTTAAGGAGCGCCTTGCCGCGCCCGACGCCTACCCCGGATTCGTATCCGCCCCCACTTAAGGAGAAAGGCGTAACCTTTTGCCGCGTGGGGTGTAGACAGATTGAAAGAGGGAGGGGAAAGCCATGCCACAGCCAATTAACATAAACAACGTTCCGATGAACTACTTCCTGCACGGCGTCGATGCCGCGCGGGAGGCGCAGAACGCTCAGGGGCCCGGCGGCGCGGTCGGACAGCCGGCGGACAACGGCGTTGCCGGCGAGGTGCAGGCACATCAGCCCGGTCCCGCCGCGAAGATGGTGCAGCAGCTCGACGTGCTGCTCGTCAAGGCGGCGAAGGCCTCCACGCAGTCGCTGGACGGCAAGGCCATCAAGAACTCGCTCCTGAAGCTGGTGACCGACGGCGCCCTCGACAAGGATTCCCTGAAGCTCCTCGGCAAGACCGCCGACAAGGCCGCGAAGACCCTGAAGGCGCTCGACAAGTTCACCGGAGCGCAGCTCGCCGCCGCCGTCAAGTCCGGTACCGGGCAGCGGGGGTCATTCGCCGAACTCGACTTGACGACCAGCGCCGGCAAGGCGGTCAAGGCGGCAGTCGACGCGCAGAACGAGCTTTCGGACATGCTCCTGCAGCTTGACCGCCAGCTCGACACCCTGGAGCGGCACGACGACGAAATGCGCGCGGCGAATCCCGACTACTGGGGCGTGGACCGCGAACTGCACAACGAAGTGGTGGAGCTGCGCCAGCTCTGCGACCGCCGCGCCGCGGAGATCGACGCGCTTGCCTTCCAGATGCACGACTTTGCGGTCTACCAGGCCGCGCGCGGCGACAACGCCGACCCGAACATCGCGGCCATCCTCAAGGCCAAGGTGGACGACCTGCTGCCGCGCCAGGCGCTCGCCATGCACGGCACGGCCGACGGCCTCGCCACGGTGAGCCAGGAGATCTCCGGCCGGCTGCGTCCGCTCGCCGAGAGGATCGACGCCTTCAAGAGCAACCCCAACGCCACGCTTGCGGGCGACAACTACCTTGCGCTCCAAAGCGACATCCGCACGATGAAGGCGGCGGTCGCCGACATCCGGGATCACGGCATCCAGGTCGGCGGCGGGCGGATGATGGTCGCGAAGGACATCCTGCAGGCGCTCATAAAGGAGGTGGCGCAGGCGGAAGAGCTCTTCAAGACGGCGAGGCATGACGTAAAGCAGCGCATGCTCGACAACTTCATCAATACGGCGGACAAGCTCTTCCGCATGACCGACCGGGATGAGGAGCAGATGCTGCGCGACAACGAGGGGCACGCCGAAACGCTCTTCAACGCGCGCGACCGGTTTCTCGAATCGCTTGTCGGAGTGAAGAATGTGTTGCTGACGGAAAATCCCAGTCAGGATGCGCTCGACCAGGCCAAAAACAATTTGGTCACCGCCGCAGACAACCTCGTCAAGGCGACATACAAGATCTCCGTTCCGCCCGGATCGAGGAGCGAGAGCGTGATCAAGTTCATCGGTACGGCTCAGGCCGCGTTCACGGTCGTGGCAAAGTTCGCGACGATGGCGAACACCATCCTCAACTCGGACCGCCTCTTCACCGGCAACGAGGCGATGAGCATCTTCAAGGGAGAGCTGAGCGTGTCGTCCGTTGTCGAGAGTAGGGCACGAGGCCTGCGGACGGACGATGTCGATCCCGCGAACGAGGACGCCAACATCGAGAGCTCCAAGACCCTCGGCGCGGGCAACGCGGGAACGGTCTATCTCCTGCGGCGCAAGGACGGCTCGGAGGTCGTCTTCAAGGGCGAAATGGAAAGTCGCACGGGGCTGAACACCATCTGCGCCGGGAAAGGCACCGCCTACAGGAAGAGCCAGCAGACCGTCAATCTCAACATCGCCACCAAGAGCGCCGCAAACGCGCTCGGATGCGGCAACCTGATAGTGAACTACAAGGCCGGAACCCACGACGGCACGTTCGGGTTCTTCATGGACAAGGCCAAGGGCCGTTCCGCGCACGACCTCGCGGGCAAGGGCGGCAGCAAGACCGACGAGGCCGGGCTCACCGGAAAGGAGATTTCGAATCTTGAGGACGGCGAGCGCCGCCGGGTGAAGGGCGAAATCATGCGCCAGCTCAATTCCCTGCAGTGGCTCGACATCATTACCGGCCAGTTGGACCGCCACAGCGACAACTACTTCATCCACGTCGATCGCCAGACGCACAATGTGACCGTATCGGGCATCGACAACGACGCCTGCTATTCGAAATTCCGCATTGGCGTCGGCACCTTTGCCCTCGATGCGGACCGCAGCGCTCAATTCTACGACGAGCTCGTCAAGGTCTTGCGGAATGCTGGCGTGCGCAATCCTGACAACGAGGCGAGACGCCTCCTGCGGGAAGACCCTTCCATCACCCAGCAGGGGAACAACATCACCGTCAACGCGCTCAAGGTCACGAGCAAGGCCATCATTTCGGCGCTGGCGGAGACCACCGGCGTGAAGTCGATCGCCGTGCCGGACAAGATCGACCGCGACTTCTACAACCACCTGATGGAGCTCAAGAACAACGCCGACGCGCGCAAGGCGTATCTCGATTCGATACGTTCGCGCATTGGCTCGGAGAATCTCGCGGCCGCAGAGGCGCGGCTCAATGACGTCATCGCCCACGCCGAACGCCTTGCCGGCGAGCACAAGATCGTGGAAGGGGACAAGTGGGGGAACGAAACCACGCCCAGGCGCAACTCCAGCTATGTCACGATTGAGCTTCCCGACGGCAGGAACAAGACACTCAACAGGCAGTCGTCCTTCGACGTCAACAACCTGACCTGCCCGTCCTACTTCGCCCGCGACGGCCTGGACAAGCTCTTCCCCGCCGAGTAACAACTACCAAACCGCGGCACTTTTGCTCACACAGAGGCACAGAGGCACAGAGGTTTTATCATATATAGAAGGGTCTGACCATTTTGTCGATCCGTCGTTCGGCTTCCAGACCTCGTCGGCTGGCAGATCGCCACGCTGTTCTTCGCCCAGTAATCCGCCGCGGCGGGAGAACTGCGCCTGCCCTGGCGCCGCCTAATCGCGTCTGGCGGCGCGGAAGGCGTGGGGGGTGACGCCGGTTACCGACCTGAACATCCTGATGAGATAGGAGGAGTGGCAAAGACCGCACTGCGCGGCCACCGCGTCGAGCTTCAGGTCGGTCGTGCGCAGGAGCCGCTTCGCCTTCGTGATACGCATGCGCTTCACCTCCGCACCCGCCGAATGTCCGATCTCCGCGGCGAAGAGACGGTCGAGCGTGGATCGGGAGACTCCGACCTCCGCGGCGATCTCGGCCGCTCCGATCGGCCTGGCGAGGTTCTCCCTGATGCAGCGGAACGCCTCGCGCAGAACCGGGCTGCGCGCGGCGTAGACGTCGCTCGACTCGAGAATCTCCAGCCCGTCGGGCGGAATAAGCACCTCTTCTGGCACGCCCCGCTCGCCGTCGACGAGCCGCGCGAGCATCTCCACGCTCTCCCGCGTGCGCCTCGTCTCGTTGAACCGCACCCCGGAGATGCGGATCGGACGGCCCTCGCTGAACTTCTCCTGGTACCACAGGCTGGCGATGGACACCTCTTCCGGCACTTTCAGCCCAAGCCCGAGGCAGATGTCCAGCAGCCTGGCCGCGTTGTACGAGTTCGGCGTCACCACCGCGATCGGCTTGGGCGCGGCGGAGAGGAGACGCCGCGCCCAGTCGTCGACCGAATCCCAGTCGCGAACGGCACGGCCCTTGCGTATCCAGGACTCGCACCTGTAGTTCCAGACGTCAGCGAATATCCTGTTCTGCGCCTCTCTTAAGTACAGCGATTCCATGGCGAAGAACGCCGCGTGGCGGAACCCCAGCGCCTTGAAGTGCTCCGATACGAGCTCGCTCGCCCCGCGAATGTCGAACAGGCAGCGGTTGCAGATTCGCGTGGACCGGGAAAGTTCGATGTCCACCACCGGAATCCCGAGCCGCCGCAGCCGCCGGATGTAGCGCTGGACGACGGGGTAGTCCACCGAAAGCACGAGCGCCCCGTCGCCCCGCCAGCCCTTGGGCGGATCCAGCCGTTCCTCGATCGAGAGCCGCCAGTTGTGCCGTCTTGCGCAGTCGAATATAACCTCGTAGTCGGGCTCGAAGCCCGGCGTGTTTACGAGCACGAGAATGTCCTTGGGGTCCGCCATGGTGCGAATTATACCATAGTCGGGGTGTCTCTGTCTTGACTGGATCGTGCTATTTTGCAATTAAAACATTGCAATCACTTGTTTGCCCGCTTTGCCGCGGAATTTGGTAAAATACAAACAATCCCAAACTGGAACACAGGAGAGCACGATCATGAACATAAAGATTCGTCTGCCGATCCTCGCCGCCGCACTGGCCGTGATTCTCGCCCCTGCGCACGCGACAACGATCGACCCGTCGAACTACGACTATTCGATGTCAATCTCGCCTGCCGCGGGGCGGATCGCGACGACGCTCTCGAACTTCCCGCTGCTCGTCCGGCTGTCCTCGACGCGCCAGCCGTGGTTCGATCCGGCGGACTGCGGCACGGGCGGCGCGGACCTAAGGTTCGCCCTCGCGGACGGCACGCTCCTCGCCCACGAGATCGACACCTGGAATCCGTCCGGCGAGTCGTTCGTCTGGGTCAACGTGCCTTCGCTCTCCCCCGTCACGGAGATCAAGGTCTACTGGGGCGTCAAGAACGCCTCCTTGGCGCCGGCGGTGAACGCCGCCGACACCTGGCCGGACTATGTTGCCGTCTATCACCTCGGCGAGGGGGAGAAGTACGCATACGACTCCTCGGCGAACGGCTACACCGCGACGAACGCCGCGGCGGTGTCGCTTGGCACGAACCCGCCCGTCGGCAACTGCGCGAACATACACGACCTGTATGTCACAGGTGTCACAGACCTTCTCGCCGCAGGCGCAGCGAAGCCGCTCACCGACAGGTCGCGCGTCACCTTCTCCGCGTGGGTGGTGATCGACAGCTTCAACACCGGCAACAACACATACGCCCAGAACGCGCGCGTCGAAATTGCAAGGAAATTCACGGGTGTCAATTCTGACAGGCACAAGGGCGGCTTCAGTTGCCGCTATTTCGCCAACAATGGCTACCCACCAAAGAACAGCAACCCTCTTTTCGGTCTATTCATGGACGACAGCACTGGAATCAGCAGCGATGTCCACAACTGGAATACCACCGCGCCGGCAAGCGATGGGACCTGGCTCTATCTGACCTGCACCGTCGATGGCACGACTGCGGCGAAATACATCAACGGCACGGCAATGTCGGATTCGCCGAAGTCCTTCAGCCACGGCCTCCTCGGGCCAGACTCCGTGCTTCCACTCGACTTCGGCGCCGCAGACAATTCCAGCGCCTGCCAGACGCACGCCCGCATGGACGAGATGCGCATCCGCGACGGCGCCGTTTCAGCGGCATGGGTGGCGGCGGACTACGCGCAGCAGAACGACGCGTCGTTCCTCGTCTACGGAGAGCCGCCCGACAAGAAGTTCTTCGTCGCACAAATTCCCGAGCAGATCGTCTCATCCCTCGCCGAAGTGTTGGTGGGCATCGAGCCGAGCGTCACCGTCTCGAATCTTGAAGAAGGCGTCCAGCTCGTCCTTGGCACGGATTATACGGTCTCCTACGTAGACAACGCCTCCCTCGGCACCGCATCGGCAATCGTGACCGGCATCAAAGGCTACGACGGATACGAAAGTGTCGTTGCGTTCTCCATTTCCATCCCCGGCATCACCGCCTACTATATGCTCGACGGGAAAGATCCCCCCGACGCCTCGTCGATTTCAGGCGCCGGCAGCTCGACCGGATGGTCGACGGGGAAGGATTCCGTCGTGCGCTCAATCGCCGGCATAACGGCTCAGAACGCCATCTATTTCATCAGTGGCGACCATTGGTGCCGCTCGCAGCCGGGCGGCGCGAACTACGCGACGCCCTCGTCCACGACCATCGTCATCGAGCCATCGAGCGTCTGGACCATTGCCGACAAGCAGAAGACCAATACGCTGACGCTCAGCAACCTCGTCGTCAGCGCCGGCGGAAAATTGGTTGTCAGTCCTGTCTCGGACGGGGCAAATTTCGATAACACCTACGCAGGCAACTACACCCTTGGGGAATGTGCCTCGGTCGAGATCTCCGCCACCGTGTTTAACAACTCGCGCAAGCAATGCATCCTGAGGGCGACAGTGTCCGGGCGCGGCGAAATCGTCATGCCCACGATGCTCAGTGAGGCTGGATACACCGGCGCGCTCCTGAACAAGATTGCCGGCGACATCTCCGGCTTTACCGGCGATCTCAAGACCTGGAACGGACTCAGTAACGCCTATACGCTGGAGCTCGTGGACGCCGTCTCGGTTCCGGGCGACCCCGCGCCGTCGGAAGTCGCCTACGTCGTGGTCACGAACTCGGCGACGCTGAAGATCGACCAGAACTGGGTTTCGCCCACGAACCGCATCTGGGTCCTCGGCGACGCGGGCAGACCAACGATCGAGGTCCCCTCCGGCACGACGGTGGAGATCAACGGCGATCTCGTCGGCTCCGTCGGTTTCGTCAAGACCGGCGATGGCATGCTGGTTCTGCGCGGCGCTTCCGAGGCGTTCACCGGCGAAATCACCATTTCCGCCGGTGCGCTGCGTCTCGCCGGCCAGGCATCGCGCCTTAACGGTGCGGCGGGCGTGACGATCACCGAGGCCGGCGGCACGTTCTCCGTCGCCGGGTTCTACGTGCCTGTCATTCCGGCCCAGACGGTCCATTCGCTCGACGATCTCGTCGCCGGAGTGGAGCCGACGGTGGTTGTCTCGAACCTTGATGAGGGGGTGGAGCTTGTTCTCGGCACTCACTACACCCTTGCCTATTTGAACAACACGGCCTGCGGCATTGCGACGGTAGTGGCAACCGGCATGAACGACTATGCGGGGGAGGTCAGAGAGGCAACATTTGCCATCCATTCTGTCCGGCGGGTCACGGCAAGCTACAACCTCACCGCCGACGAGGACTGGACGGACTACGAGTCGGTCGAAGTCTTTTCAAACGGCGTCATCATCGACCTCAAGGGCCACAAAATGACGGTCACCGGCTTGAGCGGTGCCGGACATATCACCGACTCTGTCGGCGGCGGTGAACTGATCTTCGACGTCCCCGCCGCCTACGCGAGCGGCTATGTGGCCAGGAACAACACCGTTGACCTCACGGGCCAGCTCAAGCTGGTCAAGACCGGGCCGGGGCTTTTGATCTGCAGCAAGTCCGGCCAGAGCTACACCGGCGGAACCGACATCCTCGGCGGCATTTTGCGCACGGCGGACGGCTCGTCCGGCAAAACCATGAACGACTTTTCTCCGCTTGGACCCAACACGCCGTCTGCGCACAACAGCGTTTACCTTGGCCCGAACGGAACGCTCGACCCCGCCTCCACCGCGGGCTGGGCCTACCACGACCTGACCATCGCCGGCGGCATGATTTCCAACACCGTCGCGAATACGCAGCTGCCTGGTATAGCGCGCTGCTTCAATCCCTGCTTCACCGTCAACGCCGACTTTACGTTTGCCACGACGGAGCAGTACGGGTGGCAGATCGGCGAACTTAATGGGCACACGGTCACCGTCTCGATCGCACCCAACAAGGTGCTTTATCTCCTGAGCACCACGACGCCGCCGACCTCGGGGCGGCTGAATATCGTCAGCGGCGGGACGATCGGCACGCTGTCGGGCTATCCGCCGAACCTCTCGGCGATAGACTTCGTTGACTGCAATGCCGCGTTGAACCTCTCCGGTGCGCTGAGCGTCCACGACTACAGGCCATCGTGCACCGCCAACAGCGGCAAGGGCTCCGTCGCGCTCAACGTCTACGGCACCTTCACGCCGGCGACGGAATACTTCTACGGCCCCGTGATGCAGAACGGCTCGGCGATCGACCTCTCGGCGAAGACGGGCGTGTGGTCCGTCACCAGCTCGCTCATGGACGGCGGCAACAGGACGACGACGTTTGCTTCCGGCGCGACGGTCAAGCTTGAGCTGGGCGAGCGCAGTTTCGCGAAGGGTGAAAAGGTGATTTCCTGGCCCACCCAGCCCGACGCGACCTTCACTAACAAGGAGTGGAAGTTCGAATCCCGCTCCGACGGCCTCTATGTCGTCGACCGCGTCGGCACCGGCACCGTTATCTACATCCACTGACGGATCATATATAGAAGGGTCTGACACTTTTGTCCCCGTATTGACATGAAACATCTCGTTAAGATTTGCATTTGGGGCGCTTCATTCGCCTCAATGGCCGCGTTCGCGCAGGACCTTGCTCCGGCGACTCCGGAATCCCAAGGGGTTTCGTCCCGGGCCATACTGCGCTGGATCGAGGAGTGCGAGACGACGGCGGCGACCAATGGGTTCCGCGGGGGATTCCTGCACGGCTTCGTCATCGTTCGTCACGGAAAAACGATCGCCGAGGGCACGTGGGCGCCGCAGAACACCCTTGAACGCCCGCACATGCTGTATTCCCATTCGAAGAGCTTTACCTCTACGGCGATTGGCTTTCTTGTCGACGACGGCAAGATAGATCTTGACAGTCGCGTGCTGTCGTTCTTTCCGGATGCGTCGCCGGAGAATCCTTCGGAGAACCTGCGACAGGTACGGGTGAGGGATCTGCTGACGATGAATCTCGGTGCCGTCCATACGGACGCACAACGGGACGACATCGTCGGCGACTGGGTGAAGGCAATGCTCCACAACAACATAGACCGCGAGCCGGGAACGGTGTTCAAGTACGATTCCGGCGCGACCCATCTGCTGGCGGCGATCGTCGAGAAGGTCAGCGGCAAACCCCTTATGGCCTTTCTTGGCGAAAGACTGTTCAATCCACTCGGGATGGCGAGTCCATGGTCTACGGTCTCGCCGACCGGCGTGGCATGCGGCGGATGGGGCATGAACATGACGACGCGCGATATCGCTCGGTTCGGGCAGTTCCTGCTGCAGGAAGGGCGGTGGAACGGCAGGCAGCTGCTGTCGCGCGAGTGGATTCGCCTTGCGACGTCGCGGCAGACCTGGTCCGGAGAAATCGTCGTTCAGTCGAAGACGATAGGCTCCGGCAGCGACTGGAGCCAGGGCTACGGCTTTCAGTTCTGGCGTTGTCGGCACGATGCGTATCGGGCGGACGGCGCGGCCGGCCAGCTGACGATAGTGTTCCCGAGACAGGACGCCGTTGTATCCGTCAATGCAGGGCTTGGCGACATGCAGAGGGAACTTGACCTGATATGGGAGAACTTGCTTCCGGCGTTCGGCGCCGTCCCGCTGGCAGAGGATGGCGCGGCGCTCTCGGAGCTTCGCGCCAAATGCGCCGCGCTGGCTCTGCCGATGGAGGGCAACGCCGAGGGCGTGTTCGAAGGCATGGACAAGTCGGTTGTCGAGGCTGTCCCCGGCGGATGGACGCTCAATGCAAACGGTCGGAGGCTTCGCGTCGGGGACGGCGGATGGCTTGTGACACAGTGGAAGTTCAACGACACGAATGTCGAGCCTCTTTTCGAGAATTGCGGAACACATGAGATTGCCGCCACGGGGAGGCTTATGCCAGACGGCTCCCTGTCTGTCACATGGCAGTTTCTCGGCGGCATCCGGCATGGTCGATTCTCCGTTGGAATTCTGCACGGAGATAAAAGTGCTTATTGATACAGACGAGAACAACCTCAAGCGGATGAACAACCAGGCGCGCCTCGATGTCATCAAGCGCAAGCGCGAGGACTTCTGGTTCAATCCGGACTACAAGCAGTAACCTTACGCCGCGGCGGCGCGCGTTTATGGTATAATACGGCATATTAACCGAGAGGAGAATATGCCATGGAGTTCAAGGAGCTGATTGCGGCGTTCGCCGCTAAATATGCAATCGAAGGTCTTGACAGCGTCGACGACGTCGTCGAGCTTGATGTCGACGGCAGCCGGGTGGAGCTGCTGGACGATCAGCAGACGCGGAGCGTGGTTGTCTGCACCGAGATCGGACAGCCCCCGCCCGACGCGAACGGCGAGTTCGGCGCGATGATGCTCAAGGCCAACTTCATGCTGCGCGCCACGGACGGCGCGACGCTGTGCCAGAACCCCGAGACCGGCGCATACGCGCTTGTCCGTCAGCTTCCGCTCGCGCTGGCGGATGCCGAGTCGCTCGGCGCCGGAATAGAATCGCTTGTCAACCAGGCGGAGGAATGGCGCAGGACGCTTGCCGGGATAAGGTACGCCGAAGAAGCGCGTGCGGAGGAGACCGAAGGCGCCTCCGACCACAACGGCCTGCTATCAAGCGGATTCTTCCATGTGTGACCTTATGTAACCTTTTTGCCTTTCGCGTGTAGACAGGTTGAAACAGGTTGAAAAGTTGAAAGGTTGAAAGGTTAGAAAGGAGCAGAACAATGTCAGAACAGGTAAATGCAAACTACAGCGCGAACTTCCAGAAGTTCGTGGATTTTGCGAACAAGGCCTACGGGCCCAATGGCAAGGGCGAGGACACGGTCGCGCGCTTCTCGGGGATGCCGAGGGGCGACTACAAGGGCGTGTTTGCGTCGTTCTGGCGCACGGCGGACATGAAGACGGCGAACGACCAGGTGCGCAACTTGTTCCGCAAGACAATCGCGGACATGTTCGGCGGCGAGAAGTTCATTCCGGATGTAGTGCGCGACAACATGAAGCTCGAGGACTTCGGCAAGGGCAAGCCGCTCACGGCGCGGCGGATCAACCTCGTGCGGATTGCCATAGACTCGCTCGGCGGCGGCAAGTTCAACGACCCTGCGAGCATCGGCAGGGCGACGTCGATGGGCTACGTGGCCTCCGAGCTGCCCAAGCTTGCGCGCGTCGCGAACATCTACCAGCAGGCGACGGGATGCACGGACGCGGAAGCGGAGTCCGCCGCGCTCGACCCGAATTCGACCGCGCGCCGCCTCTTCGACTGCGGCGGACGCTTCACGCAGAGCGCGGAGAACTTCAAGAAGGGCCTCGCCCTTATGGATGACTTCCAGGGTTGGTTCGCCAATGTCTGCTCGGAGCTGGGCAACGGCCCGGGCGTGACCGCCAAGTACATGAACCCCTCCATAACCGGCATCTCCCACGCGCGCGGCGCCGAGAAGTTCATCTTCGACGAGATCGCCGTCAACGAAAACATTCCCCTCGAAGCCGAGGACAAGGAGTCGGTCTTCGGCATGGAGAGGAATCCTGCGGCCCGCTTCGCCCTGAGCAAAGTCGGCGACTCGCAGCACGCCACGCTGGCCCAGATGCCCCAG
>CADCCW010000032.1:19385-19771 GCA_902800055.1 uncultured bacterium
GTCGGGCGCGTCATTAAGCATGCCGACGAACTCGCCGCCCTCAAGGCCGCCGGCAATCTCACGCGCCAGACCGCCTTTGACGTGCTTTATTCCGACATCCCCGAAAAGGGCAATCGCGACGCCGAGGCCGCAAACCTCATCGAGGACATCCTCGTGGAGCGCCTGCCCGACAGCGGCCAGATAGTCAGGGCCATCAACATGCTCGCGAGAACCGGCGCGTCCATAGACGAAGTGCTCAACGCGATGGAGAGGAACATCGCCCTTCCCTCGGCCCCCTACGTGTCCACCGTCACCAAGTCCCTTGTGTCCTTCGGCATGAACGGCGAGGGCGGCATCAAGGCCATGTGCGGCGACATCCACCGCCCATCGATGCCCACCTTCATCGC
>CADCCW010000033.1 GCA_902800055.1 uncultured bacterium
CGCGCCGATGGCGTATGCAATCTCCTTGCCCCCTCGCTTCTTCGCCGCTTCCCATTCCGCCCGATGCGTCGCCAGCGACGACTTTGCCGCGCCGAAATAAAACCCAATCATCGGCGGAATGCCGCCCGGCTTGATCTTATTCATCTTCTTGACGGACGGCAAGATGGCTATTGCAGCCTCTACATCTGGGGCTTTGTAATAGCCGTTGAAGAGCGCATCCATCTTCTCCATTTCGGCCTTCGTCGGCTTTGACTCGAACAGCCCAAGAAAAGCAAAGGCTTCTCCTGGCATCAGCGCCATTACCGCAATCGCCGCTCCCGCGGCTCCCCGCGCAAACATCTTTCGTGTATTCATTTCGATTCCTTCTTTCCGCTTTATGCTCTTTGTGTTCTTTGTGGCTAAACAACACCACCCTCGTTATACCATTCCTCAAGCTTTCGATTGAATTCAAGCCGCGTGAGCTTCGACCATTCCTTGACGCGATCCGTCATGTCCTCGACATGCATCGTCACGCGGCGGCGCGGCACGAACGGTGCCCAGAAGAACCACAGGAAGACGCTCTTCACAAAAGTCGGCACAAACGAGGGCGAAGTCTTGCGCCCCTTGCGCGACCAGATCGAACCCCAAAGCCCGCGCGTCCTGACGCCAACGACTCGTACCCCCTCTGGCAAGTCGCCGCAGATATTGTACGCGAGCTGGCGGGTGCCGATTTCCTCGTGCTCTTGCTCGGTCTGGATGTGACCCGACGGATAGAAGATGACATTCCCGCCGTCTTCAAGAGTCGACTTCACAATGTCGCCAAGACCACGAGCAATCGTAGCCCCCTTCGACGTGGCGTGCTTGCGAAGATCCGGCACCGCGACCGCGCCAAGCGTCTTGAGGACATGCGGCGCGACTATGCCAGTATGGAAAAACGACTCGTCAGAAAGCGGCTTTAGCGGGGTCTTCCAAAACGCCACGCCCACGAGCATCGGATCGACCATCGCCGGGTGATTGGGGAGAACGAGCAGCGGCTTGTCCTGTGCGACGGACTTCAGTCCGTCAATTTCCACCCTGTATCTCCAGGCGAACACCCAGCGGCCAACGCAGAGCAGAACCGAGCGGTAGCAGAACACGAAGAGGAACGGCGCTACGAGAAAGACGACCGCGAGCAAGAGGAGAAACGCCTTCGGCCCAAACGCCCAGCTCACGAGCGCGTAGCATCCACTCGCCGCGAGCATGAAGAGAAACGACACCTGGTTGAAGTAGGCGAGCATCGTGTTCAGCTTCGGGCCCTTCACCACCTTCTGAATCTCGGCGTCGAACGGCAGCTTGAAAAACCCAAGGTCAAAAGCGAGAAGCCCCAGCACGATTCCAAACCACATCGGCGAGAGCGGCACGAAGTAGAGAACACCGAGAAGCGCCGCGGCAATCCAGCCCGTCAAGAGCGTAGCACCGAGTAGAAAGCGCTTCTTGTCGACAAAGCCGACGACAATCTGCCCCGCGACGATTCCAACCGCCGCCGCGCAAAGAAGCGCACCAGTTCCCTTCGCGTCGAGATTGAGGCCCGTCTCGGCCTTGCCATAGACGAGGAGCCCCATCTGGAGCATCGCCGCGCCCCACCAGAAGACCGAAAGCGTGAATATGACGGCGTTGAGTCCGTCGTAGCGTCCAGCCATCCTATAGGCGCGGGCAATATAGCGAATCGGATTTATCGCGTGAAGCGCGTGGTTAAGCTCTTCCTTCGCATGAACCGTGTAGCTCGCGACAAGGCCAAGCGCGGCAAAAACAAGCAGCAGCACATTGCGCAGATTATACACATAATACGTAGTGGCATCACTTGCCGACATGCGGGGGACCTCGATGAACAGATTCGCATGGTCCGCAACAATCGCCCCTGCGACCGTTCCCATCAAGACGCCGAGGAACGAGACGCCCTCCATGCCGCCCATGCCAGTCGAGATGCGCGCCTCGCCGCCGATGTCGCGCACAAGCGCGTATTTCGCGGGCGAGTAGAGCGAGCTCTGAAGCCCCATCAGCAGCACCGCGCCGATTACGAGCCACGGCGAGTGAAGCGCGAAGCCCGCGATCGCGACGGCCATGATCGGCAGCTCCGCCCACTTCGCGAACCTCACGATGCGGCGTTTCGGGAAGACGGCGGTGAGCCTGTCGGCGAGCGGCGAGCAGAGGATATAAGGCAGCACCAGCGCCCCGGCGGTAACGCCCATCGCGACCGACTTGACGCGCTCGTCGGAAAGCCAGCCAATGACGGTAAAGCTCGCCAGCGTCTTCAGGAAGTTGTCGTTCAACGTCCCAAAGAAGTTGGTCACATAAAGCGGCAGAAATGAATTGTTCTTCATTTCCCCTCCTTTGTGCCCTTTGTGTTCTTTGTGGCTAGAAAAACCTGTTCGCAGATGCTGTCCGTGACCTTCTCGGCCCATGCGCGGTTGTCAACGCCCGTCGGCCTAAAGGACTTGTGCCACTTGACGTCCGCCAGCGCGTAGACCGACACCTGCGCCCAGATCGACGTCGTGAGAAGCTCCAGCCTCTCTTCGTCCTTCACCTTCATCGCGAGGAGCTTTCTCAATCCCTCGTATACAGGCCGCCCGAACGCCTCCTTGAACTCGGCGTGGAACTTCGTGGGGCGCGTGACCTCGTGGCGGAATAGCCCCGCGCAGAGCTTCTGCGCCTTTTCGGTCGGAAGCGTCATGAAGAGCATGTCGTCCACCCACTCGCGCACGGCCGCCCGCCACGACTTCTCGTCCTTCACGCCGTCCGCAAGCTTCGCAAGCGGCGCGCCGAGGTCGCCAAAGAGCCGCTTCGCAACGATGCGGTAGAGGGACTCCTTCGAGCCGAAGTATCGGCTTATGAGCGCCGCGTTCGCGTCCGCGCGCCGGCAGATCTCGCGCGCCGAGGCAAGCTCAAAGCCCTTCTCGGCAAACTCCGCCTCGGCCGCCGCGAGTATCGCCTCGCGCGTCCTTTCGCCGTCGCATCTAGTCTTTCTCGCCGTCGTTTTCGCCATCGCGTGCTTCCTTCTTTTCGTAAACACGCGTATACTTTATCATAAATTGACCCCTCTTGTCAATAGGCAGACAGGGAACAACTCGGCGTCAGGCGACGCGACTGGCTGCGAACGGACGGACGACCAGCCCCGTCTTCATCTGGACCGGAGCGCCTTGACCATCTCCGCCGGGTCGTCGATGCCGTCGACGGCCCGCTCCATCGGGCAGCCGTCGGAAAGGTCGCGGTTGAGGATCCGCGGGACCGTCCGGTCGGCCGACGCCGTTATGCCGCGCGCCTTCAGAAGCGCCGAGGCGTCCGCCCCCATGATCGCCGCGTGCACCCGCTTCGCGCCGCCGACCACGCAGATCGCGGCCGCCGCGCGCCCGACCACCTTGTCGACCACGACCGCGTGCGCGAGCTTGCCGGCGTCGAGCAGCTTCAGGATCGGCAGGATGCCGCGGCCCGTCTCCTGGCCGACGATCACCCCGTCCCTCGCCGCGACGCAGGAGACGCCGTTCTCGACGAGCGACTTCATCTCGGCGATGAGGCTCAGCTCGTCCATCGGCCACACCAGCCGCTGCCGCTCGAAGCCCTTGACAAATATCGCCGGCAACGGCCGCGCCGGGCAGACGTGCTCGCACGCGCCGCAGCCGATGCACTTCGCCTTGTCCACGACCGGAAAGCCCTCGACGAGGTGGATCGCCTGCACCGGGCACTTGCGCGAGCACGCGGTGCACTGGACGTCGTCCGTGGTGCGGATGCAGAGGTCCTTCTTCCAGATCGCGTGGCCGACGTGGACGTTCTTCCGCTCGAGGCGCGGAATCGGGTTTATCGCGCCGGCCGGGCAGACGTGTCCGCAGACGTAGTCGCAGCCGGAGAGGCAGTAGCCGCGGCGGAAGTCCATCTCCGGCTGGCCGAAGCGCTTCAGCGCCGTGGAGGCCACGAGGCACTTACCCGGGCAGCTGGCGATGCAGAGTCCGCAGGCGACGCACTTGGCGTTGAAGAGCCCGCGGCCGACCGCGCCCGGCGGCAGCACCGGCACCGGGCGCTTCGGCACGCCGGGGAGCGACACCTGGGCGAAGCCGCCGTCGGTGGTCTTCTCGGCCATGTCGGCGGCCGCGAGCACGGCGACGCCCTTCAGCGCGTCGCGGCGCGTCACTCCGCCGTCCGACTTGGGCGTCCCGCCCGTCCCAGCGCCGAAGCAGGCGCGGCAGTTTCCGCAGCCGGGTCCGACCTTGTGGGCGCAGACGCTCTTCTTCGAGAGGAGGGTGAAGAGCGTTCCCGCGGGGCAGATCCAGTTGCACCAGATTCTCCCCTTCCCGATTGCCGCGAGAACCACGACGAGCGCGAAGACCGCGACGCCAGGCCAGAAGAGCGTGAGCGCCTTGCCGTAGATCGAGTACGGAGTCAAAAACCAGCCGAGCGCACCGAAGCCAGTTGCCACCAGCGCGGCGGAGGCGACGAAGACAGTCCAGCGGACGACGCGCTGCGCCTTCTTCTCCGGGAGGCGGGTGCAGACGCGGCGGACCTTCGTCCTGGGGTGGAAGATCCAGTTGACTATTGACTGGATGATCCCGAGCGGGCAGAGGCATTCGCAGAAGAGCCGTCCGACGAGCGGTGTCAGCAGGAGCACCACGAGGAACACGTATGTCGCGGCAGGCTGGATGTGGCAGACGACTTCGCTCTTCACGCCGAAGAACGCGGCGGTGACGGCGGCGAGCGCCGCGGCGGCGACGACGACCTTGGCGAACTTCTTCATCGGTGGGCCTCCTCGTTCTTGAGCAAGTCAATCCACTCGTCGATGACCGCAAGCTCCTTGGGGATGTCGATCGTCTGGGGGCAGTGCAGGAAGCAGCGGCCGCAGCCGGTGCAGTGGTCGGCGCGGCGCAGCTCCTCGGGCACGGCCTTCGCATACGCCTTCAGCACCTCACGCGCGGACGGGGCGGTCTTGGCGGAGAGGACCTCGTTGCGGAAGGTGAGAATCGTGGGGATGTCGAGTCCGTACGGGCACGGCATGCAGTACTGGCAGCTGTTGCAGGGAATGGTGTTGAGCTTGAGGAGCGCGACCGCCGCGCGCTCGAGCGCCGCGAGCTCCTTCTCGCCGCAGGGCACGAGCGGGGAGCAGGTGGCGATGTTCTCCTCGATGTGCTCGGTGAAGGTCATGCCGGAGAGGATCGTCATCACGTTCGGGTAGGTGCCGCAGAACCGGAGCGCCCACTTCGCGAGGCTGGCCTCGGGGTCGAGCGGCGTAAGCTCCTTCGCGAGCGCGTAGTTGTAGCGCGCAAGGCGCCCGCCCAGGAGCGGCTCCATCACGACGATGGGGATCTTCAGCTCCGTCAGCCGCTCGTAGAGGTACTTCGCGTCGAGGTTGCGCTCGTTCACCGCCTTGGCGTGGAGCCAGTCGACGTAGTTCATCTGGATCTGGCAGAAGTCCCACTTGTACTCGCCGTGGCGCTCGAGGCACCACTCGAACACCTTGGGGTCGCCGTGGAAGGAGAAGCCGAGGTTGCGGATGCGCTTCTCCTCGCGCAGCTTCACGCACCAGTCGAGCGCGCCGTTTTCGAGGTAGCGCTGCGAGAAGGTCTTGAACCCGCCGTTGCCGACGGAGTGGAGGAGGTAGTTGTCGATGTAGTCGGTCTGGAGGAACTCCAGCGACTTCTCGAACATCTTCTTGCACTCGTCGAGCGGATACTGCTGCGGCGCGAAGTTGGAGAGCTTCGTCGCCACGACGTAGTCGCCGCGCGCGTAGCCGCTCGCCTTGAGCGCGCGGCCGAGGCATGCCTCGGAGTCGCCGCGGCAGTACGCAGGCGAGGTGTCGAAGTAGTTGACGCCGTGGTCGAGCATGTACTTGACCTGCGCGTCGAGGAGCTTCTGGTCGATCCCCGACTCGGAGTAGCCGTCCTTCGCCCAGCCGTTGGCGTGGCCGCCGTCGACCGTAGGCAGGCGCATCGCGCCGTAGCCGAGCAGCGACACCTTGCGCCCGTGCGCGTCGGCGCGCACCGTCATTGCGCCGCCGCCCGCCGCGTTGCCGGCGAGGCCGGAAATCAGTTCGCGGCGAGTGGTTGTCTTCTCGCCCATGGTTCTCCTCCCCTCGGCGTTAGAGGCCGCCCGGCGAGACCGCGGCGCGCCCTTACTTGTCCTTGGTCTTCTCTATCTTGTCGGAGCGGATGTCGTCCTCGGTGTTGGGCGAGCCGTCCGGTCCGTTGCTGATCACGACGAAGCGCTTGCCCTTGACCTCGATGCGGTAGTCGTTGTCCCACGGGTCCACGAGCGCGCCTTCGCCGCCCTCGAGGTACGGGTCCTCGTCGCCCTTGGGCTCGATGACGACCTTGAGGTCGCTCGGCGGAATGGACTTCTTCTCGCCGATCATGTAGGCGGTCACGGCGCCGCGGATGTTGTCCACCGCCGTCTTCGCCGCCGTCTTGCGGGTGTTCTCGATGTGCTTGGTCACGCCCTGCAGGCCGATGGTGCCGAGGATGCCGAGGATGGCCACGACAACCAGCAGTTCGACGAGGGTGAAGCCGCGGCGCATGGTCTCGGCGAGGAATTTCTCTTGGTTCTTGTCAGTCATTGCTGTACCTCCGTGTTTTTCCTGAAAACAACCGTCACTTGGCCGCTTCCGCCGGCGCCTCCGCCGGTGCCTGCTCGGCGGCGGGCGCGCAGCTGGGCTCGGACGCGCACGCGGCGCGGCGCGAGGAGTAGACCGAGCCGCCGACAATGAGCGCGATTACCAGCGCGAAGACGAGGAAGAGCCCCAGCAGCCCGCGTGGCGGAGCGCACTTGGTGAAGCCGCGCGCGCGCTTCATCGAAAAGCGCATCTCGCGGTTCACCGCCCAGCCGCCGGCGTTGAGCACGGCCCCTATGTCGCGCTTGCGCAGGTTGAAGTAGGTGAGGATCACGCTCGGCAGCGAGACGACGAGGATGATCGCCACCACCGCCCCCGCGATCTGCCACGCCGTCATCTGCGAGATCGCCGCCATCAGCGACGCGGCCGCCGCGCCGAGGATGCCGACGCCGATGCCGATCGCGGCGATTGAGCTGGCCATCGCGGCGCCGCCGCCAGACTCGCCGGCCTTGCCCGCCGCCACCTTCTGGGCGCCGGCGGCGAGCTTCGCGTCCGCAGCGGACTGGCGCTCGCCGAGGAACTTCTTCGCGGTCGCGGCGATGCCGGCCCCGAGCTTGCGCCATGGCGACCAGAACGCCTCCAGCAGCGAGACCTGCGCCTCGACCACCTTGGTGATCGTCGCGTCCCAGTCCTTGCCGTCGCGGTCGTAGAACACGCCGTTGCGCCCGACGTAGAGCCCGCCGATCGTGCCGGCGGTGACCACCGCGCAGACCTGGCGCGTCGCGCCGTCGGCCGGACGGGTCAGCTTGAGGTAGATCACGCAGCACTTCGAGCGGCCGGAGAGTTCGGAATGAGCCGCCTCCGACTCGACATGAAAGCAGAGATTCATCTCCTTGCCGTCGATGCGCAGGACGCCGGTCTGGAAGATCGCCGGGCTCTCGCCGCCGTAGAGGCGGTCCATCGTCACGTAGTTGATCAGGAACTCGCCGAGGTAGAGACGGTACCGCAGAAGCCGCTCCTCCGCGACCAGCTCCGCCTTGGCGCGCGAGTTCGTCTCTGGCTTCGCGGCGACCCAGGCGCGGTACGGCGCGAGACGCGACTTGAGCTCCTTCCACTCCATGCGCGTGAGCGAGGTCTTCTCGCCCAGAAGCGGCTTCACGCACTTCTCCGCGAAGGCGAGGATCGCCTCGAGATGCTTCGGGTTGAGATGGTCCTTAAGCGGCAGCTCGACATCGGGATCCTCGGTGACGAGCGGCATGTCCTCCGGCGGGGTGAAAAAGCCGTCCACCACCTCCTCGACCGCGGCGAGCGCGGCGCTGGCATCGCCGGTGGCTTCGCCGGCGACGGCGACCTCGGGCGCCTTGCCCTTCGCCTCCCAGTCGGCCAGCGCCTGGCGCTCCTCGTCGGTCGGCTCGACCTTGCCGAGGTCGTCCTGGCGGGCGAGGTTGTCCGCGAGCGCCGCGGCGAGCGACTCGTCGGGCTCGAACAGCGACTCGACCGCGTAGCCGGCGGTCTTGACGAGCTCGAGCGCGGCGGCAAGCTCCTCGGAGCGGATGCGGCCGTCGCCGTCGGAATCGAGGAACTCGAGGGTGCGGGAGTCGAAGCGCAGTCCGGTCCTGGGGCAGGAAATCGCGTACCAGCGCTTGAGGTCGGAGGGTATTTCGAATTTCATATCCGCGTATTATACCGCATTGCCCCGAAGAAGGCAAGCGGGTCGGACGACGCTACACCCTGATCTCGCCGTCGACCGCGGTGGCGCGGATAGTCGCGCCGGGCAGGTAGACGCCGGAGACGATCTTGCGGGCGATCGGGTTCTCGAGGTCGCGCTGGATCGCGCGCTTCACGGGCCGCGCGCCGTAGGCGGGGTCGTAGCCGTCGCGCATCACCACCTTGCGCGCGGCGTCGTCCACCTCGAGCCGGAAGTCCTGCGCGGCCAGCCGGTCGGCGAGCCCCTTGATCTGCAGGTCGACGATCTTGCCGATTTCCGCCTCGGTGAGCGGCGAGAACTCCAGCACCTCGTCGAGCCGGTTGAGGAACTCGGGGCGGAAGATGTCCTTGAGCGCGTCCTTCGGCGCGTTCGAGGTCATGATCACCACCGTGTTCTTGAAACTCACCGTGCGCCCGTGGCTGTCGGTGAGGCGGCCGTCGTCCAGCACCTGCAGGAGCAGGTTGAAGACGTCGGGATGCGCCTTCTCGATCTCGTCGAGCAGCACCACCGAGAACTGCTTGCGCCGGACGGCCTCGGTGAGCTGGCCGCCGTCCTCGAAGCCGACGTACCCGGGAGGCGCGCCGACGAGCCGCGAGACCGCGAACTTCTCCATGTACTCCGACATGTCGAGCCGCACCATCGCGTTCTCGTCGTCGAAAAGCTCCTGCGCGAGCGCCTTGGCGAGCTCGGTCTTGCCGACGCCGGTCGGCCCGAGGAAGAGGAACGCGCCGACCGGGCGGTTCGCGTTCTTCACCCCGGCGCGCGAGCGCAGCACCGCGTCCGCCACCGCCTGCACCGCGGCGTCCTGGCCGATCACGCGCCGGTGCAGGGTGTCCGCGAGCCGGACGAGCTTCTCGCGCTCGCCCTCCACCAGCTTCGCCACCGGCACCCCGCTCCAGCGGGACACCACCTCGGCGATCTCGTCCGCCGTCACCTCCTCGCGGAGGAGCGCCGTCCCCTTGCGGGCGGCCAGCCGCTCCTCGTGCTCGTGGAGGCCCTTCTCGAGCCCCGGGATGACGCCGTACTGCAGCCGCGCCGCCTCGTTGAGGTCGCCCTCGGAGACCGCGCGCTCGTGACGGCGCCGCGCGTCGTCGAGCTGCGCGCGCACCTTGCGCACCTCCTCGATGGCGCCCTTCTCCTCCTTCCACTGCGCGGTCATCGCGTCGGACTTCGCCTTGAGCTCCTTCAGCTCGGACTGCAGCTCCTCGAGCCGCTTCTTCGAGTTGGGGTCCTTCTCCTTCTTGAGCGCGATCTCCTCGATCTCCAGCCGCCGGACGTGGCGCGAGATCTCGTCCAGCTCCTGCGGGCAGGAGTCCATCTCGGTGCGGATGCGGGCGCACGCCTCGTCGAGCAGGTCGATCGCCTTGTCGGGCAGGAAGCGGTCCTGGATGTACCGCGCCGAGAGCGCGACCGCGCTCACCAGCGCCTCGTCGCGGATGCGCACGTTGTGGTACTTCTCGAAGCGGTCCTTGATGCCGCGCAGGATCGACACCGCGTCCTCCTCGCTGGGCGGGTCGACCATCACCGGCTGGAAGCGCCGCTCCAGCGCGGCGTCCTTCTCCATGTACCGGCGGTACTCGTCGAGCGTCGTCGCGCCCACGCAGTGCAGCTCGCCGCGCGCGAGCATCGGCTTGAGCATGTTGCCGGCGTCGCTCGAGCCCTCGGTCTTGCCGGCGCCGACGATGGTGTGGATCTCGTCGGTGGAGAGGATGATCTTGCCCTCCGAGTCGCGGATCTTCTTCAGCACCGCCTTGAGCCGCTCCTCGAACTGGCCGCGGTAGGACGCGCCGGCCATCAGCGCGGTCATGTCGAGCGAGAACACCATCCGGTCCCGCAGGCCTTCGGGGACGTCGCCGCGCACGATGCGCTGCGCGAGCCCTTCGACGATCGCGGTCTTGCCGACGCCCGGCTCGCCGATCAGCACCGGGTTGTTCTTGGTCTTGCGCGAGAGGATGCGGATCACGTCGCGGATCTCGGTGTCGCGCCCGATCACCGGGTCAAGCCGGCCTGAGCGCGCCAGCGCCGTCAGGTCGCTGCCGTACTTCTCCAGCACGTTCTCCTCGGTATCGGGCTTTTCGTAGCTCATGTTCATGGTTGTCTCCTTTTTTAAATGCTGTCTGCCAAGAAGCATAGCAGAGCGCGTGCCACCGCGCGACGGCGCGGCGGCGGCCCGCCGACTGCGACATTTTGGCCCGACCGCGACTTTTCGGCGCGCTTTGAAGTTTTCAGCGGAGAGCGGTTTGAGACAGTTGAAACTCCGATGGTTGGGGTTCTCGCTAACGCTCCACTGCTTCGCTCCCTACAACAGCAATCCAGTCCCTTGGCAGATTTGTCTCGCGCAAAGTTCGCAAAGTCCGCAAAGGTTACCGCCTTATCCTCAGAAAGGCACTGTTCGCGGTGCCATCTCCAGGGGTAACGACAAATGTCATCTTGCCGCTCGCGTCAGCATCTGAAACCGTCACCGTTGGCGTCAATCTTGCCGCGCCGCTCCAGTCGCCAAGATCGCTCGTTGCCTCGAACATCAATGCGACCTTCGCCGCGTCTACGATGACCGCGTTATCTCCGTCTTTAACGGTTACGGACACCGACATATTCACTACGTCCCCGCCTCCAATCGCAAGCTCGTTTAGTTCTACCTTTGGCTCATTCGCGAACAACCGTTCCGCGCCCAGTATGTACGCTGCGGCAGAATAAGGCGATGCGACCACATTCGGCTGATAGAGATTCTTGTCGTTAACCCAATTCCTGAATGACTCGTACTTCGAGACAGTCGCGATCTCAGCAACAATACGTCCGTCCGCAAATGTCGCCATAATGTCAACGACCTCTGCGTCATTTGCCGCAACCCCAAACACCTCTGGCCAACACCGAAGTGTTAGTCCATTCCATTGTCCTCCAACCTCCACGTTCCACCCTGTCGACTTCGGCGACACAGAAGCGAAACAATTCTCGTTCTCGGGGAACGGACACCACTCAACATTTGGTGCATCTCCCATAAATGTCACATCAATCAGATTGTCGCAGTGCCCAAATGCAGAATATCCAATATTTGTCACACCGCAGCCAATAACCACGTTGGTTAGATTTTCGCAGAAACAAAACGCATCACCCCCGATGCTCGTCACGCTATCAGGAATCGTCACAGTCGTGAGCCCTCTGCAACCACTAAACGCATCAGACCCAATGCTCGTCACGCTATCAGGAATCGTCACAGTCGTGAGCCCTCTGCAACCACTAAACGCATCAGACCCAATGCTCGTCACACTATCAGGAATCATCACAGTCGTCAGGGAGGACCATCCTTCAAACGAGTAATAACCGATCATAGTGACTCCATCTGATATGACTAGATTTGTGATTGAGCCATACCAACTGTTGGAAAAAATATCATCTGCGCGAATAGTGCAAACATATTGCGAAACAGTAACTTCCTTTAATGGGTTATATGCAAACGCGCGAAAACCAATGTTCGTTACACTATTAGGAATCGACACGGAAGCTAAATTGCAACTAGAAAATGCGCTGTCCCCAATGCTCGTAACGCTGTTTGGAATAGTCACGCTCGTAAGCCCGCTACAACCGCAGAAAACGCCCGAACCAATGCTCGTCATACCGCTACCGATAATCACATTGGTAAGATTTTCGCAGCCCTCAAACGCACGATATCCAATATTCGTCACGCTGTCGGGAATCGTCACACTATTTAACCCGCAGCCGTAGAACGCTTCCTCCCCGATGTCGGTCACACTACTACTGATATCCACATTGGTTAGATTTTCGCAGTACTCAAACGCATAAGATCCAATATTCGTCACGCTGTCGGGAATCGTCACGCTATTTAACCCGCAGCATTGGAACACTCCTTCTCCGATGCTCGTTACGCTGTCCGGAATCGTCACAGCAGTTAGCCCTCTGCAACCTACGAACGCACTAGGCCCGATGCTCACCACACCACCACCAATTACCACATTCGTTAAATTGTAGCAATCTGCGAAAGCAGACTCTCCAATATACATCACACTATCAGGAATCGTCACACTTTTAAGACCAAATGGCGCCATATCCAGCGTTCTATCGCGCTTTGACAGCAGCAATCCTGAAACTACTTCATAATATGCATTACCCGAATCTACCGCAAACGATGTCAATCTGTCGCAACCATAAAACGCCCCATGAGCTATGTAAGCAACGTCGCTGCCAATCATTACATTCGTCAACGAACTGCATTCCGAAAACGCGCCTCCCCTAATGCTCGTCACGGGGTAGCCGCCGAGAGACGAAGGTATCAAAATCTCACTTTCCGAACAATCTTCAACTTCCCAAACAGCAGCATGACCATCTAAAATCCTGTAAATCCAAGTTGTGCCATTGATAGTCTCCTCCGGATAGCCAATTTCATAAAGATAATTCCAAGACCACAATCCGCCATCTTTATCCTCAATCATCATTGTAACACACTGACAACCCATAAGAGTTCCAAAATCGGGAGTAAATGTCCCGCCGCTTGGCTCTGTCACATAAAACGACTGGCCATTGATACACCCGCTAAAAGACACTCGTATGCCAGGAAAATCTGAAATCCCATCAAAGTCACCTATAGCATCGCTTACCACTTGCCAATGGATTGAAGTCGGAGCCGCTCCGCCTATTGCAACTTTCCAAGGCGAATCGTCGTTTTCGGGTGGAACAACGCACACAGGGGCTACATTATATACATATATCTTGCTTCGCCATTTCGCATAGTTAACATTGGAATTAATAATTGACACCGTCACGTCGAAACCTCGCCAAAAGCTATTGACAGTGCCATCCATAGACTCGATGGCAATATTGACAGGGGCACAATCTCTTAATTGTACATAATAGACATTGTCCTCGCCCGGCAACCGCGATGCATATGCAGAGTCAAGCTTAAAGGTCCCAGGATCGTATGCGCTGCCCTCTGCGACTTCTACGCGGGCAGTAATTGTGCCGGTGTATCCCAGTAATTGACCCCTATCTGCACCGACTGTCCTTGTGCTGTTTCGTCCAATTCATACGGCGCAACAACCTGAACAGCCGGATCGATCGCTGGAGAGCCCAAAGCGCTCTGAATGCCGACCAAAGAGACAGCAACGAACACTGCCATTCGCAAACAATATTTCCTCATGACTCAACCAACCTTCCCTCTGCACCTCAATCTTTGAAAACCCGCCGCGTTGAGGTACAGAAAAACGTGGCGTGCCTTAAAATCCATGTCTTGTAGAGGCATCGCCAGACGCCCTGTAGGAAACACGAATTGAAGACACGCCACGCGGGATTGGCCCACGCAGCGCATCTCACATACTCGGCCTTCTACAATGAAAACTGGCGATTTTCTACAAAGCCAAATACGCAAGATTGCGTACGTGCTGCGGGCGTAGGGTGCGTTTCCGCAGCTCCTCGAGTTGGGACGCGGCAAGAGTGCCGCGTTTCCTTGCGAGGTTTCGGCCTTGGCCTTTCGGCTTCGGCCCGTTGCCCTCCTAAGCCTTAACGGTGTTGGAGGACGATGTCAAAGAGCACCCGTCGTCTGGCGAGATCGCCCGCCTTTCGACAGAATGTTTGAATTATACCAAATTTCCGCCGACTCGTGTTGCGAGGGGATGGGGAAAACGCCGCAGCGGAAGGTCGGGCCAAGGCGACGCGTGCGAGGAATGAACGCAGTGGAACAGCGAGACTCCGGTTCGCGTGATGCGCCAGCGAACGCAAGCGAGACAAGGAGTCGGTATTCCGGCGACGAAGTATCGCGACGCGGACGCTGGATGCAGCGCGGGCAAGACAACTCTAAGACACGGTCACTCCTTCGCCGCGGCGTGGGCGCATCACTCGGCAATTCGGTCGCGGGCAAAGGTAAAAAAGAACGAAACTGACATCAAAAGCGCGGCAAGCACATATGTTCCGGCCATTAGGGCGAACGCGAGGGAATATGAACGTTCGCCGAAAGTCTCAAACACCCAGCCCATCAACTCGCCGGAGAAGAATGCGCCGATCCCCATCGCAAGAAGAAGCATGAACCCCACTACGGAAGCGCGGTGACGGGCAGGCACCACATCGAAGACGGATGCGTGGGTGTTCACCTCGAAAAGCCCGCGGAAAAGGCCATACGCCGCCGTCATAGCCATCGCCGCGGCAAACGTGCCGCACCGCCCGATGAGCAAAAGCACCGGCGCACCAAGAAGTAGCGAGCAGATCTGAAAGCCAAGACGGAAACGCGGGAAGCGCGACACGAAGCGGTCTGTAACCCAACCGCCAACGAGAATCGCCGCAAACGCGACGAGGTGGTGGTAGAACATCACGTGCGCCCCGGCAGTTACTCCGTCCATCCCGAACCTCTCGTGAAACATCTTTGGAGCCCACGTTATGTATGTATTGTTGACGCAGCAGATGGCGATGAAGCCAGCGGTCGCGCAGAGCGCAGAGGGACAGCAGAAGAACACCTTGAACGACTCGGCGAGCTGGGCGCTCTCCTTCTTTTGCGTCCCGCCAGGCCTGGCACTCTGCCTGTCGTCGTGCAGGAAAAACACAAACACAATGCCGAGCAAGAGCCCCGCCGCGCCAAACGCGACAAAGACGCAACGCCACGTCCCGAGGAAGTCGAGGGCCAAAAGCGCAAGTACGCCGCTCAGCATGAGTCCGAGATATAGCGCCGCCTGATGTATCGAAAACGCAAGCGAACGGGTCTCTCGGTGGTACGATGCGAGGAGCGACATGGCGCTCGGACCGTAAAAGCTTTCGCCGCCGCCAGTCGCTATGGAACGGAGCATCACGACAACGAGGAACGACGAGGCAAAGCCAATCCCCATCGTGCTTAGCGACCAGAATACGAGCGAGATGGTGATGATCCACTTGCGCGAAAAACGGTCGCCGAGAAAGCCAGCGATGAATGTGACGACGGCGATCGTGAGAAAGAGGACCGTGTTGACATGCCCGAGCTGGCGCTCGGTGAGCGCAAGATCGGACTGGATGTAGGGCACAAGCACGCCAAAAATCGCGCGGTCGGCCTGGTGGAAGAAGTACGCGCCGCCGAGGAGCGCCAGAAGAAGCCACTTGTAGCCGCCGTCCCGTCTCAAATCGGCCTTTCCGCGCCGAGACGCGAGCAGGAGTGGACATGGCAGATCGCGAGCCCCAGCGCGTCCGCCGCATCGTTCTGGGGCAGGTCCGGGAGCCCCAGCAGCGTCTTCACCATCCGCTGGACCTGCTCCTTCTCCGCGAGCCCGTTGCCGCACACCGCCTTCTTCATCCGCCGCGGCTCGTATTCGTAGGCCTCGAGCCCGGCCAGCGCCGCCGCGGACAGCACCGCGCCGCGCGCCTCGCCCAAAACGAGCATCGTGCCCGCGTTCTTGCCGTAGATCACCGACTCGATCGCCATCACGTCCGGCGCGTGCGCGGCGATGAGCGCGGCGACGCGCTCATGGATCGCCTTCAGGCACGCGGTGAGCGGCAGCGACTGCGCGTTGCGGATCGCGCCGCACTCGACCATCCGGAGCCGACTTCCCTCGGCGGAAAGGACGCCGTATCCGGTCGAGCGCAGCGACGTGTCGATGCCGAGCACCTTCATCCCCTCACGCCTCCATTCTGCCGCGGATCGCGCGGCGCAGCGTGAGCGGGTCGGAATACGCCACCCCGGAATCGGCCGGCAGCCCGAACGCCAGCCGCGTCACCTTCGCGCCGGTGCCGCGCAGCAGCTCCACCGCGTAGCCCGCCGTCGCGTCGCCGTCCATGTCGGTCGATACCGCCAGCAGCACCTCCTCCACCCCCTCGCGCACCACGCGGTCGCGCAGCTCGGCGAAGCGCAGCCTGTCCGGACCCGTCCGCCGCGCCGGCGAAAGCTTGCCGCCGAGCGAGTGGTAGCGCCCGCGGAACGCGCCGGACGCCTCCAGCGAGACGATGTCGGCCGGCTCTTCGACGACGCAGATGCTCCGTCCGTCGCGTGTCGCGTCGGTGCAGAGCGCGCACGGGTCAGCGCCGGCCTCGGTGAAGCCGCCGCAGCGCGAGCAGCAGCGCACCTGCGAGTCGGCGGCAGCGAGCGCGGCGGAAAGCGGACGCAGCAGGCGCTCCTTCTCGCGCACGAGCGCCAGCGCCGCGCGCTGGGCGCTGCGGCGGCCGAACCCCGGCAACCGGGCGAGGCACTTCTCCAGCTCGGCGACGGCCCCGGTCACTTGCCGAAAAGCCCGCCGGCTCCCTGCATCTGCTTCATCACCATCTGCTGGGTCGCCTCGCGCGCCCGCTTGAGCGCGCCGTTGACGGTGTTGAAGAGCATCGTCTCGAAACGCTGCGGCTTGCCCTTCACGACCTCCTCGTACGCCTCCGGCGCGATCGCGATGCGCTCGATCGTCATGTCGCCCTTGGCGACGACGGTGATGCCGCCGTTGGAGTACTCGGCGGATATCTTCTTGACTTCGGCCTCGATGCGCTTGGACTCCGCGCGCATCTGCATGGCCTCCTTGATCTGGTCGAACATTCCCATGGTGATGTTGGATTTGTGGGTTGTGGTTTGGAAAATTTTAGGCGAACGCCTTGCCGCTCAGGTCCTCGTAGGCCTTGATGTAGATCTCGCGGGTCTTGGCGACCACGTCGTCCGGCAGCTCCGGACCCGGCGGCTGGTGGTTGAAGTGGATCGAGTCCAGCCAGTCGCGCACGTACTGCTTGTCGAGCGACGGCGGGTTGGAGCCCACCTTGTAGCTCGCCTTCGGCCAGAAGCGGCTGGAGTCGGGCGTCAGCACCTCGTCCGCCAGGATCAGCGAGCCGTCGGGCTCGATGCCGAACTCGAACTTGGTGTCGGCGATGATGATGCCGCGGTCGGCGGCGTAGTCGGCCGCCTTCGAGTAGAGCGCCACCGTCCAGTCGCGCAGCTTCGCCGCGGTCTCGGCGCCCACCAGCTCGGCGGTGCGCTCGAAGCTGATCGCCTCGTCGTGGTCGCCGATCGCCGCCTTGGTGGTCGGGGTGAACAGCACCTCGTCGAGCTTCGAGGCGTTCTGGTAGCCCGCGCGCAGGCGCTCGCCGTTGACGGTGCCGGACTTCTGGTACTCCTTCCAGCCGGAGCCGGTGAGGTAGCCGCGGGCGATGCACTCGACCTCGACCATGTTAACCTTCCTCACCAGCATCGAGCGGCCGCGCAGGTGCTCGGCGTAGGGGCGGAGGACGGCGGGGTACTCGTCGACGTCGGCGGTAATGAGGTGGTTGTTCACCCCGAAGAACTCCAGCCAGAAGAGCGAGAGGAGGTTGAGCACCTTGCCCTTCCCCGGCACGCCGCTCGGGAGGATCACGTCGAAGGCGCTGATGCGGTCGGTCACCACCATCAGCAGCGAGTCCCCGAGGTCGAAGACGTCGCGCACCTTGCCGCTTTTGCGCGGCAGTTCCGGTATCTGGCACTCCAGGAGCGCCTGGTTCTTGTCGTATTTCATAGTCGCTATTATAGCATAATTGCCGCAATCCTGCACGGGCGAATCTACGCCGGACGCCGGAAGCACCCCTCCAGCGCCGCGGCGTTGGCGTCGAGCTGCGCGGCGAGCGCGTCCGCGGCGACGCCGCGCAGGCGCGCGATTGCGGCGACGACCTCGCCGACGCCGGGACCGGCTTCGTCCGGCGAAGTGCGGTCGGTCTCGGCGAGCAGGCGGTCGGCGTGAATTGCCTTCACGAGCTCGCGGTAGTTGACCGCGTGGTCGTTGAGCACCGCAGGGCCGACGGACACGAAGCCGTTGAGCGCGAAGATCCGCGGCAGCAGCCCGGCGCTCCGCGAAAAGCCGTGGAAGATGTACGCGGGCGCGCGCCCCGAGGAACAGTCCTCCACCTCCTTCACCACCTCGCCCCAGCACTTCGCGCCGTGGAGGACGGCCGGGCGGCGCAGTTCCGCCGCGAGCGCGAGCTGAGCACGGAACGCCGCGCGCATCGCATCGGGGATGTTCCGTTCCTTAAGCCGGTCGAGCCCGATCTCGCCCACGCCGGCGGACGGGTCGGCGGCGAGCCGCTCACGCAGGCGCTCCAGCCAGCCGTCGCCGGGCGAGGCGCCGTCCAGGAACGCCCAGGGATGGACGCCGAGGAACCTCGCGTCGCCTTCGCCGGCCTCGCCGCCGAAGGGCTCGCAGACGAAGTGCCTGTCCGCGCCGGTGCGGCAGTGGCAGTGCGCGTCGGTCATGACGCCGCGAGCGCGGCGAAGATGTCCGCCGGCTCGGGCATGCGGCCGAGGCCGACCGTGCCGCAGGCGAGCTCGCCAGTGCCTGGGGTGAGCACCTTCACGCCGCGCGCGGCAAGGGCGGCGACGTTCTCCTGCGTAACCGGGCTCTCCCACATGCCGTCGTTCATCGCCGGCGCCAACACGACCGGTGCGCGCGTCGCGAGAAGCGTGGAGGTGAGGAGGTTGTCCGCGAGACCGTAGCGCAGCTTCGCGATCGTGTTCGCGCTCGCCGGCGCGACGACCGCGAGGTCGCAGTCGGCCAGCGAGATGTGCTCCGGGCGCCATTCGGCGGGACGGTCGAACTCCTCGATGTAGACGGGGTTCCTCGAAAGCGTCTGGAAGGTGAGCGGGCCGACGAACTTGGTCGCGGCGGGCGTCATCACGACGCGCACCTCGTCGCCGTTCTTCACGAACAGGCGCACCAGCTCCGCGGCCTTGTACGCCGCGATCGAACCGGTGACGCCGAGAAGTATCCTTCTGCCCATGTCCATTCCCCTTTCCGCTACTTCGCCGCCGCGGCAATCCCGCGGCGGAGGTCGTCCACCGCCGCCTTCATATCCGCCTGGGCGAAGAGATAGCTGCCGGCGACGAACATGTTCGCGCCAGCCTTCGCGGCGAGCGGGATCGTCTCGGCGTTGCCGCCGCCGTCGATCATGATGTCGAGGTCTGAACGGCGCTCCCGGAGCCACGTCACCTTGGGCAGACACTCGGCGATGAACTTCTGCCCGCCGTAGCCGGGGTGCACGGTCATCACCAGCGCCTCGTCGACTTCGTCCAGGTAGGGAAGGAGGATCTCCACCGGCGTCTCGGGGTTGAGGACAATCGCCGGCTTCGCGCCGAGCGCGCGGATGCGCTTAAGCTCGTGGTGGAGGTCGCAGTCGGCCTCGACGTGGATCTGGACCGTCTGGGCGCCGGCCTTGACGAACTTCTCGAGGTAGAGGTCGGGACGGGACATCATCAGGTGGACGTTGCGGTAGAAGCCCGGGCAGGTCCTGCGGCAGAAGTCGACGATCGACGGGCCGAAGGACATGTTGGGCACGAAGTGCGGGTCCATGATGTCGAGGTGGATGGCGTCCGCGCCCGACGCCTCCGCGCGCCGGAGCTCGTCGGCAAGGCGCCCGAGGTCGGCGGCGAGGAACGACGGAAGTATCTGGGGCTTCGTCACAGCATGTTCCTCATGATCTTGCCGGAGACGGTCTTGGGAAGCTCGTCGCGGAACACCACGATGCGCGGGTACTTGTACGGCGCGGTGTGGGTCTTCACATAGTCCTGGATCTCTTTTTTAAGCTCCTCGCTCGGCTCCTTGCCCTTGACGAGCTTGATGGTGGCCTTGACCACCTGGCCGCGCACGGGGTCGGGCGCGGCGGAGACGCCGCACTCGACGACGTAGGGAAGCTCCATGATCACGTTCTCGATCTCGAACGGGCCGATGCGGTAGCCGGAGGACTTGATCACGTCGTCGGCGCGGCCGACGTAGTGGTAGTATCCGTCCTCGTCCTTCCACGCCACGTCACCGGTGTGGTAGCAGCCGTGGCGCCACGCCTCGGCCGTCTTCTCCTCGTCCTTGTAGTAGCCGATGAAGATGCCGGGATGCGGATCGGAGCGCGGCGTCCTCACGACGATCTCGCCGTGCTCGCCGGCGGGGACGGAGTGGCCCTCGGCGTCGACGAGGTCGATGCCGTAGTCGGGGATGGGCTTGCCCATCGCGCCCGGCTTGATCTCGTCGCCGAAGAGCGTCCCGAGCGCGCAGGTGGTCTCGGTCTGGCCGAAGCCCTCGTAGATGGAGAGTCCGGTGGCGCGCTTGAACTGGGTGAACACCTCGGGGTTCAGCGCCTCGCCCGCGGTCGTCGCGTGGCGGACGGACGAGAAGTCGTACTTCGAGATGTCCTCCTTGATGAGCATGCGGTACATCGTCGGCGGCGCGCAGAAGGTGGTGATGCCGTACTTCGCGAACATCGGCAGGATCGCCTCCGCGTGGAAGCGCGAGAAGTCGTAGACGAAGAGTGCCCCCTCGCACATCCACTGGCCGTAGAACTTTCCCCAGCTCGCCTTCGCCCAGCCGGTCTCGGAGATGGTTAGGTGCAGCCCGTCGCGCTCGACCTGGTGCCAGTACTTGGCGGTCACGAAGTGGCCGAGGCCGTAGAGGTGGCTGTGGAGAGCCATCTTCGGGTAGCCGGTCGTGCCGCTGGTGAAGAACATGAGCATCGGGTCCTTGCCGCCGGGCGAGTCGGGGCTCCTGCCGTAGACGCGCGAGAAGCCCACATACTCCCGGTCGAAGCTGCGCCAGCCCTCGCGGTCGCCGTTGACGATCATCCTGAGGAGCGGCTTCCGCGAGGGATCCTCCTTCGCGAGCTCCGCCTCGGCGAGCTCCGCCTGGTGCGCGACGTCCCCGTCCGCCGTGCAGACGAGCGCCTTCACGTCCGCCGCCTTGAAGCGGTAGGTGAGGTCGTGGACGAGCAGCTGGCTCACGGCGGGGATCACGATCGCCCCAACCTTGTGGAGCGCGAGCGCGGCGGGCCAGTACTGCCAGTGGCGCTTCAGCACGAAGAGCACCTTGTCGCCCTTGCCGATGCCGAGCGACTTGAAGTAGTTCGCCATCTGGTTGGAGATGTCGCTGATCTCGCGGAAGGTGAAGCGGCGCTCGGTGAAGTGGTCGCTCACGTGCAGCATCGCGAGCTTGTCCGGGTACTTCGCCGCAATCGCGTCGATGACGTCGAAGGCGAAGTTGAAGTTTTCGGTGTTCTTGAACCTGACGTGCTCGAGGTGGCCCGATTCGCTCTCCTCCGTCTCGACGAAGCGGTCGACGACGAGCGGCACCTTGGAGTGCCGCGGGCGCACGGTCTCGAGCCCGAGGTGGCTGTCGCCGTCCTCGCCGGCCATCACCATCGCGAGGAAGGTGACGCCGTTCGGGTCCGTCGCCATCATCCCGTGCGGCGTCGAGGACCGGTAGTAGATCGAGTCGCCCTCGTTGAGCTCCTCGACGTGCTCGCCGACGCGGATCTTCATCGAGCCCTTGAGGACGATGTCGAACTCCTGTCCGGCGTGGGTCGTGGTGGAGATCGGCTTGTCGAGGAGGTCGGGGTCGTACTTGTAGGTCACCCAGTATGGCGTGCCGAGCCGGTTCTGGAACATCGCCGCCTGGTTGCGGATGTCCATGTGCGACTCGTGCGCGGTGAGCGGGCCCTGCCCCGCGCGCGTCACCTCGTAGCCGGAGAGATGCGCCGAGTGGCCCTTCAGGAGCGCGTTGATGTCGATGCCGAAGGCGATCGCGCACTGGTGGAGGAAGTTGAAGGTCGGGTCGACTGCGCCCGACTCGACGGCCTTGTACTCGTCGACGGAGACCTCGGTCTTCTCCGCCATCTGCTCGACGGAGTAGCCGATTATCTCGCGCATCTCGCGGATGCGCGAGGCCATGTCCTGGAGGCGTTCTGCCGCGCTTGCGTCCATGGCTTCCACCTCACAGCACCCTGAGCTTCACCGGCTCCTCGCCGGTAACGCCGCTCGCGCGGATCTCGTCAAGCGCGGCGTCCAGGGCGGACGCCTTCGCGCGGTGGGTCATCGCCACCACCGGCACCGGCTCCTTGCCCTCGCGCGCGCCCTTCTGGGAAAGCGCCGAGATCGACACCCCGTGCCGCCCGAGCGCCGCGGCGACCGCGCCGATCGCGCCGGGACGGTCCTCCAGCATGAAGCGGAGGTAGAACTTGGATGCGATGTCGCCCGCCGCGCGCAGCGCCACCCTGCCCTCGGCGTAGTTCGGCACGGCGCGCTGGTAGCGCGTCTCGCCGTGGGCGAGGTTGCGCGCGATGTCGCCGATGTCGCCGATCACCGTCGAGGCGGTCGGTTCGCGCCCGGCGCCGCGGCCGTAGTACATCGTGCGGTCGGAGAGGTCGCCCTTGACCATCGCCGCGTTGAAGGCGTCGTTCACGCCCGCGAGCATGTGGTCGAGCGGGATGAGCGTCGGGTGCACCCCGACCTCCACCTCGTCGCCCTCCTTCGCCACCACCGCCAGCAGCTTGATGCGGTAGCCGAGGTCGGCGGCGAACTTCACGTCCATCCCGGAAAGGCCGCGGATGCCCTCGACCTGCACCTGGTCGAACTGCGGCTGGAAGCCGTAGGCGAGCGCGGAGAGGATGCAGGCCTTGTGGGCGGTGTCGAAGCCGTCGATGTCGAGGGACGGGTTCGCCTCCGCGTAGCCGAGGCGCTGCGCGTCCTTCAGCACCTCGTCGAACGGCAGCCCCTCGCGCTCCATGCGCGTGAGGATGTAGTTGCAGGTGCCGTTGAGGATGCCGTAAATGGACTCAATCTCGTTGCCGGAGAGTCCCTCGCGCAGGACGCGGATGATCGGGATGCCGCCGCCGACGGAGGCGCCGAAGTAGATGTCGACCCCGGCCTTCTCCGCCGCGTCGAAGATCTCGCGCCCGTACTCGGCGAGCAGCTTCTTGTTGGCGGTCACTACGCACTTCTTCGCGGCCAGCGCGGCGAGGACGAGCTTCTTCGCGATGGTCGTGCCGCCGATGGTCTCGACCACGATGTCGACCGACGGGTCGGCGACGACCGACTCCGCGTCGGTGGTGAGGACGTCCGCCGGGACCGCGACGCCGCGGTCGGTGGTGATGTCGAGATCCGCCACCTTCCTGAGGACGATGTCGACGCCCAGTCGCCTCGCCATCACTTCACGATGATTGAGGAGCCCGCCTGCGACTCCCGCGCCGACGGTCCCGAACCCGAGTATGCCAACTCCAATCTGCTTCATATACGCCTTTCTTCAGATAGAAATGTGTAGTATACCAAAAATTCTGCGCGGCCGCACCAGCCTCGCCGCGGGAACCGCCGCACAAACGGAGTCTTCTTTTAGCCGCAAAGTACGCAAAGGTCGCAAAGATTTCTCTACGCGCTTCTTGGCCACCGTAGCCTTAAATAGAAGGAACGGAAGCGCCGTGTTCTCAGTTCTTGGCTGGGTAGCCGATAGGATGGTTGAGATGCAGGATGATGTTGTCGCCGAAGCGGCGATGGAGCTGCCGACTGCTACGGGCGCATGACCTTCATGGAGAGGAGGCGTACACCGGCGCCGTTGAACCTGAACTTCCCCTCCTTGACTCGGCGCAGGAACTTCGCGCACGCGTCGGACTCGAGGACCGCCTTCTCCGCGCCGTCGACAAAGAGGGACACCTCACCGTCCTTGTACACGATCGCGAGGCGCACATTTCCGTCCGCATGCCGAAACGGAACCGGCTCTCCGTCGCCGCCGTCCTTGACCTCGTTCCACTCGCCGAACATCGCCGTCGCGCCGGACTTCTTCGAGAAGCGCAGCACCAGATACGGATAGTCGCCGCTGTCCGCAAGCGCGGGATCGGCCGGCTTCTCGTAGAACTCGAAGCGCCATTCGTCGCGCTTCCCGTCCGGCGCGATTTCGACCTCAACCCGGAACTCGCCAGGCGCGAGGACGTCCCATTCGAGGCTGCCGGACGACTTGTACTGTCCGGCGGGGAAGGCATACTCCCCGTTCATGCGCCAGCGCCCGTTGTAGGTGAGCCACGACGTCTTGTCGCCCGGGAACGTCGCCGCTATCTCCTTGCCCGCAGGAAGGTCAGCCTTCATCCGCGCCGCCAGCCCCATCACCGCGAGATACTGGCTCTCGGCGCGGTCAGGCTTGACGCCGCGCACGCGCATCTCCTCGGCGCCAGCAAGGAACCCGGCGAAGTCGCCCGCGGCAAAGAGCGTCTGCAGCCGCCGCATCTCCTTCTTGTTCCTCCCCGAAATGCCGTCCCAGATCATCCACCAGTGGCTGAGGTCCTGGACGATGCTCCAGGTCTCGTTCGGAAGCGTCCCGTGCCAGAACGAGGCGAAGGTGTCGCCGGCCTTGTCCCAGTCGCCCTTGACGGAGTAGGCGAACGCCGCGAACACGCCGGCCTCCTGGCTGATGTCGCCAAACGTGTTCGCGTTCTTGATCTGCGGAAGGCAGACCTCGATTATCCGTTCGAGCTCGTTGGTGTGCTCGCGGAAGTACTCTACCTGCTGCGCGCCGGAATCCTTCACCATCTGCAGGATCGCCGCGGCGTACATGTACGGAACCATCGTGTCGTGGCGCTTCGTCTCGTAGCAGCGATCGGCGAACGCCTTCATTTTCGCAAGCGACCCGCACCAGCGCGGATAGCAGTTGTACCAGAGGTAGCTGTCGAAGAAATTCTCAAAGTCCGCCTGCACCGCCGTCGCGCCAACGAAAACCTCGTCGTCGAACGGACCGAGCCCCGCGAAGAGATACGCCGCCTCGGGATACTTGTGCAGCTCCCAGGCGCGCCTGAACGCGGCACGGCACGCCTCGCCGTGGTCGCCGTAGCCCTTCCAGCCCGCTTCCGTGACCGTGTTCGCGTAGCCGCCGCCGCGCGCGGACCATGCCGCGGACTTCTCGATGTTGATCCTCAGGACGAGCTGCAGCCATTCATCTGCAGACTCCTTCTCGAGACGTCCCGCTATCTCCTTCGTCCACGAGGTGCCAAACACACCGTTGTTGCGCATGGTCCAGAACACACACCGCATATCCTCGCCGGAGAACTTGCCGTCGACGATCCAGTCCGCCAACGCGCCGGCGGCATTCTTGTTGTCCACGAGCGCCTTGACCATCGCCGCAAACGGCTTCTTCGCCGTGCGGCCGAGGATCTCCACGAGCCGCCTGCGGTCGCCGAAGCGCCCATAGCCGCCGGTTCCCCAGATGTACTGGACGGACGCCTCCATCACCTTGCGCTCGGGTTCCGTCGCCTGTCCCCCAGGATCCATCTGCGCCATCAGGAACGGCTTGAGCTTCGTGTCGCGGAATGACGCGCACGTCTCGATCGACGTATTCGTGCGGATGTTCTCGCTCCAGTCCTTCAGCCAGGTGTCGAACCCGCGGCTGGCCGGCCGCTCGTCTTCCGCATCCTCCTCTTCGTCGTCCTCCTCTTCTTCGTCCTCTTCGTCCGCGCCGGCTGAGGCTTTCCGCTCCATTTCCGCGCGGTAGGCGTCGCGCGCCCGCCTGAACTGCCTGAACCGATCCTCCTGCTCACCGACGAGGCTCGCCTTGCGCTCCTCCAGATGCGCGGGCACGGCCATCGCGTGCGCCTCGGCGAACGCCTTTTCGTAGAGCGGGATGTACTTGTCGGCGATCCGCCCGAGCACAATGGAGTTCGAGTATTCCATCATCTCCCGGCTGCGCCGGCGCCGATCCTTCTTGGACTCCTTCCCCTTCGGCGCCGGGAACTTCTCGCGCGCCTCCGCCGCCGCGTCCGCGATTTCCTTCTGCATCTCGGCGTCGTGGCGGTTGAGGACGGCCTCGATGGGCTTGACGTACTTCTCGAGGTCAGGCGCGAGGAGGATTTCCTCTTCGAGCTTCGCGAGGTACTTCTTGGGCCCGCCGCGCTCGTAGCCGAGCGCCGTGACCGTCTTTCCGGACGCGTCCAGGACGAGCACCGTCGGAAACCCCTCCACGCCGTACTTCTTGGTCAGGCGGCGGTTGTTCTTCCTGCCGGTATCGGAGAGGAGGTTCTTGTCCATCGGGTTGTCGATGTAGACGAGTTCGTAGGTGTTCGTCGCGACCCCGAGGAACGCCTTCTTCGAGAGGACCTCCTTCTCAAGCCGCATGCACCAGCCGCACCAGTCGCTGCCGCTGAACACGGCGACGATCTTGCGTCCGTTGCCGGCCGCGCGCTTCATCGCGGCGTCGAGGTCGTCGGTGAACCCCTTCGGCGTGGATGTCGCCGCAGCGGCGCCAAAGGCCGCAGAGACAACCGACGCGCAGGCGACGGCCCTAATTCCGCGCCGGACGGCGCACTGGGTGCGCATGGTATTGAGCAGTTTCATGATGGGCGTATTGGTTATGTGGTTCCTGGAACGGTTTTAGCGGCTCTAGCGGCTGATCGCCACCGCTGGGTAGCCGATGGGGTGGTTGAGATGCAGGATGATGTTGTCGCCGAAGTTGAGTGCCTTCTTCAGCGCATCGCGGTCCATCGTACCGCGGCAGACTGTGGCAAGTCCGTTCGCCGCGCAGTAGAGGTAGATGTTGCCGGACACGATGCCGGCGTCGTAGTGCGAAAGCGTGCTCCAATTGCCCTTGTACACCGGATCGCTCACGTCAGCTGTTATCAGCAACGAGACGGGGGCGGTCGCGGCAAACGACTGCGCGCCCGCCACCGCCTTGCGCAGGTCGGCGTCACACACCTTGACGAGAACATTCTCCTTCGCGTCGTAGCGATAGGCGCCGGACTTCATGATCGCGTAGACCATTATGGTCTGCTTGTTCATCCCCGTCGCGTTGGTGCGCTTGTCCGGGCGGTTGAATCCGTTTGCCGCCCACAACACCCCGGACAGCACGTCCATCGGAACGTCCTTGTCCGAAAACGCCCGCTCGGAATGCCGCGCCTTGAGCGCCTGCATGACCGTCACGCCGGAATCGGCATCAGGCGCAGGGAGCTTTATCGTCTCCGCACCAAAAGCACCGACCACGGCCAACCCCAGAACAACCGACAGCATCGATTTCATTTTCCAACCTCCTTTGTTGTCTTGTGGCGCATATTATACCAAAAACCTCCGCGGGATGTACCGCTGGCATAACTCCACCCGACTGCCTCCAAAATCGGAACTAGTAGTTCCAAAAGTTATCCAAGATGTTCAATCTGTGACGAACGCAAGTCGGATTCATCACAAAAGTCAGCTTCCAATTTCGCTATTTGCAAAGGATTTGCAGATGCGAATATAAGCGAATCTGGATTATCCACTGCCATCAAAAGAGATGCCCTATAAGATACCTCATGCTCAAACAGAAAACTTATATTCACACCATCCAACATCGACCGAGGATTCTTGCCCGTAGCGGAAAATTCATTTGCGAACCTCCTCCTTTCATCTTCTGTACGCGGAACAATGCAAACGACAATCATAACAGTATGTCCATTTGCTTTCAATCTTTCAAAGGCGCATCCGTCTCGTTCCGCGTCTGCCAACAAGGGCGAAAGCGGCCTATCCATCCATTTTCCGATGATAGACTCGCAAACCTCTTGTTGCTTCAAGATTTCTTCTTCTGTAGGCCGCTTCCCGTCCGAAGACGCATCTTGTGCTTGAATGGTATATTCCACAAGCAACTTTGTTATGATGGGACTCAACGGCTCAAACAACTGTTCGTTTCCCTCAATAAAAATCGCCGCAAACCAATCCGCCCACGGTTGCTGACAAGCAACCAAAATCAGGCACTGCTCACCATGATCTTCCACTAGGGCCATCACTGGCAAACCTCGTGCACAACTCATGTTGACAATCTGCCTTACCGTCATATCGAAAGGAAACGACGGCACACGGAAACAGGCGTAGTCCTCTAAAAGCAATTCATATGTTCGCTTGTTGTCACATCGTATGGAGTTTATGCACACAACCGCGCAGAAACGCTTGCCGCCCTCATGGTTCAAGATGTCAAGAGCCGTGAACCCTAATTTATCGTGGTAGGTTTCTTCACACAGGTCGAGAACCGTGTAATCAAGAACTTCTTTAGGGGCCATCATTTTACTCCTTTCTTACGATTGCATGCGCAGCAGAGCATCCGGAGATTGTCAAGCATGGCGTGTCCGCCTTTCGACTTTTGCGTTTTGCTCCATGTGGCTCATTCCCTCATGACAGCTTTTATGAATAATGACCATTCCTATTTTGAAATTCTCCACAAACCATTGCCGCTTGGTTATCAAGGACTTTCCGCAATGTTGATCTTCTTGTCGGTTGCTTAATTCTTTCTAATCCCATGTAAGCCATAAAAGCAAGCGCAAAGGGAAACAATGCCTGATTCCTTCGTGCCCATATGCGGGCTTCCTGCGCATATTCGCTTTTGATGACCATCAGATCTGGCTCAGCTGTATTGACCAGTTCTGTCACCAATCCTGGCACCATCTCTGCCAAGCGCAGAAGTTCGTCACGTTTTGTGGTCTTCTTATAGGGTACTCCAGACCGCAGAAGCCCATCCGTAATCATCGCTTTTGTCACTGTTGTTGGAATGCCAAATGTAAAGGGGTTCACAGGTTCTAATATGCCAAGGGATACTGCGCACTCTCGGTTCAACTTTTCAGAGCATCCATATGCTCTTTCTCCGTATCCTAGTGAATAATGAATGCGACGATTCCACAGCGAATCATCTGTGCGAGTATCTCGCATAGAATCAGCGATCGCCACACGTACGGTTGGCGGGACTGACTTCATTATTGCAGCAAACTTCTCACAACCTGACACCCCCTGTTCAAGAGCATCAAGAACAGCCTTTGTCTCAGTGTTAACATCGTAATTGTACACATCACTTTCTTGGTTTCGAGAAATGAATTCAAACTTTACTAGTCCTTGGAGCACATTTTTTAGCTCACTGGAAAGTAGCACATTTCTTGTTGAAAACGTCGTGGCCATCATTGCTGCACCTGGATAATCGGCATGATCAACCGCAAGATGCGCTCGAAGTGTAAGGGCGTATATAGCCAAGATTTCATTTCGGGCAAAACCAGATATTTCTATTCCTTCCGGAATTGACATGCGCAAAGCTTCGCGCATTGCTGCTTCGCCTCTAAAATCTCCTATGTATTCCCACAATTCATATAGAGCGTCCGTTTTCCCGTCTCCAATCCATTCGCTCACGTATAATGTCAGATCGGTAAAAGGCATATGCGAACCAGGAGAGTACTGGGGATCAAGAAATGGATATTCCCTGTGATACTCACCTTTATATTCAATAGCCAAGTTTCTGACTTCTGGTGTCTTGAAAACTTCTGCCTTTGATCCTGACTCTTGCCGAACAACTTTGGCTTTGTTGATATATTCAGAAGGCATCCGCGTTTTAAGCAAATCATCCGCCATCGGTGATTTCGATGATTGTCGTGCTGCCGAAGAACCAGTAAACGGCTTAACCTTTCGTGCAAGCGTCAATGTCACTATTATAAGCACGCTTCCAACTAATAGAACTATGCCCATATCCTAATACCCTCACATACATTTCTGAAGACTCTTAGCACGAAGATACGATGAACAAAGCGGCATTCCACATCGTGCCAATGCGAAGGGTTAATGTGAACATGGCGTGCGTCAGTCGTAATGTCCCTTGCAGGATAGGATTTCAATTCGGTCTTCCTCGATGCGGAACACAAGACGGTCGGCTTCGTTGATGCGGACACTCCACCAACCCGCCAAGTCATGGCGCAGCGGTTCAGGACGCCCGATGCATTCGTAGCCGTTGCGATCTATGCTCTGGAGCAATTGGTGTATACGCCTGAGCGTTTTCCTGTCCTCGCTTTGCCAAGCGAGATATTCGTCCCAGGCCTCTTCGTGCCAAGTCTTACGCATGGACGAGCTCTCCGTCGGTAATCAAGTCATGTTCAACCACATTCCGCCCGGCGTCCATATCGTTCGCACGGCGACGCAATACGGACATGTTGGAGGGTGAGTAGAACGGATCCGATTTGATTACGAAGGGGAATTGACCATTGCGCACCGTCTGGGTGACAAAAATAGTGATGGCGGTTGACATTGTCATGCCCATAGACTTGAAAGTGTCCTCTGCTGACGTCTTCAAGTCATCATCCATTCTGAAACTTATTTGTGCCATATCCTTTTTCTCCTTAAGATGCCGCATATTATACTACATCTGCTTTTCGTCGTCAAGCAGGCGCCTAAAATCTATGATACAATGTCTTGGCTTTCTTCTGTACCGTAGCACTTTCCCTATTGGGCCGGTGTGTCGGCTTCGGAGAGCTTATCAAGTATCTTCTTCAGCATCGCACCATGTTCCTCGACCATTTTGGCAACGGCCTCGTCCTGCCGCCTGGCGTCGCCTGCCTTGCTCCTATCCGAATACGCCTCCATCAGTCCGGAAGAAATTATGCCCGTCGGAATGGCGACCGCCGCCAACCCCGAAAACGCGACGAATGCGCCCATGATCCGCCCGGGAACGGTAATGGGATATATGTCGCCGTAGCCGACGGTCGTAAGCGTCGCGACCGCCCACCACAGACCGGAGAACGCATTGCAGAACATCTCCGGCTGCGCATCGTGTTCGGCGGAATACATCAAAAGCGACGAGATCATCATCAATATGCCTACCACGAACAGCGAACCCAGCAATTCGTTCTTTTTGGAGACGATGACGTTGCCAAGCAGCTTCATGGCGTCAAAGTAGCGGTTCAGCTTGAATATGCGCAGCAGACGCACAAGGCGCAGTGCCCTTATGCCCAGCATTGTGCCAGGCAGAAGCATCGGGAGCCAGAACGGGAGGATCGCCACAAGGTCCACAATCGCCATCGGCGAGGTGATGTACTGGACGCGCGAGGCAATCGCTCCGCGCTCAGGATAGAGGAAATCCGCTGTGACAATCCGCAGGACGTATTCGATGGTGAACACGATCGACGCGACGCCTTCAAGGACGTAAAGAACACGCCGCGTGCTTGGCTGAAGGTCATGAGTGCCCGCGAACACTATCACGACGCTCACAAGTATCAGTGCGGTGATCAGCCGGTCGAAGACCCGGCTCAGCGCCGACGTCCCGTTGTCCGGCTGGATAATCTCAAATATGCGCCTGCGAAGAGTCATGCAACAACCTCCTTGAAATATGGACAGATGGCGACATATGTGCCGCCCTTCATGCGGAAACCTCCGGGAATCGTCCCGAGCTGCGTGAAGCCGAGCCGTTCGTAGAGGTGGCGGGCGTGGACGTTCCCCTCGACGACGGCATTGAACTGGAGGATCCCAAAGCCGTGCGCCTTGGCCTGCGCAAGGCAGTCGAGGACGAGCTTCTCGCCGAGATGCCGTCCGCGGCAGTCGGAACGCACGGCATAGCTCGCGTTGGCGATGTGTCCGCAGCGCCCGACGTTGTTCGGATGGAGGATGTAGAGGCCGAGAACCGTCCCGTCGTCGTCGACCGCAACGCCCGTGTACGTCTGCGCGGCAAAGAACTCCGCCCCCGTCTCGCGCGTCAGCGGCTCCTCCTGCGGAAAGGCGTCGCCCGCCTCCACCACCTCGTTCCAGACGGCGATCATGCCATCGATATCGTTGTTGTCGTATTTTCGGATTGTCATGTTGATTGGCTTTCCCTCGATTGGATGGTAGTCGAACAGTGGCAGCGGCCGTTGGCGCGGCGAGGGCAGTTCGACTTGGCCGCTCCGCCCGTGCCGAGGCAGCGGTAGCAGATTTCGTTTTCAAGCGGTGCGCCGGCGAAGTAGTCGTCAAGGTTCTTGAGCGTTGTCGTGGCGATGTTGGCAAGCGCCTCGTGCGTCAGGAACGCCTGATGCGAGGTGACGATCACGTTGGGGAGCGACACGAGAAGCGACAGCGTCTTGTTCTGCCGCGT
>CADCCW010000034.1 GCA_902800055.1 uncultured bacterium
GCGATCATGCAGCACATCGAGCTCGCGGGCATCCACTCCGGCGACTCGGCCTGCGTGCTCCCCCCGGTCACGATTCCCGAGGACGCGAAGGCGACGATTCTCGACTACACGCGGAGGATCGCCGCCGAGCTCAAGGTCGTGGGCCTTATGAACATGCAGTTCGCGATCGAGGACGGCAAGGTGTACGTCATCGAGGCGAACCCGCGTGCCAGCCGCACGGTCCCGCTCGTCTCCAAGGTCGGCGGCGTCCAGATGGCCGGCATAGCGACCAAGCTCATGCTTGGCGAGACCGTGAAGTCGCTCGGCCTCGACAAGAGGCACGTCGTCCCGTACTTCGGCGTCAAGGAGGCGGTGCTGCCGTTCGAGAAGTTCCCGGAGGTCGACCCTGTGCTTGGGCCTGAGATGCGTTCCACTGGCGAGGTGCTCGGTCTTGCGGACGGCTTTGGGCTCGCCTACTTCAAGTCGCAGGAAGCGGCGGGTCTGCCGCTTCCGACGACGCCTGGCAAGATGCTCGTCTCGCTTTCCGAGAAGCATGCCGACGCGGTTTCCGCGGTGAGGAGATTCGAGCAGCTGGGCTTCGAGGTCGTTGCGACCGAGGGCACGGCGAAGTGGCTTGTCGAGCACGGCGTCAAGGCCGAGGTCATCGCCAAGATCGGCGAAGGCCGCCCCGATGTCCTCGACGCGATCAAGAACCGCGAGGTCAAGCTCATCATCAACACGCCTTCGGGACGTCGCGACGCGCGTGCGGACGACTGCCGCATCCGCCAAGCCGCGATCAAGTACAAGGTTCCGTACCTCACCACGCTTTCCGCCGCGCAGGCCGCAGTCGAGGGCATTGCCGCCGCGATGGGCGGCAAGGGCGAGGTCCGTTCGCTGCAGGAATACCACGCGACGATCTCCTGACGGGTCGGAGGGCTGCTGATGGGCATTCTGTCGAGATACGTGTTCCGGGAGTTCCTTGTCCCGCTCTTCTACTGTCTCGTCGGGTTCGTCGCCATCTACGTCCTCTTCGACCTCTTCGGATCGTTCTCGCGGATGCTCGAGGCGCACCTCGGTCTTGCCGACGCCGCGCTCTACTTCTGCGGCTACCTGGCCCCGTACTTCCACTACCTTGCGCCGGCGGCGCTGATGCTGGCGACGCTCTACACGATGTGGATGTTCTGCCGCCATTCGGAAATCGTGGCGATGCGGGCGAGCGGCATTGGGTTCTTCGCGATCGTGCGGCCGCTGCTTCTGGCGGCGGCGGCGATGGCGCTGGTGGTGGCGTGGGTGGACGAGGAGTTCATGCCGCGGTGGTCGCAGTGGGCGGCCCAGCTCAAGACCGCGAAGTTCGAGTCCGCGACGATCGCCAAGGCTGACAACCTGGTGCTGCGCAATTCGGTCTCCGGGCGCACCTGGAACGTGGACGAGATCCTGGCCCCAGACTGCTCGCGGCTGGGCAACGTCAGGGTTACGGTGGACCGGCCCGGCGGGGCGCGTGAGCTGACCATAACCGCGGACGAGGCGCTGTATCTCGACGGCGAATGGTGGTTCGCGCGCGCCCATGTGCAGCATTTCGACGCCCTCGGGAGCGAGGTTGCCACCCCGACGCCGGAGCTGGACGCGCTTCCCCTGAGGTGCTTCGCCGATTTCGACGAGCGGCCAGGCGACTTCCTGGTCCAGAACCGCAGGTGGCAGTACAACTCGGTGCGCGACCGCTTCCGCTACCTCTCCACCCATCCCGAGCTGACCAAGGAGCGCCGCGCCGACCTGCTCTACGACACCTGGGCGCAGATCATGGCGCCGTTCGCCTGCATCGTCATCACCCTGTTCGCCATTCCCGCCGGCATCGCCTCGGGGCGGCAGAGCGTCTTCCGCGGCGTCCTCGGGGCGCTGGGGATGTACTTCGCGTTCTACGGGCTCGACATCGGGTGCATGGTGGCGGCGAAGAACGCCTGGGTGCCGCCGGTCGCGGCGGCGGTTGCGCCGCACGTCTTGTTCTTCATTTTCGGCGTACATCTCTTTGTCCGCCACCGATAGCGGCTTTTTTGGTATAATACGCTGGTCATGTATCGAAAGGCAAGATTGTCCAGATGAAAGACTACAAAGTTGGACTGGTCGGGGTCGGCGCCGTCGGCACCGAGATGATCAAGGTGCTCAAGGAGCGCAGCTTCCCGGTTCGCGGGCAGGTGCAGGTTTTCGCATCGCGCGAGCGCGACGAGGAGATCCTTGGCGAGAAGTACCATGTGCTGCAGGCCACCGAGCGGAGCTTCGAGGGCTTTGACATCGTCCTGTTCGCCGGCAAGACCGACGTCGCGATCCAGCTGAAGGACGCGGTGGTGAAGGCCGGCGCGAAGATGATCGACAACTCCCGCGCCTTCCGGCAGGATCCGGAAGTGCCGCTCGTGGTGCCGCAGGTCAACGCCGAGGACCTCGACTGGAACAAGGGCGTCATCGCGAACCCCAACTGCACCACCGCGATCATGCTCGAGGCGGTCGCCCCGCTCCACCGGGCGAAGGGCCTGAAGCGCCTTGTCGCCGCGACCTACCAGGCGGCGTCGGGTGCCGGCGCGCCGGGCCTCGCGGAGCTAGAGGAGCAGATACACGAGTACGCCGAGGGCCGTCCGCTGACGGTGAAGGCGTTCCAGCACCAGCTCATGTACAACCTCATCCCGCACATCGACAAGTTCGACGAGACCAACTGGTACACGCTCGAAGAACTCAAGATGCGCAACGAGGCGCGGAAGATGCTGCACCTCCCGGACCTGAGGCTCAGCTGCACCTGCGTGCGCGTCCCGATCGCCCGCGCCCACTCCGAGTCGCTCAACCTCGAGTTCGAGAACGAGATCACGCCCGAGGAGGCGCGCGAGATCCTCTCCGGCTGCGAGGGGGTCAAGGTGGTGGACGACCCGCTCAACGGCGGCTATCCGATGCCGCTCGACGCGACGGGCAAGTACGACGTCCTCGCCGGCCGCATCCGCCAGGACCTGAGCCGCGACGACCGCCGCGGGCTCGAGATGTTCGTTTCCGGCGACCAGCTGCTCCGCGGGGCGGCGCTCAACGCGGTCGAGATCGCCGAACACCTCGTCAAGCGGGGGCTCGTGTAAGGCCATGCCGAAGCTGATTCTGGCTGCGCTTGCGCTGATTGCGGCGATGCCTCTCGCCGCCGAGACCACGGCGGCGAACGCGATCAACTCCGGCGCGCGCTACGCGACCGACGCGTACCCGGGCTTCGACGACGTCAAGGAAAGCACCCAGCCGGAGAAGAAGACGCCGAAGTGGCTTTCGTTCATCACCGGGCCGAAGATGGATGACTCCGCCGCCCAGTTCTCGTACTGCCGCGGGCTCCTCGCCGAGGGCTCGTACTCCAAGGCGGCGCGCGAGCTTGACGCGCTGGTGCGCGAGTGGCCGGTCTCCCGCGAGGCGCCGGAGGCGCAGTTGCTGCTTGCGGAGACGCTGGAGACGAAGGAGAAGGACTACGAAGAGGCGTTCAGCGAGTGGCGCTATCTGGTCGACTTCTATTCCGTGCAGTGCGACTACTCCGCCGCGGTCGACGCCCTCTACCGCGTCGCCACGATCCTGCGCATCGAGGGCAAGACGATCATGTTCTTCCGATTCAAGAACACGGCGGACGTCCGCCGCGCGTTCGAGGCGTGCGTCCTCCGGGCGCCCGGCGCGGCGTGGGCGCCGCAGGCGATGCTGACGATCGCGGAGCTGCGTGAGGAAGAGCTGCACTGGACCGAGGCGATCAAGGTCTACGAGAACCTGCGCAACCTCCACCGCGGCACTCCCGAGGCGAAGGAGGCGCTGGTCCGCGAGGCCGCGGCTAGGATGAAGGTGCTGGAGGAGATGGGCTACAACCGCGAGCGCATGCGCGACACCGTCGGCTTCCTGGAGCAGGCTGAGGGGGCAAGCGATGGCGGCGACCGCGAGGCGATCTCTGGCATGCTCGCCGAGGCGAGGGCGCTCGTCGACGACGAGGCGTTCGCCGCGGCGAAGTTCTACGACTCGCGCATCCGCACGAAGCGCAGCGCCGTCAACGCCTACGAGATGTATCTTGCCAACTATCCGCAGGGCCGGCACGCCGAGGAGGCGCGCATGAGGCTTGAGGAACTGAAGAAAGGGGATGCGCAATGAGAAAGATCATCCTGGCTGCGGCGCTGGCCGCGCTCTGCGGCTGCGGGGCGAACTACGAGTGGGGGTCGCGTGCGCCGGCCGACCGCCGCAAGGTGTCGGTGCCGACGTTCCGCAACGAGTCGGGGCTGCAGGAGATGGGTGCGGTCGCGACGCGCCAGCTGCTGCGCGAGATCCAGCGCGAGGGGTCGTTCAAGATCGCCACCCCGGGCGACGCCGACATCGAGGTGCAGGGCGTGGTGAAGAGCGTCTCGGCCGGGTCGGTCGCCTACAACCGCCGCATGATCGGGCGCTTTACCGGCTTTACCATGTCCTGCGATGCGCTGGTGACGGTGGTGGACAAGGTCTCGGGCAAGGTGCTCGTAACCGACCGCCCGTATAGGGCCGAGACCACCTTTGCGTCGGGGCAGGACCTCACCACCGCCGAGCGCGACGCCTCGGGGCGGCTCGCGGACGAGCTTTCGCGCCTTGTCGTGGACGACCTTACGCGTCTCGACTGGGGGAAAGACGGCGATTCCAACGGAAAGGAGCAGGCGAAATGAACGAAGTGCATGCGGTAATCGAACTTAAGATCACCCCCCAGCGCGACTGCGGCTTCGGGCGCATCGCCGAGCGCGTCTCCCGTTTCGAGGCGGTGGAGGCGTGCTTCCTCATGTCCGGCGGGTACGACCTCCTGGTGTTCGTGAAGGGGTCAAGTCTGCAGGACGTCGCCCAGTTCGTGGCGCAGGACCTCTCCACGCTTGACGGCGTCCTCTCCACCGCCACCCACTTTATGCTCAAGACCTACAAGTCGGGCGGCATCCTCGGCAAGTTCGACGACGGGCGACTGGAGGTGTCGTGATGGCGGTGGACCTCGCCCAGAAGGCACAGAACTTCACCAACCGCGGGCGCCAGGCGCTCGAGACCGGCAAGTACGACCTTGCGGTCGACATGCTGATGGAGGCGGTCGCGGCCGCGCCGGACGTCCTCGAGACGCGCAAGCTGCTGAGGGCGGCGCAGATCGCCAACTTCCGCAAGGGCGGCGGCAAGAACGGCGTCTTCGCCAAGCTCGGCTTCATGGCCGCGCGCGGCAAGATCCTTTCGCTTGCCAAGAAGGGCAAGGGCGCCGAGGCGATGGCCGAGGCGGAGAAGCTCCTCTGCCAGAACCCGCTCGACGCGGACAACATCGAGGCCGCGGTCAAGGCGGCCGAGGCCGCCGGCAAGGCGGACCACGCGGCGATCTCGATCGAGGCTGCATACGAGTGCTCCAACCAGGACCCGTCGCTCCTGGAGCGCGTCGCCACCTACTACACGATGGCCAAGCGCTGGGACAAGGCGCGCGACGCCTACCAGAAGCTCTCGGCGATGAAGCCCGGCGACCAGCGCGTCCTGCAGATGCTCAAGAACGCCGAGGCGCAGGCGACGATGAGCGCCGGCTGGGAGCAGACCGCCGGCAAGAAGGGCGGCTTCCAGAACCTGATTGCCAACAAGGAGCAGGCCGCGCGGCTCGACGCGGCCAACAAGGCCGTCGTCACCGACTCCGACGCGGAGCTGCTCATCGCCGAAAAGCTTAAGCAGATCGAGGCGGAGCCGAAGAACATGAACGCCCGCCGCGCGCTGGCGCGCATCTACATCCAGAACAAGCGCTACTACGAGGCGGTGGAGACCCTGGAGGCGGCGATCGCCGCGGCGGGGTCGATGGACCCGGAACTCGACCGCATGCTCTCGCAGACCAAGGTGCAGTACTACGACCAGCAGATCGACGCGCTGAAGGCGGAGGGACGCGAGGACGAGGCGAACGAGCTCGAGGCCGAGAAGAACCAGTTCGTCTTCGACGACCTCGCCGCCCGCGTGGAGCGCTACCCGAACGACCTCCACCTCAAATTCGAGCTTGGCAAGGAGTACTACAAGTACGGCTACTACGACGAGGCGCTTCCCCACCTGCAGCTCGCGCAGAAGAGCCCCAAGGACAGGCTCTCGGTGCTGTACTACCTGGCGATGTGCTTCCTGAAGCAGGGCCAGACCGACATGGCGGTCATGCAGCTCGAGACCGCGCGCGACGCGCTGCCGACGATGGACGAGCTCAAGAAGAAGGTCGTCTACCAGCTCGGCCTCTGCGCCGAGGAGGCCGGCGACCTCGAAAAGGCGTACCGCTACTATAAGGACGTCTACTCGACCGACGTGGGCTTCGAAGACCTTTCCGAGCGCATGCTTGCGGTCAGCCAGGCGCTGAAGAACAAGGAATAGCGATGGCCGCAAATGGCAGCCCCAAGGAGAGTCGAACTCCTCTACCGAGCATGAAAAGCTCGTGTCCTGACCGATAGACGATGGGGCCGCGGAAAAACGGGGCGTAGTATACCAAAACCGATGTCTGACCGTCAAGCGTACATAGCCTTCAACCTGACCGACCGCATCGGTCCGGCGAAGCTGGAGCGCCTGGCGGCCGATGCCGGCGGCAGCGTCGCCGCGGCGTGGGAGGCGTATCCCGACAAGGTTTCCCGTACCGGCGGGAAGGTGGACGTCGCCGCCGAGGAGGAGCAGGCGAAGCGGTACGGGGTGATGATTGTGACCCCCGCGGACGATTGCTATCCCTCGCGGCTCAGGGGAACGCCAGGTTCGCCGCTTGCGCTCTACGTGAAGGGCGACGTCGCCGCGCTATCGAAGCCGATGGTGGCGATCGTCGGGACGCGCCGCGCCACCCCATACGGTCACGCCGTCGCCCATCGCCTCGCCGCCGACCTCGCCTCCGCCGGCTGGTGCGTCGTCTCCGGCCTTGCCCTCGGCATCGACGCCGACGGCCACCGCGGCGCATTGGACGCGAAGGGGCTGACGGTCGGTGTGATCGGCTCCGGGCTCGACCGCTTCTACCCCGAGCGCAACCGCGACCTTGCGCGCGAGATCGTGGCCAAGGGCGGCGCGGTGGCGAGCCAGTTCCCGTTCGGCCGCCCCGCCGACGAGCAGACATTCCCAATCCGCAACCACGTCGTCGCCGCGCTTGCGCAGGGCGTGGTGGCGGTGGAGTGCCCGATGAAGTCCGGCACGCTGATCACCACCGGCATTGCCGCCGACTTGGGCCGCCCGGTGATGGCGGTGCCGGGGCCGGTCGACAGCCACATGTCCGCCGGCTGCCTCGACCTCATCCGGAACGGGGCGACGCTGGTGAGGAACGCGGACGACGTCATCGAGATGCTCTCGCCGCTTTCGCCGCGCAACGGAGCGAAGTCCGGCGAAGAAAAGCCGGTCGAGCCAGATCCCGAGCGTCCGCCGTATTCTGTGGAGGAGTCGCTGGTGATGCTTCATGTCGAAGATACCGGAACCTCAATGGACGAGCTCGTAGCCAAGACCGGGCTTTCGGCGAGGAAAGTCAATTCAATCGCAATGTCGCTCCGGCTGAAGGGGTTCGTCCGCTTCCTGCCGGGCAATCGCATCGCGCCGCCGAGGTAGTCGGCGCCTGAAGAACAAGGGAGGCTTGGAGGTCAGATGGAAAAGGAACTTGGTTCGCTTGCGAAGCACCGCGCCTGGCTGGGGCTGCCGCCGAAGAAGGGGTCGGTCGCGCCGTTTCCGTGCAGCCCGGCGAAGGTGTTCGCCGTGCAGGTCGCGGGGCTTGTGCGCCGGCTACGGGCGATTCGCTGCCGCGACGTCGTGGTCGGCGTTTCCGGCGGACTCGACTCCGCGCTAGCGCTTCTCGTCTGCCGCGAGGCGTTCACGCGCCTCCGCCTCGACCCGAAGCGCATCCACGCGATCACCATGCCCGGCTTCGGCACCACGCGGCGGACGCGCGGCAACGCGCTCGCGCTCGCTGAGGGCCTCGGAGTCGCGACCGAGACGATCCCGATCGGCGGCATAGTGCGCCGCCACCTGAAGGAGATCGGCCACGACGGCACCACGCCAGACGCCGCCTACGAGAACGCGCAGGCGCGGATGCGCACGATGGTGCTGATGGACCGCGCCAACATGGTCGGCGGCATCGTGGTCGGCACCGGCGACCTGAGCGAGATCGCGATCGGCTGGTGCACCTACAACGGTGACCACATGTCCATGTTCGGCGTCAACTCCGGCGTCCCCAAGACGGTGGTGCGCAAGGTGTGCTCCTGGTGGGCGTCGCGGCATCCCGGCAAGGCGGCCGCGGCAATCGAGGACATCGTGGCGACGCCGGTCTCGCCCGAGCTCGTGAAGGGACAGGTCACGGAGCGGACCATCGGTCCCTACGATCTCCACGACTTCTTCCTCTGGAACTTCATCGTCAACGAGATGGGTCCGAAGCGGCTCGCCGACGCGGCGAAGAAGTTCTTTCGGGGCCGCTTCGCCGCCGCGGAGATCGACGCGACCCTCGCAATCTTCCTGCGCCGCTTCTTCACCCAGGCCTTCAAGCGCAACTGCGCGCCGGACGGGATCAAGGTGTTCTCCTTCGATCTCTCGCCGCACGGCTGGTGGATTCCATCCGACCTCGGCATCGTCAAACTCCATGGGTAAGGTGCTGGTGATCGGACACGGCCGCAGCGGAACTGCCGCGGCGTCGCTCGCCGGGGAACTCGGCGACACGGTCGAGTTCGCCGACGGCATCGACCTCGCCGTGGCGAGCCCGGGCGTGCGGGTGATGAGCGAGCTCGAGTACGGCTGCCGCGAGCTGAAAAAGCGGGGGTGGCGTCTTCTTGCCGTCACCGGCTCGAAGGGCAAGTCGAGCGTCGTCAAGGCCGTCGCCGACGCGATCAACCTCGCGGGCGGACTCGCCGTTCCCTGCGGCAACTACGGCCGGCCGGTGAGCTATGTCGCGCTTGCGGCGGAACAGGCGGGCTGGGCGGTCGTCGAGGTCTCGTCCTTTATGCTCGAGACGACTTCGCTCCCGCCAGGTTTCTTCGAGGCCGCGGCGATCCTCAACCTCCAGGAGGACCACCTCGACCGCCACGGCGACGTCGCCGCCTACCACGCACTCAAGCTCCGGCTCTGGACGATGGCGAAGGTGCGCGTCGGCCTCGACGAGCCCTGTGACGTCGACCCCGCGCTGCTCGCCGGCTCGTATTTCGACAACCCGGTTCTGCGCGCGAACGGCCTCGCCGCCGCGGCGCTCATGCGCGTCGCCGGACTCGACGACGCGGCGGTCTCCCGTGCCTTCGCTGCGTTCGAGCCGCTGCCGCACCGGATGGCGAAAGTGGCCGAGATCAACGGCGTCGAGTACGTCGACGACTCCAAGGCGACGTCGATTTCGGCGCTTGCCGCGGGCGTCGAAATGGCCGGCGAACGCGTAGAAGGAGGGCCGAAAGTGCGTCTGGTGGCGGGTGGGCTCCCCAAGGGCGACGATCCGAAAAATGCATTACCCATCTTGACAAAGTGGGTCAAAAAAGTGTATCTTATCGGTCATAACGCCGAAAGTCTCTTTTTCGCCTGGTCCAAAGTCGTCGACTGCGAGGTCTGCGGCACCTTGGAAAAGGCGGTGGAGAGGGCAAGGCGGGAGGCGGTGAACGGCGAGATGGTCCTCCTTTCTCCGGGAGCCGCGAGTTTCGACCAGTTTAAAAGTTTCGAGGAGCGCGGAGAGGTCTTCGCGCAACTCGTCAAAGGACAAGGAAAACAAAAACATGAATAAGTTCGCAGTGGTTCTCACGGTCGCGGCCGTCGCGACGCTCTCTGGATGCAAGGATCCGAATTTCAAGCGCGGTGGCGCTTCGAATACGGCGGATGTGCGCTTGGCTGACACGCAGCCGGCGACGCCGACCACGGACACCGGCACGCAGGCACCGGAAGTCAATGATGCGCCCGCGCCTGTCATTGCCAAGAAGGGTTGCCTCTGCGCGCCTGGCACCATCCACACCGAACCGTGCAAGTGCGGCGCGGACGACTGCGAGTGCGTCGTCACCACCAAGCCCGCCAACGTTCCTGCGTCCGAGCAGGAGTACTCGATCTACGTTGTCCAGAACGGCGACTATCTTGCGAAGATCTCCAAGAAGTGCAATGTCACCATCGCGGCGATCAAGCGCATCAACAACCTCAAGAGCGACACGATCCGCATCGGCCAGAAGCTGAAGATCCCCGGCAAGCTGCCCGAGTCCATGACCGCTCCAGCCGCCGCGGCCGCGGCTCAGCCCGCAGCCGCCGCGAAGAAGTCCTATACGCCATACACCGGCGCTACCAAGGAGTATGTCGTCAAGAACGGTGACACCCTCGGTGCGATCGCCTACGGCAACGGCATCAACATCCGCCAGCTCAAGGAGCTCAATGGCCTGAGCAGCGACGTGCTGCGCATCGGCCAGAAGCTCAAGATCCCGGCTGATGGCAAGGCTGCAGCCAAGACCACGGTTGCCGAGGCGAAGTCGGCCGAGGCCGCCGAGAAGCCTGCTGCCGACGTTCCTGCCTCAGCCGACGCCGATGCTGCTGCCGCAGCGCCGGTGGCGGCGGACGAGGCGAAGGTCGAGCAGGCTGCCGCTTCTGCCGAGCAGGCTGCTGCCGCTGCGCCTGGCACGACCACCTATGTGGTGCAGGAGGGCGAGGACATGACCACGATGGCCATCCGCTTCGGCGTTGCCGCCGGTGTAATCCGCGAGCTCAACAACCTGCCAGACGACGCCCAGCTCAAGCCCGGGCAGGTCATCAAGCTGCCGGCGGACGTCCAGCAGTAATCAGCTGTGCGCAAGTCTGCGCTTTGCGCATTCGGCCTAGTCGTCGCGGTTCTCGTGGCGCTGGGCTTTGTCGTTTTGTCGAGTGCCAGCGAGGCAAACGGCATTAGGCTGCACCACGACGCCTACCACTTCATGAAGCGCCAGTTCGTCTACCTTGGGGTGGGCGTGGCGCTTGCGGCGGTGGTGGCGTCGATTGACTACCGGCGCTGGCGCGACACCCCAGCGCTTGCGTGGATGTTCTACGCGATTGTGCTGGTGCTGCTCTTTGCGGTGTTCCCGCCGCTTGGGCGCAAGATCAACGGCTCCTACCGCTGGATCGCGCTTGGGCCGGTGAACCTGCAGCCGAGCGAGTTCGCCAAGCTCGCGGTGGTCATCGTAGTCTCGGTCTGGCTTGACCGGGCAGGCTGGCGGGTGGAGCTGTTTCGGCGCGGCGCGCTGATGCCCGCCTTGTTCATCGGGGTGCTGGCGCTGCCAGTGATGGCCGAGCCAGACTTCGGCTCGACGATGGTAATCGGGCTATCCGGATTCCTGGTGATGCTCGTCGCGGGGACGCGCCTCCTGCACCTCGCGCCGTTCGCCGCCGTTGGGTTGTGCGCGTTCATCTACAAGGTGGCCACCAACGCGAACCGCATGGCACGCATCGCGGCGTTTTTCGGCGTGAAGATCGACGTCGGCACCCAGGTGATGGACGAGGCCGCGAAGCGCGCAGCCTACCAGGCCCATCAGGCCCTGGTGGCGATCATGAACGGCGGCATCTGGGGGGTTGGCCTCAACCAGTCCATGCAGAAGAACTACTACCTGCCGGAGAACCACACCGACTTCATCTTCGCCATCGGCGCCGAGGAGCTGGGGATAGTCTTCTCGGTCGGCACGCTTCTCCTCTTTCTTGCGTTCTTCCTCCTCTCGGTCTACATCGCCCGTTCCGCGTCCGACCGCTTTGGGCGCTTTCTCGCGCTCGGGATGGCGTTCATCATCTTCTTCCAGGCTATCTTCAACATCGGCGTCGTCTGCGAGGCGCTGCCGACAAAGGGCATGGCGCTGCCGTTCTTCAGCTATGGCGGCACTAACATGCTCGCCTCCTTCTTCGCGGTAGGCACCATCCTTTCGGTTGGCATCCACTCCTACCGCGACCGCAAGCGCGCGTTTCTGCGCCGGGTGCTGGTGAGGTGAGGCGGTGGCGGAGGAGTCGAAATACCCGCACTTTACCGTGACCTCGCTCACCGCGGCGGTCAAGGGCGCGCTCGAGCGCGGCTGGTCCCGCATCATCGTCGAGGGCGAGATCAGCGGCTGGCGCCCCGCCGCCTCTGGCCACCGCTACTTCACGCTCAAGGACGAGGGCGCGCAGATTGCCGCGGTGATGTTCGCCTCCGCCTTTCAGCGCTGCGCGGTGCGCGACGAGCTCAAGGACGGCGCCAAGGTCGCGCTCTACTGCAGCCTCACCGTCTACCCGCCGCGCGGCAACTACCAGCTTAACGTCCTCAGCGCGCGGCTTGCCGGCGTCGGCGAGCTGATGCAGCGCTACCTCGCGCTCAAGGCGAAGCTCGAGCAGGAGGGGCTCTTCGACCCCGCGAAGAAGCGTCCGCTCCCGTTTCTGCCGCGCCGCATCGGACTCGTCACCAGCGAGGCTGGCGCGGTGGTGCACGACATGTGCACCGTCCTCACGCGGCGCTTCCCGGCGCTGGAGATTCGGCTCTTCCCCTGCCTCGTGCAGGGCGCGGACGCGCCGCCGCGGATCGTCGCCGGCATCGAGTACTTCAACTCCTGCCCGGACTGGCGCGCGGACCTCGTCATCGTCGCGCGCGGCGGCGGCAGCTTCGAGGACCTCTTCTGCTTCAACGACGAGTCGCTCGTCCGCGCCGTCGCCGCCTCCAAGATCCCGGTCGTCAGCGCCGTCGGCCACGAGACCGACTTCACCCTTTGCGACTTCGCCGCCGACAAGCGCGCCGGCACTCCGTCGATCGCCGCCGAAATCGCCGTGCCGGTGATGGCCGAGTTGCTCGACCGCGTTTCCTCCCTCGGCGCCAAGCTCGCCCATGCCCTGCAGGGCCGCGGCGACGTCACCGCGCAGCGCCTCGACCACCTCGGCGACTCGCTCGCCGCCGCGCTGGCCGCCGCGCTCGCGAAGGCCGAGCGCCGGCTCGAGCGCGCCATGCCGCGGCTCGACGCGGCGAAGTCACTCGCCCTGCAGTCCGCCGCCGCGCGGCTCGAGAAGGCCCAGGCGAAGCTCGAGGCGTATTCGCCCTACGGAGTGCTCGAGCGCGGCTACGCGATCGTCACCGGACCCGACGGCGCGGCGGTACGCGACGCCGCCGCTCTCCGCGAAGGCGACGAGATCACCGCCCGATTCGCGCGGGGAGAGGTGCGGGGGAAGGTGCTGGGCGCCAACGGGACATAGCGGTTCTCGGCTTTCCATGTCAAACCACAATCAGGAACAGAAAACATGATAAGACAGCAGTTGTTTATCGGAGCGGCGCTGCTCGCGGGCGCCGCGATTGGATATTGCGTGGCGCCGCGCGAGGCGCTGCCGCCGGCTGCCGACGGTGTCGCCGAGGCAAAGGCATCTGCGCCGATACCCGACGGCGGTGCCGAGGCGAGCGTCAAGGCGCTGAGGGAGCGTGTGAAGTCGCTTGAGCGCGAACTCGCCGAGCTCCGCGGCGCGGGGAGTGCCGCCGCCGAACTGGAGGAAGCGGCCGAGGCCGGGCGCGACGAGGCGCGCGTCGAGGGGCCGCGAAACGGCGCCGAGCGTTTCCGCGCGGAGATGGAGCGGCTCAAGCAGGAGGAGCCCGAGCGCTACCGCCAGATCGTCACCAACATCGAGAACTTCCGCCGCCGCGCCGCCGAGCACCGCCAGGCGAAGATCGACTACCTCTCTACCATCGACACCACCGAAATGAGCGAGCCGGCGAAGGCTGTCCACGAGACGCTCAAGGCCGCGCTTGCGCGGCGCACCGCGCTCGACGCCGAGCTCGGGGCGGAGGACCTCTCCGACGAGCGCCGCGAAGAGCTGATGGGGCAGCTGCGCGACGCCGAGCACGAAATCCGGCGGCTCAATCGTGCGGAGCGGGCGAACCTTCTGGGGTTCGTTGCCGCGGCAGTCGGCATGGAAGGGGACGCGGCGAAGGAGTTCGTGGAGGCGGTCAGCGACGTCATCGAAGCGACTGACTCCGGCTTCGGCGGCCATCACGGTCCGCCGCCGCCTGGTCCGCCTCCCGGCGTGCCGGGACAGGGACAGGCAGGCGTGCCAGGTCCCCGCTGAAACAACATTCTGCGATGGTGGCTGATTTGTGCGCGGGAAATATGGTATAATACCTGCAACTGACGCGACCATATAGGCGCGGCGGTAAACACACAAGGAGTAAAACACACATGAAAAAGCTGATGATTGGGCTCGGCCTTGCGGCCGGCCTCTCGCTCACTGGCTGCGTCCAGCCTACTGGCGCCGCCATCACCACTGGCGGCTTCGGCGGCCTCGTTATCGACCACGTCGCGCCTGCGACGTTTGACATCGACAACGCGGTCAAGGCCGACAAGTGCGGCAAGGCGACCTGCAAGGGTATCGTCTTCTTCTCCACCGGCGACAACTCGATCCAGGCGGCGATGAACAACGGCGGCATCAAGAAGATCCACCACGTCGACGTCGATGTGTTCAACATCCTGAACCTCTACTCGACCGCCACTACGATCGTCTGGGGCGAGTAATCGCAACAGGCTGATCAAGGCCAAAGAAGCGGCAGGGTTCCGATTGGGACCTTGCCGTTTTTTTACTCCAACCATAGTGATAGGGAACTGAGGCACTTTGCGCGGCGGATTTGTCACGCGCAAAGTTCGCGAAGTCCGCGAAGAAAGCTTTGCGACCTTTGCGTTCTATGCGGCTAAAAGAAGACATTGGCAAGTGGGCAGATGCAGTAGACAGATTCAGTGGAATTTGGTATTATTCTCACAAATGACTGACCGGAATAATCTCAAACCGGAGGGAATATGATGAACGGAGTGAAGAAACTCGCGTGTGGGGTTGTTTTGTCGGTTGCGGTTGGCGCGGCGAGCGCGTGGGCGACGACCATCGACCCGTCGAACTACAGGTGCGCCATGTCGATTTCCCCGGCGGCGGGCAAAGTCACTTCGACGATCTCTGAAAATTTCCCGCTCCTGGTGCGGCTCTCGTCCACGCGTCAGCTGGGGTTCGATCCGGCCGAATGCGGCGTGAACGGCGCGGACCTCCGCTTCGCGCTCGCTGACGGCACGCTCCTCGCGCACGAAATCGACACGTGGAATCAAACCGGCGAGTCGCTCGTCTGGGTCAATGTGCCGTCGCTCGCGGCGGACACGAAGGTCATTGCCTACTGGGGCGTGAGGGACTCGTCGCTTGCGCCGGCGGTGAACCCCGCGGACACATGGCCAGACTTCATTGGCGTCTGGCACCTCGGCGAGGGTAACGCGACTGTCCACGATTCGTCGGGCAATGGCTATGACGCCGTCAATATCGCCGCTGTCAGTGCAGGCAAGGATCCGAAAGTCGGCGGATGCGTGTCGTGTTCAGATCTCTTCGTGACGGAGGTTTTCGACTTTACGTCCTCAACCGCCGTGAAGCCGCTGATCGACAGATCCAAGTTGACCATCACCTCATGGGCCACAATAGACGACTTCGATAGGAGCTCGGAAGATGACTACGGGAATGCCAAAAACGCTCGCGTCGATATTGCGAACAAGCTAAGTGGTTGGGGTGACGGGAATGGAGGCTTTTCCCTCAGGTTTTTTGAGGACAACGGCTATGCTGCCATCCCTGCACCGTTCTATGGCATCGCCATCAATTCTGGGACAGGCGGCTCAGGTATAGACAACTGGAATACCAAGACATCCTCCACCGGCGGCAAGTGGCGTTACTTCACCTACACTATGGACGGCAAGGTTGCCGTCAAGTACGAGAATGCCACCGTCGTGGAATCGAGCACGCGGGGACACGGCATCCTCGGCCCTGATGTCACGGTTCCGCTCAAGTTCGGCGCGTCAGACACCCATAGCGGCAAAGCGAATACTGGGCGCGTCGTCGTACGTATGGACGAGCTTCGCATCCGCAACGGCGCTGCATCCGCCGCATGGGTCGCGGCCGACTACGCGCAGCAGAACAGCGACACCTTCCTCGAGTACGGCGCCGTCACGAGCGTCTTCTCCGTCTCCCCGATTGCCGACCAGTTTACCACATCCGCGGCGGAACTGGAGGCCGGACTCCAGCCTGCCGTTACGGTCTCCAACCTGATTGACGGCGTGGAGCTCGTGGCAGGCACGCACTACACCGTCACCTATTCCGACAACCACTCCTACGGCGTCGCGACGGCTACCGTGACCGGCATCGGCAACTACGACGGAAAGATCGTCTCGGCCCCTTTCGTCATCCACTCTACAAAGCAGGTCGATGAGAACTATTCGTTGACTGATGACGAAGACTGGCTGGCTTTCGAGACGGTCGGCATTGGCACCTCGACAATCGACCTCAAAGGCCATAAGCTTGCGATCTCCAGCCTCGACGGTTCGGGGACGATTACCGATTCCGTCGGCGGCGGCGAGCTTTGGATCGATGTTTGCGCCGGACGCCAGATCACGATAAGCAGCGTCGCGCTCACGGGCAAGCTTACGCTCGTGAAGACCGGCCCCGGCATGCTTTCGGCGGCCAAGGCAGGGCAGACGTTCACGGGAGGGACGAGGATCGTCTCCGGTGTCGTGAAGTATGCCTGTAGCAGCGACGGCAGAATCGACCTCACCCATCCGTTCGGCTTCACGTCCGCCACCGCAATGGGGCCGATCACCATCGAGGAGGGGGGCATTCTCGACCCGGGCGGCTCGCAGTCCTGGGGCAACCACACGCTGATCATCAACGGCGGCATGATCTCAAACACCGTTGCAGGCGGTAACATGACCTACGGCATCTTCAACCCGAAGACGACCGTAAACGGCGACTTCACCTTCGCCACCCTCGAAAACTACGCGTGGACGGTTCCCGACCTCTCAGGCCACACGGTCACGGTGGACATCGGCGTCGGCAAGATATTCAATGTGGCGACCTCCGTCAACTATCCTATCATAACCGGCGGACGCATGAATGTTGTGCGCGGCGGCAATCTCGCCACTTTCTCGGGTAGGGCCACAGACTTCCACATGGTTGATCTCGATTGCTTCAACGCCGCACTTAATCTGAGTGGGCCGATGTCCGTTCGCGACTATGGACCGCAATACACCGGCAACTACGGCAAGGGAAATGTCGCGCTGGATGTCTATGGCACCTTCACGCCGGCGTCGAACTTCTTCTACGGCCCGACGATGCAGGACGGCTCGGCCATCGACCTCTCGGCGAAGACCGACGCGTGGTCGGTTACCTCTTCGCTTACCGACGGCGGCAACGCGACGACGAAGTTCGCCGCCGGCGCGAATGTCTGGATCAGGCTGGGCGAGCGCGAGCTCAGCCCGGGCGACAAGATAGTCTCCTGGACGACGCAGCCCAACGCCACCTTCGCGAGCAAGGAGTGGACCCTGGAGTCGCGCTCGGACGGCCTCTACGTCACCGCAAGACGCAGCGGCTCGGTCTATTACATCCGATAGCGCGGCAGATTTTTTGACAGGATTAACAAGATTTACAGGATTAACCCAGGGATTTGTTCGCGACTTCGTCGCTCACTGACGGCGAAGGTCGTAGGCCTGGGCAAATCCGTGTGTTATAACTATTCCCCGACTTATGAACTGTTAGCATTGATCCGCAAAAATTTGGTATAATACGCGCCATAATAATGCGGTATCGTTCGCATAGACTCTACAGGAGGACCAAGATGAACGGAGTGAAGAAACTCGCGTGTGGGGTTGTTTTGTCGGTTGCGGTCGCGTTCGGCGCGGCGAATGCGTGGGCCGATCCGGCGTCGAGCTATGTCTCGGTGAGTTCGGGCGATGCGACGATAGTCGACCTTGGCGACCAGTTCGCCGTCGTCTTCTCCAATGCCCAGTCGTCCGCGACGCTGACCGCGCTTCAGGACTGCTATCTCCTGCGCTCGCTTGTGGTCGGCGGCGGCGGCGGCGGCGGAAGGGTTATGGGCGGCGGCGGCGGCGGCGGACAGGTCCTTGAGCGCAGCGCATTGGTTGCGTTTTCTGCCAACGACGAGTTCACCATCACTGTCGGCGCGGGCGGCGAATGGACTGCTCCCACGGAACCTCGACGCTTGTCTATCCGGATGGCACTACGATTAACGCCTATGGCGGCGGGGGAGGCGGCGGATTCTCCGAAACCGAGCCGACAGCGTCGGCGAACGGCTTGATTGGCTCCGGCGGCGGCAATGCGTATGGCCGCGCGACGGCCCCGACAAAAGGGACGCACTACAACTACGGCAATCCCGGCGGTCTTGCCCAGGGCGGCGGCGGCGGCGCGGGCGCGGCGGGCGAGAATCCCGGCCTCCACGTCGAGAGCGTCCTCTACGGCGACGAGACTGACTACCGCGCCCAGGCGGGCTATGGCGGCGAGGGCGT
>CADCCW010000035.1 GCA_902800055.1 uncultured bacterium
CGCGGCAAACGAGATCGACGCCGAGCAGGAAAGATACCTCGCCGCGCTCCGCGCCCGCGAAGACGCGCGCCGCCAGCGCGAGGAGGAGAAGGAGCGCATCCGCCAGGAGAAAATCGCCGCCAAAGAGGCAAAGCGAGCGGAGAAGGAGGAGGCGAAGCGCGCGAAGGAGGCCGCCAGAACCGCGGTCGCCGCCAAGCCGGCCGCGGCGGAATCCGAGGAGGCGCCGCAGGAAAAGCAGCCATACTCGCTGCCGCCGCCGTCGGTCCTGAACCCGCTCAAGCTCTCGAAGGCCGACCACAGCGACGTCGGCGAGATGTCCCGCCGCCTCATCGACACGCTCCGGCTCTTCAATGTCGAGGCCGAGCTCGAGGACACGGTGCAGGGACCTGTCGTCACCAAGTACAAGATCTCCCTCGCCCCCGGCACCCGCTACTCCGCCGTCACCAGCCTGGCGGACAACATCAAGGGCGCGCTGCACGCGAAGTCGCTCCGCATCGAGGCGCCGATCCCCGGCGAGGAGTGCATTGGCATCGAGGTGCCCAACCGCGCGCCAGCCGGCATCTCCTTCCGCGAGATCTTCGAGTCCGACGCGTGGAAGAACTCCGACGCCGAGCTGCCGCTCCTCTTCGGCAAGCGCGCCGACGGCAAGGAGCTCGTCGCCGACCTCGCCTCGATGCCGCACATGCTCGTCGCCGGCGCGACCGGCCAGGGCAAGTCGGTCTGCCTCAACTCGCTCATCTGCGGCCTCCTGATGACCCGCACCCCCGAGCAGCTCAAGCTCATCATGGTGGACCCGAAGTCGGTCGAGTTCACCGCCTACGCCGCCATCCCCCACCTAATCGTGCCGGTCATCACCGAGAACAAGAAGGTGGTCTTCTCCCTGCGCTGGGCGGTGAGCGAGATGGAGAAGCGCCTCAAGCTCTTCGCCCGCGCGCGCGTGCGCAACATCTACGACTTCAACCACCGGCCCAACCTCTCCCAGATGGAGATGTTCGGCGAAGACTCCGCCGTCGGCGCCGACATGCCGCGCACCGTTCCCTACATCGTCATCATCATCGACGAAGTGGCCGACCTGATGGCCGCAAGCGGCAAGGAGGTAACCCCCGACATCGCCCGCCTCACCGCCAAGGCCCGCGCCGCCGGCATCCACCTCATCCTCGCCACCCAGCGGCCGGACGCGAAGATCATCACCGGCACCATCAAGGCGAACATCCCCGGGCGCATCGCCTTCAAGACCGCCACCTCGATCGACTCCAGGACCATCCTCGACGACACCGGCGCCGAGAACCTCATCGGCCGCGGCGACATGCTCTTCAAGTCGAAGGAGGGGCTGCTCATCCGCGCGCAGGGCGCGTGGATCTCCGACCAGGAGATCGCCGGCATCACCCGCTACATCGAGGAGCACTCCTCCACCGAGTTCGACGACCGCTTCACCAACAAGCTGTCGACGATCAAGGAGGAGGAGGTCGACATCTTCGGCGACGACGACGGCGACTCTGGCGGCAACGACGCCGCAGCCGCGAGGGAGCAGGTCAAGGCCGACGAGAACGCCAGCGACTTCAAGAAGGCCGTCGAGTGCATCATCAACACCAACCGCGCCTCGACCTCGCACTTCCAGCGCAAGCTCGGCTGGGGCTACAACCACTCCGCCAAGATCATGGACATGCTCGAGGACGCCGGCATCATCGGCCCGCAGTCCGGCGCCGGTCCGCGGCAGATCATCATGGACCAGGAACAGCTGCTCGCCATCTTCAACGGCAACGGCGGCGAGAGCCCGGCTTTCGCCGCGCCCGGCGGAGAAGACGGCACAGACGACAACGACTTCAACGAGGAGGAACAGGTATGATCGAATTCGGAAAGACGCTCAGGGCGGCGCGCGAGGCAAAAGGCCTCACCGTCGAGCAGCTCGCCAAGTCCACGCGCATGCTTTCGCGCGTGGTGAACGACCTGGAGAACGAGGACTTCTCCCATCTCCCTGCGCCTATCTACGGCCGCGGCTTCGTAAAGCTCTACTGCGAAGAGGTCGGGCTCGACCCCAAGCCGATGATTGCCGAATTCATGGAAATCCTCAACAACCGCCGCGACGGCGACGACAGGAGCCGTCGAGACGATCCGGCCCCGATCAAGCCGGCACCGATCAAGCCCGCCCCAATCCAGCCGGCTCCAGTCGCCCAGCCCGAGCCTATCGCCGCCGCCGAGCCGCCGCCCATGCCGGCCATCAAGCCAGTGCCGGCCGACGACCTCTTCTCGTTGACCGCGGCAGAACCGGAGCCGATCAGCGAACCTCCGCCCACCGCCGCGCCAATTCTGCCAAAGCCTGCGACAGTCCCGCCTGCGCCTGCCAAGGAAGCCGCGCCGAAGGCATCGCGCTACGCCGCCGCCTACGGCGACCTGCTCGCCGATGAGGACGGCGCCGGCTGGGCACCGTCGCCGTCGATCTGGCGCTGGGCCGTCGTCGCCGTCGTCGCCATCGCCTTCGCCGTCCTCGTCGCCCTGGGGCTCCGCGCACTCTACCGTGCCACCGCTTCCGCCCCCGCGCCGATTGACGACACCACCGCCGCGGCCCTCGGCGAAAGCGAGAAGGCCGCCAAGCCGACGCAGGCCGCCGCCGCCAAGGCGCGGACGAAGGCAGCCGACGAGCCGCGCACGCCGATGGACATCCCCTCCCTTTACATCGATTAACCCATCCAGGAAAGGAAAAAGAAAAATGGAAGTCATAATCTGCAAGACCAAGGAAGAGGCGTCCCGCCTCGCCGCGGACATGATCACCGCGCAGGTGAAGAAGAACCCCAGGACAGTCCTCGGGCTCGCCACCGGCTCGACTCCGGTGCTGATGTACAGCGAGATGGCGAAGGCCGTCAAGGCGAAGAAGGTCAGCTACAAGCAGGTCAAGAGCTGGAACCTCGACGAGTACGTCGGGCTCGCGGGCACCCACGACCAGAGCTACCGCTACTTCATGAACGAGAACCTGTTCAAGAAGATCGACATCCAGCTCAAGAACACCCACGTCCTCAACGGTCTCGCCAAGGATCTCGAGAAGGAGTGCCGCGCCTACGAAAAGCAGATCAAGGCGGCAGGCGGCATCGACCTGCAGGTGCTCGGCATCGGCTCCGACGGGCACATCGCCTTCAACGAGCCCGGGACCTCGCTCAAAAGCCGCACCGGCGTCGTCTACCTCACGCCGTCGACGATCAAGGACAACGCCCGACTCTTCTTCAAGGGCAAGGAGAAGGATGTGCCGACGCGCGCGCTCTCCATGGGCGTGGGCACCATCTGCGAGGCGAGGAAAATCGTGCTGCTCGCCTTCGGCGAGAACAAGCAGAACGCGGTCAAGGGCTGCGTCGAGGGGCCGGTGAGCCAGTTCTGCACCGCCTCCGCCCTGCAGGAACACAACGACTGCTGGATCTTCTGCGACGAAGCCGCCGCGAAGAAGCTCACGCTGCGCAAGTACTACCAGTGGCGCGGCAAGACCAAGCTCGGGCTCTGATATCCGAAAGGCTTTCGATGCAGAACATCTACTTCACCAGTTTCGTCTGCGAGCGCTGCAAGACCGAGATCGAGGCCTCCTCCGACATGATCGGGCAGGAGACCGAGTGCCCGGCCTGCGGCGCCAAGATCATCATCCCCGACGACCGCTCCCGCACGTCCGACGGCGTCTCCAGACACGCCGCCGGCGACGACGACCCGGATGCACTGCAGGCGCTGAAGAGCCGCACCATCCGCATCGACCTCGGCGACTTCTGATGGGGAGGAAGAAGAGGAAGGGCAAGGCGTCGAGCTGGCGCCGCGCCGCGGCAATCGCCGGTCTTGCGGCCGTGGCGCTGCTCGCCGTCCTCGTCGCGGCGGGCGAGTGGTTCGTCCACCACCCGCCGTCGTGGATCGCCGAAAAGCGAGCCGCCTGGCCGAAGATCCTCACCGCCCCGCTGCTCTGGGCCGGCAACCCGGCCGCTGACGTCACCGACGGACTCGGCCTCACCGGCCACGACGCGGTCTACGAATACGACGAAGAGGCCCCTGCCGGGTCGGTGTTCTTCGCCGGCGAGCCGCGCCGCGTCGGCGAGCCCGCGCCGACCGACATCCGCATCCTGAAGCGCGGCGAATTCGTCATCGGCTGGTCCGACTCGCTCAGGCATCCGGTCTGGTGCGCCTACCACGTCGTCAAGGAGGCGAAGCACGACGACGGGCAGCGCCCCGGCTTCACCGCCGACCGCTCCGTGCCCGCCGCCCCCAAGCCCGGCGACTACACCAAGAGCGGCTACGACCGCGGCCACATGGTGCCCAACCACGCCATCATCTCCCGCTACGGCGAGGCCGCGCGCAGGCTCACCTTCATGATGACCAACATCGCCCCGCAGTCGCCGGCGCTCAATCGCGGCGTCTGGCGCGACATCGAGCACCGCATCGCCGACCTCTGGACCGCCCGCTACGGCGAGATCTGGGTCGTCGTCGGCTGCATCCCCTCCCGCGACGGACAGAAGATCACCGGCACCGGAGTGGACGTCCCCTCGGCATTCTACCAGCTCATCGTCGCCCAGGAAGGCCTCGACATCCGCATGCTGGCGGTGGAATTCCCCCAGAGCGTGGAATGGGACGGCTGGGCCGCCCGCCACATCCTGACCGTCAACGAGCTGGAAGCGATTACCGGCCTCGACTTCAACCCGGAGCTCCCGGACTTCATCCAGCGGCCCATCGAGGCCGAGCGCCCGACGCGCCTCTGGCCCGTCCGCTTCCGCGACATCTTCTCCCAGATTCTCTTCCGTTTCAATTAGTCGGCGGCAAGACGCCGTCTTCGGTCAGCGTCAGCGTCACGGACTTGCCGCCAATGCGCACGTTTCTGATGCGCATCGGGCGGAAGCCCTTCGGCAGCTTGCCGTCCATGGCGAAAGAACCAAAGCCGTTTGGATCGAGGCCGAAGAGCCCTTCGGTGAAGATGCGGCAGTAAAGCGCGCTCTCGGCCGAGAGGTGGCGCATGTTCTCCTCCGGCCACGCCTCGACCGGATACGGCACGTGCTCGCCGAGGAGCCTCGATCGCGAATACTCGCGCAGCTTGTCCATGACGCCATCGCCCAGCCCCGCGGCAAAGACGCCGCGGAACGCGTAGAGGAGACTGCGGTCCCAGGTGACGCCATTCTTGTCACCCTCGGCGCTGAGCATGCCGCCGCCAGTCCACAGCGCCGGCGAAAAGAGCGCGGCGGTCGTGCCCTCGGCCCTGTCGTAGATGCCCATGCAGAGCGGGATGCCGATCCACGCGCGCAGCACTTCGCAGCCCTTGTAGTAGCGGTAGGTCCTGAAGCCGCTCACCTCGTGACCGAAGTGCCGCTCGATCGCCGCCGCCATCACCGCCGCGCGCGCCTCGCAGTCCGCCGCGGCGTCGGCGCTGCCAATCTCCCGCTCAATGATCGCGGCGTGGCGGAGCGCATCGTAGTAGAGCGCCGAGGTGCAGAGGTTCGCGTCGCCGGCGGGAAGCCGCCGCTCCAGCTCGTCGCAGTTCGAGCGCACCACACCGTCCTCATTCAGCTGCCGGCGGCAGTATTCGAGCGACCAGCGGATCGCCGGCAGCAGTTCCTTCGCCCAGTCGCGCCGCCCCGCCGCCAGCACGAACCGCGCCGCGCCGTAGGCGTACATCGCGGCGTCGCCGCGGTCGCGCTGTCCGTTCCAGTAGTCGAGCCCCTCCGCCACCACCGAGCTCGGGATCGGATCGTAGCGCGGGCCCATGAACGGAATGTAGTGGCGGTAGGCGTTCATCGAGGCCTCCAGCGCCAGCTCGTCGCCGGTGAATGCGAACCAGGGACCCGCGTACTCCACCTGGTCGTTGCACCAAGTCGCCGCGTAGAACGCCGAGCCGCCCGGCGAATGGATGACACCGGTGCGGGTGGCGAAGATGCTCTCGCCCGCGCGGATCTTCGCAAAGTGAAACTCCGCGTCAATTTCGGGAATTCCCGTCTCCAGGACAACCGCAGAGGTGAATTCCGCCATGCGTTTCCTGCGCGAGGAAAGCTCTGCCGCGCCGTCGGCCTGGAAGTCCGGCTCGTTCACGCGCCGCGCCGAAAGCCGCAGCGTCCACGCGCCCTTCTCGCCCGGGGCGAGTGTGCACACGCCGGACGGGAACGCCTGCGCACGCACCTCGTAGCAGCCAGTGCAGCCGAGCCGGTAGTCCGCGAAGTCGTCCGAGAAGCCAACGCCGCGCGGAGCGCCGCCGGCGTTCTCCACCTCCACGAGCTCAAAGGCGGCGGGATTGCCAACGGACGGAAACACGCGCCGGACAATGCGCAGCGAGCCGTCCTCCGAATGAGACTCGGCGCACCACACACCGTCGAACGAAATCGAGTCCACCACCTCGCCGCACGGCTTGCCGTCCGCCGTCAGGCGCGGCATCTTGTCCTCGGTGAAGTCGTAGATGAACGAGCCATGGGTGTTGTTCGGCTGCACGCGCAGGGCCGGCCACACCACCCTGCGCCCGAGCGCCAGCGACCGGTCGGCCGCGACGGAGTATGAGAGTATGAGCGAGACCCTAAGCCCGCTCATCTCGAAGCTGTCTGCGTGCGGCAGCCGCTTCTCGTCGCGCACGTTCCAGACGATGCGCGTTCCGCCATCCGCCAGCGACCAGCGCGGCGGAATGCGATTGGGCTCGGCGGCGCCAAGGAACAGACTTGCGAAAATGACTCCGGCAAATAAAAGCGATTTCATGTGTGGTTCTTTCGTTGCGGTTTAAGGCGATAGCTATGGAAGATCGTCGAAGCCGAGGCAGGGAATGCCGCACTCCTTCGCGGTCGCAAGGATGCGCTCCAGCCACTCGGTCTTCATGTTGATGTGCTTGGCATTTGGGGAAATGCCGTGCGAGGTAATGGAAAGCACTTCCTTGCGCTCGGCGGCGCGGCGGATGCAGGCGCAGATTTCGTCGATGTCGGTGTGGTACGCCTCGCCGACGATGATGGTGTCGATGCGGAAATGCTTCCGGAGCTCGGCCGCGGGGAAGAACACCGCCTCGTTGGTGACGAGCGGCTTGCGTTCCGCCTGCTTCTTGCCGTCGGGATCGTAGGGCGTCGCGCCCTTCACCCCGCCGCGGACCCGCGCAAAGCCCTTCTTGCGGAAGAGCTCGTCGGACTCGGCGCTGAAGCGGCAGTTCGGATAGGCGAACGACTCGAAGGGAACATATCCTCGTGTGGCGCTGTCGGTCTGCGGCCAAACGTCTTCGAGATAGTAGCGCTCTGCGCCACGCTCGGCAATGGCCACGTCTGCATTGAGGTGCTTGAGTCCGTGGAAACCGATGGAGTGCCCGTCGGCGCTGAGCCGCTTGAGCGAACGTATAGTCGGCTGGTCGATTGGTCCTGAGACGAAGAAGGTGGCGTGCGCGCCGTACTTGGCGAAGATCGGGCGAGCCGCCTCCCAGTCCGCGAAGTTGCGGTCGTCGAAGGACAGGAGCAGCACGCCGCGCGCGCCGGGCGGCGGCGGATCGCAGTTTACGATCTCAACCCTGCCAGTCACCCCCCATGTCTCGAAGAACTCGCGAGAGCGCTTCTTGTGGTCCTGGAGCCAGCGATGTCCCTGGCGGACGCGGACGCGCGGAATCTGGCGGTAGGTGCAGTTCCTGAAGACGATGTTGTCGGGGCCGACCCGTTCGCTGCCGGAAATCGAATTGGGCAGGAGCGCCTCGAAGCGGCAGTTCTCGAAGAGGACGTCCGAGACCTTGGCGTCGCCGCGCGGCATCCAGGTCGCGACCGGCCGCTCGCTCTCCAGCGAGACGCAGTTGCGGACGCGGATGTTCTCGATGTAGACGTTCTTCCCATTGTCATGCCACGCCGGAGTGAAGCAGATGCCGACGACCGATTCGTGGAAGCGGCAATTGTCGATCGAGACATCGCGGATCGTGCCGGTGCCGACGCCGAAGCGGACTCCCAGGCAGCAACTCCAGACGTCGCAGTTCTCAATGCTGATGTGTTCGCAGGCATTGGTCGCGGCATGGTGCTTGCAACTCGCGCGGATGGCAAAGCCGTCGTCGCCGGTTTTGATGACGCAGTCCTTCACTACGACGTTCTTCGTGCAGTCAATGGAAAAGCCGTCGGAGTTGGCGATCTCGCGGTCGGCGTCGATCGTCACCCCGCGGATGTCGAGCCCGTCGCAGCAGCGGAAGTGGGTGGTCCAGCAGGGAGCGTTCTTTAGCGTCACCCCCTCGAGGCGGATGTCCTTGGAGAGGAACATCGCGACCATCGGCCCCGGGCGGAACCACTCGCGGTCAATCGGGTGGAGCTTGATGCCGTACTTGTAGGCCGGAAACCACCCCTCCTCCTGGGTCTCGCCGAAGAACGCGCCGCCGTTGCCGTCGATCACGCCCTCGCCGGTGATCGCGACGTCGGTCGCCTTGTACGCGAGGACGAGGTGGCCGCCACTCCACTCCTCGCCAACGGAATTGAAGTTCTCGGGGAAGACGTCGTTGGCGTTGTAGTCCGCCGCCTTCTCGGAGCCGAGGATCGTCGCGCCCTTCTCGAGATGCAGCTCGCAATGGTCCTTGAGCCAGATCGTGCCGCTTTTCCAGACGCCCGGCGGCACGACGATGCGCCCGCCGCCCGCCTGCGCCGCGGCCTCAGCCGCCTTGGCGACGCTGCCGCCGTAGTCGCGGATGTTGAAGTCGATTTTCCCCGGTTGCGGCTCCGCCGCGCCCACGAGCGCCGCGCAAGCGGCCAGTGCAAGCGTCATCATGGTTTTCACAACTGTTCCCTTCTTAACTCCATTGAGACGGAATTGTACCATACATTTTTACATAGCGCAAGTGAGAGCCAAGGAGAATTTCTCCTTGACAACGGACAGGATCGTCCACCGCCTCCACCTTATCTTAGTGGACGGAAAAGACGAAGCCGGTGCCGCCCCGACTCCATTCAAGGACATATCTGACTGGCTCGCCCGTGTATGTCGCAGTGACCTTTTTCCCATTCTTACGTTCGGCAAGCTCCCACTGGCCGGTCGTCACGTTGAACGAATAGCGGGCAATCGACTTCACGCGGAAGCTCTTCCCTCCTTCCTGCACGGTGTTCGGCTCCGCGAGTTCGAACTCCGTACCGCTCGCCAGCGAGTTCCAGCCGTAGGGTATCGTCGGCTCGCCGATGCGCACCGGCTCGCCATCGACATAGAGGCCGCCGGCGGTGGTGCCGTCGAAGTCCGCGCCGTTCTCGACGATGTTGGTGTAGAAATTGCCCGTCACGTAGTCGTAGAGCCCGCGCAGGCCAGTCTCGGCCGACCGTGCCGGAACAAGTTCGCGCCGCAGCGTCGAACCATCCGCGAAGGTGGCACCGAAAAGCCGCATCGTCGGATAGCTGTTGAACGGCGCACTTAGACCGAATATCCTCACCGTCTCCGACTGCGTCTGGTCGGCGGTGCGCGTGGATATCGCGAGCGAGTACGCGCCATATTTCGCCACGCCCGTCTCCATGTCAATGTCCAGGATGTTGCGGTTCTTTACAATGGCCTGCGAAGCCGTCATGTTCTTGATGGCTCCACCGTGGTTGTAGCTTTTCTGCGTCCAGAAATACAAGGTCCAGCCGGAGGAGGCGCCGGTGCCGCCGGAGAAATTGACGGTGAAAATGAAATAGTTCGGGGATCCGCTGTCAGCCGCTCCGAAAAATGTTGATTTGACATCGGGGACGAAGGTTCCGTCGAACTGGAGGTCGAGCGTGGCATGGGTCTTGTAGTTGGGCGAATAGCCCGTGTCGATTATCTGCTCGCCGTGGGCGTCGAGGTTTTCAAGGCGGACATATCCGCCCGGCAGGTTGCGCGACGAGGCGGTATGCCAGACGAGGCGGCGGCGCCGGCCGTCATCCAGATACGACATCTCGCTGTTCGTGCCATGCGCCTCCTCCGTCCAGACGTCGCTGCCGGTTTCGGCGAAGAGCGTCCAGCCGACGCAGACCGACGCGCCGGAGCCGTCCGCGACGGGGCGGGGAACGGGACAGGAGAACCGCGCTCCTGGAATCGGCCAGCAGTTGTATTCGCGGCGGCATGACGCGCCGGGACCGTCATACTTCACCTGCAAGGGGCCTTCCCCGAAATCGACGAAGCGCCTCTGGTCAATGGCTGCATTTGCCGCGAGTTCCTCATCCGTCAGGCGGCGGTTGTAAACGCGGATGGCGAAAAACTCCACTTCCGTCCGTGTGTTGTTGAAGAACGTCCACACGCTGGGAAGCGTGCCCGTATAGGTGTTGTCGTAGTTGAGCGTCGCCTTGGCACCGCTGATGACGAAGTCGTTCACGGCGTCCGTCGAGTTGCGCGTGATGCGGGCGGACATGGTCTGGCGCATTGTCGCCAGGTTGCTGGAGTCGATTATGTTGTAGAATCTTGTCTGCGTGACGTTCGAGCCGTTCGGCGGCAGCAGGGAAAAGAACCTGTTGTCATACTGGAGGCGATAGCCGAAATTCCCCCACGGCGAGCTGATGACTGACTGCAGGTTCAGGTAATTGTCCGTCTTTGTCCAGCGGACGCGCCGTGCGACGACTTCGATCGTCACATCGTCGCCAGTGATGCCGGATATCGACGACAGCGTCGGAGCCGTCCGTGTCACGGTGTCACCGACGGACACGAGGCTATTGTCGCGCACCTCCACCCAGTAGGGGATCGTCACGTCGCCGGAGCCGACAAGATCCTTCCACACCGTCGGAGCCGCCGAATGAACGCCGCGGCCGGCGTTGTCGATGCCGTCCCATTGCGCGACCAGCCCCGAGGCCACGTATGCGCTTGAACCTTCGCCGCCCGAAAAGGGAATGGTCTCGATCGGGGAAGCGAACGCATTCCCGCCTTCGTCTTCGCCCTCAAGGCGCCAGTAGGTCGTCGAGGCTCGCGCGAAGGTAACGGCCGAGGTAATGACGGTGTCGCTTGTGAAGGTGCCGAGCGGAACGACGACGCCATCAAAGAAATCAGACTCAAACCCGCTGACAAAACGCACGGTCACCTGCGTTGGCGAAGTAGCAGTCGCCTTCCAAACGACCTTGGCGGTGTTGGTGCTGATGTCGATAAGTTCCGCATCGCAAAGGATTGCGCTTTCGGCTAAAGCGCTTGACGCGGCAAGTGTAGCGGCAGCAAGGATTGATGTGCAGGTCTTGGTGTTCATGGGTTGCTCCTTGTTCTCGATGTTTGAAATCTCAAGTCCGGCGTTCGGCGGCGCGGCGTTCGTTTCCACCGCCGGAGTAGCCGCCGCATCCGCGACAGCCGCCACTATCGCCGGCTGCTCGACGGCCGTCGGCGCTTCCGCCGCGACGGGCGGCTCCTCTGCGCCAGTTTCCGCGGCAACCGGCTCTTCCGCAGTCTCATCCGGCGCTGACGGGGAGAAAACGCCGGCAATGGCCAATGCGGCGGCATAGAGGAGCGACCCGCCGAAGAGCAACGCGGCAATTGCGAGCACGGTGCGACCGAACGCCTTGCCGAGCCGCTTGGCCAGCACCTTACGGGCGTAATAGAGGTTGCTCTTCACCGAATCCGGCGACTTCTTGAGCAGTTCGGCAATCTGGGAGATTGAGAGCGATTCGAAGTAGTGCATGACGATCGCCGACCGCGCGCTTTCGGGCAGGCGGGCGATGGCATTGCGCACCATCTCCGCGTCGGAATGGGCGAGAATCGCCTCTTCGGTGGAGTTGTCCACTTGTTCCAACTCCAACTCGTCTATCCGCTCCATGTCTTCGGGGTCAAGATACACTATGCAGGCCTGCGCCTTGCCGCGGACGGAGTCGCGGTAGATGTTCTTCAGAATCGACTTCAGGTACGCCAGCGACTTTTCCGCAGGCGGCAGCTCCTCCTCAGGCTTGGACATATAGACCTCGATGGTCTTCATCGCCAGGTCTTCCGCCACGCTGTCGTCGCGACAAAGCCGCTTGGCCTCAACAATCAAATTGGCGCGGTATTCCCGCATGAGGCGGATCGCCTCAAGCTCGATGTCCTTTCTTACTTCGCGGATAAAACTCATCTCTCTAAATATACATTGCAGGAATTGGCAAAAAGGTGAGAAACTTTTTCACGTGGCATCGGGGACATGGTATCGGGGACAGGCCCCGCGAAACCCGCGCCAACTGCCCATTTCCGCGTCCTGCTCATGCCGCAACCTCCTTCGCAAGCCTCCATCCGTGCGTCGCATAGCCGATGTCCCCTACCGCCCGGGCGGTCACGCGCCGCGACTTGAACCTCTCGCCCAGCGCAAACGCCGTCTCCGCCACGAACGCCTCGCTGCCGAACACCTTCCCTCCCCCTATCTGCGCCACCCGCCGCATCAGCCCCTCGGCGGGGACAGACCCCGCGAAAGATGCTTCTGCAGTGGCCATCCAGCTCCAGGCGTAGTCGGCGGCGCGGGTCACGATGCCGGCGCGGACGGGGTTGAAGTAGACATACTTCATGCATGTCGCCCGGTAGCGCCCGCCCTCGACAAGAGTGGATGTAAACCGTCCGCTCCAGATCGTCCCCGTGTACTTGCGCTCGCGCTTGAACCAGACGTTGAACGTCTCCTTGAACGTCTTCATGAACTCGCTTATGTCGTTCATGCGCACGCGGAGCCGGTTCTGCGCCTCGTCCACGGCGGCGCCCATGCCGAGCATGCGCAGCTCCTTCCAGTACGAGGCAAGATCGTTCGCCGCACGCTCGCCCTTCAGCGCGGCCACGCGGCGGAGAAGCTCGGGCTCGGGCACCGGCTCGTCCGGACGCACCACCTTGCAGACGACGTGGAAGTGGTTGTCCATGGCGGCGTAGGCGTCTATCTCCACGCCGGAAAACACCGCCGCCTTCTTGAGCGCGTCCACAAGTTGCGTCTTGACGCCGCCCCTGTCGAACAGAAACTTCCTGTCGTTCGTGCGCGACATGAGGTGGTAATACGCGACCCCACTGCCGTTTTTCTTGATCCTTGCAGTCCTTGCCATTGCCTGGCCCTCCATTGCTTTGCGTTCCTGGTTGACGGCGCAAGCCACGCGGCCGCGCCAACGCAATTTGGAATTGGCCATGCCGGGCCGGTCCGCGTCCGATGTGCGCCGCCTATCGGCGACCTGCGGGACTGCCATCCCTCACGCAACGCGGCAATGCGGCAACTCCGATCTCCACCCCCAGCCCAGCGGCCTCTTAAAGGACTCCCGGAGCCTAAACCCGCAAAGTATCGTACGGTTCCCCCTTGTATCCGCCTGCCGGCGGAAATCAATTCCGAGGAACATGCGTATTATCTCATATCCCGCTGGATTGCGCAAGGGGGTATTTTGCGAAACAGGCGATTGGCGGGGGTTTCGCGGGGCCTGTCCCCATGATACCAGAATGCATATGGGGGAAATGATAGCATATCCCCAGCCGCTTTGTCAATTCCGCGTTCATTTCGCCGCGGGCTCAAAAACGCCGTCAAACGAGCAGCGGTCGAACTTGAAGCCGCGACAGTTGCGCAGCTCGAGCTCCTGCGGCGGCTCCTTGTCCGCCCCCTGCCACGGCCCGGCGGCGGCGGAATCGCGCTCGAAGCGGCAGTCGACAAAGCTGAAGTTCTCGAACGGACGCTCCGCGGTTCCGCGGAAATAAGGCATCCCGTATGCGCGCGCGACCACGTTCGAGAAGGAGATGTCGCGGCAGAAGTCGATGTCGCCCTCGGCGCCCTCGAACACCCTGACCGCAAGAGGCGTGGTGTGCATGCGCTCCATGGAGACGTTGGCAAAGGAAATCCGCTCGATTCCGGTCTGCTCGACGCCGTAGTCGCCCGCCGGGTTCCAGAACTTGGGCACGAACCAGATGTTGACGCCGACGGTCGAGTCGTGGCAGACGATGTCGGAAAACGAGCAGTCGCGGATCGTCCCCTCGCGGCACCAGCCGATGCGGATGCAGTTAGCGTAGCTCCTCAAATCGCAGTTCCTCACCGTCACCCGCTCGCACGGCTTGCGCTCGCGCAGCGACCTGGTGTTGCACCTCACGACGATCGCATCGTCGCCCGCCTCGATCGCGCAGTTGGAGATCGAGACGTCGCGGCAGGCGTTGATGTGGATGCCGTCGTTGTTCGGGTAGGTGACGTCGGAGCGGATGCGGCAGCGGTCGAAGACGACGCGGTCGCAGTCGTGCACCCAGTATCCCCAGCCGGCGGGCTGGTTGACGAGCAGGACGTCCTTCACCGTCACGTCGCGGCAGCCGGCGAAGAATACGACGCGGGGCGGGGACTGGTCGAAGCCGCCGATCCGCTCGAACTTCCACTTCTTTCCCGCCGCGCCCTCGACCGGCCTGACGAAGCAGGTGCCGTTGCCGTCGATCGCGCCGGTGCCGGTGATCGAGATGCGCTCTGCCTCGTCCGCCCAGATCAGCGCCGCGTCGCGCGCGCGCGGCAGGTTGGCGGAGATGACGTGCTTCATGTCCCCGCGGTTGGGGTAGTCGCGCCAGTCACCCGAGCCGAGGATCCTGCCGTCCGCGGCGATATGCAGCTCGACGCCGCTGCGGAGGCGAAACGGCTTGACCAGGAAAGTGCCTCCGGAGACCACGACGCGCCCGCCGCCGGACTGCGAGCATTCGTCGATTGCGCGCTGGACTGCGGCGGTGTCGAAGGTCTTGCCGTCGCCTTTCGCGCCGTAGTCGCGCACGTCGAAGCTGCCCTTCCCCCGCGGCAGTTCCGCCGATCCCGCAAACGCCGCGCAGGCGGCCAGCGCCAATGTCAATATCGCCTTCATCGAGGTACCTCGCGACCTAAATCACCACTCCAGGCGCGCATAGCCCGACGCGGGAACGCTGATTGGCGTGGTGGCATCGGAAAGGGATGGCGGCTCCGCTTCAATTTGATTGCCGAAGGTATCGAACACCTCCACGGATTTTGGCGGCTTCCCCTGACCAAGCATTATCTCGCCCGATTTCGTGGCGTTGATGACGTATGCCGTCTTGTCCGCCGGCAACAGCACCAACTGACCGGGGCTGTACACCGCGAAGATGCGCTCGCGTTCCCCTTCCGCTTCGATCAGCGGGTACATGAGCTCGGGGTTGTAGGGGCGGAACCTCCCCTTCAACAGCGTCTCGCGGTGCTCCTGCGAAAAGGCGATCCAGTGACGGATGGCATCCTTCTGCGGCGGCGGTATCGTGGCCAGGCGCATCGAATACTGGACAACGCCGAATATCGCGCTCAATATCGAGCGGGCGGCGTCCTCGGGCGTGTCGTCGCGGCTCCAGACGAGCATATCGGAATGGACTGCCGTGCCGCCGGAGGCGAGCCGGAGGTCGGCGATGCGGCGGCGGTTGCCCACGAGGTCACAGGGGCAGTCGGCCGCGCGCAGCATGTTGCCGTACTGGCGAATCGCGGGACCGGTGTATTTCTGGCGAAACTCAATCAGGACATCCGGCTTCACCGACGTGAGCGCGGCATAGACCTCCTTCATCAGCCGGTCGACGGCCTCCGGCACGGTGCGCACGTCGCGCCCTGCCCAGCCATCCTTCTCGGCTGGATCGGCTCCGTCAAGGACGATCGAGTCGATGAAGTCGAGCTTGAGGCCGTCGAAGTCCCAGTCCCTGACGCAGCGGACGTAGGTGTCGACGAGATACTGCCTGACTTCCGGGAAACGCGGGTCGAGGATGCGCACATCGCCGTCGCCCGGAAGGAACTTGCCCTCGAAGCGCTTGAACGCCTTCGACTCGTTGCCGACGAACGGCACCGAAAGCCAGAGCATGTACTTGAGCCCCGCGGCGTGCACCTTGTCCACGTGGCCGCGGAAGTCGGGGAAGCGCGAGGCGACCGGCATCCAGTCACCCGTCGCCGAGTAGTAGCTCTTCGACGACTCCTTCTGCCAGCCGTCGTCGAGGATCATCGTCTTCATGCCGAGCGCGGCGGCCATGCGCGCCTCCTCCTCGAGCTCCTTGTCGTGGACGTCCTGCCAGAACGCGTACCAGGAGGAGTAGAGCGGGTCGAACGCGGCCTCGGGGACGCGGCAAGGCCTGAGCCCGGCGGTTCGCTCGATCCAGCGCGTGGCGTCGGCGATGGCGTCGCCGAAGAAGACGCCCCGCCGCCGGTCGATGAGGATCTTCGCCTCGTATTCGGTGCGCGGCGCCTCGGCGCGGGAGAAGAAGCGGAAGCGCCCTTCCAGAAGCGCGTCGGTGGAATGGCAGGTGATGCCGTAGCGCACGAGCCGGAGGCATTCGGACGCCGCGACGGTGAGGCGGCTCTCGCTCGCCTCGTTGAACGCGCAGGCGATGGGGTAGTTCTGCCCCAGCTCGGAGGTGTAGCGGACGCTCCCCCACTCGACGCAGTAGAGGCGGTCGCGCTCGCTTTCGCCGTAGAACGGCACCCAGACGTTGTGGACATCGGCGCCGGACTCGGTGAAGAACACGTCGAACTCCGGCGGCGTCGCGGGCGTCGGAGACTTCATCCGCACGGTAAAGACGGTGCGGCCCAGGTCCTCAGCGAAGGAGGTCTCGAAGCTCCAGGTGCCCGGTTTGTCGCAGCGGATCTCCGGCGCATGCGCACCGCTGCGCGGGGAAATGGCGTTGCCCGCAGAGGCGATTCCGGCGACCGCGGCCGCCAGAAGCATAAGGTAAACCTTGTTTCTCATACGCGTATTATACCAAAAACCGCCGCGTCCACGGGACCCAGGCGCAATTACCAAAACTTGCGTTCGGCACACACGGCATTTTTTGGTAAAATATACAACAAACAATTCCTTACACAACCATGTCAACCAAGGCAAAAGTATCCGGATCGGTGGTCGCGGGGTTTCCCTCGCCGGCCGAGCAGTACCAGGAGACTCCGCTCGACCTGAACGAGCTGCTGGTGAAGCGGCCTGCGGCCACCTACTTTGTGCGCGTCGAGGGCGACTCGATGGTCGGCGCCGGCATCTGCGACGGCGATCTGCTCGTCGTCGACCGCTCTCTCCGCCCCGCCGACGGCGACGTGATCATCGCCTGCGTGGACGGGGACTTTACCGTGAAGACGCTTCGCGTAGGAGGGAACAGGGAAGAGGAAACAGGGAAGAGGAAAGAGGGAAGAGGGAATATTCGACTCGAGCCTGCAAATCCTAAATACCAAGCTATTGTTCTTCGGCCAGGACAGGAGTTGGATTACTTCGGGAAAGTGACAGCATGTATCCATCGATTTTAAGGAGACAAAATGACAAACGATTATAGAGATCTCGTAGTATGGCAACAGTCAATGACATTGTGCCAAGAGGTTTACGCCCTCATTCGGCAATTTCCGCAAGAAGAGCGCTACGCTCTTTGCGATCAACTGCGCAGAGCTGTTGTGTCAATTCCATCTAACATCGCCGAAGGCAACGGGCGAGATTCGCGAGCCGAATATTCCAGGTTTCTCGCCATTGCGCGAGGATCTGTATTTGAAGTGCAAACGCAACTTGAATTAGCGGAGCGATTTGGTTACGTAACGATTCCATCAACTGTGAAGGCATTACTTACCGACGTAAGCAAGATGCTCTTTACGATGATTCGCAAGTTTCGCTCCGCGTAACTCACGCTCTCTTCCCTATTCCCTCTTCCCTATTCCCTCTTCCCTATTCCCTCTTCCCTATTCCCTCTTCCCTATTCCCTCTTCCCTATTCCCTCTTCCCTATTCCC
>CADCCW010000036.1 GCA_902800055.1 uncultured bacterium
GCTATTGCTCGCTCGAATCGCGAGCAATCGTTCCGGCTTTTTTTGTGCCTACGCATTGTTGTTATGAACTCCGATGGTTGGGGTTCTCGCTACCGCTCCACTGCTCCGCATCCGACAACCACACTTACAATTCCATTGTCGTCGGTTTTATTATCTGGGGGCACATCCCCCAGACCCCCAATCCTTTGCGACCTTTGCGTACTTTGCGGCTTAAAAATTTTTAAAAATACCCCCTTGCGCAGGTGATGGTGATTTTGATATACTACACAGACATTCGACCACTCTAAGAGAGTAAAATCACATGAAAGTCCGTAGTTCCGTTCGTCGCATTTGCGAGAACTGCCGCGTCATCCGCCGCAAGGGCGTGGTGCGCGTAATCTGCACTAACCCGCGCCATAAGCAGCGCCAGGGTTAAGAAAGGTAACAACAACACTATGCCTAGACTGATGGGTGTGGATATCCCGGGCAAGAAGCATATTCGCTTTGCCCTGCGGTATATCCATGGTATTGGGCCCAAGCGCGCAGATGACGTGCTGGCGGCGGTCAAGGTCGATCCGATGAAGAAGGCGGACGACGTAACTCAGGACGAGATCCATGCGATCACCACTTTCATCCAGGACCACTACCGGGTGGAAGGCGATCTTCGCCGCGAGGTTTCCCAGAACATCCGCCGCTTGATCCAGATCGGGTCCTACCGCGGTCTTCGCCACAAGAAGGGGCTGCCCGTTCGCGGTCAGCGTACCAAGACGAACGCGCGCACCCGCAAGGGCGGCAAGCGCGTCTCGATCGCCATGCCCAAGCAGGCAGGCAAGTAAGGAGCTTTAGAACATGAGCGAAGAAGTAAAGAATGACGTCGCCCCGGCCGCTCCGGCCGCGGACGCCGCGGCTCCTGCGGCGGAGGGCGAGGCGCCGAAGGCCAAGAAGAGCGGCAAGTCGATTCCTGCGGGGATTGCGTTCATCCGCTCGACCTTCAACAACACCCAGGTTTCCATCGCCGACGCGCGTGGCGGCGTGATTTCCTGGAGCTCGGCCGGCAAGGCCGGCTTCAAGGGTTCGCGCAAGTCGACTGCGTTTGCGGCCACGATGGTTGCGCAGGACGCGGCCCGCGTTGCGGTCGCGAAGGGCATGCACGAGTGCGAAGTTAGGATGCAGGGCGCCGGTGCCGGCCGCGAGAGCGCGGTTCGCGCCATCCAGGCCGCGGGCATCCGCGTCACTCAGATCACCGACACGACGCCGGTTCCCCACAATGGGTGCCGTGCCCGCAAGCGCAGGAGGGTTTAATCATGGGTCGCTATACTGGTCCCGTTTGTCGTCAGTGCCGCCGCGAGGGGAAGAAGCTCTTCCTCAAGGGCGCCCGCTGCTATATGGCCAAGTGCCCGATCGAGCAGGGCACGCCCGCGCCTGGCATGCATGTCGCCCGCCGCGCGAAGAAGATGTCCGAATACGGCTCCCAGCTCCGCCAGAAGCAGTCGCTGCGCCGCCAGTACGGAATGGGCGAGCTGCAGTTCCGCCGCTTCTTCCAGGAGGCGCTGCGCCGCGAGGGCATCACCGGCGAGATCCTCCTGCAGTTGCTGGAGATGCGCCTCGACAGCGTCGTCTACCGTCTCGGCCTCGCGCCGAGCCGCCGCGCCGCGCGCCAGTTCATCCGCCACGGGCACATCCTCGTCAACGACCGCAAGGCGTCGATTCCCTCGATGATCGTGCGCGTCGGAGATATCGTGACGGTCAAGGACAACGCCAAGTCCAAGGACGCGGCGAACCGCTCCGTTGAAGCCGCCACCGGCGCCCAGCTGCCGGTGTGGATGGCCTTCGACCGCGCCACGCTGCGCGCCGAGGTGCTGGCCGTGCCGACGCGCGAGCAGATCGCCCCGATCGTCGACGAACAGGCGATCGTCGAACTGTACTCGCGTTAATCCGGTCTTTAACCACTTCACCAGGGAGGTAACATATGCCTATCCGTTTGAGTCCGTTCGAAATGCCCAAGAACGTCCAGGTGGACGAGTCGACCAAGACCGGCACGTACACCAGGTTCGTCGCCGAGCCGTTCGAGATCGGGTATGCGCGGACGATCGGCAACTCTCTCCGTCGGGTTCTTCTGAGCTCGATCGAGGGCGCGGCGATCTCGTCCGTGCGCATCAGGGACGTGAACCACGAGTTCTGCACCATCAAGGGCTGCGCCGAGGACGTCACCGACATCATCCTCAACCTCAAGCGCACGTTGGTGAAGACGCTCACCCGCGACGCCCAGACCATCACGCTCAAGGCGAAGGGACCCTGCACGGTAGTCGCGGGCGACTTTGCCAAGCAGAACAACGTCGAGGTGCTCAACCCGAAGCAGGTTATCTGCACGCTTGACGTCGACGGCTCCATCGAGATGGAGTGCGAGGTCAGGACCGGACGCGGCTTCTGCCTTGCCGACGGCAACAAGCGACCCGACCAGGAGATCGGGCGCATCGCGATCGACTCCATCTTCTCGCCGGTCACGCGCGTCAACTTCCTCGTGGAGAATACGCGCGTCGACGAGCGCACCGACTACGAGAAGCTCGTCCTCGACGTGTGGACCGACGGCAGGATCAGCCCCAGCGAGGCGCTGAAGACCGCCGGTGCGGTGCTCCGCCGTCACATCGACGTGTTCGTCGACTACGAGGGCGAGCAGACGCTCGAGTTCGAGGACGACGGCGCGAAGGACGCGAACGAGCGCGAGCGCCTCAAGAAGCTCCTCAACATGTCCGTCAACGAGATCGAGCTTTCGGTCCGCGCGGCGAACTGCCTCAACAACGCGAACATCTCCACCGTCGGCGAGCTCGCGTCCAAGACCGAGGCCGACATGCTCAAGTACCGCAACTTCGGCAAGAAGTCGCTCGACGAGATCAAGAAGAAGCTCGTTTCGCTTGGCCTGTCGCTCGGGTACAAGTTCAACCCGGATATGCTGGAACCGAAGAAGAAATAAGGAAGCTTAAGCTATGCGCCACCAGAGAGTCGCAAAGAAGTTCGGCCGCTCCACCAAGCACCGCAAGATGCTGATGAGGGGCCTTGTCACCAACCTGATTCTTGCCGAATCGATCAAGACCACCCTGCCCAAGGCCAAGGAGGCCCGCAAGGACGCCGACCGCATCGTCACCGTCGCCAAGAAGGGCGACCTGGCTGCCCGCCGTCTCGCGGCGTCGCGCCTTGTGGAGCCCAAGGCGGTGCAGAAGCTGTTCGACAAGATCGCCCCTGCGATGAAGGACCGCAAGGGCGGCTACACCCGCATCGTCAAGCTCGGCACCCGCAAGGGTGACGCAGCCGAGATGTGCGTCCTTCAGTGGGTCACCGCGGCAGAAGTCGCGGAGCCTGCGAAATACGAGCCGGCGAAGGAGGTGAAATAATGGCTATCGTACTCAAGCTCAAGAAGGGTGAATCCGTTGAGCGTGGCCTCAAGCGCCTCAAGCGCGTCCTGGACAAGGAGGGCCTGATCAAGAAGCTCCGCGACGACCGCTACTTCGAGAAGCCTTGCGTCAAGGCCCGCAAGAAGTCGCAGCGCGCGCGCATCCGCAACCGCTCTCGTCGTGGGCGCATGGAGCTCAACTAACACCCTTTCGGGAGGTTGAAGTCGTTAAAAAGGCCGCGGTCATCCGCGGTCTTTTTTGGTATAATACAGACATGAAAAACGATACTGCTTCTTGTGCGCTTTCTCGGCGCGGGTTCTTTGGTTCGATTGGCGCATTTTCGCTGCTCGCGGGAACGCGGCTGGCACACGCGGAGGCGACTGCGCTTTCCGGCGAACCAGATGTCCGCTTCGGCGTCCTGAGCGACGTCCACCTCCGCAACCCGGGCGACGAGGACACGCTCGTCAAGGCGTTCGAGTATTTCCGAGACCGCGGCGCGGACGGCGTCATCATCGCCGGCGACATTGCCGATAACGGTCGAATCAGCCAGCTCCAGCGCTGTGCCGATGCGTGGAAGCGCGTCTTCCCCGGCGACAAGGGTCTCGGTGGCCGCCATATGGAGAAACTTTTCATCTATGGCAACCACGATATCTGGGGGCTCCACTACGCGCAGCAGCAGGACCATGAGCTGGCGCGCAAGGAGGGGATTGCGTATACCGACGAGCGTCCCGCCCAGGTGTGGGAGGAGGTCTTCGGCGAACCCTACTCCGACTTCTGGATCAAGAACGTGAAGGGCTTTGCTTTCGTCGGCGGCCACTGGACGAAGAAGGACCAGTTTGACGGCCTGGAGGAGTTCCTCGCCGCGCACGCGAACGAGATCGACCCCGCGAAGCCTTTCTTCTACACCCAGCACTCTCACCCCAAGGACACCTGCATGGGCCCGTGGGCCTGGGGACGCGACAACGGCGCCTCGACGCGCACGCTCTCGAAGTATCCGAACGCGGTGGCGTTCTCCGGCCACAGCCACTATCCGCTCACCGACGAGCGCTCGGTGTGGCAGGGCGCCTTCACATCGATCAACACCGCCTCGCTCAGGTACTGCTCCCACGACCTTTCGCTGCGCGAGAACCTCAGCGGCAACAGCCATGGCTTCCAGGGTGAGAAGCGCAAGCACCTGATGAAGTCGATCGAGACCTCTGACGGCCGCCACGGCATGCTGGTGTCGGTCTACGGAAGCCTCCTCGCCATCGAACGCCGCGACTTCGTCTCCGGCAAGTCGCTCGGCGACGACTGGGTCCTCTCCGTGCCCTGCCGCGACGACCAGTCCTTCGCCGCCCGCGCGAAGAAGCGCTCCGCCCCGCAGTTCGCCGCGGACGCCAAGGCCGAGGTCGCGGTCGAGAACGGCCTTATATCCGTGCGCTTCCCCGCCGCGAAGACGGTGAAGAAGTGCCGCGTGTTCGAGTACGAGGTAACGGCGACGCTGGTGGAGGACGGGGTCGACCTCGTTCAGGCCCAGCGCCGCGTCGTCGCCAACGACTTCTATCTGCCCGAGTCTTCCGAAGGCGCGCCCGGCTTCTGCCTCTTTTCGCCCGCCGAGCTGCCGATCAAGGGCCACACGGTCTTCTCGGTGCGTCCGCTGGATTGCTTCGGGCTCAAGGGCGAGCCGATTGCCGCCGAGTTCGATACCTCGAAGCCGCTCCCCAAGCCGGAGGAGCAGCAGGCGTGAGCGGCGTCGCCGCCGAAATCGCCGAGATAGTCCGCGAGGAAGGGGGACGCGCCCTGCTCGTGGGCGGCTGCGTGCGCGACGAAATCCTCGGCCTCGAGCCCAAGGACTTCGACCTCGAGTGCTTCGGCGTCGCGCCGGACCGGCTGGAGGCGGCGCTATCGCGCCACTACACGCTCGACCTCGTGGGCGCGTCCTTCGGCGTCCTCAAGATCCACGGCCACGACGTCGACGTCGCCTTGCCGCGGCGCGAGACCAAGCTCGGCCTCGGACACCGCGCCTTCGGCACCGAGTGCGACCCGTTCCTTTCGCTCGAGGAGGCGAGCGCGCGGCGCGACTTCACCGTCAACGCCATCTACCGCGATCCACTGACCGGCGAGACGCTCGATCCCTGGGGCGGGGTGAAGGACCTCGAGCGCGGCGTGCTGCGCCATGTCTCCGACCACTTCCGCGAGGATCCGCTGCGGGTGCTGCGGGGGATGCAGTTCGTCGCCCGCTTCAATCTTGCGCCGGCGCCGGAGACGGTGGAGATCTGCCGCGGAATGACGCCCGAGAACCTCGCGCGAGAGCGGCTCTTCGAGGAGTGGAGCAAGCTCCTCCTCAAGGGCAGGCGCATCTCGAAGGGGCTCGCCTTCCTGCGCGCGACCGGCTGGGTGAAGTACTACCCGGAGCTGGAAAGGCTCATCGGCTGCGCGCAGGACCCGCACTGGCATCCCGAAGGCGACGTCTGGAACCACACCTGCTGCTGCCTCGACGCATTCGCCGCCGACCGCGACCGCCGCGCGGCGGAACGCGGCGGCGCGCCCGATCCCGTCGAGGACCTCGTGGTCGGCCTCGCCGTCCTCTGCCACGACTTCGGCAAGCCCGCCTGCACCGCCTACGACCCGGCCAAGAAGCGCATCCGCTCGCTCGGCCACGACGAGGCCGGGGTGGAGCCGACGCTGTCGTTCCTGTCGCGGCTCACCAACGAGGAGCGCCTGCTGAAGGAGGTGCCGCCGCTGGTGCGGCTCCACATGCGCCCGTTCGCGATGTGGCGCGACAAGTCGTCCGACGGCTCGATCCGCCGGCTGGCGGCGAAGGTGGTGCGCATCGACCGGCTCATCCGGGTGGCGGCGGCGGACGACGCGGGCAGGCCGCCGTATCCCTCGGAGCCCGAGCCGCTCAAATGGCTGGCTGAGCAGGCGAAGCGGCTGGAGGTGGAGGACTCCGCGCCGAAGCCAATCGTGCAGGGACGCAACCTGATTGCGCTCGGGATGAAGCCGTCGCCGGAGTTCGGCCGCATCCTCTCCGCGCTCTACGACGCCCAGCTCGACGGCGAGTTCGCCGACCTCAAGGGCGGACTTGACTATTTTCACCGTCGGCTGGAGGGGAAGGAGACGCGATGAGCGCGACGACGCACATCGTCTGGGACTGGAACGGCACGCTCCTGGACGACACGGGCGCGGCGCTTGGCGCGCTCAACGCGATGCTCGCGAGAAGGGGGATCGCGGCGGTTTCGATGGAGTCCTACCGCGCGCGCTTCCGCTTTCCGGCGCGGCAGTACTACGAGGAGATCGGCATGCCCGTCCCGGACGCGGAATGGGACGCGATCGCGCAGGAGTACCACGACTCCTACGACGTGGAGAGCGCGTCAGCGGCGCTCAACGTCGAGGCGGTCGCGGCGCTGGAGCTCGCCCGCAGCCGCGGCGCGCGGCAGTCGATCCTCTCTGCGCTCCGTCAGGACCTGCTCGAGGAGGCGGTGGCGCGGTTCGGCGTCAGCGGCTACTTCGACTTCGTGCGTGGCACCGACAACCTCTACGGCGCGGGCAAGCTCGCGTTCGCGCTCGCGCTCAAGGCGGAGATCGAGTCCTCTTCGTCGCCGCCGCCGCGGATTGTGATGATCGGCGACGCCATCCACGACTGCGAGGTCGCCACCGAGCTAGGCGTCGAATGCGTCCTCTGCGCGCAGGGCAGCCACAGCTTCGAGCGCCTCGCCGCGCTTGGCGTGCCCACCGCGCCATCGCTTGTCGCGGCGGTAGATTTTGCCATTTAGGGGGGTTGCGCAATTTCCGGAGTTATGATATAATTCAACCTAACACTTGACAAAGTGGGAATGGGTGGATTGTATACTGGAGTAATCTATGGCGAAAACTAAAGCGACGTCCAAGCGGACGCCGACAAAGAAATTGTCTTCAAAACAGGCGTCCAAGTCGAAGAAGCAGACTAAGCTGAAGAAGCCTGCCAAGTCGAAGAAGCCCGCGGCGAAGCCGGCCGTCGCCAAAAAGCCTGTAGTTGCGAAGAGCGCGAAGCCGAAGGTGCGCATGCCGCAGCCGATCGAAGACGACATCGGCGACGACCTGCCGCCGGCCGAGGCCGAGGACGAGGAAGTGGTCGCAAGTGCCGCGACCATAGACGCGGACGAGATTGCGCGCGAAGTCGAGCGCGCCGAGGGCAGGTCGGCTGATGCTGCCGAGACCGAGGAGGACTATGTGCAGCCCACCGGCATTGTCGCCGAGGCGGTGCAGGCCGAGCAGGCCGAGGAGGCCGAGAGCGAGACGGTACTGCCGGCGATGGAGGGGATGTCGATCCTCCGCAAGACCGAATTGAACGACGTGGTGCAGGACGTCAAGCGCCGCAGCGAGGCGAACGGCGGCTACATCACCTGGGAGGAGCTGAACCAGATCTTGCCGCAGAACATTGTCGACGCAATCCAGTCCGACAAGTACCTGACCATCCTCGATGCGCTCGGGGTGCAGGTGATCCGCGAGGACGACGTCAAGAAGTTCCTCGAGGCGCGCAACGCCAAGCAGAACGAAAAGCGATCCCACCACGAGTCGGTCGAGGACCCGATCCGCATGTATCTCCACCAAATGGGACAGGTGCAGCTCCTCACCCGCGAGGAGGAGATCGAGATCTGCTCCACCATCGAGACGGCGGAGGCGAAGACCAAGGACGTCTTCAACCGCTTCCTCTTCGCGCCGCAGATGTACGCGCGTCTGCTCGACAAGCTCGAGGGCCAGACCGAGCGCTTCGACCGCATCGTCACGGACAAGTTCGACGACAACCGCGACGGCTACATGGAGATCATCCCCCAGCTGCGCGAGGAGCTGAAGGCGGTCGACGCCAAGCTGCGCGCCGCGAGCGCCAAGTACATGTCGACGATTTCCTCAAAGGGCGCCTCCAAGGCCGCGATCCGCGGCGCCGAGAAGACGCTCGCCAACGCGCGCGCTTCGCTGCGCCAGTGCTTCGAGGACCTGAGCTTCAAGCAGAAGGTACTTGAGACGCTCTGTGCCGACGCAGACGAGAAGCTGTACCTGCCGTACCGCCGGCTCGTTTCCGAGCACGCAAAGCTCCTCACCCAGCGCCCGTCCAAGAAGCGTACGCGCGACCTGCAGGAGCTGAAGACGAAGATGGCCCGCTACGAGGCGCTCTTCGGCATGCCCGGCGAGGAGTTCGTCTCCACCTTTGCAGACCTGCGCAAGGTGCTCAAGGCCGGTCAGCAGGCACGCACCAAGATGGTCGAGGCCAACCTGAGGCTGGTCATCTCTATCGTCAAGAAGTACATGAACCGCGGCCTGAGCTTCCTCGACCTAATCCAGGAGGGCAACACCGGCCTCATGAAGGCGGTCGAGAAGTTCGAGTACAAGCGCGGCTACAAGTTCTCCACCTACGCCACCTGGTGGATTCGCCAGGCGGCCACGCGCGCCATCGCCGACCAGGCCCGCACCATCCGCATCCCCGTGCATATGATCGAGACGATCAACAAGCTCATGCGGGTGCAGAAGCGGCTGATCCAGAAGCTGGGGCGCGAGCCCACCGAGAAGGAGCTGGCGACGGAGATGGAGATGACGATCGAACAGGTCAAGGCCGTTCGGCGTATGGCCCAGCAGCCGATCTCGCTGCAGTCGAAGGTCGGGGACAACGACGACGCCCACTACGGCGACTTCATCCCCGACCTGTCCAGCGAAAATCCCTTCGAGGTCACCGAAGGGCACCTCCTGAAGGAGCGGCTGCGCGACATCCTCAACACGCTCACCGACCGCGAGCGCCAGGTCGTAGACTTCCGCTTCGGCCTGACCGACGGCTACAGCCGCACGCTCGAGGAAGTGGGCAAGCTGTTCAACGTGACCCGCGAGCGCATCCGCCAGATCGAGGCGAAGGCGCTACGCAAGCTGCGCCATCCGAGCCGCATGAAATCGCTCGGTGACTATCGCAATAGTTGACGACAATCCAGTCCTCCCCGGGTTGCGAACCGGCGGCGGACAACGAAAGAAGCAAAAGAAGAAACGGAGTAGAGGAAAAATGAACTGTATCATCAACGGAGTCTGCGAACTCTTCAAGACCAACCAGTGCCCGGCAATCGCCCTTGCCGTGGCTTCGTTTGTGGCCGGCGTGCTGGCGACCTGCGTCGTCTGCCGCCTGTTCCGCCCCTGTGGCTGCAAGGCCGGGTCCAACCGTCCCGCCCAGCGCCGTCCCCAGCCACGCCGCGACGACCAGCCGTTCGAGAAGCGCAAGCCGCATCCCGCCCCGGCCGACGGCTCGGTGGAGATCTACGTCGGCAACCTCAGCTACGACATGACCGAGGCGCAGCTCCGCCAGGAATTCGAGGCGTTCGGCAAGGTCAATTCGGTGAGGCTGGTGATGAACCGCTTCAACGGCAAGTCCAAGGGCTTCGGGTTCATCCAGATGCCCAACCGCGACGAGGCCGAGCGTGCGTGCGCGGCGATCAACGACAAGGAGATCATGGGGCGCCGCGTGAAGTGCAACGAGGCCAAGAACCTGATCTGACGGAGGTGTGCCGATGCAGTCGAACGCCGCGCCAAGCGCACTTGTCCCCCTGGCCGAGGGTTTTGAGGAAATCGAGGCGGTTACTATCGTCGATGTCCTCCGCCGCGGCGGGGTGGAGGTGTCGGTAGCGGCGGTCGGCGATTCGCTCGAGGTCCGCGGCGCGCACGGCATGCCCGTCCGCGCCGATTCGCTGCTTTCCGAAGTGATTGAGCGCGACTTCGAGGCAATCGTCCTGCCTGGCGGCGGCGACGGCACGGCCAACCTAAAGCGGTGCAATGCGCTAATTGATCGAATCGTCCGCCAGCGCGAGCAGCGCGGCCTGCTGGCTGCGATTTGCGCTGCGCCTACGGTGCTTTCCGCTGCGGGCGTCCTTTCGCCCAACCAGCACGCCACCTGCTACCCGACCTGCCAGCTAGAGCTTGACTGCCCCTGGATCAGCCAGCCGGTGGTGGAGCACAACGGCATCGTCACCGGGCAGGCTCCGGGTTCGGCGACGCTCTTTTCCCTGGTCGTCCTCAAGATCCTGGCCGGCGAGCAGGTTGCGCGCAAGGTTGCGCGGGGCATGGTGTTCGAGTTCTGACGGATGCTCGAGCGGCTGTCGATCTCGTCCTTCAGGTTCTTTCTCGCGGGCAAGGGGCTTTCGTTCCGCACCACGGGGAAGTACCTGGGCGAGTCGATGCTCGTCGGCATCGTCGTCGGGCTCGCGGCGGCCGCGTTCCGCTGGATGATCAACTGGGGGCGCGTGCTGCTGCTCGACGGCGTCGGGCACCACGCGGAGCTCTCCTGCCTGCACACCGGCTCGGCGGTGGCGGCCGACTTCTCGATCGAGGCGATGCTCTGCGACCCGCGGCGCTGGACGCTCCTTGTGCTGCCGATGGTCGGTGCGTCGCTGGGCTGGCTGCTTATCCGCCGCTTCTCCAAGCTCGAGAACGCGCGCGGCACCGACAGCGCGATCCGCGCCTACCACCAGCGCGACGGCTACGTGACGAGCGAGGTGGTGCCGGTCAAGCCGCTCGCCTCGGTGCTCACCGTCGCCTCCGGCGGCTCGGCCGGCTACGAGGGCCCGGTCACTTTGGTCGGCGCGGCCTGCGGCTCGGCGGTCGCGAGGATCATGAACCTCACTCCGCGCGCGCGGCGAATCCTGATGGCCGCTGGCCTCGCCGCCGGCATCGGCGCGCTCTTCCAGGCCCCGCTCGCCGGGGCGATCTTCGGCTGCGAGATCTTCTACTCCTCGAGCGACGTCGAGTACGAGACGATGGTGCCGTCGTTCGTGGCCTCGGCCGTCTCCTACACCGTCTTTGCCTGCTTCTACGGCTGGGCCCCGCTCTTCTCGATGCCCGGCGAGTGCGTCTACGACTCCGGCCTCAGGCTCTTCCCCTACTTCTGCCTCGCGCTCGTGGTGGCGCTGGGGGCGCGGTTCTACATCATGTTCTTCCGCGCCACCGAGACCTGGTTCAAGCGCGCGCGCATGCCCGGCCTCGCCAAGGTCGCGCTCGGCGGCCTCGTGACCGGCGTGATCGGCTTCTTCGTGCCAGACATCCTCGGCACCAGCTACCCGCTCATCGGCGCCTGCTTCTCGGCCGGCTTCGCGCCCGACTTCGGCGCGGCGGTGCCGCTCTCCGCCGCCGGATTCTTCTGCTTCTTCGTGATGAAGGCGGTGGCCACCTCGTTCACCGTCGGCTCCGGCGGCTCCGGCGGAGTCTTCGCGCCGGCGATCGTCTGCGGCGGCTCGCTCGGCGCCGCGGTCGGCCTCTGCTTCCACAGCCTGCTCCCGCCCTCGGTCGGCATCCAGCCCGCGGCGTTTGCGCTCGTAGGCATGGCCGGTTTCCTCGCCTCGGCGGTGCGCATCCCGCTGACGGCGGTGGTAATCGTGGCGGAGATTTCCGGCAACCACGGCCTGCTGCTGCCGGCGATGTGGGTGTGCGGCATCTCCTTCTGGCTCAACGACAGCTGGTCGCTCTACCGCAGTCAGCCCCACAGCCGATTCTCGTCGCCGGTCCACCGCGCGGACATGATCCCGGCCGGGGAGGGACAGCCATGAAGCGCCCCATCCCCTACATAAACGAGTCGGTCTCGACCCGTGGGTTCAAGTACTACATCTTTGACTGGGACGACAACATCCTCCATATGCCGACGAAGATCCGCATGGAGCGGCTGGAGGACGACGGCAAGTGGCGTCCGGTGGAGCTTTCCACCGCCACCTTCGCGCTGGTGCGGTCAGATACCAAGCACTACCGCGCTCCGGAAGGCAAGTGGCGCGAGGCTTTCCGCAACTTCGAGGACTCGCCGCAGCGCGACAACTTCCTTGAGGACACCCGTGCCGCGCTCGCGCGCATTGCGGCGGGCGAAAAGCCCGGCCCCAGCTTCAACGCGCTCAGGAAGACGCTACGGGAAGGGCGCATCTTCGCCATTGTCACCGCCCGCGGACATTCGCCGGCGGCGGTCGAGCGTGCGGTGAGGTGCTTCATCGACGAGGTCCTGACCGAAGAGGAGCGCGAGGAGATGATGAGTTCGCTGCGCGGCTACCGGCAGTGGCTGGACGGCGTCGGCGACGGCGAGTTCGGCACCGACGAGGAGGAGCTCGACTACTATCTCTCGATGTGCCGCTACTCCGCCGTCACCTACGAGGGCTTCGCCAAGCGCATGGCCGCCGATCCAATCTACCAGGAGAAGCTCGCCGTCGCCCCCACCGCCGCCCGGCCGGAGCTCGCCAAGGAGTTCGCGATCAGGGACTTCGTCGAGCACGTCTTCCACATGCTCCGCCGGAGCGGCAGTCTGGACAAACCGGTGTCGATCGGCTTTTCCGACGACGACAAGGGCAACGTCAAGTCGGTCTCGCGCTACATCGTGAGCGAACTCGCCCGTCGCTTCGATGGCATCAAGTTCGTGGTCTACGACACCTCCGACCGCACCCTCTCGAAGGGACGCAAGGTGTGCGTCTCCGGCCAACTCAACCTCCCCGGCCTCTGAGCCTTATTCGCGCCGCTCGGCCACGAATTTTGGTATAATACGCGCATGGTAATGTCCCGTGGTGTAGTGGCCGCACAGGGGTTTTTGATACCCTTAGTCCTGGTTCGAATCCAGGCGGGACAACCAGACCGGAAACCAGGGCAAGAATAGGAGGCAATAGATGGACATTCATATCGACGAACTGCTGCAGGCCACGATCGACGAGGGCGGCTCCGACCTGCACATCCGCGCCTACATGCCGCCGAAGCTGCGTGTGCACGGCGAGCTGTTGCCGATCGCCGAGGAGGAGCTCACCGAGGAGGACTCCTACCAGCTCTGCCGCGAGATGGTCGAGAAGCTCGGCGACCCCCGCGCGCTGGAGGAAGTCGAGAAGTCCGGCGGCGCCGACTTCGCGCTCGCGCACCCTGACGGCACCCGCTTCCGTGTCAGCATCTTCAAGGAGAGGAAGCGCTACGGCGCGGTGCTCCGCCAGATCCCCTCGACCCTGCTTACGCTCGAGCAGATCGGCATTCCGGCGGTTGTCAAGGAGCTCCTCTTCAAGCCGCGCGGCCTCATCCTCGTGACCGGCCCCACCGGCTCCGGCAAGTCGACGACGCTCGCCTCGATGATCGACGTCATCAACCGCGAGCGCAACGTCCACATCATCACCATCGAGGACCCGATCGAATTCTACCACACCTCGAAGAACTCGCTCGTCACCCAGCGCGAGATCGGCGACGACGTGCCCTCGTTCGCCGAGGCGATCCGCCGCGCGCTCCGCCAGGACCCGGACGTGATCCTCGTCGGCGAAATGCGCGACCTCGAGACGATCGCCGCGGCGATCACCGCCGCGGAGACGGGCCACCTCGTCTTCGGCACCCTGCACACCACCGGCTCGGCGGAGACTATCGACCGTATCGTCGACGCGTTCCCGATGAACCAGCAGTCTCAGATCCGCACCCAGCTCGCGGCGGGTCTGCAGGCGGTCATCTCGCAGATCCTCCTCCCGAAGCTCGACGCCAACGGCGAGGTGCACGGCCGCGTCGCCTCCTTCGAGATCATGACCCGCACCGACGCCATCTGCTCGCGCATCCGCGACAACAAGACGAACATGATCAAGTCCGACCTGCAGACCGGCGCGAAGTACGGCATGATCACGCTCGACGCCCACCTCTCCGGGCTCTACAAGCAGGGGCTCATCTCCTACGAGGACCTCATCACCAAGTCGCAGGACCCGGAGTCGGTGGTCCAGAAACTCAAGGAGGAGGGCTATGGCGCGTAGGGAGGAGGCATCATGAACGACCAGATACTCCAGATCCTGATCCAGAACGGATACATCGACGAGGCCGGCGCCCAGGACATCGCCGACCTCGCGAAGACCGAGTCGAAGACCGTGCGCCGCCAGGTGCTCGACTCCGGCGTTCTCGACGAGGACTCGCTCCTCGCCGCGATGGCGGCCTACCAGGACACCGAGGCGATCGACCTCGGCGCGATGACGATCGACACCGAGGTGACCGAGGCGATACCCGCCTCGACCGCCAGGATGTACAACGTCTTCCCGGTCGCGGCCGACGACACCTCGGTCACCCTCGCCACCTTCGACATCGTCGATCCGCGCATCTCCGACGAGATGCTCTTCACCCTCTCGAAGGAGGTCAGGTTCGTCTTCGCCCGCGAAAAGGACGTGATGGACCGCATCTCCCAGTACTACGGGGACTCGAACGAGTCGGTGGCGGACATGATCAAGTCGCTGGGCGAGGGCATGACCGACGACGAGACCCTTGCCGCCGACGCGAACGCCAACGACATCGCCTCGATGGAGAGCGCCGCGAACTCCTCGGCGATCATCCGCTTCGTGAACCTCGTCCTCTACCAGGGCGTCGTCGACCACGCGGCCGACATCCACATCGAGCCGTTCGAGAACGACTTCAAGATCCGCTACCGCGTGGACGGCGCGCTCTACGAGATGAAGGCGCCGGACGTTAAGATGGCGCCGGCGATCATCTCGCGCGTGAAGATCCTCGCCAACCTCAACATCGCCGAGCGGCGCGTGCCGCAGGACGGTCGCATCGCGCTCACCGTTAGAACGTGGGCTTCGCCGAGGACATCTACGAGCAGATCACGATGGACATCGAGAAGCCGAACGGCATATTCATCGTGACCGGCCCGACCGGCTCTGGCAAGACCACGACGCTCTACTCCGTCCTCCGGCGCATCAACACCATCGACTCCAAGCTGCTTACCGCCGAGGAGCCGGTCGAGTACAACGTCGATGGCATCGTCCAGGTGCCGATCGACGCCCGCGCCGGCAACACCTTTGCCAAGGTGCTGAGGGCGTTCCTGCGTCAGGACCCGGACATCATGATGATCGGCGAGATCCGCGACCTGGAGACGGCCGAAATCGCGGTGCAGGCCGCGCTCACCGGCCACTTCGTCTTCTCCACCCTGCACACCAACGACGCCGCCGGCGCGGTGATGCGCCTTGTAGACATGAACGTCGCGCCGTACCTCCTGTCTTCCACGCTCGAAGCCGTGCTCGGCCAGCGTCTCGTGAGGACCGTCTGCCGCGAATGCAAGCAGGCATACGAGCCCGACGACGAGCAGCTCGATCGCCTTGAGATGACGCGCGAGCAGATCGGCGGCCGGCCGTTCTACTTCGGCCGTGGCTGCAAGACCTGCAACGGCACCGGCTACAAGGGCCGCAAGGGCGTCTTCGAGTATCTGCGCATGTCCAACCCGCTCCGGGAGCTCATCAACAACCGCGCGCCGACGCTGGTCATCCGCGAGAAGGCCCGCGAGCTCGGCATGCGCACAATGCGCGAGGACGGCATCCGCTCCATCCTCGACGGCTACACCACCGTGGACGAGGTGCTGAGGTACACGTGAAGATCCTGCGTCCCTTGCCCGTCCTCGCGGCGATTGCGCTCGCAGCCTCGGCCGTGGCGCAGCCGCTCCTCGCCGCGCGTCGTGTGGCCGCTGCGCCCGCGCTTGCCGAGAGCGCCTTCGTCGCGTTCGGTGCATTCCGCTCGGTGCTCGCCGAGGTGGTATGGTTCCGCGCCGACCGGCTGCAGGCGGAAGGGCGGTATGTGGAGCTCGCCCAGCTCGCCTCAACCCTGGCGCTCCTCGAGCCGCACACTCCGGAGGTGTGGAGCTTTGCCGCCTGGAATCTCGCCTACAACGTCTCGGTGATGATGAACGCGCCCGAGGACCGCTGGCGCTGGGTGGAGGCCTCGATCCGACTGCTGCGGGACGAGGGGCTGAAGGTCAACCCGCGCGAGCCGGATCTCTACCGCGAACTCGCCTGGATGTTCGAGCTCAAGATCGGCGCCAACCTCGATTCCGCCGCGCCGTACTACCGCAAGATGTGGGCCGAGACGGTGCGCGACGTCCAGCGCCGCGGCGCCTGGGAGGAGCTTGGCATGGAGCCCATGCGGATGACGGCGGTGGAGCGATTCACCGGCTTCGACGACTGGACCAACCCGCAGCTTTCGGCAATCTACTGGGCGCTGAAGGGAATCGACAGCGCCAGCGGGCGCGACCGCCGCGCGCTTGAGATGATCGTGCGCCAGGCGATGGTCGTCTATGCAAAAAACATGAAGGAGCAGACATGATGAACGAAGAATCCGACACCTCGCGGCATTTTCTCCGCCAGTGGATCGAGAAGGACGTCGCCGACGGCAAGACCGGTGGCAAAGTGGTGACCCGCTTCCCGCCCGAGCCCAACGGCTACATCCACATCGGCCACGCCAAGGCGGTGTGCGTCGATTTCGGCATGGCCGAGCTCTTCGGCGGCGAGTGCCACCTCCGGCTCGACGACACCAACCCCGCCAAGGAGTCCGACGAGTACGCCGAGAACATCAAGAAGGACATCAACTGGCTCGGCTTCCAGTGGTCCGGCGAGGGCGACGCCGGCGAGAAGGGCTTCTACAACGCCTCGAACATGTTCGACCAGATGTATGCCATCGCCGAGGAGCTGATCCGCCGCGGCCAGGCCTACTGCTGCAACCTCACCCAGGACGAGTGGAAGGAGTACCGCGGCGTCCCGGAGAAGCCCGGCCGCCCCTCGCCCTCGCGCGACACCGACCCCGAGCGCAACCTGAGGATCTTCCACGAGATGCGCGACGGCAAGTACGCCGACGGCGAGTGGTGCCTCCGCGCGAAGATCGACATGGCCTCGCCCAACATCCACTTCCGTGACCCGGTGATCTACCGCATCCGCCACGTCGCCCACTACCACCTCGGCGACAAGTGGTGCGTCTACCCGATGTACGACTTCGCGCACCCGATCGAGGACGCGCTCGAAGGCGTCACCCACTCGATGTGCACGCTCGAGTTCGAGGTGCACCGTCCGCTCTACGACTGGGTGGTTGACCGCATGGACGAGCAGGGGCTGCTGCCGGTCAGGAACGGCGTCAAGATCCGCACCCAGCAGCGCGAGTTCGCGCGGCTCAACCTCACCTACACGGTGATGTCCAAGCGGCTTCTGCTGCAGATGGTGCAGGAGAAGGTGGTGGACGGATGGGACGACCCCCGGATGCCGACCGTCTGCGGCATGCGCCGCCGCGGCTACACTCCCGGCGCGATCCGCGAGTTCTGCGACCGCATCGGCGTCTCCAAGGTGGAGAGCGAGTCCGACCCCGCGCTCCTCGAGTGGTGCGTCCGCGAGGAGCTCAACCAGACCGCAATGCGCCGCATCGCCGTCGTCGACCCGGTCAAGGTCGTGGTCGACAACTGGTCCGGTCCTGCGCGGGAGGCCGAGCTCCCCAACAATCCGCTCGACGAGAAGGCGGGGACGCGGAAGGTGCCGTTCGGCCGCGAGGTCTGGATCGACCGCGCCGACTTCATGGAGGTGCCGGAGAAGAAGTTCTTCCGCATGGCGCCGGGCCAGGAAGTCAGGCTCCGCGGCGCCTGCATCTTCAAGTGCACCGGCTGCGTCAAGGACGAGTCGGGCAAAGTGGTCGAGATCCACGGCACCTGGGACGAGGCGTCGTGGGGCGGCAACCCCGCGGACGGCCGCAAGGTGAAGGGGACCATCCATTGGGTCGACTGCGCGACTGGCGTGAAGGCGGAGTTCCGCCTCTACGACCGGCTGTTCCTCGAGAGGGACCCTCTCAAGGAGGGGAGCGAGAACTTCCTCAAGTTCCTGAACCCCGACTCGCTCCGTGTCGTCTCCGGCTACGTCGAGCCAGCGCTTGCCGAGGCGAGGGCGGGCGAGCGCTTCCAGTTCGAGCGCACCGGCTACTTCGTCTGCGACGCGCCGCTCGTCTTCAACCGCACCTGCTCGCTGAAGGACTCGTACCGTCCTGCGTAAAAACCAACTTTACCACCCGATGAGAAGGGATTTTTGATATAATTCACCCAATGGTTAAGGCATTTCAGACAGCCGCCTTCGAGGGCGGGGCGCTGCGCGTCATTTCTTCCGGCGTAAAGAGCCGCGAAGCAGTGCTTGCGTTGCCGCTCGGAAGGTTGCTCGTCAGGCTGGTGCGTGTCGCCGAAGGAGAGGATCCTGCTGAGAAGGCCGGCAGCATCTTGACGGCGGTGAGTCCGTTTCCAGACGAGCCGCTTGCCGTTGGGCTGGAGAAGGTCTGCGATGAGGCCGGTGGCCGCGCGGTGTACCTTGCTGCGGCGCTGCCTGAGGGCTCGACCGACGACATCGCCGATGCGCTCGACGCGGCGAAGCTGAACGTCGTCAGGGTCGACGCGCTGGTACTCGGTGAGCTGCGCGGCGTCTGGCGGTCAATCGGCGGCGAAGGACGTCGGCTTGTGGTATTTGAGGGGTCGGACGGCTTGTCACTCGTTGTCCTCGACGCCGACCTGCCAGTCTCCATCCGCGCCGCTTCGCTGGAATCGGATCTGAAGCGTGAGGCGATGCTTTCGCTTTTGGAGGCCGAGGACTTCGGCGGGCCGAAGCCGCTCGGCGAAGTGGTGCGCGTTCGGCGCGAGGCCGAGGATTCCGCGGCAGAACCCGCGGCAGAGTCCGCGGCGGATCCGCTCGCCTCGTTCGGCGCGCCGGTGCGCTCGATCGAGATTGGTGCCGATGTTGGGCTTGCGGGAGTAGCCGAGCGCACGACCGAGGAGGGCTCGCTCAACGCGATGCCCGACAGCTGGCGCGAAGTTCTCGCCGAGACGCGTTTCAAGGCGAAGCTGCTGCGCAACATGATTGCGGCGGTCGCGGTGTGGGTGGTGGCGATGGGGGTGCTCTTCGGCGTGCCGGTCGCCTACGGCTACATGACCGACCACCAGAAGGAGCTCTGCAAACGCCACGCCAAGCAGTACAGGGCGGTGTCCGAGAAGAAGGCGAAGGTGAAGCTGGTCCGGAAGTATTCCGACCATTCGCGTGGCGCGCTGGAGATCATGAAGGCAGTGTCGGACCGTCTGCCCGAGGGGGTTACGCTCTCTTCCTGGGACTTCACCCGCGACGACGGCGTGCGTCTGCGCGCGGAGTCGGACGACTCCAGCTCCGCCTACCAGCTCAAGGACGCGCTAGCTGAGATGCGTGCGGAGGATGAGGACGGTGGCGGCGAGAAGATATTCGAGATGGTGCGCCTTGGCGCGCTCAGCAAGCAGAAGGACGGCAAGCAGAAGTTCGAGATCGAGTGCAGCCACAAGACGGAGGAGGAATAGCCGACATGGACGACGCGAAACTTAAGGAGAAGGCGATGATGGCCGTGGTGGCAGTCGTTGTGCTCTATGCCGTCGCGGTCGGGGTCTGGTTCTTCAGCGCCGAAAGCGCCTGGAAGCGCGCGGCGAAGGCGTACGGCAGGGAGTGCGACCGGTACGAGCAGGAGGAGAAACTGATCGCCGAGAAGCGCAAGTGGAATGATCTCTATGAACGCGAAAAGGCTGCGATGCCGACCTTCGAGGCGGGCAAGGCGACGGACACGGTATGGCTCCGAAAGGTGGAGGACCTTGCGCGCACCAATCTTGTGCTGATTACCTCGATCGATTCCGGCAAGGAGGTCGAGGCGGGTGCTGGGAGGGCTCGCTTGAGGCGCTCGTGAAGTTCATGCATGCGCTTGAGAACTCCACCGACGGCATGTTCGACATCAAAGAGATTAGCCTCAAGCCCAGCCAGAAGAAAGGCTATCTCAAGGGATCGCTGTCGATAACCTGCGCGTACATGCGCGAATAATTTACGGATTTAAAACGAAAACGGAGCGGTGAATATGAAAGCAAAGTTCAAGACTCTACTCGTGCTGGCGGCGGTGGCCGTGCTGGCGGCGGTCGACACGGCGGCCCAGGAGCAAACTACGTCCGGTGAGAGGCGCAGCGGATTGCTGCGCAGTCGCTTTCCCAGACGTTCCGGCGAGGGCATGCCAGGGCGTGCGACCACGGTAAACACTACTGCGGCGCCATCCGCGGCACCCTCGACGACCGGCGCGTCGTCGTCCGCGCCAGCTTCGGACAGCAAGAAGGTGGAGCCTGGCGGCAGGTCGATCGAGTTCAACCAGGCTCCGGTGGAGATGGTCTTCAAGGTCTACGGCGAACTCAAGGGGATTACCGTCCTCAAGGACCCGCAGACCCCGGCCGCCACCATTACCCTGCAGCCGCTGCAGGGGCAGGAGCTGACCGACGAGGACAAGATCGAGGCGATCGAGACGGTGCTGGAGATGAACGGCATCCACCTTGAGCCATACGGCGAGAAGTTCTGCCGCGCGATTCCGCGCAAGGACGTGCGCAAGGACGGCATCCCCCTCATCATGGACCCGGACGCGGAGCTCAGGGAGTCGACCCGCGTCGTCTCGCTGGTGGTGCCGTTCCACAACATTTCGGTCGAAGAGGCGCAGAAGGCGCTGGAGGGCTTCAAGTCCGCCAACGGCGTGCTGCTCGTCTTCGAGCGCACCAACTCGATCATCATCACCGACACCGAGGCGAACATCAACCGGATGCGCGAGATCGCCAGGATGATCGACATTACCACCCCGGTCACAGAGAACGTGTACGTGCGGCAGATCCACAACGCGGCGGCGGTGGACATCAAGACGGCGCTTGAGGCGATCGTCCAGAAGAGCAAGGAGGAGCTGGAGAAGGAAGGCAAGCAGCCGAAATCCACGGCGCAGGCGTCGACCCCTCCGTCGCCGTTCGCGTCGCGGCTCATGAGCCGCAGCAATCCGCAGCCGACGGCGCCGGTGAACCAGCCGTCAATCGTGACCTCAGTCTCCGACGCCGACCGCGGCATGATCCGCGGCAAAGTGCTGATCCTTTCCGACGAGCGCTCGAACAAGCTCATCATCGTCACCTCGAAGGCAAACATGGACTTCTTCGACAAGGTGATCGAGCAGCTGGACATCGAGACCACGCCGCCGACGGTGGTCAAGGTGTATCGCCTCAAGTATGCTGACGCCGAAGATGTCTCGGACATGATCAACGACCTCATCGGCAACGCGCCCTCGGGCAAGTCGAGCACGAAGTCGAGCCAGAATGCCGCGGCGAAGTCATCGTCCGGTGGTGGCGCGAACGTGACGACCGGTTCCTCGTCCCGCCCGTCCACCAACAAGCGCACCGGCGAGCCGCAGGCGGGCGAGCTCTCCAAGGAGAACACCACCATCCTCGCCGACAAGCGCATCAACGGCCTGGTGGTGATGACCCAGAAGGAGCTTGTTCCTGTTGTCGAGTCGATCATTGAGGCGATGGACGTCAAGCTTGCGCAGGTGCTGATTGAAACGGTGATTATTGAAGTGTCTCTAGACAATGGAATCGAGAGCGGCATTGACTGGGTGCAGAAGGGCAGAAAAAGTTCTGTCAACCAAGCGGCCGACGCCCTGGGGAATCCGCGATTCAATGCCTACAGGGTGGCGACATATAACGATGATGGCTCAATCAACCCTACTAAGTTTATCGGTTCGTTTACGAAAGCGGAATTTGAAGCGTCTCAATATGGAAAAGATTCTAGATATGAGCTTTCTGAAGTGCCGTCGCTTGCCTATGGCGTAGCTCGCGATGGTTTCCTCAACTATGCTTCTGGCGGTGCGTATGGAGTGGGCGGTGGTGCGAGTGGTGGCTCCGAGGCGTTCGATCTCGTTCAGGGCGTCGCCTCCAACCTGCTCAGCAAGTCATTTACCTTTGTGTTTGATTCCGACGAGCTGGGGATCGCGGCCATTCTTCACATGACGGAGAACGACAACCATGCCAAGTACATTGCATCGCCGGTGATTATGACCGTCGACAACAAGGAGGCGACAATCGACGCGACGGAAAACAGGCAGTTTCTTACTGGTTGGACGGCACAGTCGGGTTCGTATGGGAACAGCGGCCAGCCCACGCCAAACTATAGCGCAAAGGACATCGGCATCAAGCTCAAGGTCACGCCGAAGATCAACCCGAATGGGACGGTCATGCTTAATGTGGAAGAGGAGTATTCGAGGTTTGTGGAGAACGGACAGTCGATGCTGATCCCGCAAGGTGGGATGTACATTCCTGGTTTTGTGGACCTTGCGGTGGAGCGCAAGATGTCGGCCGATGTCCTGCTTGAAGACAAGCAGACGGTTGTCTTTAGCGGGTTGACCGAGACCGCCAAAGCATCAAGTGAATCCGGAATTCCAATTCTCAAGGACATTCCCTGGATTGGCAAGTGGCTCTTCAGCGAAGTCAAGGAGAGTGAGGGCCGCAAGGAACTCTTGGTGTTCCTTACGCCGTATGTGCTCAACGATGCCGAGGCGGCCCAAGTCGAGGCACTTCGCCGGAAGAAAACGATGTCGGATCCCAATCCGTGGGACGACAACGGCTGGTCGCTTAGCGAGCTCGCGGATCCGGTCTCGAAGCGCGAGATGCTTCGTCGCCTGAAGGACGAGTGGAAGAAGCAGGACGAGGAGCGCAAGACGAAGATCGCCATCGAGAAGGCCAAGGTCGAGCGTGTCAAGGAACTGGAGAAGATGTCCAAGGAGGAGCGCGACCTCTGGCTTAAGATGCACAAGGAAGAACTTGACAAGGAAAAGCGCGAGGAGTTGGAAGAGAAGATGCAGGATGAGGAGAGCCAGGAGGAGCTGAAGAAAATTGCCGCGGAAGTGCGCGAGCGCAAGCTCAAGGAGGCCCAGCGCGAGCTTGACAAAGCCGAAGAGACGTACAAGGGCGAGAACGAGCGCGCGAAGAAGGACAACGCAGACGCCGAGAAGGCCAATGCCGAGAAAGCCAACATAGAGGAATCCAATGTCAAGGAGGCCAACTCCGAGGAGCAGGGAGACGAATCGGCCAAGTAACGGACGCCCTTGTTGACGAGGAGATCCGAATGATCCAGAAGAACATTTTCGGGAGAATCGTCCTGGTCGCAATTGCGATGCTGATGTCGGCATCTGCATTTGCGCAGACGGTAATTCCGGAAAGAGACTGGGAATACATTCGAATTGACGACGAACATGTTTCCATTGGCAATGCCGACAAAAGCCGCCGTGTCTCGGCAATCGATCAAGGTACTGCTGGAGATATTGAAATTCCGCTTTATTTGCGGAGTAGCATGGTAGTCAACATAGCGGAACAGGCATTCGAAGGGTGTACTAATCTTTCTTCGGTGGTTATTCCTGATGGCGTCACCAATATCGCCAAACGCGCATTCTACGGCTGCACATCCCTCACCAATGTTGTCATCCCGGCAAGTGTCAAGACAATAGGGGAGCTTGCATTCTACGGTTGTAAAAAATTGCAGCAGATCAAATATGTAAATGGCGCTGAGATTTTGATTGGTAAGTCGGCGTTTAGAGATTGTACGTCTGTGATGTCGATTGAAATATCAACGGCAGATAATATTGAGGTGAAGGAAGGTGCATTTACAGGCTGTACAGGTGCGAAGAGTTGTGAGTTGCAGTCAAAAATGGTATCTATAGCGGAAATGGCGTTTTCATCTTATAATGGGGGTAGTGTGTGTGGAAACATTACAAATTTAGTTGTAATCGCCAATACAACAGCGTCTATCGGAGACAGTGCCTTTTTCAATTGTGATATGCTGACCACAGCAGATATAAGAGCTGATTCAACTGCTTCTGTCGGCAACAATGCCTTTTCCGACTGTGGTAGGTTGGAAATTGTCACTATAACTGCCGGTTCAACAGTTTCTATCAACGACAGTGCTTTCTTTAGGTGTGGTAGTCTGGACGCAGTCACCATAAGTGCCGGCTCAACTGCATCTATCGGCAATAGTGCTTTTTCTAGTTGTGCAAAGCTATGCTCTGTTGCAATAGATGCCGGCTCAGCGGTTGCTGTTGGAAATAGTGCTTTTTCCAGCTGTGGCAGTCTGGACGCCGTCACTATAAGCGCCGGTTCAACTGCATCTATCGGCAACAGCGCTTTTTCAAGTTGTGCAAAGCTATGCTCTGTTGTTATAGATGCCGGCTCGGCGGTTTCCGTCGGAAATAGCGCTTTCTCCAGTTGTGGCAGTCTGAATACAGTCTCTATAATTGCTGCTACAACAGCGTCTATCGGCAATAGCGCTTTCTCCGGCTGTGCAAAGTTGGTCACAGTTGAACTTCCTGATGTCCTAACGACATTGTCGTCAAATGTGTTTTATCGCTGTTCGTCGTTACAGTCGTTCTCCTGCCCGACAAATCTGACGCGGATTGCATATCGTGCATTTGATACATGCAAGGCGCTTGAGGGCGTTAGGTTTAACGATGTCCTCGAAACAATTGATGCTCAGGCCTTTTATGGATGCAGTTCGCTTCTGGAGCTGGAATTTCCGCAAAGCATTGAGAAGATTGGCTCAAGAGCTTTTGAGGAGTGCAGAGCGATTGAAAACATTGAATTCAAGGAGGGCGACACTAATCTTCTGTCTGCTTCAAGCGTCGAAATTGGCGACAGGGCGTTTTACAGATGTTCGGCGGCAACCAATATCGTATTGTCGCAAAACGTTAAGACGTTTGGATCAAAGGCATTTGCGCAGTGTGATGCGCTTGAATCGGTTGCCCTGCCAAAGAATCTCGAGGCGATTTCTGAAAGCGCGTTTGAGGATTGCGCAAAGCTCGTGACCCTTGAATTGCCGTTGAGTCTTAAGTCTATCGGGCTGGCTGCATTTAGGGGCTGCACTTCGTATTGCGAGTTCTTGATCCCTACTGATTATGTTGTAGATATTGGTGCTAAGGCTTTTTATAATACGAAATACTGGAACGACTGGCCAGACAACTGCATTGTGGAAAACAATGACTATATTCTCGGATTCAAGGGCAATGCCGTTTCTGTTGAATTGCCGGACGGCTGCAAGGTAATCCCTGCCGGGATGTTCGAGGACATGACCAGTCTGACGAATGTAATAATTCCGTCCGGGGTAGTTTCCGTCGGTTCGCGCGCGTTCGCAAATTCCGGCATTGTCGCGATTGAGCTTGATGATGCTGAAACGGTTGGAGTGTCGGCATTTGAAGGCTGCCATGGGCTAGCCACAGTGTCATTGTCAGACGGCTTGACGGCCATTCCAGACAATGCATTCAAGGATTGCACATCGCTGTCCGAAATCGACATTCCAGATAGCGTGAATTCAATTGGCGCATACGCGTTTTTTGACTGTTCGTCGTTGCTGACTGTCACAGGTGGTGAAGCTGTGGGTTCTATCGGTGATTACGCCTTTGCCAATTGCACTAAGTTGGAGCCGAAACGATTCTCATCTAATGTTATTTATGGAGTCCATGTCTTCCAGGGATGCGTATGGGATGAATACGTGCTTTTCCCCTCTGTCGGCACGTTGCGGGAAGAGTACCCTGAGTCTTATTCAAACATCCGCTCGGTGGTCTTTTCCTCCGGACAGACCAATATCGTGGCAGATGCTTGCCTTGGTTGCGCCGCGCTGGAATACGTAGACATTCCAGATTCCGTTGTTTCGGTCGGTTCTAATGCTTTCTATGGCTGCAGTTCGGTCACTTCGGTGGTAATGGCGGCAGGGCTGACGGACATCGCATCGAGTGCATTTGTTGGCTGTTCCAACATTGTCTTGGCGACAGTGTCCGGAGCGACCCCTGTAATGACGCTTTTCCCCGATGCATACCCCACCATCGAGCGTCTCGCCATCGCCCAAGGGTGCGAGACCTTGTGTGAAGATCTATTTCATGGCTGTGCGGCGTTCGAACAGATAGAGATTCCGTGGACAGTGACCAGTATAGGAGACAGAGCATTCTACGGTTGCACATCATTGGGCGCAAGCGGAGTCCTGATTCCGGAAAAGGTGACGGCTATAGGCGAGAATGCATTCGCGTTTTGTTCGTCGCTTGAGTCAGTGCGTTTCCTGTGCCCCAGGCCAAACGAAGTTGCCGAGAATATATACTACAAATCCAACCCAGAACTGGTAACGGCTGTGTTGCAGCCTTATAAGGACAGTTGGCAGCCGGTCATGACCAACTCCTGGCCTGTTGCAAATAGCACTGTGATGGGACGCAGGATAATGTGGTGGGAGACTGATTGTTTGGCGAAGATCACTTTTGCCTACTACAACGGCACTGGCAAGGCGGAATATCAGTATTATCTGAAGAATGCAGGCAGGACGATCGAGGAATTGCCAGAACCGGCTGCCGATCTAGAGTATGATGAGAAGAAATACGGGGATTTCCTTGGCTGGTTTACAGATCCCTACGGCGGCGAGGAAGTTGAAGAGGGATGCGATGTCACGACTTCTACGGTGCTGTATGCCCATTGGAGCGGAAACGAGATTGACGATTCTGAAGAAGGCGACTATGACTTCTCCACCGCGCACACATACAACGGCTATGTGCTTGACAATGGAGCATTGGTGGGGAGTGTGCAGATAAAAATCGGCAAGGGGCGCTACAGCAAGGCTGATGAGGAGACCAATGCAGTAGCCAACGCGACGTTCCAACTGCTGGGAGAGGGAAAGGTCGCGGCGAAAGGCGTCCTTCACGAGGACGCAAGCGGCGAGCTTGTACATAGGAAATCAGAGCGGGAACTGACGATTTCCATTGATGGCAGTACAGTAAGCGGATCGTTTGACGGGCTGGACGTAGTAGCCGGCAGGGATTTCTTCTCGTCTTCTGCAAGGCCGGACACAATCAGGGCGAAGACCGTTCTTGACGAACTTGGCGGTCTTTACAATGTCGTTCTTTCTGCGATCCCGGATGGTGATTATGCTTTTTATGGGTATGTTGGCATATCGCTGCAGATAGGACGGCGCGGGAGTGTCAAGATATCGGGTGCCTTGCCAGACGGCACGAAGCTGACGGCATCCTGTCCGCTAGTCTGCCTTGACGATCAGATATATGTGCCGGCGGTGATTCCCGCTTATTCGGGCAAGAAGGGCGGTATTGCCTTCATGCTGAATTTCTCGGAAGGTGATATGATCATCGACAATGTATCCGATTGGATTGGAGCCAAGGGCGAAGCCATTGGAGTCCTTGAAGCAGAGGACGTGTCGGATGTTGCCGGGCTGCAGAATGGGGAGTATCAGTTTGTCGCCGACATCTCAGACTTTGAGATCGAAGGCGAGACGATTGACGATTCGTTCTCGCCCGACGGGACGGTGATAAGCGTTTTGTCCGGAAGGTGGCGCGTGCCGCGGGCCGATACGGTGAAATTCGTCCGCGATGAGGGATATATAACAACAAAAGACAATGGCAATCCTTCTGGACTCAAGTTGTCCTACACGGTGAAGACCGGGTTGTTCAAGGGAAGTTTCAAGGTGTATGGCGTAACCGACGGCGGCAAGTCTAAGAAGCACACAGCGACGGTCTCCGGAGCTGTTGTCAATGGCGTCGGGTATGGCTGCGCATACATTAAGAAGGTGGGAGGCGTGCCCATAGCTGTAGATGGGGGCGTCGAATGATTTTATTGAAAGATGAAGTTTATGAAAGGAAACAAATAATGAAAGCATTAGCTGCAGTTCTGTGTGTAGTTTCGCTGTCGACCGCTTCGCTCTCCGGGGCGCAGCGCGAGAGCGAGTTCGCCTCCAGCGGAAGCTGGACGCCGTTCGCAATCAGCCTGTTGCCGCCGGTACAGGTTCCCTGCTCGGATTGGGACGTCACTGGGCTGAGGATCGGCATCCTCGCCGCCCGTCACCACAATGTGCTTTTCCTGAGCGCGAGCGGACTCGTGGACCTTGCCACTGGCGACGTGAGCGGCATCGAGGTGGCGGGGCTCTGCAACCATGCTGGCAAGAGTTCCGGCGCGTTCCAGGTGGCGGGCGTTCTCAACAGCGTCGACGGCGATTTTGTCGGCGTGCAGGTGGCGGGCGTCTACAATGCGGTCAATGCCGATGCCGCGGGTATGTCGGTGGCCGCGTTCAACCGCGCCGAGACGATGGAAGGACTGCAGATCGGCCTCTTCAACCGTGCCCGTGCGTTCAGCGGAGTGCAGATCGGCGCGATCAACGTGGTCGAAGACGGCTCCGAGTGCATCCAGCTCGGCCTCGTCAACGTGATGCGCGACGGCATCTACCCGGTAATGCCGGTGATGAACATCGGCTTCTGAGCCGAGGAGGAGATTGGCTTGATCGGACGAGTTATGGTGCCGCTGGCGGTTGCGACGGCGGCGATGACCGGGTGCTGGACGTTCAACGAGACCGAGTACCCGGTGGAGGAGACGACCGCGGCGGTGACTAACCTCTCCGTGGCTGTAATCGGCTACAAGGCGACGTTCACCGACTACGAGCCGGTGACCGGCTACTCCTCGGTGTATGTGCCCGGCTGGTACGGCTACCGCTACTACCGCCCAGGCAATTTCGAGACCGTCGCCTCCACTGCCTACGTGCCGTTCCGGCGCGAGTCAGACGCCTGCCTGGTGCGGGCGAAGGAGCGGTTCGAGGACGCTGGCTTCGTCGTCGGCGCGGCGGTGCCGAAGGTGGCGGTGGAGGTGCAGTTTGCTGGGCCGTTCGACTCTGACGGGGACCTGAGCCGGGCGCTGCTGTGGTCGGTCGGGACGATCTTCTTCTGCGACTACTCCTCGCAGCGCTGGACGGCGAAGCTGACGATCCGCGACAACACTGACGGCAGGCTGCTGCTGCGGCGCGAGTTCGAGCAGAAGTATGAGGCGAACGTGTTCTCGCTCATTCCGCTTTTGGGGCCGGCGTCGTGCGACAAGACCAGTTCGGCGGCCATGCAGTGCTGGTGCCTCTCTGCGCTCACCGACCGCACCGTCGCCGTCGCCACCGCCTTCCTTGCAGGAGTCAAGTAAAGTTGTCCACAGCAGTAATAGAAAGAGTCTCGGCGGAAGTCGGGGTGAATGCCCTGCAGGCCGAGGCGGTGAAGAAGCTCCTGGACGACGGGTGCACGGTGCCGTTCATCGCCAGATACCGCAAGGAGGCGCACGGCAACCTCGACGAGGTGAAGATCGGCAAGATCCAAGAACGCCTCGCCTATTATACCGAGCTCGAGGAGCGCAAGGCAACCGTCCTCAAGTCCATTGACGAGCAGGGCAAGCTCACAGACGAGCTCCGCGCCCAGATCGAGGCCTGCTTCGTCAAGTCCCGCCTCGAGGACCTCTACCAGCCCTACAAGCCCAAGCGCCGTACCCGCGCCCAGGTCGCCCGCGAGAAGGGCTTTGAGCCCCTCGCCGACTCCATCTGGGCGGGCTCGCCCGACCCCGCCGCGGACGACGAGGCGCTCCAGTACGCGCGCGACATCCTCGCCGAGCGCATAGCCGACATCGCCGACGTACGCGGCGCAGTGCGCCAGGCCTACGCGAAGAAGGGCGTGGTGCGGAGCGAGGTGGTCCAGCCCCGTCCCGCCGAGCCCACCAAGTTCGAGCAGTACTACGACTTCTCCGAGCCGATTGCGACCATCCCCTCCCACCGCTACCTCGCCATCCGCCGCGGACAGGCGGAGAAGGTGCTCTGGGTGCACATCGAGCTGGAGGCGGAGCCGGTCGTCGCGCGGATCATGGAGATCCTTTCCGCACACTCCCCCGCCTGCGCGCGGCCTTGCCCCGCGCGCGACCAGGTGGAGACCGCCGCGCGCGACGCCTTCAGGCGCCTCCTCGCCCCGAGCTGCGAAATCGACGTAGCGGTCGAGAAGAAGTCCGAGGCGGACCGCGCCGCGGTCGAGGTGTTCGCCGAGAACCTGCGCCATTTGCTCCTCGCCTCTCCGCTCGGCGAGAAGGCGGTGCTCGCCATCGACCCCGGCATCCGCACCGGCTGTAAGGTGGCGATGCTTGGGCCGACCGGCAAGTACCTCGGCAAGACCGTCATCTTCCCGCTGCAGAACCCGCTTGAGGCCGCGAAGGCGGTGGCGATGATCGTGGCGAAGTACCACGCCGAGGCGGTGGCGGTGGGGAACGGCACCGCCGGGCGCGAGACCGAGCAGTTCGTTCGCGACACCCTGAAGAAGCTCAAGGCGCAGCATCCCGAGATCCCCACGCCGATCGTGGTCTCCGTCTCCGAGCAGGGCGCCTCGGTCTACTCCGCCTCCGAGATCGCGCGCAAGGAGTTCCCCGACCTCGACCTCACCGTGCGCGGCGCGATCTCCATCGGCCGGCGCCTGCAGGACCCGCTCGCGGAGCTAGTCAAGATTGACCCCAAGTCCATCGGCGTCGGCCAGTACCAGCACGACGTCAGCCAGACCTTGCTCGCCGCCAAGCTGGACGAGGTGGTGGTGAGCTGCGTGAACGGCGTTGGGGTGGAATTGAACACCGCCTCGGCGCCGCTCCTGGAGCGGGTATCCGGGCTCACCCCGGCGCTCGCGAAGAACATCGTCGAGTGGCGCGACCAGAACGGCAAGTTCTCCTCTCGCGCGGAGCTGAAGAAGGTGAAGGGGATCGGCGAGAAGGCGTTCGAGCAGTGCGCCGGCTTCCTGCGCATCCGGGACGCGAAGAACCCGCTCGACGCCTCGGCGGTGCATCCCGAGCGCTACGCGATCGTGGAGCGGATGGCGGCGGACGCGGGGATGGAGCTGAAGGCGCTCGTCGGCAACGGCGCCGCGGCGAAGCAGATCGACGTGAGGAAGTACATCGCCCCCGGAGTCGGCGAGCCGACGCTGAGGGACATCGTCGCGGAGCTCGCCAAGCCCGGCCGCGACCCGCGCAGCGTGTTCGTGCCGCCGGCGTTCCGGGACGACGTCACCAAGATCGAGGACGTGCGCGAGGGGATGAAGCTCGAGGGCGTGGTCACCAACGTCACCGCCTTCGGCGCGTTCGTGGACATCGGCGTCCACCAGGACGGCCTCATCCACCTCTCTGAACTTTCCGACCACTACGTGAGCGACCCGGCCTCGGTGGTCAAGGCGGGCGACCGGCTCACCGTGACGGTGATCGGGGTGGACGTCGCGCGCGGACGCATCTCGCTCTCCGCAAAATCGAAGCCGCTCGTCGGCGCGGGTGTGGGCGGCGGCGCGCAGTCGAGTGCGCCTCGCCAGCGCTCGATGTCTTTCGGCAGCGGCGCCGGATTCTCCTGCAACCCGTTTGCCAACCTTTAGGCGGATGCTTCGCTGCGGCTATTGGTTGAGGAGCAGGGAGGAAGGGGCCGTCGCCGCCGTCTCGCGCGGCTTGAACTTCTGGCCGGCCTCGACCTCAAGGCACATCTGGTAGATGTCCTGCCAGTTGGTGACGCGGTAGTCGCGGTCCTTGACTAGCATCGACTCGAGCAGCTGGCAGAAGCCCTCCGATAGCGCCGGACGGTAGGAGCGCGGGTCGCGCGCCTGGCTCGTCGGGCTGCAGTGGGCGCGCATCGTGTCCTCGTTGCCGAGGCCGGGGAAGAGGGTGCGGCCGGTGGAGAGGTGATAGAGCGTGGCGGCGAGCGAGTAGATGTCGGAGCGGCAGTCGACCTCGACGTCGCCGTAGACCTGCTCGGGCGAGATGTAGGCCGGGGTGCCCATCACCTGGTCGGGCGGCTCGAGCGTCCCCTCGCGCTGCTCGTAGCGGTGGAAGATCCCGAGGTCGGTGAGCTTCACCACGCCCTCGGAGTTGATCATGATGTTCTCCGGCTTGATGTCGCAGTGCACCACGCCGTGGTCGTTCCAGGCGACGTTGAGCGCGGCGGCCACCGACTCGCAGATGAGCAGGCAGTCGGCCTCGCCGACGTGCTGCTTGCGGCGGAGGAGGTCGCCGAAGGTGTAGCCGTCGACGTACTCCATGATCATCCGGCAGCCGTCGCCGTCCTGCTCGAAGCCGTATGCCTTGACGATGCCGGGGTTGTCCATCTCCTCCATCACCCGCTCCTCCTCGCGGAAGGACGCGATGTCGCGGCCGCTCGCGGCGAACTCGCCGGCGAGCACCTTGACGGCCACGTAGCAGCCGCGCGACTCGTCCCAGGCCTTCCAGACCGTGGACATGCCGCCTTCGCCGACGCGCTCGAGGAGCTTGATTCCGTTGCCTGACATTTCTATATGCCCCATTCCCTGAGCTTGCGGTGGAGGGTGCGCCGCGAGATTCCGAGCGCGTCCGCCGCGGCGGTCTTGTTGCCGCCAGCCGCCTTGAGCGCGGCGAGGATCTGGGCCTTCTCGACGTCTGCGAGCGAGGCCGTGGGCGCCGTCGCGGCGGCTGGCGCGGCCTCTGCCGTCGCGGCTGGCGCGGTCGGCGCGAGGATCTCGGCGGGGACGTCGTCCAGGGTCAGCGTCTCGCCGGCGGCGAGCACGACCATCTTCTCGACCGCGTTCCGGAGCTGGCGCACGTTGCCCGGCCAGGAGTACGCCTCGAGCGCCTTGAGCGCATCCGCCTCGATTCCCTTGACACGGCCCTCGCCGGCGGCGGAGAACTCGGCGATGAAGCGTTCGACGAGCGGCGCGATGTCGGAAGGGTGGTCCTTGAGCGCCGGCATGCGGATGTCGATTACGTTGAGCCGGTAGAAGAGGTCTTCGCGGAACTTGCCCTCGGCGACGAGCGAGAGGAGGTTGCGGTTGGTGGCGGCGACGAGCCGGAAGTCAACCGGTTTCTCGAAGGACGAGCCAAGCCGCCGCACGCATTTCGTCTCCAGCGTACGCAAGAGGGCGATCTGGGTGGCGAGGTCGATCTCTCCGATTTCGTCGAGGAACAGGGTGCCGCCGCCGGCTTCCTCGATGCAGCCTTTCTTGCCGTCCTTGAGCCCGCCGGTGAAGGTGCCGGGCTCGTAGCCGAAGAGCTCTGACTTGAGCAGGTCGGCGGAGAAGGCGGAGCACTCGACCGCCACGAAGGGCCCTGCGGCGCGCTTCGAGAGCGCGTGGATCGCGCGCGCGGCGAGCTCCTTGCCGGAGCCGCTGGGACCCTCGACGAGTACCGTCGCGTCCGACGGCGCCACTTTGCGGATGGTGCGGTAGATCGACTCAAGCGCCTTGGAAGAGCCGGTGAAGCCGTTGAGCGCGCCCTCCGCCGCGTTTTCGGCGGCGGGACTCATGGCGCTTGCGCCGTCGACCGCCTGGGCGACGCGCAGCTCAAACGCCTTCATGTCGGTGATCGGCTTCTGGAAGAAGTCGGCGGCGCCTTCCTTCATCGCCGCGACGGCAAGCTCGACCGTGCCGTAGGCGGTGAGCAGGATGGCGGCGAGGCCGGGGTGGATTTCGCGGGCGCGTCGGAGCAGGGTGACGCCGTCCTCCCCGGGCATGCGGATGTCGGAGATCATCAGCGCGAGGTCGGGGGTGGCGCGCACGATCTCGAGCGCGGCGTCGGCGTCCGGGGCGAGCAGGCATTCGTAGCTCGGGCGGAACCAGCGCGCGAGCGTGTCCCGTAGCGGTTTTTCGTCGTCGACAATCAGGATCTTCGGTTTCATTTGAGCTGGCGTACGCGTCTTTCGATTCGGGGGATGCGGATGGTGAACGAGGTGCCCTCGCCTGGCGCGGACTCCACCGAGATGGTGCCGCCGTGTTCGTTCACGATGCGTTTCGAGATCATCAGCCCGAGACCGGTGCCTTTCTCCTTGGAGGAGCGGTAGGGCTCGAAGATGTGGCCGAGCTGCTCGGCGGGGATGCCGGGGCCGTTGTCCTTCAGCACCGTCACGACGGCGTCGTCCTCGTCGCGGACGGAGATCGAGATGGTGCTGCCGTCCTTGATCGCCTCCAGCGAATTCTTGATCAGGTTGAAGAACACCTGCTGCATCTGGTCGGGGTCGATGGCGACAGCCGGGAGCGCGGCGGGGATGTCCGTGTCGACGCGGATCGAGCGCTCCTCGAGCTGGGGACGGAACGCGTTGATGCACTCGCGGATCGGCTGGTCGATGGAGCCAGGACGCAGCGCGGGACGGGAAGGGCGCAGCGCATGGAGGAAGCCGCGGATGATGCTGTCGAGCCGCTTCACCTGGGTCTTGCAGATTTCGATGGATTCGGTGTCGGTGGGGTCGCGCTCGAGCAGCTGCAGGTTCATTGCGATCGCGTTGAGCGGGTTGCCGATCTCGTGGGCGACGCCGGCGGCGAGGTCCCGCACCGCCTTGGTCGCGCCGATGCGCAGCTCCTCCTCGGTGCGCGCGCGCTCGGCGGTGATGTCGCGGAGGTAGACGATTGTCTCGTCGTCGAGCGGTATCGTCTGCACCTCCAGCGTGCGCGCCTCCGGGTAGGTGACGGCGATCTCGCGCCTCGAGGCGACTCCGTGGGGAAGGTTGAGCGACGGGAGTGCGTCCTCGGGCTCCACTCCGAGCAGCTCCCTGGCCGCAGGGTTGGACTGGATCACCGCTCCGTTTGCGTCGAGGCGGATGAAGCCCTCCTTGAGCGCGTTCAAGAGCTTCTCCGCGTGCGTGAGCTCGTCGGAGACAAGCTCGTACTGCTCGCGGAGATGTCCGGCGTCGAGCTTGGCGATGTGCTTGCGCACTCCCTTGAAGAAGTTCCTCATTTCCTCCGGTTGTCGATCACGCGCTTGATCTTGCCCTCGCTCCGCGGCAGCGTGCCGGGCGCGACGAGGGTGATCTTCGGCGAGAGGCCGACGATCTCCTTGATCGACGCGGCGACGCGCTTCCTGATCGCCTCCATGCCGGAGATGGTGTCGGTGAACGCACTCGCCACCACCTCGACCTTGATCTCGAAGCGGTCCATGGTGTCGGTGGACGAAAGCTCGATCATGTAGTGCGGCGCGACTTCCGGCACCTTCATGAGGCACGCCTCGATCTGGCTCGGGAAGACGTTGACGCCGTGGATGATGAGCATGTCGTCGGAGCGGGCGTGGACGCGGTCCATGACGCGCATCGTGCGCCCGCACTTGCACTTTTCCACCTGGAGGCGCGAGAGGTCGCGGGTGCGGTAGCGCACCATCGGGGTGCCGAGGCGGTCGAGGGTGGTGAAGACAAGCTCGCCTTCCTCGCCGTCGGGCAGCGGCTGGAGGGTGTCGGGGTCGATGATCTCCGGGTAGAAGTGGTCTTCCCAGATGTGCAGCCCGTGCGAGTGCTCGCAGTTGCCGGCGACGCCGGGGCCGGCGATCTCGGTGAGGCCGTAGATGTCGTGGGCGGCGATGCCGGAGATCTCCTCGATTCGCGCGCGGATCTCGTCCGTCCACGGCTCCGCGCCGAAGACGCCGTGCTTAAGCTTGGTGTCGCGGCGGAAGTCGACGCCGAGTTTCTCGGCCACGGTGGCGAGGTGGAGGAAGTAGCTCGGCGTGCAGCAGATGACGGTGACGCCGAGGTCCTTCATGAGCATGATCTGCTTCTCGGTGTTGCCGGCGCCGGTCGGCAGCACCGCGCAGCCGAGCTTCTCCGCGCCGTAGTGGGCGCCGAGCCCGCCGGTGAAGAGGCCGTAGCCGTAGGAGACCTGCACCACGTCGTCGCGGGTGATGCCGTACATGGCCATGCACCGGGCGACGCCCTCGGTCCAGATCGCCACGTCGCCGGCGGTCTGCGGGATGCAGATCGGCTTGCCGGTGGTGCCGGAGGAGCAGTGGAAGCGGTTGATCTCGCTCATCGGCGCGGCGGTGAGCCCGAGCGGGTACTCGTCGCGCAGGTCCGTCTTCTTCATGAAGGGGAACTTCGCGAGGTCCTTGAGCGTCACGAGGTCGCGCGGCTTGACGCCCGTTTCGTCGCAGCGGCGGCGGAAGAGCGGCACGCGCTCGTATTCGTAGGGGATGAGGGTCTGGAGCTTCTTGAGCTGCAGCGCCCGGAGTTCGGGCACTGGCATGAAGTCGTTAGCGGAGATTGAGTTCATCGATTGCCTTTGTCAGTTTTTTCATTTGGGCGTCGGTCCCGATCGTGATGCGGAGCCGATCGCCGGTCTTGCTGCCCTTGAAGTAGCGCACGAAGATGTTCTTCGCCTTGAGGGCCGCGAAGAGCTTCGCGGCGCGCTGTGTCTTCGGCGGCCTGGCGAAGACGAAGTTGGATTCGGACGGAAGCACGTCCCAGCCGCGCGCCTTGAGCGCCGCGGTAAATCGGTTGCGGGTGGCGACGATGCGTCGCACGTTGCTGCGCATCCAAGCCTGGTCGCGGATTGCCGCGAGCGCCACCGCCTGGGCGACGGCGTCGACGTTGTAGGAATCCTTAACCTTGTATAGCGCCTCGATTAGGTCCCTCGGCCCCACGCACCATCCGACGCGCATCCCGGCGAGTGAGTAGCTCTTCGAGAAGGTGCGCATGACGACGATGCTGCGGTTGCGCCGGCTGGCGGCGAGGGCCATGCAGTTCCCGCGCGCGAAGTCGGCATACGCCTCGTCCACCACGGTGACGCCGCGGAACGCCTTCGCGAACGCGGCGATTTCGTCCGGCTCGGCGAACTCGCCGGTCGGCGCGTTGGGGTTGGTCCAGATGAAGAGCGAGGTCGACGGGTGGATCCGCTTCGCGAGCGCCGCGCCCGACTTCGCGGCTACGGTGGGGTAGCCGCGCCACTTCACGTTCCTGATTGCGGCGAGGGTTTGGTAGAGCGAGTAGCTCGGGTCGAGCGAGCCGATCGACTCGTCGTCCTCGACGAAAGCGCGGGCGAGCAGCGAGAGGATCTCGTCCGACCCGTTGCCGACGAAGATGCGCTCTGGCTCGACGCCGGCGAGCGCTGCCAGCGCACCGCGCAGCTCGGCGAACACCGGGTCGGGATAGCGGCGCAGACGGTCGAGGTCAAACCCCCTGAGGGCCTGCTCGCACATCGGCGAAGGCGGGTATGGGTTCTCGTTGGTATTGAGCTTGACGANNNNGAGGCCGGCTGTTCGCCGGGAACATAGGGCTTTAGCCGCCGGACATGGGCGGTAATCAGCGTATTTGGACTCTTCGACCTCTTCATTTATGCGTATTATACCAAATATGGCCGCGGATATGTGGAACCTTCGGCAACATGGAGGCAGATTGAAGCTCAGCCGCGACCCCGCGATTTTTGGTATAATTAACGCCAATTAGTCGTATGCGTGGAATGAAGAGAATCGGCAATGGCCTCGATGAGCTGGCGGGCGGAAGCCTTGGGCGGCTGCTCGCGAAGTACTCGTGGCCGGCGCTGGTCTCGATGAGCCTCAACGCGCTCTATGCCGTGGTCGACCGCATCTTCATCGGCCAGGGCTGCGGCGTGGACGCGATGGCAGGGCTCCAGCTCGCGATGCCGGTGATGATGCTCCTCACCGCGTTCGGTCCGCTGATCGGCGTCGGGCACGGATCGGTGCTCTCGATCAAGCTCGGCGCGCGCGACCGCGTCGCCTGCGAGAAGCTCGTCGGCGAGACGGTGGCGCTGAAGGTGGCGGTCTACGCGGTGCTCATACCGGCGATCTACGTGTTCCTGGACGACGTCCTCGCCTGGTGCGGGGCGGACCGCATGACCCCTGGCGCCTACGCCGCGGCGAAGGGCTACCTCCAGATTGTCCTCTGCTCGCATCTCTTCTCGCACCTCGCCTTCGGGCTCTCCGCGCTCCAGCGCGCCGAGGGCGGCGCCATCCGCTCGATGATGTGCATGATAGTAGGGTTCGGCGCCAACCTAGTCCTCGACCCGCTGCTCATCTTCGGCGTCAGAATGCCGTTCGCGGCGGACGGGTGGCTTTTGGCTCCGATGGGCGTCGCCGGCGCGGCGTGGGCGACGAACATCGCGATGCTCGCCTCGTGCCTCTGGGCGTTCGGCTACTACTGGCGCGGGCAGACCGTGGTTCGGCTCCGGCTCCGGCGGGTGTGGATCTACCCCTCGCTTCTCCGCCGCACCCTTGCGATCGGCCTTGCGCCTTTCCTGCAGCAGCTGATGGGCTCCGTGATCATCGCCTCGCTCCAGTACGCCTTCGCCCGCTGGATGCCGGACGAGGCCTCGCGCACCGCCGAGATCGCCTCGCTCGGCGTCTTCAACGGCGCGCTTATCCTGCTGTTGATGCCGATGCTCGGCTGCCAGCAGGGGCTGCAGCCGATTTTCGGCTTCAACTGGGGCGCGCGCAACTACCGCCGGGTGCTGGACACGCTCAAGCTCGGGTTCTGGGCGACGACTGCACTCACGGTGCTCGCCTTCGTCGTCCAGGTGGTGCCGCCGTTCCCCGGGCTCATTGCGCGGATGTTCGTCTCCGCCGACAACCCGGAGATCATCGCCCTCTCCGCCCACGACCTGATGGTCTCCAACTCTATGATCTGGTGCATTTCCGTCAATGTCCTCGCCACCACCTACTTCCAGTCCATCGGCCACCCCGGCGTCGCCATTGCGCTCTCGATGCTGCGCCAGGGCGTGGTCCTGCTGCCGATCGTGTGGCTACTGCCGCACTTCATGGCGGACAAGGCGCTGGCGATATGGCTGTCGATGCCGGTCTCGGACGTCATCTGCGCCGTGGTGACGCTCGTCCCGCTCTTCCTCCATGTCCGTTTCCTCGCCCGCGTCCGCTCCCGCGACGAAAAGGCGAACCAACCCGCCCTCGGAGGCGTTTAAATAATTATGAAGAACACCGCCAGAACCGCACTCTTCCTCGCCGCCGCGCTCGCCGCGGCCGCGTCCCCCGCCGCCTCGCCGCTCGACGACGCCGTCGCGCGCGGGGCGAAGTTCCTCCTTTCGCACCAGGCGGAGGACGGTCACTTCTCCGATCCGCACATGCCCGCCCTGACCGCGCTGCCGCTTTGGGCGCTCGTGGGCGCCGGCGCGGAGCGTCCGCGCCTCGAGGCGGCGGCCAAGTTCATCCTCTCCACCCAGCGTCCCGACGGCGGCTTCTACGTGCCCAAGCCGGGCCGCGGCGGCTCTGGTCTCGGCAACTACAACACCTCGGTCTGCCTGAGCGCGCTCTTCGAAAGCGGACTCGCCCCAAAGGACGCGATGCTCAAGGCCCGCGAGTACATCGCCTCGTCGCAGCTCACCGGCGACGACACGCTCGCCGGCGGCTTCGGCTACGACAAGGTCTCGCGTCGCCGCTACGCCGACCTCTCCAACACCTCCTACGCGATGAGCGCGATGGCGAAGACCGCCTCGCTGGAGGAGTTCCGCACCGGCGGGAAGAGGGTGGACATCGACTGGGACCGTGCGCTTGCATACGTGGAGGGACTGATGGAGAAGGAAGGGCCCAACGCCGGCGGCGCGGCCTACAACGACCGCACTCCGCAGGCGGGCGCGTCCACCAACGCGCAGGGACGCGTCGCGCTCCGCGCCTACGGCTCGATGACCTACGCCGCGGTGCTCTCGATGTGCGCGGCGAAGCTCGACCGCGGCGATCCGCGCGTCCGCCAGTCGCTGGAGTACATGGAGCGCAACTGGTCGGTGGACGAAAACCCGGGCATGGGCAGCCAGGGGCTGTATTACTTCTACGACATCATGGCCCGCGCGCTCGCGGCGGCGGGCGTTGACGAGGTGGGCGGACACCGTTGGCGGCGCGAGCTTTCCGCGCGGCTCGTCGCCCTGCAGAAACCGGACGGCAGCTGGGCGAACGACAACAACCGCTTCTGGGAGGCGGACCCGGTGCTCTGCACCTCGTTCGCGATGATCGTGCTCGAGCTCTGCCGCGAGCCAGAGGCGCCCGCGGCGCCTGCGGCGCCAGCACAGAAGGAGAAGGCGGAATGAAGGCGTGGCTTCGGCTTTTCCGCGTCGTCAACCTGCCGACGGTGCCTGGCGACGTCCTCGTCGGCGCGGCGGCGGTGCTGGTGGGCTCCTGTAGTTCCGGTGTGTGCACCACGGCGGTATCGTCCAGTCTCGCGCCAGTCTGGTGGGCGGCGGCGGCCAGCGTGTTTCTGTATGCGTTCGGCCTTGCGGACAACGACATTGTCGGTGCGAAGACGGACAGGAACCGCCCGATTCCCGACGGCGAGATCTCGTTTGGCGCGGCGCGGATTGCGCGCGCGCTCTGTCTTTTCGCCGCGCTTGTCATCGCCTCGATCGGCAATCTTCCGCGCTTCTGGTGGCCTGTGGCTTTCGCGCTCGCGCTCTCGATCGTCGTCTACAACCGCACGAAGTGGAGCCTGGCGATGGGGCTCTGCCGCGCGCTCAGCGTTGTCTGCGGCGGAGCGTCGCTGGTGACGGGGAGCTTGCGCGGGATTCCCGGCGGCGCGCGGCTGCTTGTGTTCTGCGCTTCCCTGGCGTGGCTGCTGTACATAGCCGCGGTTACGCTCTATTCCAGTGGCGAGGAGGTGGACCCGGTTAAGCAGCGCCGCGTCGGGCTGCTGGTCGGCGGCATCGTCTATCTCCAGCTCACGGCGCTGATCGTGCTGGCGCTTAGGGATCCACGCGTCATGCCGCTGATGGTGGCGGGCGCGGTGCTGCTCGTCCTGCTGAGGTTGTTCAAGAAGGTGTTCCCGGAGGTGAGCGCGTCATGAAGAGGCTGAACGTGATTGCGGCGGGGCTTGGCTACCGGCTGCTCGAGCGCAACGGCATGCTCGATATGGCGGGGCTGCGGTTCCATTCCGCGCCGAGCGTGTTCCCGGCGGTCACCTGCGTCGCGCAGGCGTCGCTGCGCACTGGCCTCGCGCCGGCCGAGCACGGCATGGTCTCGAACGGCTGGTGGTCCGAGGAGCTGCGGCGGCCGCTCTTCTGGGAGCAGAGCGCGCGGCTCGTCAAGGGGCGGCGCGTGTGGGCGGACCGCCGCGCGGCCGGGGAGAAGGTGGGGATGTTCTTCTTCCAGCAGTCCCTGGGCGAGGAGGCGGACGTGATCGTCTCGCCTGCGCCGATCCACAAGCACGGCGGCGGCATGCTGATGAGCTGCTACACCAAGCCGACGGGCATGGCGCCGATCCTGCGGAAGCTCTGCGGTCGGTTCCCGCTCTGGCGCTACTGGGGGCCGCTCGCCTCGGCGAAGGTCGGGCGCCGGTGCATCGACTGGTTTGAGGAGATGACCAACGCGCACGACGTCGACGAGGCGTACCTCTATCTGCCGACCCTGGACTACGCGGCGCAGTCGCAGGGACCGGAGTCGTCCGCGGCAGTCGCGGCGCTGAAGGAGTTCCGCCGCCAGCTGGAGCGGATCGCCGAGATCTCAATGCGCCGCGGCTGCTCGCTTTCGGTGACGGGCGACTACGAGATCACGCCGGTCACGGAGGAGCCGCTCCGTCCCAACGTGGTTCTCCGCCACCATGACCTCTTCCGCACCCGCACCGTCGGCGGAATGAGCTATCCCGACTTCTACCAGTCGACGGCGTTTGCGATGTGCGACCACGAGTTCTGCGTCGTCTACGGCGAGGAGCGCGAAAAGGCGGCGGAGCTGCTCCTCGCCACCGGCGGCTACGAGCGCCCGGATACGAACCACGAGCCATCCGCCGCGAACCACGTCATCCTCCTGGCGAGGCCGGGCTCGTGGTGCGAGTACAAGTGGTGGACCGACCGCCGCGAGGCGCCGGACTTCGCCAGCCACGTCGACATCCACAACAAGCCGGGCTACGACCCGACCGAGCTCTTCTTCTTCGGACGCGGGGTGGTGAAGGGGACCCATGGCAGGAAATGCGAGGTGGCTCATGCAGAGGCGTAGTCTGGCGGTAGGGCATTTCTTCAACGGCGACTTCAAGGCGACCGTAGAGCGCAACCTCAAGCGGGTGCGCGAGGTGTTCTTCGCTTGGCCGGGGGTGGTCTCGTGCCGTCCGGCGCCGGAATTCACGCCGGAGCTCAGGGAGCGGATGGCGGACGACCTTCGGTGGGCGCGCGCGAACGGGGTGGAGCTCGACACGCTCTTCAACGCCAACTGCTACGGCGACATCGCGATCTCCACCGAGCTTGCGGACTTCGTTGTCCGCAGCCTGGACGAGATGGACGCGGCGGGGCTGTTCCCGGACACGCTCACCACCACCTCGCCGTTCATCGCCGCGGTGCTGCGTCGGCGGCGTCCGGGGCTGAAGATCCGCTGGAGCGTCAACCTGCGCGTCCACGGCTCGGTGGGGCTGGAGAGCGTCGAGGAGCTCTTCGACTCGTTCTACGTCTCGCGCGAGCGCCACCGCGACCTCGCCTTCCTCGCGCAGACGCGCGAATGGGCCGACCGCCACGGCAAGACGGTGGGGATGCAGGCGAACAGCGGCTGCATCCGGCAGTGCCCGTTCCAGACCTTCCACGACAACCTGCACGGGCACGGCGACGGGCGCCGGCCGCAGGACCTCGCCGCGGCGCGCGAGTACGGCTTCGGCTTCTTCCGCTGCCGCGACGACTACGAGATCAAGCACCGGTACGAGGACTTCCTCCGCTCCACCTGGCTGCGGCCGGAAGACCTGCCGGAGTACGAGGGTTTCGTCGACGTCGTCAAGCTCGCTACCCGCCGCCATCCGTGTCCCGAGAAGGTGGTGGACGCCTATGCCGTGTATTCCTACGACGGCAACCTCGCCGAGCTGATGGATCCCGCGCACGCTTTCCCGAAGTCGTTCGACAACCGGACCTTCGACCAGGCCGGGGACCTCTGGCGCCAGGTGCGCAGCTGCCCCCGCGCCGACGACTGCGCCCACTGTGGCCGCTGCGCCGCGCTGCTCGCCGCCGTTTTCAGGTAAAGGCCGGATTCGACACCGCGGCAGTTTACGCGGCGGATTGCGCGGCGGATTGCGAACGCTCCCCTACCGCCGCATTTATATAAATCCGGCGGCAGGTCAGAAGCAGAAGTGATAATTTAGGTCTGACCTATTTTATCATGTTTGCAACACCCTCGCGGCACCTTGCGCATATCCCCCGACCAAAGGTCGTCCGCAACGCGGATGCACTGGCAGGGGTGCAGTTTTGATTAACACACGGATTTGTTCGCGTCTAACGATGCTCACTTTTCGCGGCCACTGAAGCCCGCTTTACAAGCACAAACCAAATCTGCTATAATACCGACAACAAGCAAGAAAGCGTCGTCAGCACAGGGCTACGCAACGAGTGTTGCACTGGCTACTGGATGGCGGGAGGGAATACCATGAACATCCAATCTGTCAAATCTGCCGCGGTCAAGGCGCTGGCGCTGGGGGCAATGCTTATGTCAACCCCTGTCCAGGCCGCCGACTACTACGTCGCCAAGACGGGCAGCGACGGCAACCCCGGAACGCAGGGTGCGCCTTTCGCCACCATTGGCAAGGCGATAACCGAGGCGAACACTGCGATTGACGGCGGCGCGGATTCCGCGACCATCTACGTCGGCGACGGCACCTACGCCGAACACACGCTGACGCTTGAAAAGCCGATCACCATCGTCGGCGAGAGCGGCGACCGCGACGCGGTAATCGTCAATGCCAACGGCAGCGCCTCGAACAAGCGCCGCGCCTTCACGCTCAACCACGCCGCCGCCACCGTTTCCGGCATTACGGACGCGCTTGTCATCGACTGCGTCGTCACCAACGGGACGATCGACTATTCGTGGGGCGGCAACATCTGCGCGTATCGCGGGCATGTCTCGCGCTGCCTTGTCGCGGACGGCAGGGCAACCGGGAGCAATGAGCCTGGTGGCGATTCCGGGAATGTCTATCTCGCCAACTCGGCCGTTATGGAGAACAGCCTGGTCAGGGGCGGCGTGGTGACGAGAAGCGGCACGACAAAAGCGAACGGCGTCTATCTGGCGGGCAGCTCGCGCCTCGTGAACTGCACCATCGTCAAAAACAGGGCGGATTCCTACGCCAACGTTCCGGCGGTGAACGCCGGCGCGGATACAGTGCGCATCGTCAACTGCGTCATCTACGGCAACGGCGGCACGGCGGCGCGGGAGTGGGGCGGCGCCAACGGCGCGTGCTACGTCAACTGCGCGACCGCCTCCGGCGCGGCTATAACCGGCGGCACCGGCAACATCGCTACGGTGACCGACGCCGCCTTCGCGGACTATGCCAACGGCGACTACTGCCCGGCAAAGCGTGGCGTGCTCGCCAATGTCGGTATGTCATGGGCCGACTACCTTGCCTATGGCGCGGTGTCCACCCTTGACCTCGCCGGCGCGGCCAGGTTCTATGGCGGTTGCCTCGACATCGGCTGCTACGAGTCCGACACCGCCGGCTTCACCCTTCCGGACTACTATGTGGCCAAGACCGGCGACGACGACAACGATGGAACGCAGGCCTCGCCGTTCGCCACCATCGGCACGGCGATTGCGGCGGCCAACGCCACCATAGCCGGCGGGTTCGCCGCCGCCGTCACGATCCATGTCGGCGACGGCACCTACGATGAACATTCGCTGCTGCTTGAAAAGCCGATTACCGTCGTCGGCGAGAGCGGCAACCGCGATGCGGTAATTGTCAACCCGAACGGCAGCGCCTCGAACCCCCGCCGCGCCTTTACGCTCAATCATGCCGCCGCCACCGTCTCCGGCATCACCATGAAGAACGGGCACGCCAGGGGCAGCGGCAATTTAGGAGCTGGCGGCAACGTCCGGATCGACTCCAACGGCGGCGTGGTCACGAACTGCGTCGTCGCCAACGGTTATGCGGCCGGCGGCGGCAACATCCGCCTGAACGGTGCGGGTGCGCTGGTTGTGGACTGCGTGGTCACCAACGGGACTGCGGACTGGTCGCGCGGTGGCAACATCTACGCGTACACCGGTCTGGTGTCGCGCTGCTTCGTCGCGAACGGCACAGTGAAGACGGGCGGCACCGACACCGGTGACGCCGGAAATGCCTACCTCGGCCTCTCGGCTGTCATGGAGAACTGCCTGGTCATGGGCGGCTCGGTGGCGGACAACAGCGCTGGCAATGCGAACGGCGTCTATCTGGCGGACGAATCGCGCCTCGTGAACTGCACCATCGTCAAGAACAGGACGGATTCCCGCGCCCACGTCCCCGCGGTTAACGCCAGTGCGTCCACTGTGCGCGTCGTCAACTGCGTCATCTACGGCAACGGAGGCACGGCGGCGCGGGAGTGGGGCAATGCCAACGGCGCGTGCTACTTCAACTGCGCGACCGCCTCCGGCGCGGCCATAACCGGCGGCACCGGCAACATCGCGACGCTGACCGACGCCGCCTTCGCGGACTACGCGGGCGGCGACTATCATCCCCAGAAGAAGGGCGTGCTTTACAACGCCGGAACCGGCAGGGACGAATACTTCGCCTTTGGCGCGGAGTCTCTCTTCGACCTTGGGAGATCCGACCGCATCTCCGGCGCCCGCCTCGACATCGGCTGCTACGAGTTCTACGTCTCCGGCTCGGTCTTCTACTTCAGATAGCCTTTCCAGGCATATCCTTCGCATGGTATAATCAACGTCATGAAAAACAGCATAGCATTGTCCGCAGCGGTCGCCGCGATCGGTATTTCCGCGCAGGGCGCGGAGTTCTCCGCCGACTTCGGCGAGATCACAGGCAAGGTGCGCCCGGCGCTCCATTCCTCCGGCATGGGCGGCCAGCTCGTCGGCGGCATCTCCGGCAGGGAGCCGGAGCTGCACGCGCCGCTCGGACTGTGGGGGGCGCGGACGCACGACTGGGCGCTCATCAACCCCGGGCAGCGCATCTGCGACACGCACTTCGTCTTTCCGCTGATGCACCT
>CADCCW010000037.1 GCA_902800055.1 uncultured bacterium
TCAGCGCGGCTCGGTGGTCGGCGACTGGCGGATCGAGGCGTTCCTCGGCAAGGGGCTCTCGGCCGAGGTCTACCGCGTGGTCGGGGTGAGCAACGGCCGCGAGGGCGCGCTCAAATTGCTGACCGACTCTAGCCGCGGGCTCGGCGAGCGCTTCCGGTCCGAGGCGGACATGCTCCGGCGACTTCCGCTCCGTCCGCTGCCGCGGTACCTCGGCGGCGGCGAGTGGGAAGGAACACCGTACTACGTGATGGAGCACCTCCATCCGCTGCCGACGGAGATGCCGCGCGCCGCGGTGCCGGCGTTCATGGTGGCTGTCGCGCGCTCGGTCCACGCCCTCCACGACGCCGGCTACATCCACCGCGACCTGAAGCCCGGCAACATCATGCTCCGCGACGGCGGCGAGCCGGTGCTGATCGACCTCGGCCTCGCCAAGCGCCATGACGCCGGGGTGATCGACCCGGTGGTGCGCCACGGGCGGAGCATCTCGATCATCGACGGACGCCCGGTCGGCGTGGGCACGCTCGACTTCGCCGCGCCCGAGCAGCTCCTCAAGGCGGAGGCGTCGGTTCAGAGCGACGTCTTTTCGCTCGGCAAGATCATGCTCTCGCTCTACGGCGGCCGGCCGCCGCGCAGCCTCAAGCCCGTGATCCGCCGCGCCACGCGCGAACAGCCGGACGACCGCTACGGCTCGGCGCGTGAGTTCGCGAACGCCATCCGCCACCGCTACCGCGCCCGCTGGGCGCTGGCGGTCCTGCTGCTCGCGGTCGCCGCGGCTGCGGCATTCGCCTGGTGGTGGCAGCCACAGGTCACTCCACCGCCCGCTCAGCCTCCCGCACCGCCGCGCGCTCCAGCGGCGCCTTCGGTGGATCAGCTTCCCGACGAACCTGACGGCGACTACTTCCGGCGGATGCGCGAGCTTGCGGAGCGCGGCGAGGCGGCGGCGATGTACAAGGCGGGGCTATTGCTCTTCCACGGCACCGGCTGCGTGGTGGACCGTCCCTCCGCCTTCCGCTGGTATCAGCGCGCCGCGGAACTGGGCAACATCCCGGCGATGAACGATCTCGCATACTGCCTCATCAACGGCTTCGGCATCCCGGCGAATCCCGAGGAGGGCTTTGCGTGGGCGCTCAGGGCGGCGGAGAAGGGCCATTCGCCGTCGCAGGTGATGGTCGGCGAATGCTATATGAGCGGCACCGGCACGAAGGCCGACGGCGAGAAGGCGCTTTTGTGGCTGCGGCGCGCCGCGATGCAGGGCAACAACCGCGCCAGGATGCTGCTTAAGGACTGGACAACGGACGGTTCATCGACTGAACCAACTCGCTGAGCCGGTCGATCATACGCTTCTTGATCTGATCGACGTTGTTGCGCGTCGTCCCGAATTCCGCCGCCACCTGGGCCGGCTTCTCGTGCATCAGCACGACGTGGCGGAAGATCTCGCGCGTGGCCGATGAGATGCGGTCGTCCGCCATGAGCTGGTCGACGGCAGCCTCGAAGATTTCCTTGCGTAGTGAATCCAGGTCTGCGTTGGCGTCGTCGTCTGAATGTTCGACGCGGTTATTCGCGTAGGTGTCGATGCAGTCGGCCTCGGCTTGGCGGCGGCGGATCTCGGAGACGGCCTTGTGGCGGATGATGCCGATCAGGTAGTTGCGGAAGTGTCCCTTGCGGTCGGGGTCGTAGCGGTAGTTCGGCAGCGCCTTCATAAGCGCCACCATGGTTTCCTGGATGATGTCGTCGGCCTCGATGGTCGGGAAATGCGAGGCGAGATAGGCGCGCATCGGCTGCTCGTAGGCTCGGCAGAATTCTGTCCACCGCGCGCTTTCGGGGTGGTTTGCGATGGTGTTGATGAGGGAGATCCTAGTCTGCGGGGGCGTGTTCATTTCGTTTTCATGCATTTTACCAAATTGCCGCCGTCTACGTCAATGCGCAAAATTCTGACTTGTTTAATGCGATAAGCCGCGAAGTAGACGGCGAATATGGTATAATACACAACTATGACATTTCTTCAGCGGCATGCGTATTCGATCGGCTGTGGCATAGCGTCCGCGGCCTGGCCGTTCTTTGCGCGCCGCCGCCGTATTTCCGTCGAAAACCTGCTGAAATGCGGAATTGCCTCCGACCGTGGCGAGGCGAAGAAAATCGCGCACAAGGCGTGGTGCCATTTTGCCGGCCACATCGCCGAGGCGCTGTTCGTGCCGCGGGTGGTGACGCGCGAGAACTGGCGCGAGCACCTCGACTTCTCCGGCGCCCCCGAGGAGACGGTGACGCTGCTTCTGGAAACGCCCGAGAAGCCGATCCTGCTCGTGAGCGGACACCACGGCGTCTGGGAGGCCGCGACCAACATAATCTCCTTCTCGCGCCCGATGATCGCGATTGCGCGCAAGTTCAACAGCGCCTGGGCGCAGAAGTTCGTCGAGAAGCACCACTTCCGCGGCCCGGTGACGCTGGTGGACAAGAACCATGGTTTCACGCCGGCCATCCTGCGGCAGTGGCAGGAGGAGCATGCGGCGCTGACGGTGCTCATGGACCAGCACGCCTGGAAGGGCGAGCGGCTGGAGTTCCTCGGACGCCCGGCGATGACCGTCACCTCGGCGGCGCGGCTCGCGGTCAGGAGCGGATGCCCGGTGGTGATCGGCTCCTTCGTGCGCGTCGGTCCCTACCGCTACCGCCTCGTCGGCGGCACGCCGCTCGAGTTCTCGCGCGGCGACGACGTTCGGCGCGTGACGCAGATCTTCAACGACCGGCTCGGCGAGGCGATCCGTCAGTATCCGGAACAGTATCTCTGGAGCCACCGCAGGTGGCGCGAAGACTGAAAGGCAGACAGGAAAACATGAACGAAAACGAATCGATAGTGTCGCTGCTGCAGGAAGTGCAGGCGAAGAACGGGTACATCCCGAAGGACGAGATCTACCGCATCGCGGCGGAGAAGGGCGTCTCCCCGGCCAAGGTGACCGGGGTGGCGACGTTCTACTCGCAGTTCCGGCTCTCCAAGCCGGGGAAGAACCTCATCCTCCTCTGCAAGGGCACGGCGTGCCACGTCAACTCGGCCGACGGCATCGCCGCCGCGCTGAAGGAGGAGCTGGGCATCGGCGGCGGCGAGACCTCGGCGGACGGCCTCTTCACCCTCGAGTTCGTCGCCTGCCTCGGCTGCTGCTCGCTTTCGCCGGTGATGATGATCAACGGCGTCGCCTACGGCTCGCTCACGCCCGAGAAGGCGAAGCGGATTGTGCGCGAGATCAGGGACTCGAACGACGGGAAAGGAGCCTGAAGATGCTTAGGATTGTGGTTGGAATGGGCAGCTGCGGCGTCGCCGCGGGCGCGGGGCGCGTCAAGGAGGCGCTGGAGCGCGCGGGGGCGAAGCCCGGCATCACCGGCTGCGTGGGAGCGTGCTACCTCGAGCCGATCGTTGACCTCTACGAGGGCGCCGAGCTGAAGCGCCGCCTCGTCAAGGTGGCGCCCGAGGACGCCCCCGCGATTGCCGCGGCGGTGGAGTCGGGCGACCTCGCCGGCGTGGAGAGGCTCGCGATCTCGGCGGAGGACGAGGAGTTCCTCTCCCGCCAGACGCGCATCGCGCTCCGCCACTGCGGCGTGATCGACCCCGAGTCGCTCGACGCCTACCGCGCGGCGGACGGCTACAAGGCGCTCGAGAAGGTGCTGGGGATGACGCCCGAGGCGGTGATCGAGGAGATCAAGGTGTCCGGCCTCGCCGGCCGCGGCGGCGCGGGCTTCCCGACCTGGTTCAAGTGGAACGCCGCGCGCAACGCGAAGGGCGACGAGAAGTACCTCATCTGCAACGCCGACGAGGGCGACCCCGGCGCGTTCATGGACCGCGCGGTGATCGAGTCCGACCCGCACTCGCTCATCGAGGGCATGCTGATCGCCGCCTATGCGATCGGCGCGAAGGAGGCGTTCGTCTACGTGCGCGCCGAGTATCCGCTGGCGATCGTCCGGCTCGAGAAGGCGCTCGGCGACGCCCGCGCCGCCGGCATCCTCGGCAAGAACGTGCTTGGCTCCGGCTTCTCCTGCGACATCCGCATCAAGGCGGGCGCGGGCGCGTTCGTCTGCGGCGAGGAGACGGCGCTCATCGAGTCGCTCGAGGGCAGCCGCGGCATGCCGCGCCTCAAGCCGCCGTTCCCGGCCGAGAAGGGCTACCTGAACAAGCCCTCCAACATCAACAACGTCGAGACCTTCGCCAACGTCGCCTGGATCATCCTGAACGGCGGCGCGAAGTTCGCCGCGATGGGCACCGAGAACTCGAAGGGCACCAAGGTGTTCGCCCTCACTGGCAAGATCCGCCGCGGCGGCCTGGTCGAGATCCCGATGGGGCTCACGCTCCGCGAGGTCATTTTCGGCATCGGCGGTGGCATCCGCGACGGCAAGCGCTTCAAGGCGGTGCAGATGGGCGGACCTTCCGGCGGCTGCATCCCCGAGTCGCTCCTCGACACCCGCATCGACTACCGCGAGCTCGGCGCGACCGGCGCGATCATGGGCTCCGGCGGCATGGTGGTGATGGACGAGACGACGTGTATGGTGAACATGGCGAAGTTCTTCCTCGACTTCACCGCCCGCGAGAGCTGCGGCAAGTGCGTCCACTGCCGCATCGGCACCCGCCGCCTCCACGAGATCCTTACCCGCATCACCGAGGGCAAAGGGCGCGAGGGCGACGTGGAGCTCCTCGAGGAGCTCTGCCGCGGCATCAAGGACGGCGCGCTCTGCGGCCTCGGCCAGACCGCGCCCAACCCGGTGCTGACCACCATCCGCTACTTCCGCGACGAGTACGACGCCCATATCCGCGAGCGGCGCTGCCCGGCCGGCGAGTGCGCGGCGCTCAGGAAGTTCAAGATCGACCCCGCCAAGTGCAAGGGCTGCGGCGCATGCGCGCGCAAGTGCCCGGTCAAGGCCATCGCCGGCGAACCGAAAAAGCCCTACGCGATCGACCCCGCCAAGTGCATCGGCTGCGGCTCGTGCGAGGCGGCCTGCCGCTTCGGCGCGGTGGCGAAGGCGTGAACCAGCAACAATTGAAGGAAAGACCTACTGCAATGGACAATGAACTCGTAACGCTTCAGATCGACGGCAAGTCAGTCAGCGTGCCGGCGGGCACCACCGTGCTCGCGGCGGCGGAGAAGGCCGGGGTCGAGATCCCCAACCTCTGCTTCCTCAAGGGCCTCGCCCCCTACGGCGCCTGCGGCGTCTGCGTGGTGGAGGCCGAGGGCTGCCCGAAGCTCCTCCGGGCCTGCGCCACCCAGGTGCGCGAAGGCATGGTGGTGAACTCGAAGGGCGAGCGCGCGCTCAAGGCGAGGAAGCTCGCTTTCGAGCTTCTGATGGGCGACCACGACGGCGACTGCCTTGGCCCCTGCAAGATCGAATGTCCCGCCCACACCGACTGCCAGAAGTACGTCGGCGAGATCGCCGAAGGGCGCTTCTCCGACGCCGCGGCGACGGTGATGGAGACCTTCCCGCTGCCGGCCTCGATCGGTCGGGTCTGTCCCCATCCCTGCGAGCGCAAGTGCCGCCGCGGCAAGGTGGAGTCGCCGATCTCCATCGCCGCGCTCAAGGCGTTCGCGGCCGACGAGACCCGTCGCCGCGGCGAATCTGCGCCGGCGCCTGCGGTCGACGAGCCCGCGCTCGCCGGCAAGCGCGTGACCATCGTCGGCGGCGGCCCCGCCGGACTTACCTGCGCCTACCAGCTCGCCCGCCGCGGCGCGAAGGTGAAGGTTGTCGACCAGATGCCAGAGATGGGCGGCATGCTCCGCTACGGCATCCCCGAGTACCGCCTGCCTAAGGCCGTCCTCAAGGCCGAGACCGACCTCATCGCCGCGATGGGGGTTGAGTTCGTGAACAACTTCAAGATCGGGCGCGACGCCTCGCTCGCCGACCTCAGGGGCGACTGCGATGCGCTCGTCGTCGCCAACGGCGCCTGGCGCTCCTCGCCGATGCGCATACCGGGCGAGGACTCCGAGGGCGTCCTCGGCGGCATCGACTTCCTGCGCGAGAAGCCGCGGCTCGACGGCCGCACCGTCGCCGTCGTCGGCGGCGGCAACACCGCGATGGACGCCTGCCGCACCGCCGTGAGGCTTGGCGCCAAGGCCGTCTACGTCGTCTACCGCCGCACCCGCGCCGAGATGCCCGCCGAGGAGGTGGAGATCGTCGAGGCCGAGGAGGAGGGCGTCTCCTTCATGTTCCTGCGCAACCCGGCCGAGGTCGCCGTCGCCGGCGGCCGCGTCGCCGGGCTCAAGCTGCAGGTGATGGAGCTCGGCGAGCCGGACGAGAAGGGCCGCCGCCGCCCGGTGCCGGTAGAGGGCAAGTTCGAGGACCTCGAGCTCGACGTGGTCATCATGGCCATCGGCCAGAAGAACGACCCCGCCGGCTTCGAGCCGCTCGTCGCCACCGAGCGCGGCACCATCGCCGCCGACCGCGCCTATCGCGCCGCGTTCAAGGACGAAGCGCCCGGCCTCGCGCCGGTGTTCGCCTGCGGCGACGCCGTGAACCGCGGCGCCGGCATCGCCATCCAGGCGATCGCCCAGGCCAAGGAGACCGCCGAGTCCATCGCCGCGCACTTCGCCGGCCGCGCCTTCGAGGGCGGGCTCGGCGTCATCTCCGCGCGCGACCCGGAGCGCATCGACTTCTCCGCCTACGAGAAGAAGCCGCGCGAAAGCGCAGCGGTCCGCCCGGCCAGCGAGCGCCGCGCCGACTTCGGCGAGGTCTCGAAGGGGCTCACCGCCGAGCAGGCGATGGCGGAGGCCTCGCGCTGCCTCAAGTGCGGCTGCCACGACTACAAGGACTGCAAGCTCATCCGCTACGCCAAGGAGCTCAAGACCGACGTCACCCGCCTCCGCGGCGAATACCATCCCGCCGAGCTGGAGACGAAGCTCGTCTCCATCGAGCGTAACCAGCGCAAGTGCATCGCCTGCAACCTCTGCGTGCGCGTCTGCGAGGAGAAGGCGAAGAAGGGGCTCATCGGCCTCGTCGGCCGCGGCTTCACCACGGTGATCCGCCCCGAGTTCCGCGACCCGTCCGCCGTCGCCGGCTGCGCCGAGTGCCGGATGTGCGTCGACGCCTGCCCCACCGGCGCGCTGCGCCTCGTCTGAGTTTCAACTGGGTAAAAGGGGAAGAAAATGAAATCGAACATCACCCGCAGGTCGTTTCTCGGCGGCGCCGCCGCCGCGGGCGCGGCGGGGCTGCTGCACGGCTGCCGTTTGCACGATTTGTCCGGCTACAGCGCCAATTCCAAGGTGCGGCTCGCGGTGATCGGCTGCGGCGGCCAGGGGGCGTACGACGTCTGCTCGTTCGAGCGGCACTCCGGCCTCTGCGAGATCGTCGCGCTTGTCGACACCGACATCGGTGCTGCGCACACGCTCGAGACGCTGAAGAAGCATCCCGGCGTCCCCCGCTTCCATGACTTCCGGCAGATGTTCGACCAGATGGCGGACGGAATCGACGCCGTGCTCGTCGCGATTCCTGACCATACCCACTACTGCGCCTGCATCGAGGCGATGCGCCGCGGCAAGGCGGTCTACGTCGAGAAGCCGCTCGCCCACTCCTTCCGCGAGTGCGAGCTGCTGATGAAGGCGGAGCGCGAGACCGGCGTCGTCTGCCAGATGGGCAACCAGGGCCACAGCGGCGACAACTACTTCCAGTACCGGGACTACGTCGCCGCCGGGATCCTTAAGGACGTGACCAAGGTGGTCGCGCACATGAACATGCAGCGGCGCTGGCACAAGTGGGGCGGCAAGGTGTCGTCCTATCCTAAGGCGGAGCCGCTCCCCGCCACGCTCGACTGGGAGGCGTGGGTCGGCGCCGCGCCGTGGCACGCCTTTTCCAAGGACCTCGCCTACGGCGAGTGGAGGTGCTGGTACGACTACGGCAACGGCTGCATGGGCGACTGGGGCGCGCACATCCTCGACTGCGTCCACCAGTTCACCCTGAAGGGCGCGCTGCCGACTAAGGTCGAGATCTCCGGACTCAAGGGCGCGAACCCGTTCGTGTTCCCGATCGAGGACACGCTCACGATGGCTTTCCCCGGCGGAGTCACGGTGGAGTGGTACGAGGGGCTCGACAACAAGCCGCCGTTGCCGAAGGACTTTCGCTACGCCGACAACAAGGGACTCTTCCCGGCCTCGACCGCCAACGACGGGCTCGTCGACCCGCCGCTCAAGCCCGGCAAGGAGATCTACCTCAAGGACGGCACCGTCTGGCAGGGGCTCTCTCACTCCGCGACGCTGGTGAAGTGCGGCGCGCAGGACGAGCCGGTGCCGCCGTTCGAGCGCGCGAAGGACGACCACTGGGAGAACTTCCTCCGCGCCGTCCGCGGCGAGGAGGCGGCGCACAGCCCGTTCCGCGTCGCCGCGCCGCTCTCGGAGATTTTCTGCCTCGGCGTCGCCGCGCAGCGGCTTGGACGCTCCTTCGACTTCGACCCCGTGGCGAAGCGCGCCGTCGGCGACGACGAGGTTAACCTGCTTCTCGACGGCCCCGCGCCGCGCAAGGGATGGGAGGGATACTATGAAGCGTAGTAGACAACAGTGTCTTTCCGGTCGGCTGCTCGCTGTAATGCTCGTTGCCGCGCTGGCGGTTCCGTCCGTCTCGGCCGCAGAATGGTACGACGCCAAGACCGGGGTTCCGCCGATCGAGCTTGACCGCGCCAAGGCGCTGCGGTTCTTCGCCGAGAACGTCTACGGCGTGAGGCCGGAGTGGAAGTCGGAGCGCCATGCCGAGGTGGTGAAGACTGAGCATGTGGACGAACTTTCCGCGACGCGCAAGGTGATTCGCCTCAACACGTTGACCCCGCTCGGCGAAAAGACGTTCGAGGCGGTGGGGTACTTCCCGGACGGCGTCAAGCGCGCGCCGGTTTTCGTGTACCTCTCCTTCCGCGCCGCGACCGAGACCAAGAATTCGCGCTGGCCGCTGAAGCTCATTCTTGCGCGTGGCGCGGCGACGGTGGCGTTCTGCTACGAGGACGTCGTCAAGGACGATGCCAAGGTGCTGGACGGCATTGAACGCGCCGACAACGCCTGGGGCGCAATCTCGGCCTGGTCGCTCGCGGCGAGCCGCGTGATCGACTACCTCGTGACCGACGGCGACGTCGACCCCGCGAAGATCGCCGTTGTCGGCCACTCGCGCCTCGGCAAGACCGCCATCTGGACCGGCGCCAACGACGAGCGCGTGGCGATGACGGTCTCCAACGACTCCGGCTGCTTCGGCGCGCGCCTCCACGCTCGCAACATCTGCGGCGAGACGATTGACCGCATTACCGCGGTTTTCCCGCATTGGTTCGCGCCCAACGCAAGGAAGCTCTACAAGGGGATGGACGAGAACGGCACGCTGCCGTTCGACCAGCACTCGCTGCTCGCGGCGGTTGCGCCGCGGCTCCTCGCGGTTGGGTCCGCCGCCGACGACTGGTGGGCGTGCCCGTCGGGCGAGATGGCCGGCTGGGAGTATGCCCGCCACGTCTGGAAGGACCAGACCTCGGCCGATTACCATGTCCGCCCCGGCAAGCACGACATCAATTCCGTCGACTGGAACGCATACCTGGACTTCGCCGCACGCAAGGGCTGGTTCGGTGAAACGACTTCAGAGGCTTCAACCAGCAAACAGGAGGGAAAATGAGCATATTCAAGGCATACGACATCCGCGGTGTCTACGGCAAGGAGCTGTTCGACCGCGACTTCTACCGCATTGCCCGCGCATACGCGCGGTTCTGCGGCTTCGGCGGCGGCTCGAAGGTGGTGGTGGCGAGGGACTGCCGCAAGTCCTCCGACGCGCTTTTCGAGGCGTTCTCGCAGGGGCTTGTCGACGAGGGCGTGAAGGTGGTCGACATCGGCCTCGCCTCTACGCCGATGAGCTACTTCGCCAATGCCTCGCTGAAGGCGGACGGCTCGGCGATGATCACCGCCTCGCACAACACCAAGGAGTGGAACGGCTGCAAGCTCTGCCGCGCGGCGGCGGTGCCGATCTCCGGCGCGACGGGGCTGAAGGACATCGAGCGCATCGTTGGCGAGATCGACGCCCACGAGCCGCCGTCCGGCCGCGGCTTGATCGAGCAGGCCGACGTCTCCAAGGCGTATGCCGCGCACGTGCGCGAGTTCGCCCACCTCGCCCGTCCGCTGACGGTGGCGATGGACTTCGCCAACGGCATGGGCATCGCCGAGTCCGCCGCGTTCGCGGGCTCCGACCTCACGTATGACTCGCTCTTCGGCGAGTACGACGGCGACTTCCCCAACCACGACGCGAACCCGCTCCATGTCGAGACGCTTGCCGACCTGCAGGCGCTCGTCCGCGCCAACCCCGGCAAGTACGCCTTCGGGGTGGCCTTCGACGGCGACGCGGACCGCGCCGGCTTCATCGACGAGAAGGGCGACGTGATTCCGATGGACTTCGTGACCGCGCTCGTCGCCAAGGATCTGCTCGCCGCGAACCCCGGCGCCGCCTGCCTCTACGACCTCCGGTCCTCGAAGGTCTGCGAGGAGACGATCCTCGCCGCCGGCGGCAAGCCGGTGATGAGCCGCGTCGGCCATTCGTTCATCAAGGCGCAGATGCGCGAGAACGACGCCATCTTCGCCGGAGAGCTCTCCGGCCACTACTACTTCAAGGCGAACTCCACCGCCGAGTCGAGCTCGATGGCGACCTTTGCGCTCGCGAACATCGTGAGCGCGGCGGACAAGCCGCTGAGCGAGCTCGTCGCGCCCCTGCGCAAGTACGCGCAGTCGGGCGAGATCAACACCCGCACCACCACCCCGCCCGCCGAGGTGCTCGAGCGCATCCGCAGCCGCTTTGCCGGCTACGCCCGGGTGTTCGAGCTCGACGGCGTCAGCGTCGACGCCTGGGAGACCGAGGGCTACTGGGCGAACGTCAGGATGAGCAATACCGAGCCGCTCGTCCGGCTCAACCTCGAAGGCAAGGACAAGTCAATCATGGAGGCAAAACGCGATGAATATCTCGCTCTCATCCGCGCTTAGGCTCGCCGCCGCGGCGTCAGTCGCGGCGACCATCGCCGGCTGCGGCCCGAACGACGGACTCGCCGAGCTCGACTCGGGCAAGGCCGCCTACGCGGCGCAGGACCTCAAGAAGGCGGTGAAGCTCTTCGAGAAGAGCCTCGAGTTCGCGCCGGACCGCATCGACACCCTCGTCTACCTGGCGCGGGCGAATGTAGACCTCGGAGAAATCCAGGCGGCGCAGCAGGCGATTGCCGCGGCGGAGGCGGTGGCCTCCGCCGGCGACACCGACGTGAAGATGCTCTCCGCGCAGATCGCATGGCACCTCAAGGACTACGCCAAGGCGGCGAAGCTCTTCGGCGAAGTCGCGGAGGCGAAGGGAGCCTCGAACGCGCTCAAGGCCCAGGCGCTTACCGGGCTGGGGGTCGTGTACCAGACCGAAGGCGAAAGGGACCTGGCGCGCATCGCATACTTCCGTGCGCTCCTGCTCGACCGCACCAACGCCGCCGCGTGGTATCACCTCGGCATGCTCTACCGCGACTTCGGCTACATCGACTCGGCGATCGAGCTGCTCAACGCCTATGTCCGGCTCGACGTCGTCGCCTCGCCGCGGGTGCAGAAGGTCCAGCGCAACGTCATCCCCGCGCTGCAGGACGCCAGCCGCCGTGCCGCGGCCGACCGCGAGGGCGCTTCGCGCCGCAACAGCGCGGCGTGCGCCGCCGCGATTTCCAAGGCCGAGGAGGCGAAGAAGAAGGGCGCCTGGAAGACCGCGGCGGCGAAGTTCAAGGAGGCGCTCGACCTCGACCCGCTGTCTGCGACTGCCGCGGAGGGACTGGCCGAGGCGATCGAGAAGACCGACTCCTCCGCCGACGGCAAGCGCCGCGCCTACGAATGCTACCGCAAGGCGTGCGAGCTCAGCCCCGGCAAGCACAAGATCTTCCTCCAGGCCGGCGACCGCGCCTACAAGCTCGGACGCTACGGCGAGGCGGTGGAGATCTATTCGCGCGCGGTGGCGGCAAACTCGAAGTCCATCGACGCGCTTGACGGGCTCATCCGCTCGCTCCAGAGGACCGGCGTCGGCAAGAACCAGAAGATTGCCGCCGCCTACCAGAAGTACCGCGAGATGATAGTGCCCATCAAGCGCAAATGACGGAGTTCCTGCCAGCCGACTACGTGCTCATGGCGCTGGCGGTGGCGTCGGCGGTGCTGGGGCTTTTCCGAGGCTTCTCGGGAATGCTCGCCTTCTGCATCGCGACTGGCGCCGCCGGCGTCGCCGGCAGCGTCGGCTGGCGTGTTTCCGAGCCGGTGTTCGAGCACCTCTGGGTGCGTGCGCTGGCGGTTCTGGCGGGGCTGCTCGTCGTGTTCGGAATCGTCCGGGCGCTGGTGCGCCGGTTCGTTAACGGCCTTTTGGCGCAGCCGGCGGACGCGATCTTCGGTTTTCTCGCCGGCGTTTTGCTCGTCGCGCTGGTGGCGGTAGGATGGGCGGTTTCCGGGCTTTTCCTCGAATATTCGTACATTGCCTCGGAGCTCGCCAGGTATGTCGGGTGAGGAGCTGATCGCCGAGGCCAGGAAGCTCGAGCAGAACCTACTGAACTTTTTCTGGCGCCAGGGCGTTGAATACAATGAAGGCGAGGACCTCGTCCAGGAGACGTACATCCGGCTCTGGGAATACCGCGACCGGTACCGTCCGACGGCGAAGCTCTCCACCTTCCTCTTCATGATTGCGCGGCAGGTGTGGATCGACGCCCTGCGCCGGAGGACCCGCCGCGAGAACCGCGAAGAGAGCTGGGGCCGGGATCGGCCGGAGACCGTGGGGCCTCCGTCGCCGGGGGTGAAGGAGGACGTGCGCTGGGCGGTGTCGAGGCTTTCGGAGCCGCTGCGCGAGGTGGTGGAGCTGGGGGTGTTCCAGGATCTCCCCTACGCGGAAGTCGCGGAAATCCTCTCCATCCCGGTCGGAACGGTGAAGTCGAGGATGTCAAACGCACTGAAGAAGCTTAAGGAGATATTCGATGACGAAGGATCTTGAGGAGACCCTGTCCACATTGGACGGCGCCCATCGCGAGATGGTGGTGCGGATGAGGGCGTGCTTTGCGCCCGCGCCGGCTTTTGCCGTGCGCCGTCGCCCGTCCTGCGGCGCACTCGCCGCCGCCGCGCTGGTGGCGGTCGCGGCCTGCGGCATCGTCGCCTCGCTCTGGCATGGCCAGTCGCCGGCATCTCCGCACCCGAGCGCGTTCCGGCTCGCCAGCGTCGGCGACGCGGCGGCGGTCGCGGAGATCCTCCGCACCCAGAACGCCGACGGCAGCTGGCAGACCGACTTCCTCACCCGCCAGAACGCCCGCCTGCTCGCCTCGGTCGGCTCCGCCGCCGCCTCGCTCGCCTACCGCAAGGCCATGCGCAACTTGCGCTCACGCGGCATTAATTGATATAATTCCCGATATGACAACTTCAGACAGGCTCGTTGCGCTCGTGCGCGATACATCGTCCGCCTTGCCGGAGGACGTTTTGAAGGCGATTGCCGCCGCGCGTCGCCGCGAGCGGCGCGGCTCTTCCGCCGCCGCCGTGCTCGACACGGTGCTCGAGAACTGCGCGCTTGCGCGCGCCAAGGGTCGGCCGCTCTGCCAGGACACCGGCACGCTTACCTTCTTCGTCGACCGCGCCCTGCGCGGGCGTGTCACGCCGGCGTCGATCCGCCGCGCAGTCGCGCGCGCAACTGCGCTCGGCTATCTGCGGCGCAACTGCATCGACCCGGTGGACGGCAGGTCGTACGACGACAACTGCGCCGAGGGCGCGCCTGTCATCCACTACGTCGACCCTGGCGATGTGCCGGGTTTGCCGCCGCGCGGAGTGGCGCTGATCATGAAGGGCGGCGGCAGCGAGAACATGTCACGCCAGTATTCGCTGCCCGACGCCGAGCTTGGCGCCGGGCGCGACCTCGCCGGAGTGAAGGCCTGCATCCTCGACGCGGTGAAGCGCGCCCTCGGCTACGGCTGCGCGCCGGGCATCCTCGGCGTCGCCGTCGGAGGCGACCGCGCCGCCGGCTTCGAGACCGCCAAGGCGCAGCTTCTGAGGCGGCTCGATGAAAAGCCGCGTGCGGGCTCGCCGCGCGAGCGCGCGCTTGCGCGGCTGGAACGCGAGGTGCTGCGCGAGGCGAACGCGCTCGGAATTGGCCCGATGGGCTTGGGCGGCGCCACCACGCTCCTCGGCGTGAAAATCGCCGCGCGGCCTCGCGTGCCCGCGTCGTTCTTCGTCACTGTGGCCTACATGTGCTGGGCCTGCCGCCGCCGCGTCATCACGCTGTGATTGGCTGCCCCCTGACCTTCCGCCACTTCGACATGGTCATGCCGTAGCGGCGCTTGAAGCTGCGCATCAGGTGGGCGGGCGACTTCCAGCCGCAGAGGTTGGCGATCGGCTCCAGCGCCTGGTCGGGACTGGCAAGCAGCCGCTCTACCTCCGCGAAGCGCCGCGCGAGAATCGCCTCGCCGAGGCTTTGGCCGTACATTGCGCGGTAGTGGGTCTCGACCGTTCGGCGCGAGCAGCCGAGCGCGGCGGCGATGTCCGCGATGCCGATCGCCTCGAGCGCATGGGCGTCGATGAAGGCTGCGACCCTCTGCGCAGTCGTCGTGTGGGCCAGCGGACGAACTGACGAGGCGCGGCGGACGAGACCCTTTGGCGGGACGAGGACCTGTTTGTGCCTTCCAGTGCGCCCGCGGAGGAGGCTGTCCAGCGCCTCGACCGCGGCAACGCCCGCGCGGGCGATGTTCTGCTCGATGCTGGAGACCTTGGGCGAGGCGTTTTCGCAGAACAGCGTCTCGTTGTCCACGGAGACGAGGGTGAAGTCCCGCGGGCAGTCGAGCCCGCAGTTGGCGGCGCCGCGGAGCAGTTCCGCGGCGGAAATGTCGTTCACCGCGAACACGGCGGCCGGCCGACGGAGCGCGGCAAGGTCCTCGGCACGGTCCAGCACGCGGAAGGGGATCCCCTCCTTCCGCATCCGCGCGCGGAAGCGCGCCGCGCGCAGCCGGGACCATCGCTTGCCCGGCATAAGCGAGAAGAAGGCTGCCTCGGCCGGCTTCGAAGCGATCAGCTCATCCGCCGCGAGGTCGGCGATCGCCGCCGCGTCAGAGCGGACGGTCGGCATCCCGCGCGGCGCGGGGAAGTCGGTGTCAAGATAGACGGTGGGGACCCTGTTTAGCGGCCTGAGGTCGACGGACTCGACCAGGTGCGCCCCCTCGAAGATCGCGCCATCCGGCTTCAGCGAGGCGACGATGTCGGCGATGTCCAGCGCCGTCCAGCCGAACTCCGCCTCGTGGACCGTCCAACCGCGCGCCTTGGCCGCGGTGTAGACGGCGTCGAGCTTGATGGCGCAGCGCCGGTTGATCTCGCGGGACAGGAAGAGGATGTTCTTCATGGCGGGTATTTTACCACAATTCCGCCGTGTTGCGCAATATGCAATTTCATATAGTTGCGTAATACGCAATCACGGGGTTTGAAGGATGTGATACAATACCCGCAAGTTCCAGCAGGAAAGGAAGGTCGGTCTGGCGACGATGCTCGCGTTTGCGGTCAATGCCGCGCTGCCGTCGGGCTACACCGAGCTTCAATATATCCAGGGCACCGGCGACGCCGGCGCCTACATCTGCGCGAGCGACATCTACATCAACCCGCAGACGGACAAGATCGAAACGACCTTCGAAGTCGGGTCGCTGTCGTCCGGCAACGGCTACGCGATCTGGTGCGCCCGCAAAACTTATTCTGAACTTGCATACTCGCTTCTCTGGAGCGTGAATGGGGCCAACTATACCGGCTATTACAATAAGTTGCTTTTCCAGGCGGCGGAAAACGACGCCACTTCGTATCAAGGCAGGCCCACGGACCCAGCCGTCAAGGACACTGTCGTCACCGTCACTGCCGAGAGCAATTCCTGGCACGTTGTCACGGGGAGCGGCGTCGATTTTACGCGTACTTGGCCCAGCTCCGCCTTCAGTAGCAACTTCGACAAGACCGGCGGACCGCTTTTTCTCTTTGCGATGGCCAACGGCGAAACTATAGTCGATGGCTACTACTCGGCCCACAAGCTCTATTCGTTCAAGATCTACACCCGTTCGGGCTCGGACTACACGCTGTCGCACGATCTTATTCCGGTCAAACGAAATTCAGACGGGCATGTTGGCATCTACGATGCCGCAGCCGGAAGGTTTTATCCGAACAGCGGCAACGGTGCTTTCCTCCCGGGTGCGGAGATCTCGGAGGATAGCGTCGTCGCGACGAATGGAGTGACAGTGACGGTTGTGCGCGACTGGAATACGCCCGTAGGACAGGTCTGGAATTTTGGTAGCGGATCGCGGCCAACCGTTTACGTGGCTGCAGGCAAGACTCTGACCATCAACGGCGCAATCACCGGAACTTCCGGTTTCGTCAAGACGGGCGAGGGTACGCTCGTTCTTAAGGGGGCGTCGCCGTCATTCTCCGGCTACTGCACCGTCTTTGCCGGCAAGGTGCGGCTCGAGGGGGCGGCAAGTTCGCTCACCAGGTGCTTCCGCCCGAAGGACAAGGTTGCGGTGCCGGCTGACTACACAAAGCTCGACTATCTCTCGCTTACCGGCGGCGGCACGGCTTCCTACATCGACATTGGCTATGCGCCTTCCTCCGGCAGTTTCGGGTTCTTCATGGACTATCTGCTCAAGGTCGCTCCAGCATCAAGTGACTCCAAGCGCATAATGGGTTCTTCCAAAGTCAATGGTGGACTTTGGGGCGGTCTCACGATGTCAACTTATTGTCAAAATAACACGCAAGGCGGCCAGTTCTGCTTTGGCGCGCTACAATACTTGACCAAGGATGGCGGTCTGGTCGCCAACGAGCGCATGCGGATTAAGCTTGAAAACGGCATGGCGCACCTCAGTTGCGGGTGGGGTTATCAATTCGACATGTCCGCCGTATGGGCATCCAAATTCTACGGCAACATCTATGTCGGCACCATCAATGCAGACAATCTCGCAGCCGGTGCGCCGATGGATGTCTATCGCTACAAAGTCTTCGAGGGCTCGACGCTTGTCCACGACTTCGTGCCGGTGAGCGGGCCGAATGGCGTCGGGCTCTACGACACCTTCGGCGGCCTCGGCTTCCGTCCGGCGGCGGACGCGCAGTACATCGCCGCCGGTCCCGCCTACTCCGGCAGCGATTCGGACTGGCTAGAGATCGAGCGCGGCCCCGGCTCGGTGTACTACCTGCGGTAAGTGTTTGAGGGTTTGGGTTTTTGAGTGTTTGAGTTTGTAACACACGGATTTGTTCGCGACTACGTCGCTCACAGATGGCGAAGGTCGTAGACCTGAGCAAATCCGTGTGTTATTACGAGTAACCACCCACGAACCACGAGCTGAGGAATATGGTATAATTCACACATGAAGACATCAAATGCGATAACGGTCTTGGCGATGGCGGCGGCGTGCGTGTGCGTGGCCGCATTCGGCGCGGGCGGCGCGGAGGCGCCGCGCCACGTCTTCTCGATGTCGTGCAAGGTGACGGCGGTGAACGGCGACCTTGCGACCGCGGCGGGACGCGAGAAGGCGATCGGGTGGTGGCGCCGGAACGGCTTCACCAAGCTCTGGCTCGAGACCTACCGCCACGGCGAATACGTGCCGACGGAGCGGCTCGTCGAGGAACGCGACGCCTTCCGCGCCGCCGGCTTCGCGGTCTGCGGCATGATCACCCCGACGATGCTGAACGACCCCGCGCCCGGCGCGAAGGAGCCGCAGATGGTCGTGTGCTGGAGCGACCCGAAGGCGCGCGCGCGCATGCGCGACGAGTCGGCGCGCGCGGCCAGGGTCTTCGGCACGGTGATCATCGACGACTTCCTCTTCTCGTCCTGCGGCGAGTGGTGCGCCGGCTGCCGCGCGGACAAGGAGCGCCGCGGCATTTCCGACTGGGGCGAGTACTGCCGCGCGCTGATGTACGAGGTCTGCGAAAGGGACATCCTGCCGGCCGCGAAGGCGGCGAACCCCGCGGCACACTTCATCATCAAGTATCCCTGCTGGTACCGCAACTACGCGAAGCAGGGTTACGACCCGGTGCGCCAGGCGAAGCTGTTCGGCGAGTGCTGGGTGGGCACCGAGACGCGCGACGCCAACCCGGAGCCGATCCAGGCGTGCTGGATCATGTCGTGGATGGACGAGCTGACCGGCGGGCGCTGCGGCGGCGGATGGTACGACGCGCTGGACTGCACGCCGGAGAAGTTCGTCGAGCAGGCGTACTACACGATCCTCGGCGGCGCGAGGGAGTCGCTTGTCCACTGCTACGACTACGTGCTCGCCGCCGACCCCGGGCGCACTCCGTTCGGCGAGAAGGCCGGCAACCCCGGCGCCTGCCGCGCGGCGTTCGAGCGCGCTGGCGCCGAGCTGCGCCGGCTCGCGGACGTCGTCGCGGGCGCTGAGCGCGGCCCGTTTTCGATGGGCGGGAACGGCGTCTCGACCCACGTGTTCCTCAAGGACGGCAAGTGCTACGTCGTCCGGCTCAACACGAAGGGCGAGCCGGTGGCCGGGCTGCCGCCGCACGGCCTTGAGCTGAAGGAATACAGGGGAGAGTGAACATGAAGAGGTCTCTTATTGCGTTTGCCGCCGCGCTGGCGGCGGTATGTGCGTTCGGCGGCGGCGCCTGGGACGTGAACGTCGCCGACTTCCCGCGGCTCGCGGGCGAGAAGGGCGACTCGGCGCGGATCATGCGCGCGGTGGAAAAGGCCGGGACGGACGGCGTGGTGTGGTTCCCGCGCGGCGAATACGACATCGACGCGATGCTCTACGTCACCAACCGCTGCTCGCTCCTGCTGCATTCCGCGGCGCACCTGGTGGCGCGCGCGAAGATGAAGTACGTGCTCTTCTGGGACGGCGCGGCGGACTACCACGCGCTCTCCGTCTACAGGCCAGACGGGTCGGTCTACGACAACGCGAACCTCTTCATCAAGGGCGGCGACATCGACGGCAACGGGCTCGCGAGTTGCCTCGCCATCGCCAACGCGCACCACTTCACGCTCGCTGACGTCACGCTCCACAACGGACTCGTCGCCGGCCTCTGCGTCACGCGCGAGACCGGCGGCCACCTCTACGAGCTCGTCGCGAACAACGTCTACTGCAAGTGCACGATGAGCGGGCTCGCCGGCAATATCGGCATCGACTGCCAGGTCGCCGACAGCCATTTCACCGACTGCATCGTGGTGGACTACACCAAGGGCATACGCACCGCCGGCGGCGCGAACCGCTTCACGCGCTGCCACGTCTGGGGCGGCACGGTGCCGCCGAAGGGCATGGGCTTCAGGGAGTGGTCGGACTTCTACGCGCGGCGCAAGGTCTTGGAGGCGTCCGGGAAGTGGACCGCCGAGGAGGAGCGCGCGGCGCTCGCGAAGGGCGTCCCGGAGATGCTGCCGGGGTCGGTCGCGTTCGAGTGCATCGGCGACGCCAACGTGTTCGACGGCTGCTACGCCGACACGGCGGAGATCGGCTACGACGTGCGCCGCGGCGCCACGATCATCAACAGCGGCTTCTACAACAACCCACGCATGAACCTCCGCAAGTCGACGGCGATCGTCCACCGCGGCGGACCGCTGCGCGTGGCGTTCTGCCGCTTCAGCGGCGGCGCCAAGTGCGAGAAGCTGTACGAAGGCGGTGCGAAGGGCGTGGACTGGATCGCCAACTCGGTCGACGGCGGCGACGGCATGGCCGCCGACGCGGCGCGGCTCATTAAGTAGCGCAAAAAATATTTGAACCGTTGTCGGGGTATGCGATACTAATATACAAAAGCATACCACGCTATGGATATTGTCGAAGAGCTGAGGAATAACCGAGAAAACGGCGCAAAAAGGCTGGAAATCGAGTACAAGGTCGGTCTTATGACCATGGCCAGGCGTTTTTATGTCGACGAGACGGACGCCGAAGAGCTCGTGAACCGCACCTTCGCCGCCGTGGTCGACGGCATTGACGGCTATCTCGCGCGGTCGGCCTTCTTTACCTGGATGTGCCAGATCATGTCCAACATCTACGCCGCCGACGTGCGGCGAAAGTCGAACGCCACCGTCACTTATCCCGGCGAAGTGCCGGACATGACCGACGAGGCCGGGGTAAGCCGCATATTCGACAGCATTGACGCTTCGATCGTCCGCACGGCGGTGGAGAAGCTGCCGAAGGAAATGCGCGAGGTCATTTTGCTGCACTATTTTGCGGACATGTCCATCCCCCAGATCGCCAAGTTCATCAGCATCCCGGCCGGAACCATAAAAAGCCGTCTCCACTATGCCCGCAAGGCGCTGGCGGCGAAGCTCGTGGGCAAGGCGAAGAAACCCGGTGTAAAGGCGGTCCTGCTTGCGCTGGCGCTCGCCGCGCTGGCGGCGGTGGGTGCAGTCGGCGTGGTGGCGATTCGCTCCGCGGCAGCGCCAGAGACAGAGGAAGCCGAGGTTGTTTTTAACGCAAAGAGCACAGAGAACACAGAGGGGGCATTGGAAACCAATGGGGACAGTCCCCAGCAATCTGAGGCGATAACTGATAATTCTGAAACAAATAGCGAGGAAAACGCCATGAGCAACTCAATGCAGAAGGTATCAATGATCAAGACGCTTGCCGCTGCGGCGGCGCTGACTGCCGGCGCGGTGCTGGCGGCCGATCCCGCCGCGATTGAAGTCGTCGCCAGCAATCTGGGCACGGGGGAGTTCACTCTGCGCGTTCCGTCTTCCGAAAAGCCGCTGGAGCTCTACTGGGCGGCCGCGTGGGCGGACGACACGGATGAATACGCCCAGTGGCGCGCGCCGGTCTTCCTGCAGGATGTCCCCGCCGGCACGACGGAGGTGACCGTCACCGTTCCCGGCTTCAGTCCGGACGCGGCCTCGCGCTTCTTCCTCGCCGATCCCGACAACGCCACGGTGACGCGGCCCGTCATCCTGGCCGGCGGCAAGGACGGCAGCGGCAACTACAAATCTGCCTTCATTACGGGGCTGCACCCCAACTACGACTGGCGCTATGAACTTGTCTTCGATGTACCGGAGTTCAAGAGCAACCAGGCCTGGCTCCTCTGCCACCGCCTGAACAGCAGCAACTCCGGCGGATCACTCCTTCATTTTATTGTTCGGAGCTCTACCGACAAGCGGCTGCGCTTTGGCTATGGCGCATCCCACAGCATATACTCTTCAAGTGCGATTTCGGCAGAC
>CADCCW010000038.1 GCA_902800055.1 uncultured bacterium
TTTGTTCGCGTCTAACGACGCTCACTTTTCGCGGCCACGGAAATCTGCCGCGAAAGCCAACACGGAGCGCGGCAAAAATGGTATAATTCACGCGATGAAACCCCATGCCAAGACCGCGCTTGCGCTCGCCCTCGCCATCGTGGGCGGAATTGCGGCTGGCATGCGCTGTGACGCATCCGTGACGGTGGAAACCCCGACGCAGACCAACCCGCGTGTCGCAGCATATACAGTAAAAACATATACAGAAGGGTCCGACCCTTTTGTCCCATGACGCTCTCATTATCGCGATGGAACTATACTACGGGGAATAATCATGACAAAAGGCATTGTGCACCTCAAGATTTCGTGCGGGCTGTTGGCGGCAGTGGCAGTTGCTCTGATAGTCGGATGTACGACTGAAGATGGAGTGGTGGATGTGTCGGCTTGTGCCACAGATGGTGTCGCGGAGCTTTCCGCAATGTGCAATGACTCTGGGTTGTCAGTTTCATTGAAAAACACAGGAAAGAAGCCGATTCTTGTGGATCGCGAGCTTGTGTTTCTATTGTTGATATGGCCTCTTACGCATGATCGCGTGATTATACCATCGGAGGGTGACGACTCCATCGTGCCGAAATTGCCGTCGTCCTCTATCAAGGATCGGTTCGTGATACTGAACGTAGGCGAATCTGTCAGACGCACTATAAGATGGAATCAACCCTATAAGGAATTCACATGTGGAATCTCCTATCCGGACGCTGCAGTGTCGGCATATGAGAGTTATTGCGTGTTACCTCGTAAGGAAGATATTTCAGAAATAGAGATTGATTACGGACATAAGTATGGTACCAGAGAGGGTCTTGATTTTTACTTGGATGGAGCGCAATTGCAGAATGATATTTATGAAGGGCCGTTGAAGGTTAGATTGTTATTAAGAAGAAATCAAGACTAACGCATACAGAAGGGTCTTTTAATGAATCTCTTGGTCTATTGTCCTGATAATGGAGAGCCGTTATGAATGTGCATAGGTGGTTTCTTGTTTTCGTGCTCATCGTTGAGGCATTGATTTTCTCGTTAATTTTGTTTTATTATTCAGAACGGTTTGTTTTTTTGTTTTGTGAGATTGTTGTATCATTGCATTTTTTTAATCTTATCATTGTCAGTGCAGAATTAATAAGATTTATTTATGGCGTGGCGTGTGTACTTTTAAGGCGACGTAGCTTGGGATGGAAGATGTGTCTTTTCAATTGCGCAATTTCTTTTGTTCTTTTAGGTTTGTCTTCAATTGTTCTGAAGAAGTTAACTGAGAATGTATGATGCGCGGCAAAAGTGCCGCGCAATGCACGCGCGGCGCATTTGCCGCGGAATTTGGTATAATGTGCTTATGACAATAAATGTAGGGGGACACACCCTTCATGATATAATGGGGACAGTCCCCGGGGTGTAACAACTTCTCGGTTGACAGATGGGAGGAAAAGTTGGTACAATACGCGGCAAATGAGCGGAAAAGTTGTTACAGGCGGCAAGCCGTACCAGTCAAGGCTCGCGCCGTACGAGGCGGAGATCGACCGGCTTAGGCTTGATGGCGCAAGCATTCGCGGCATTGCGGCGGAGATGTTCGCGAGGCATGGGCTGGCGGTTTCGCACAATGCCGTTGCCTCGTTCCTGAAGACTCATCGGCTTGGACGCCGGAGTTACCTTGATGGCATAGGCGAAACGAGGAAATGTGAGCTTCTCCGGCAACTGAGGGCGATGTGGACGCACGACTCTACGTCGCTCGAGGGCAACACGCTCACGCTGGGCGACACGATGGCCGTGCTGGAATACGGGCTTACCGTCAAGGGCAAGCCGCTAAAGGACCACGAGGACGTCGTCTCGCACGCCAGGGGCGTGGACATGGTGCAGTCGCTAGTCAGCCGGAAGAAGATCACGGTTGAGGACGTGTTCTCGCTCCACCGCGTCGTGATGGGCGAGGACACCCGCGACATCTACCGGCCGGTCGGCGCGTGGAAGCGCGAGGACAACGGGACCTACGGCGATGAGGGGGGCAGGAGCGTCTACATGCCGTATGCCGCGGCGGACGACACGCCTGCGCTGATGGCGGACTGGATCGGTGCGTTCAACCGGCTGCTTCGCGTCGGAGCTGCCGGTCAGGACGCCGCGCTGGAGGCGTATCTCTTCGCCCACGTGTCATTGGTCAGGATTCATCCGTTCTTCGACGGCAACGGCCGCATGGCGCGGCTTCTCGCGAACGTCCCCGTCCTTGCGGCTGGGCATCCGCCAATCGTCGTGCCGGCGGAAGCGCGGCTCGACTACATCCGCGAGCTCTGGAACTATCAGCGAGCCGTTGGGCAGATAAGCCGTTCCAATCGCGAGCTGATGCCGCACGGCGAGCTGCTCGACGGTCTCAGGAGATTGCTCGGGGAATGGTGGCGGACGACTCTCGACCTTGTGGCGGAGGCTCGCCGCGCCGCCGCGCACCCTCATTTTTTGGTATAATACTCAAACCATGAAAACAAAAACGAACTTCCGCTGGATCATCTGCGCGTTGCTCTTTTTCGCAACGACCGTCAACTACCTCGACCGCCAGGTCCTCTCCCTCACCTGGAAGGACTTCATCTCGCCGGAGTTCAACTGGACCGACAACGACTACGGCACGATCACGGCGACGTTCTCGATCATCTACGCGATCTGCAACCTCTTCGCCGGCAAGTTCATCGACAAGCTCGGCACGAAGAAGGGGTATCTGTGGGCGATCTTCATCTGGTCGCTCGGCGCGTGCCTCCACGCGGCGTGCGGCGTGGGCACCGAATGGCTCAAGGCGGCGGGCTTCCTCGGCATGATGGGCATCACCGCGTCCGTGTGGCTCTTCCTCGCGTGCCGCGCGGTGCTGGCGCTCGGCGAGGCGGGCAACTTCCCCGCGGCGATCAAGGTGACGGCCGAGTACTTCCCCAAGAAGGACCGCGCCTTCGCGACCTCGATCTTCAACTCCGGCTCTTCCGTCGGCGCGCTCGCAGCGCCGCTGTCGATTCCGATCATTGCGAAGTTCTGGGGCTGGGAGATGGCGTTCATCGTCATCGGCGCGCTCGGCTTCGTCTGGATGGGCTTCTGGGTCTGGCTCTACCGGAAGCCCGCCGAAAACCCGCGCGTCTCGCCCGAGGAGCTCAAGTACATCAACCAGGACGAAGGCGCGGAGCCGGCTGCCGCCGAGCCGGCGAAGGAAGAGAAGAAGATTTCCTACGCCAAGGCGTTTTCGCTTCGCCAGACATGGGCGCTTGTCTTTGGCCGCTTCCTGACCGATGGCGTATGGTGGTTCTTCCTCTTCTGGACGCCTGGCTACCTCTCCGACCAGTTTGGCTACAAGAGCGACACTCTCGAGGGGATGACGCTGATCTTTGTCCTGTATGCAATCGTGACGATCATCTCGATTCTGCTGTGCAAGATTCCGACCTACATGGTTGACAGGCGCGGCATGAACGCCTACGAGGGCCGCATGGTAGCAATGTTCATCTTCGCGTGCTTCCCGCTGCTCGCGCTCGGCGCACAGCCGCTCGGTGTGTACGGCTCTTCTCTTCCCCCGGTCGTTCCGGCGGCCGAAGGCCCTGAGGCTTTTACGAATCTCCCGATGTTTTTCGCGGCGTTGGGCGTGGCGTCGCTTATCGGCCTTGCGTGCGCCGGACATCAGGCATGGTCTGCGAACGTCTACTCCGTCGTCGGCGACATGTTCCCGAAGTCGACGATCGGCACGCTGACCGGCATCGCGCAGTTCGCCGCCGGTTGCGGCAGCTTCATGGTGAACAAGTGCGCGGGCAAGCTCTTTACCTATGCGGCGGAGCAGGGCGACGCGTTCTCGTTCTGCGGCTACACCGGCAAGCCAGCCGGCTACATGATCCTCTTCAGCTACTGCGCTGTCGCCTACATCATCGGCTGGTGCTTTATGAAGGGGCTGGTGCCGAAGTACCGCAAGGTTGAACTCTAAGGGAGGGCCAAGGATGAAACTCTCGCTTGAATCCATCCTCTCCAATCCGGCCGACTGGGAGCGCGCCGGGGTTAAGCTGCCGAAGTACGACGTCAAGGCCGCCCGCGCGCGCACCGTCGCCGCGCCCGAGTGGGTCCACTTCGGCGCCGGCAACATCTTCCGCGGCTTCATCGGCTCGCTCGCCCAGCGGATGCTCGACGACGGCCTCTCCGAGACCGGCATCGTCGCCTGCGACACCTTCGACTACGAGGTGATCGACCGCATCTACGCGCCCTACGACTCGCTCACGCTCAACGTGCTGATGAATCCCGACGGCACCACCTCCCGCGAGGTGCTCGCCGCGGTGGCGGAGGGGGTGAAGGCGGACTTCTCCGATCCGGCCTCGGTCGCGCGCCTCGGCGAGATCTTCCGCGCGCCGTCGCTGAAGATGGTCTCCTTCACCATCACCGAGAAGGGCTACCAGCTGCGCGGCACCGACGGGAAATACCTCGGCGTGGTCGAGCAGGACCTCGCCGAAGGTCCGGCCCGGGCGCGGCACGCGATGTCCATCGTCGCCGCGCTCCTGATCGAGCGCTTCCGCGCCGGCGGCGCGCCGCTCGCAGTAGTGTCGATGGACAACTGCTCGCACAACGGCGAGAAGCTGAAGGCGGCGGTCGTCGAGGTCGCCGAGGCCTGGGATCGCGCCGGCTTCGCGCCGGAGGGCTTCCTCGCCTACCTCAAGGACGAGTCGCGCGTCTCCTTCCCCTGGACCATGATCGACAAGATCACCCCGCGTCCGCATCCCGCCGTCCAGAAGTCGCTTGAAGACGCCGGCATCGAGGGGATGGAGCCGATCGTCACCGGCAGGAAGACCTTCATCGCCGCGTTCGTCAACGCCGAGAAGCCGCAGTACCTGGTGGTCGAGGATCGCTTCCCCAACGGCCGCCCGCCGCTGGAGAAGGCCGGGGTGCTCTTCTGCGACCGCGACACCGTCAACATGTGCGAGAAGATGAAGGTGACGACCTGCCTCAACCCGCTCCACACCGCGATGTCGATGTACGGCTGCCTCCTCGGCTACACGCTCATCTGCGAGGAGATGAAGGACCCGGACATCGTGCGCCTCGTCCGCCGCGTCGGCTACGTCGAAGGCCTGCCGGTGGTGGTCGACCCCGGGGTCATCTCCCCGAAGGCGTTCATCGACGAGGTCGTCAACGAGCGCCTGCCCAACCCGTTCATGCCCGACGACCCGCGGCGGATCGCCACCGACACCTCCCAGAAGGTCGGCGTGCGCTTCGGCGAGACGATCAAGAGCTACATCCGCGAAGGGCGTCCGCTCGACTCGCTCGTCGGCATCCCGCTCGCCATCGCCGGCTGGCTCCGGTATTTGAACGGTACCTTCGACGACGGCTCGCCGATGGAGGTCTCGCCCGACCCGCTCAAGGAGGAGCTGATGGCGAAGGTCACCGCCGGCGACATCCGCGGCATTCTCGCGAACGCCAACATCTTCGGCCTGGACCTCACGACCACGCCGCTCGCCGCGAAGATCGAGGGCTACTACGCGCGGCTTATGGCCGGCCCCGGCTCTGCCCGCCGTCTCCTTCAGGAGGAGCTCCCGGAAGCGTAGATGAAGCAGTCCCCCGCACCTGACGCCCACCTGGTTAAGTGGCGCGGCGACACGCTCGAGGTCACGCTCGAGCTCGACTCCCCGCGCCCCGGCCGCGCCGCGTTCCGCACCAACGCCGGGCGCGCCGCCGTCCGCCGCGCCGAGATCATCGACGAAACCGAGAAGGGCATCACCCCGATGGCCAAGGCGTGGACCGACATCCCGCTTCCCGAGATCGCCCCCGGCGTCTTCTCCGCAAGCATCCAGCTCCGCGAGGTCGGCATCTTCTCCGGCAAGCCCTGCTTCTTCCCGGAGGGCTCGTCCATCCCGGAATGGCCGGAGGGACGCAACTTCCACGTCAAGGTCGAAAGCGCCGAGACGCGTTCCAACAACTCCATCTACACCGTCTTCCCGCGGCAGTTCGGCTCGTTCCGCGAGGTCGCCCGCCGGCTCGACCACATCATGGACGACATGGGCTTCCGCATCGTCCAGACCCTGCCGCCTTTCCCGGTGCCCACTACCTACGCGGTGATGGGCGAGTACGGCTGTCCCTTCGCCGCGACCGACTTTTTCACCGTCGACCCGGCGATGGCCGAGTTCGACGAGCGCGCCACCCCGCTCGACCAGTTCAAGGAGCTGATCGGCGCCGTGCACGCCCGCGGCGGGCTCTTCTTCGTGGATCTCCCTGCCAACCACACCGGCTGGGCCTCGACTCTCCAGACCCATCATCCCGAGTGGTTCGCCCGCGAGAGCGACGGACGCTTCCGCTCGCCCGGCGCCTGGGGAGTCAAGTGGGCAGACCTCGTGGAGCTCGACTACTCGCACGCCGGGCTTAGGGCATATATGGCCGAGGTGTTCGTCCACTGGTGCCGGCTGGGCGTGGACGGCTTCCGCTGCGACGCCGGCTACATGATCCCGGCCGAGACCTGGCTCTACATCGTCGCCCGCGTGCGCGAGGAGTACCCCGACACCGTCTTCATGCTCGAGGGACTTGGCGGCGACCTCGCCGTCACCGACCGTCTCCTCGGCGAATGCGACCTCAACTGGGCATACTCCGAGATCTTCCAGACCTACGACCGTCAGGGGTTCGAGTGGTACTGGCCCCAGGCCGCCGCGCGCGCCGAGAAGTTCGGCACCCTCGTCCACTTCGCCGAGACCCACGACAACGACCGCCTCGCCAAGGGCGGCGAGACCTGGGCGCGGCTCCGCGTCCAGCTCGCGGCGCTTCTCTCCTGGCAGGGCGCGTGGGGCATCGCCAACGGCGTCGAGTGGTACGCCACCGAGAAGATCGACGTCCACGGCAAGAACGACCTCAACTGGGGCGCCCAGCCGAACATGATCGGCCTCATCGCCCGCCTCAACGAAGTCCTGCGCACCGAGCCGAGCTTCTCCGGCCCGTGCTCGATCCGCCTCGTCACCCGCGGCGCCGGCAACACCCTCGCGGCGCTCCGCGAAAGCCCGGCGGACGGCGGCGGCGAGCCGCGGCGGCTGCTGGTGCTCGCCAACCTCGACTGCGGGGCCGACGCCGAGATCGAGTGGGAGAGAGGCGCCTTTCCGTCCGGCGAGGCGATCGACCTCGTGACCGGCGCGAAGTCCCGCGTCGAAGGCTCCGTCCATCTCGCGCCCGGACAGGTGCTCTGCCTCGCTCCGTCCGAGGCGAAGGTGCGACCGCCGGCCGCCGCGCCGTCGCAGCGCGCCGACTTCCGCATCGTGCTGCCGCGCGACTGCTCGCGCGCCCTGGTCGCGCCGGCCGGCAGCGTCGTCCTGGCCTCCGCCGACGTCGAGTTCCGCCTGCGGCTCATCGACCCCGCGACCGAACGCACCCTGCGCACCCTGCGCTCGACAGGCCGCCACGGAGTCTTCAACGTGCCCGAGTACGTCGGCGACGGCACCCGTGCCCGCGCCCTGCGGCTCGACGTCACGCGCTACGTGGCCGGGCGCGCCGAGCGCGACTCCACCCTGTTCTTCGTGCCGCCGCCGATCGAGAAGGCGAAGATGCTCCTCGGGCTCGACGGCGCCGGGCTGCGCCTCCATCCGGAATGGCGCACCGTCCTCTCCGACGGCGCCGGCGCCGCCGCGCAGCTGCGCCTCGGCTGGGGCGCGGTCGCCTCGCGCTACGACGCCTTCCTCGCCGCCAACCCCAACCCCGAGGTGCCGTCCGACCGGCTCAACCTCTGGATCCGCACCCGCTGCTGGCTCCAGCGCGAAGGGTACATGCGCGAGATCGACGCCAAATGCGCCGACTCCTTCGCCGCCGACCCCGCCGGACGCTTTGCGCGCTGGCGCTTCCGCGTGCCCTGCGGAATGGGCCTCGAGGCCGACTTCGAGTTCACCCACCGGCTCGACCCCGCCGCCAACCGCGCCGTCCTCGTGGTGCGCCGGACGAAGGGCGGCGAGCGCGACGCGCCCGGCAAGGTGCGGGTCGTCTTCCGCCCCGACATCGACTGGCGCAGCTTCCACCAGACCACCAAGGCGTACCTCGGGCCGGAGCGGGAGTTCTCCCGCGCCGCCTGCCCCGTCGGCAACACCGGCTTCGACTTCGCGCCCGGCGAAGGCCGGTTCCTGATGCGCATCCGCGGCGGACGCTATCACCACGAACCGCAGTGGGACTACAACGTCCCCTACGCCGAGGACGCGGAGCGCGGCCTCGAGGGCTCCGGCGACGTCTTTTCCCCGGGCTGGGTTTCCGCCGACCTCGCGGCCGGCGACGAGGTGGTGTTCGCCGGCCAGTACCTGCGCCCCGGCGAGAAGCCCGACAAGCCCGCGCCGTCGCCGGAGTTCGAGGAGCGCGGCGATTCGCTTCCGCTCGCCGCCGCGCTGGCCGAGTCGATGCGCCTCTACATCGTCCGCCGCAACGAGCTCAAGACCGTCATCGCCGGCTACCCGTGGTTCCTCGATTGGGGCCGCGACACCTTCATCTTCATGCGCGGCATGATCGCCGCGGGCATGGTCGAGGAATCCCTCAAGATCCTCCTAGCCTTCGCCGCCTTCGAGGAGAACGGCACCCTGCCGAACATCATCTACGGCTCGACCGCCGGCAACCGCGACACCGTCGACGCCCAGCTTTGGTTCATCCGCTGCGTCGAGGAGCTCTCCGCCCGCGAACCCGGGCTCAAGGAGCTCGCCGCCCTGCGCCGCACCTGCGAGTCGATCGTGCGCAACTACGTCGTCGGCACTCCGAACGGCATCAAGGTCGACCCCGAAAGCGGCCTTGTCTGGTCACCCTCGCACTTTACCTGGATGGACACCAACTACCCCGCCTGCACGCCGCGCGAAGGCTACGCGGTCGAGATCCAGGCGCTCTGGATCGCGGCGCTCCGCTTCCTCGGCCAGGACGAGCTCGCGGCGCGCGCGGCGGATTCCGTGGAGCGGCTCTTCCGCATCGAGGGCGGCGGCTACTGCGACTGCCTCGACGCGCCCGCCGGCGTCGCCGCGGCGCAGGCGAAGCCGGACAAGGCGGTGCGCCCCAACCAGCTCCTCCTCGCGGCGTTCGGCATCTGCGACGCCAGGGCGGTCGTGCGCTCCGCCGAGGAGCTCGTCATTCCCGGCGGCATGCGCTCGCTCGCCGCCGGCGACGGACGCTACCGCGGCGTCTACACCGGCGACGAGGACACAAGCCGCAAGCAGGCGTACCACAACGGCACCGCGTGGATGTGGCAGTTCCCGCTTTTCGTCGAGGCGCTCGCCGCCAGCGGCGAGGTTGACCGCGCCAAGGCGCTCTCGCTGCTCGCCTCGTCCGTCGAGAACCTCAACGCCGGCTGCCTCTGCCAGCTGAGCGAGATCGCGGACGGCGACGCGCCGCACGCCGAGAAGGGGTGCGCGGCCCAGGCGTGGAGCGTCTCCGAGCTGCTCCGGGTCCTCATCGCGCTCGGCGGCGGGGAGGCGCGATGAGCGCCGCCGCGTCCGGGCTCGAGGCCGGCGAGGAGCTCTGGGCCCTTGTGCGCGAGACCGTCGGCGACGGACGGCTTTCCGTCGTCATGCCTTTCTACCGCCTCGCCGCCGCGGCCAGCGGCAACCTGCGTCTCGTAGCCGACCTCTTCGAGTCCCACCGCGTGCCGGTCGAGCTGGTGCCGGTGGATGACGGCAGCGCGGACGGCACCGACACCGAGTTCGAGCGCGTCGCCGCCGACTGGACCTATCGCTTCGTCACGCTCAAGCCCGTCGTCTGCCGGCTCAACGGCGGGAAGGGCGCCGCGCTCAAGGCCGGCTTCGCGGCGTCGACCGGCGAGTTCGTGATGCTCCTCGACGGCGACCTCGACATCCAGCCCCAGCAGACGCCGTGGTTCTTCGAGCGGATGGCGAAGGAAGGCGCGGACGTGGTGGTAGGCTCCAAACGGCATCCGCGGAGCGTGGTCGAGTACCCATGGCACCGGCGCATCGTCTCGTGGTGCTACTTCACCCTCGTGCGCATCTTCATCGGCCTTCCGCTTACCGACACCCAGACCGGCATGAAGCTCTTCCGCCGCGAGGTCCTGGGCGAGGCGCTCGCGCGCATGCTGGTCAAGACCTACGCCTTCGACCTGGAGCTCCTCGCCATCGCCCGCTCGCGCGGCGCGAAGATCGCCGAGGCGCCGGTGGTGATCAGGTTCGGCCAGAAGTTCGGCGCCCTGAGCCCGAAGACGGTGAAGTCCATGGCCTGGGACTCGCTCGCCGTTTTTTACCGTCTCCGCGTGCTGCGCTACTATGCGCGCGCCGAGGCGCCGAAGCCGCCCGCCGGCGAGCCGCTTGTCAGCGTCGTCGTCGCCTGCCCCGGACCCAGCTGGATGCTCGAGGAGTGCCTGTCGGCGATGGAGCGCCAGACCTGGACGCGCTGGGAGGCGATCGTGCTGCCCGACGGCGAGGTCGACCCCGCCTTTGCCGCGAAGTTCTCTGACCGCGTCCGGTTTGTCGCCACCGGCAAGGTGCGCCCGGCGGAGAAGCGCAACCTCGGCATCCGCGAGGCGAAGGGCGAGGTGGTGGCGTTCATCGACGACGACGCCTATCCCGACCAGCACTGGATCGAGTACGCGCTCAAGTACTTCGGCGACGATTCCGTCGGCGCCGTCGGCGGCCCGGGCGTCACTCCGCCAAGCGACGGCTTCCTCGCGCGGATCGGCGGGCGCGTCTACGAAAACCCCCTCGTCTCCGGCTCCTACCGCTATCGCTACAAGGCCGGCGGCGTGCGGCGCGACGTGGACGACTACCCGAGCTGCAACCTCTTCGTCGGCAAGACGCTCCTGGACGCGATCGGCGGCTACCGCACCGACTTCTGGCCGGGCGAGGACACGCTGCTCTGCAAGGACATCGTCGACCGTGGCAAGCGCATCGTCTACGACCCATGGGTGGTGGTGTGCCACCACCGCCGCCCGCTCCTCATGCCGCACCTGCGGCAGCTGGGGCGCTATGCCTTCCACCGCGGCTACTTCGTGAAGCGCTATCCGTCGAACTCGCTGCACCTGAGCTACTTCATCCCGTCGCTGTTCGTCCTCTACCTCGTCATTGCCGCGGCGCTTGCCGTCGTTCCGACTCCGTCCGCGATGCCGCTGTGGCTCTGGTCGCTCTGGTACGGCGTCATGTGCGGCCCGCTGCTCGTCTATCTCGCGCTCCTCTTCCTGACCACCTTCACCTGGCGCCTTCCGACCTGGGCCCTGACGGCCTGCGGGGTGTTCGCGACCCACGTCACCTACGGCGTCCGGTTCATCCAGGGCCTCTGCGCCAAACGCGCCCCCTGCGAATTCATCGGCAAAGACCATGCCGCGGGCAGAAGCTGATTTTACTGCAACGGCAATTTTTGATATACTACCAACTATGAACGGATATAATTGCGTAGTCTGCGTCAAGCAGGTTCCAGACACCAAGAAGGTGACCGGCCAGGCCATGAAGGCCGACGGCACCATCAACCGCGCGGCGCTGCCCGCGATCTTCAACCCCGAGGACAAGAACGCCCTCGAGGCGGCGCTCTCCGTCAAGGAGCGCTACGGCGGCAAAGTGACGGTGATCGCGATGGGGCTCCCCGCGGCGACGGCCGTCCTCCGCGAGGCGCTCGCGTGCGGCGCCGACGAGGCGGTTCTCGTCACCGACCGCAAGGCGGCGGGCTCCGACACGCTCGCGACGAGCTACATCCTCTCGCAGGCGGTGAAGAAGTTCAAGCCCGACCTCGTCTTCTGCGGGCGCCAGGCGATCGACGGCGACACCGCCCAGACGGGTCCGCAGATCGGCGAGAAGCTCGATTGCGCCGTCGTCACCTACCTCGAGAAGCTCGACCTCGACGGCGACACCGCGACGGCCGTCCGCGACATCGGCACTGGCGTCGAGACCTGCCGCGCCAAGCTGCCCGCGCTCTTCACCGTGACCGAGAAGTTCGGCGAGCTCCGTCCCTACGAGATGCGCCGCGTGATGAAGTACAAGAACGCCGAGCCGACCATCCTCGACTGCGCCGCGATCGGCTGCGAAGACGACCGCTGCGGCTTCGCGGGCTCGCCGACGAGCGTCAACAAGATCGAGTCCGTCGTCCTCGCTGGCGGCGAGTTCAAGGAAGTCGCCGCAACCGACGAGGGCATCGGTGCGCTCGTCTCGGAACTGATCAAGGACCACACGATTGGATAACGAAACCATGAAAAACACCAAAGGCGAAGTCTGGGTATTCGCGGAGCAGGAGGAAGGAAAGCTCTCCGAGGTTCCGTTCGAGCTGCTCGGCAAGGCTCGCGAGCTCGCGGGCAAGCTGGGCGTCAAGGTCGGCGCGGTCCTGATGGGCTCGGGCGTTGAATCGCTCGCGCAGCCGCTCTTCGAGGCCGGCGCCGACATTGTGCATCTGATTGACGACCCGGCGCTCAAGGTCTACCGCAACAAGGCGTATCGCCACGCGATGGTCGAGCTCGTCAAGGAGGTCAATCCCCAGATCGCGATCTTCGGCGCGACGCACATGGGCCGCGACCTCGCGCCGTCCGTCGCCTCCGCGCTCCGGTGCGGGCTCACCGCCGACTGCACCGACCTCCAGATCGGCGACTACGAGGACAAGAAGACGAAGGAAACGTTTACCAACGTCCTACACCAGATCCGCCCCGCGTTCGGCGGCAACATCATCGCGACGATCGTCAACGCCCGCAACTGGCCGCAGATGGCGACCGTGCGCGAAGGCGTGATGAAGCCGCTGGCAAGGGAAGAGGGAAGAGGGAAGAGGGAAGAGGGAACTATCGTGAAGCATTCGGCGCATCTTGATGGCGTCGAGATCCCCGTCGAGGTGGTCGAGATCGTCCGCAAGGCGTCGACGGTCAACCTCAAGGGCTCGCGCATCATCGTCTGCGGCGGCGCGGGCGTCGGCTCGAAGGAGAACTTCAAGCTCCTCCATGACCTCGCCGGCGTTCTCGGCGGCGCAGTCGGCGGAAGCCGCGCGGCCGTCGACCTCGGCTACTGCGAGCATGAGCGCCAGATCGGCCAGACGGGCGTCACCGTCCGCCCCGCGCTGATGATCAGCTGCGGCGTCTCCGGCGCGGTGCAGCACCTCGCCGGCATGCAGGACTCCGCGAAGATCATCGCTATCAACACCGACAAGGACGCGCCGATCTTCAAGGTCGCGCACTACGGCATCGTCGGCGACCTCAACGTCGTCGTGCCGAAGCTCATCAAGGCGATTAAGTCGAAGGGGGAGTGACATGGGCAATTTCTACAGGGACAACAAGGACATCGAGAACGTCATCGACCTCCTCGACCTCACCGAAGTCGCGACGCTTCTCGAGGAGGACTTCAAGTTCGCGAAGGAATACGACTTCGCCCCGAAGGACGCGGCTGACGCGATCGACAACTACAAGCGCGCGATCGACCTCTGCGGAGACATCATGGCGAACCGCATCGCGCCGCTTGCCGAGGAGACCGACCTCGTCGGCAACACCCTGAACGAGGACGGGTCGGTGACGCGCGCGCCGGGGATGAAGCTCGCGATCGAGCTCTTCGGCAAGACTGGCCTCATGGGCGTCACGATTCCCTACTACCTCGGCGGCCTCAACATGCCCTGCACCGTCCTCACTGCGTGCAACGACATCGTGAGCCGCGGCGACGCCGGGCTCATGAACCTCTTCGGGCTCCAGGGCATCGCCGAGACGATCAACTGGTTCGCCGACGAGGAGATCAAGAAACAGTACGTGCCGCGCCTCGTCACCGGCGAGTGGACCGGCGCGATGGTGCTGACCGAGCCGGACGCCGGATCCGACCTCCAGTCCGTCAAGACCTCGGCCTACCAGGACAAGGACGGCGTCTGGCGCGTCAACGGCGTCAAGCGCTTCATCACCAACGGCTGCGGAGAGGTGCTGCTCGTCCTCGCCCGCACCGAGCCCGAGTTCAGCGACGGGCGCGGCCTAAGCTGCCTTCTCGTCGAGAAGGGCCCGTGGGTCAAGGTGCGCCGCCTCGAGAACAAGCTCGGCATCCACGGTTCGCCCACCTGCGAGATGGTCTTCACCGAGGCGCCGGCGAAGCTGATCGGCCTTAGGAAGCGCGGACTCATCACCTACGTCATGGCGCTCATGAACGGCGCCCGCATGGGCATTGCCGCCCAGGGCACCGGCATTGCCGAGGCCGCCTACCGCGCTGCGCGCGACTACGCGGCGGCGAGAAAGCAGTTCGGCGTCACCATCGACACCTTCCCTGCTCTCCGCGAGCTGATGTCGACGATGTCGGTCGAGCTCCAGGGCTCGCGCCTGCTCACCTACTACGCGGCGAAGAACGTCGACCTCGAGGCCGGCCTCGGCCGCAGGTTCGAGACGCTGAAGGGCTCGCCGGAGGCGCCTGCCGTGCGCACGCGCCTCAAGAAGTACGCGGCGTTCAACAAGATGCTCACCCCGATGGCGAAGTACTACGGTTCGGAGCTTTCGATGCGCAACGCGCAGGGCGCGATCGCCGTCCTCGGCGGCTCGGGCTTCATGAAGGACTATCCGTGCGAGCGGTACCTCCGCGACAGCCGCATCACCACGATCTACGAGGGCACCTCTCAGCTCCAGGTCGTTGCCGCGATCGCCGGCGTCACCGGCGGGCTCGTCAAGGACGTCGTCGCCGACATCCTCGGCAAGGATGACTGGCACGCCGAGCATCCGCGGATGACCAAGCTCCTCGCGGACCTCGACGCGGCGGTCGAGTACGTGAAAGGCCGCGAGGACGCGAAGACCTACCACGACCTCTCGGCGCGGAAGCTCGTCGACGCAGCGATTGCGCTCGTCGTCGCCGCGCTCTTCGTCAAGGCCGCCGAGAAGTTCGACTACAAGAAGCCGGCGCTCGAGTTCTGGCTCAACGTGGAGTTCCCGCGCGTCCGCGCCGGGCTCGAGCAGGTCATGTCCGGCTACGCCGGCGCGACCGCCGACTTCGAGACGCTCGCCCCCGCCGTTACATCCGAAGACTGATCGCCATGAAGCGACGCGATTTTCTTAAGGGACTTGCCGTAGGTGGCGCAGCTGCCGCGGTTGGCGCCTGCCGCGATGAAGTGGATAGCCCCGTGCCTGCGGGAGCGGTGCGTTTTTCGCAGGATGTGCCGTTGCTCGGCGACTACGACGTCTGCGTCGTGGGCGCGGGGCCGGGCGGCGTCGGCGCGGCGGTCGCCGCGGCGCGGGCAGGCAAGCGGACGATCCTCGTGGAGCACTACGGCTATCCCGGCGGCGTCGGCACCAACTGCAACACGCCGACTTTTTTCTTCGATCCCTACAAGGGTGTTCAGTATCTGCGCGGCATCGCGGACGAGTTCATCCGCCGCCTCGCGAAGCGCGGCGCGGCGTGGTTCCTGACGCACGATGAACGCTACCAGCCCGACTACAGCCGTCCTGTCGGCGACGGACCGATTCTCGACCGCGTGCGCTCGCGGATCGAGGATATGCGCGTCGCGTACCACGACTTTCTCGACGAGGCGGGCGTGGAGAAGCTTTTCTACACCCACCTGACCGGTGTTGTGCGCGACGGCGGGCGCATCACCGCGGCGATTGTCGACTGCCTGGAGGGTCCGCGCGCCATCCGCGCGAAGGTGTTTGTCGACGCGACGGGCGCGGCGCACCTCGTCCACCGCGCCGGCGGAAAGACGCGCCTCGCGCCGCCGGACAAGACGATGCACAAGTCGATCTGGGCGACGCTCTCGCCGGGGCCGCACGACACGCCAGAGGTCTACAAGGAGAACCAGCGCATCTACAACGACCTCTACCGCAACCACCGCGAGCGGCTGCCAGAAAACATCTGGACGGGTCTGGCGATAGGGCTGTGCAGCGGATATGTCAACGGCAACAGCTGCGACTCGCGCGACATGACGCGGATGGATGCCGAGATGCGGCGGCGGAACTTCGAGCTCCTCGCCTGCTACAAGCGCGAACTCAAGGGCTTCGAGGACGCCTACATCGTGACGGCGATCCACCAGATCGGCTCTCGTTCCGGCCGCCACATCGTCGGCCGGGCGACGGTGGACAAGCGGCTGGTGACGACGTCGGCCATGCCGGACGATCCGGTGATGCCGTTCGTCCGCCAGTGGGGCGAGCACGCGGCGAGCATGAAGCACGGTTTCGGCGGTGAGGTCCACGGAGAACTCGACGGACTCGGGGCAGTTCCCTACGGGGCGCTCGTGCCGGTCGATTTCTCGAACGTCCTTGCCTGCGGACTCTGCATCTCGGTGGAGGAGGACTACGTCAAGACCATCCGCATGATGCCGAACTGCATCGTTTCGGGCCAGGTCGCGGGCACGGCCGCGGCACTTGCGCTCGACGCGACCAAGGGCGACGTAGGGGCGGTTCCCTACGCCGAGCTCCGCCGCCGCCTCGAAGGCCAGAACCACTACTTCGCGTAGTTTTTGCGCGAGGGGGTAGTCTCACGCAGAGGCGGTTGAAGGGTTGAAAGGTTGAGCTGCGCCGGTTAAAAGGCCGCGGCGGATTGCGCGGGGGATTGGATTTCGTCCGCACCGTAATCTCCTATGAGAACAATTGTCAAGGGCCAATCGCGGAGCGATGCCGCTGGTTGCGAAAGCAGGTGATGTCCATCTCCTAT
>CADCCW010000039.1 GCA_902800055.1 uncultured bacterium
GACGAAGAACCCGCGCTGGGCGTGGGACTGCTACCGCCGCTTCATCCAGATGTTCTCCGACGTCGTCATGGAGGTCGGCAAGAAGTACTTCGAGAAGCTGATCGACGAGATGAAGGCCAAGAAGGGCGTCAAGCTCGACGTCGAGCTCACCGCCGACGACCTCAAGGAGCTCGCCGGCCAGTTCAAGGCCGAGTACAAGGCGAAGATCGGCAAGGACTTCCCGTCCGACGCCAAGGAGCAGCTCATCGAGGCGATCAAGGCCGTGTTCCGCAGCTGGGACAACCCGCGCGCGAACGTCTACCGCCGCGACAACGACATCCCGTACTCCTGGGGCACCGCCGTCAACGTGCAGATGATGGCGTTCGGCAACTTGAACGACAACTCCGGCACCGGCGTCGCCTTCACCCGCGACCCCGCGACCGGCGAGAAGAAGCTGATGGGCGAGTTCCTCATGAACGCGCAGGGCGAGGACGTCGTCGCCGGCGTGCGCACCCCGATGCCGATCGCCAAGATGGCCGAGGTGATGCCCGAGGTGTTCGAGCAGTTCAAGACCATCTGCCAGACGCTCGAGAGCCACTACCGCGACATGCAGGACATGGAGTTCACGATCGAGAACAAGAAGCTCTTCATGCTCCAGACCCGCAACGGCAAGCGCACCGCCCGAGGGGATGCGCACCGAGGAGGAGGCCGTGCTCATGATCGAGCCGCGCAACCTCGACACGCTCCTCCACCCGCAGTTCGACGCCGCCTCCCTGAAGCGCGGCAAGGTGATGGGCCGCGGCCTCCCCGCCTCGCCGGGCGCGGCGTGCGGCAAGATCGTCTTCTCGGCCGACGACGCCAAGGCGTGGAAGAAGCGCGGCGAGAAGGTGGTGCTCGTGCGCCTTGAGACCAGCCCCGAGGACATCGAGGGCATGAAGTCCGCGCAGGGCATCCTCACCGTCCGCGGCGGCATGACCAGCCACGCGGCCGTCGTCGCCCGCGGCATGGGCACCTGCTGCGTCTCCGGCTGCCAGGAGATCGCTATGGACGAGGAGAACAAGAAGTTCACCCTGAACGGCAAGACCTTCCGCGAGGGCGACTGGCTCTCCATCGACGGCTCGACCGGCAACATCTACGACGGCGTCATCACCACCGTCGACGCCAGGATCGCCGGCGAGTTCGGCCGCATCATGGCGTGGGCCGACAAGTTCCGCCGCCTCAAGGTGCGCACCAACGCCGACACCCCGCGCGACGCCAAGAAGGCGCGTGAGCTCGGCGCCGAGGGCATCGGCCTCTGCCGCACCGAGCACATGTTCTTCGAGGCCGACCGCATCGCCGCGTTCCGCGAGATGATCTGCTCCGACACCGAGGAGGAGCGCCGCCAGGCGCTCGCGAAGATACTCCCGTACCAGCAGGACGACTTCGAGCAGCTCTACGAGGCGCTCGAGGGCAACCCGGTGACGATCCGCTTCCTCGACCCGCCGTTGCACGAGTTCGTGCCGCACAGCGAGGACGAGATCGCGCTCCTCGCCAAGGCCCAGAACAAGCCCGTCTCCCGCATCAAGGAGATCATCGAGTCCCTCCACGAGTTCAACCCGATGATGGGCCACCGCGGCTGCCGCCTCGCCGTCACTTACCCGGAGATCGCGCGCATGCAGACGCGTGCGGTGATCCGCGCGGCGATCAACGTGCAGAAGCGCCATCCCGACTGGAAGGTGAAGCCCGAGATCATGATTCCGCTCACCGGCGAGGTGAAGGAGCTCAAGTACGTCAAGGACATCGTCGTCGAGGCCGCGAACATCGAGATCGAGTCGAGCGGCGTCAAGCTCGACTACGAGGTCGGCACGATGATCGAGATCCCGCGCGCGGCGCTCACCGCCGACGAGATCGCCAAGGAGGCCGAGTTCTTCTGCTTCGGCACCAACGACCTCACGCAGATGACCTACGGCTTCTCGCGCGACGACTCGGGCAAGTTCCTCAACGCCTACTACGACAAGAAGATCTTCGAGAACGACCCGTTCGCGAAGCTCGACCAGGTCGGCGTCGGCAAGCTGATGAAGATGGCTATCGAGCTCGGCAAGGGCGTCAGGCCCGCGCTCCACTGCGGCATCTGCGGCGAGCACGGCGGCGACCCGACTTCGGTCGAGTTCTGCCACCAGATCGGCCTCGACTACGTCTCCTGCTCGCCGTACCGCGTGCCGATCGCGCGCCTCGCGGCCGCCCAGGCCGCGCTGCGCAAGTAGCCGCCCGGCCGCGGCGTCCCGCCCCCCGCCTTGCGCGGGCGGGCGGGAATATGGTATACTACGCAGACTTTTTCAGAAGGGAAAGAGAAAAATGAAGAGCGACATCCATCCTAAGTACGAAGACGCCACCATCACCTGCGCGTGCGGCAAGGTGTTCCACACCCGCTCCACCAAGAAGGAGATGACGGTCAACACCTGCTCGGCGTGCCACCCCTACTTCACCGGCGCGAAGACCATGGTCGACACCGAAGGCCGCGTCGACTCGTTCAAGAAGCGCTACGCGAAGTTCGCGAAGTAAGACTTGGTCGACAAGGCACAGGTCGAGAACGTTCTGGGTCGCCTGCCTTCCGTGGAAGCGGAGCTGGGCGACCCCGATGTTTTGAAGGACCGGCGCCGCTACCTGGCGACGCTGGCCGACTACCGCTTCCTCAAGAAGCTCGACTACGCCTACGTCGCCTGGCAGCTCGGCGAGGCCACGGAGCGCGAGCTCTCGGCCGCGCTGCTCCCGCCAGACCCGCTCGAGGACCGCAACGCAGTCATGGAGATCCGCGCCGGCACCGGCGGCGAGGAGGCGGCGCTTTTCGCCGGCGACCTCTTCCGCATGTACAGCCGCTACTGCGAGGCCCGCGGCTGGAAGGTCGCGGTGATGCATTCAAACCAGACTTCGCTCGACGGCTACAAGGAGATCGTCTTCACCGTCCAGGGCGAGGGCGCCTACGGCGCCTTCCGCTTCGAGTCCGGCGCCCACCGCGTCCAGCGCGTCCCCGAGACCGAGGCCCAGGGCCGCATCCACACCTCCGCCGCCACGGTGGTGGTGTTTCCGGAGGCGGACGAGACCGACGACATCGAGATCCCCGAGAAGGACATCCGCATCGACCTCTTCTGCGCCGGCGGCGCCGGCGGCCAGCACGTCAACAAGACCGAGTCGGCCGTCCGGATGACCCACCTCCCGACCGGCCTCGTCGCCGTCTGCCAGGACGAGCGCTCCCAGATCCGCAACCGCGAGAAGTGCCTCGCCACCCTGAAGGCGCGCGTCCTCGACTTCAAGCGCCGCGAGGAGGAGGCGAAGCTCGGCGCCGACCGGCTCACCCTGCGCGGCTCCGGCGACCGGTCGGACAAGATCCGCACCTACAACTTTCCCCAGAACCGCATGACCGACCACCGCATCGGCCTCACCCTCTACTCGCTCGACCGCATCATCGACGGCGACATGGGCGAGCTCCTGGAGGCGCTGCACAACAACGACGTCGACGAGCGGCTGAAGCTGGCGCTGAAGGCGAAAGGAGCGGGAGAATGACCGACGAGCTCTGCGAGGTGGTTGTCACCGAGGATCTTGGCCACGGCTACCGCCGCCTGGCGCTTAAGTCGCCGGCGATCGCCGCCGCCGCCGCGCCCGGCCAGTTCGTACACCTGCGCGTGCCCGGCCTCGAGGCGAGCGCCCTGCGGCGTCCGTTCAGCATCTTCGACGCCGAGGGCGACCGGCTGGAGATCGTCTACAAGGTGGTCGGCCGCGGCACCGAGGCGCTGGCTGCCGCCAAGGCCGGCGCGGAGATCCGCGTCATGGGTCCCCTCGGCCGTGGCTTCCCGGTCTCCGTGCGCGGCACGGCGCTTCTGGTCGGCGGCGGCTACGGCTCCGCCCCGCTCCATCTCCTCGCGCGGCGGCTGCTCGCCGCCGGCGTGGCGGCGGAGCGGATCGAGGTGTTCATCGGCGGACGCACCGCCGGCGACCTGGTGGCGGCGGACCGCTTCCAGGCGCTGGGGCTTAAGACTTTCCTTGCCACCAACGACGGCAGTGTCGGCGAGAAGGGATTTGTCACCGTGCCGCTCGACGCCGAGATCGCGCGTCTCCAGGCGGCGGGCGCGCCGTTCGAGCTCTTCGCGTGCGGACCCGACCCGATGCTCCGCGCCGTCGCCGGGCGCGCCGTCGCCGCCAAGGCGCCGGGGTGGATCTCGATGGACCGCCACATGGTCTGCGGCGTCGGCGCTTGCTACGCCTGCATCCAGCGGACTGTCCGCGGCAACGAGCGCTGCTGCGTGGACGGTCCCGTCTTCGCCGCCGCCGACCTCGTCTGGCCGTAGCGCGCGGCTTCCTAGTCCGCAAGGAACGGGTTGGAGGCGAATTCCCGCGCGAGCGTGGTCTCGGGTCCGTGGCCCGGGACGACGAGCGTTTCCGGCGGCAGCACCTTGAGCGAGCCGAGGCTCGCCATCAGCGTCGCCATGTTCCCGCCGGGGAAGTCGGTGCGGCCGACCGAGCCGGCGAAAAGCGTGTCGCCGCTCAGGAGCAGTCCGCGCGCGCCGTTGCCGGCGTCGAAGTCGGCGAGGTAGTAGGAAACTCCGCCAGGGGTGTGGCCGGGGGTGTCTAGCGCCTGGAAGAGCGGAACCTCGGAGGCGGGGCGGAGACCTTCGATCTTCGCGACCGGCGGATACTCCGGCGGCATCTGGTTGAACGGATGCGAGACCACGGGGATGTCCTTTTCGCCGAGGTAGACCGGTGTTCCCGGTGCGGCGGCGAGGATGGCGTTGACGGCGCCGATGTGGTCGAAGTGCGCGTGGGTGAGGAGGATCCCGCGCGGCTTGAGGGCAAGCCGCCTTAGTTCGCCGAGGATTTTTTCCGGCTCGCCGCCCGGGTCGACGATCCACGCTTCGCCGTTCTGGTGGAGAATGGTGCAGTTGACTTCGAATGAGCCGACGCTGAAGGTTGTCCGTTTCATATGCCGAAGTATACCATAATTTGGTATAATCCGCTTCTGTGAAAATTGTGAAATCAGACGAGGCCGGTCTTCAGGCGGCGGCGCAGGTGTTGCTTGCGGGCGGAGTGGCGGTAGTTCCCACCGACACCGTCTACGGGCTTGCGGCGCATCCTGGCTTCCCGGAGGCGGTGCGGCGGCTCTATTCGATCAAGGCGCGCGCCGCCGCCAAGCCGATTGCGCTCCTCGCCGCCGGAGCGGCCGCGGCGGAGCGCTTCCTCGGCGGCATGGACGCACAGGCAAGGCGGCTTGCCGAGCGCCACTGGCCGGGCGCGCTCACGCTGGTGCTGCCGTGCATGCGCGGCGGCTTCGAGGGGCTGCGGGTCCCTGATCTCGCGTTCACGCGCGAGCTTGCCGAGCGCTGCGGCGGCGTCCTGAGGGTGACGAGCGCCAACCTATCCGGCGGCAGCCCGGCGACTGCGGCGGAACGTGCGCTTGCCGACGTCGGGCTTTCGGCGGACATCGTCGTCGACGGCGGCGTCTCGCCCGGCGGCGCGGCATCGACGGTGGCGAAGTGCGAGGGCGGGGAGATCAAGCTGCTGCGCGAGGGGCCGGTCATGTTCCTGGTGCTTGCGAGCGGCAGCCCGCGCCGCGCGAAGATACTGCGCGAGCACGGCGTCGACTTCGTGGTCGAGAAGGGCGATGCCGAGGAGAAGTCGTATCCCGACGACCCCGAGCGCACGGTGCGCGAGAACGCGCTGGCCAAGGGCGCGGCGGCGAAGACGGCGGGGCGGGTGCTTTCGGCGGACACGATAGTCTGGTTCGGCGGTCGCATCTACGGCAAGCCGCGCGACCTCGACGAGGCGCGGCGGTTCCTTGGCGAGCTCGCGGGGCGCGTCCATGTGGTCTTTACCGGCGTCGCCTACTGCGGCGAGACGCGGGTGGTGCGCTCGGACGTCAAGTTCCGCGAGCTTACCGCCGCGGCAATCGACGAATATGTGCGGCGGGTGAATCCGCTCGATCGGGCGGGCGCGTACGACATCGACGAGTCGGGCGACTTCATCGTCGAGTCGTACACCGGCAGCTACGAAAACATCATGGGGCTTCCGCTCGAGCCCCTGCGCGAATGGGGGATCGTGGAATGACGCTGAAGATTGACGGCATCGAAGTCGAGTGCATCATCGGCGATCTTCCGGAGGAGCGGATCCGGGAGCAGACGCTCGTCGTCGACGCGGAGCTGGATATCCCCGACCGGGCGGCGGAGACGGACGCGCTCGCCGACACCGTCGACTACGCGGCGGCGGCGGAGCGGGTGCGCGCGGCGCTCAGGGCGGCGAAGTGCAGGATGATCGAGCGCGCGGCGAAAGTGGCGTTTGACGCGCTGGGTCCGGGGTGCGTACGGGTGAAGGTGGTCAAGCGCGGGGCGGTCGCGGGTATCGCCGCCGCGGGCGCGGTCTATCCCTGCGCCGACGCGGCGGACGGCGAAACAACGGCCGCGGCCGGGCGGCTGGTGGCGGCGCTGAAGGCGAAGGGACTCAGGTGCGCGACGGCCGAGAGCTGCACCGGCGGCGGAGTGGCGGCGGCGATAACCGGCGTCGCCGGCGCGAGCGAGGTGTTCGCCGGCGGCGCGGTGGTCTACGAGAACGCGACGAAGGAGAAGGTGCTGGGGGTGTCGGGCGAGACCCTGCGCCTGCACGGGGCGGTGTCGTCCGAGACTGCCGCGGAGATGGCGACCGGCGCGCGGCGGCTCTACGAAACCGACTTCGCGGTTTCGCTCACCGGCATCGCCGGCCCCGGCGGCGGCAGCGCGGAGAAGCCGGTCGGTCTGGTGTGGTTCGGCCTCGCCTCCGCTGCCGGAGTGCGCACCGAGCATGTCGTGTTTCCTGGCGACCGCGCCGAAGTGCGCGCGCAGGCCGTGCGCCATGCGCTTGCAATGCTGGTCGAAGCCGCGGCAGGGTGATGGCATGAACGTCAGGACGCTGGTGCTCAATGGCTGGGCGGCGAGTCCGCATGCATGGGATCTCTGCGCTTTCTCGCGGGAGCGCGTGTTCTCGTATGTCGAGCAGTTGGACGGCTTGCCTGAAATGGCGCTTGCCGAGGGCGACGGCGCCATCCTCGTTGGCTGGTCGATGGGGGCAAGCTCCGCGCTTCGCATCGCGGCCGGGCTCCCAGAGCGGATCAAAGGGCTTGTCCTGATTGCACCGACCGCGCGGATGATGAAGGACGACGGCTGGGCGGGAATGTCGGAGCGGCGGCTTAAGGCGCTCGAGGTGGGGCTCAAGATGACGCACGCGGAAGGGTTCTTCGGCGTTCAGGAAGGGAAACCCAACCCCTACACGATGGACAGCGACGAGAACCTGGCGCGCGGGCTCGACTATCTGCGGACGACCGACCTCCGCGCCGCGCTCGCCGAGCTGAAGGCGTCCGGGCGGTTTATGGCGCCAGTTGCGATTTTCCAGAGTGAGCACGACGGCATCGTAAGGCCAGAGAACGCGGCGTATCTGAAGACGATCTTCCCCGATGCATCCGTGACGATGATCCCAGGCTCGGAGCACGTGCTGCCGGTCTTCATTCCGGAGCTGATCGACGCGGCGGTTTCGTCAGTGTGCTGCCGTTGCCTTCCTGTCGGCGGGAAGGCTTAGCGGGCCCAGGCGGGGAGCGGGGTGCGGATTTCCACCGGCTCGCCGGATTCCGGATGGGTGAACGCGGCGGCGAGGGAGTGGAGGCAGTGGCCGGTCATTCCCTCGACGGCGAAGGCGCCGTAGAGGCGGTCGTTGACGATGTGCATGCCGGCGAGCGCGAGCTGGGCGCGGATCTGGTGGGTGACGCCGGTGTAGATCGTCACCTCCAGGAGCGTGCGCGGCTCGTTGCCTTCGCGGAGATGCGCGATCGGCAGGAAGCGGGTGATGGCCCTGAGCGGCCGCAGCCGCGCGCGGTCGGCCGGCGAGAGGCGGTTGTGCGCGGCGTCGATCATCCGGCAGAAGGGGAGCGTCGGGTCGTGGGCGAGCTCGTGCTCCAGCGTGCCGCCGGCCACTACGTCGCCCTCGACGAGCGCGAGATACGTCTTCTTCACCGACTGCGCGGCGAACTGCGCGCGCAGGCTGTCGAACGCCGCCTGGGTGCGGGCGACGAGGACGAGCCCGGAGGTGTCCGCGTCGATGCGGTGGACGGCGCCGGCCATCAGGGTGTCGCACTTCCGGCCGCTTGCGTCGACCGCGGCGATGGCGCGGCACTCCGGGTAGTGGGCGACGACGGCGTTCATCAGCGTGCCGGTCTCGCGGCAGTCGAGCGGCTGGACGCACATCCCGGCGGGCTTGTCGAAGGCGAGGATGGAGTCGTCCTCGAACACCGCGGGCGGACAGGGTTCCGCGCTGGGCGCGACGAGGTTGTCGCATTCCTCCAGCAGCTCGGCAACGGCGATCTCTTCGCCGCCCTTGAGCTTCATGCCCTTGGGCGCGCGGCGTCCATTCACCAGCACGTCGCCGCGCGCGATGGCGTCGCGCACGAAGGCGCGGGTAGTCGACGGGAAGGCGGCGAGAAGGGCGGCGTCGAGGCGCGCGCCAGCGGCGGCGGTGAATGAGCGGTCGCGGATCAAGCCGGTCGCGTCAGTCGTAGCGGTCCATCACCGCGGGCGAAATTGGCGCAATGCCTTCCCAGCCGCGGTTGGACGCCCACGGAAGGTTCGTGTCCTCGGCGTTGTCGGCGATGCAGCCGGCGAGCGCGGCGAGCGCGGCGGCGGCGAGAACCGCCCTGAGGAGCGATTCCGCCGCACGGACTGGAGCCTTGGCCGCCATTAGTCGGCGAGGACGATGTCGCCCTCGGCCATCTTGGCCTGTTCCCACGCGCCGAGGATGTCGCAGATCGCCATGTTCTTGCCGCGAATTTCCTGCCTGAGGCGGACGCGGCCGACGAGCTCGCCGGCCTGGCCCTTGAAGCCGGGACGGCGCACGTTGAGCTCGAGCATCGGCAGCGGACGAGCGAGGTCTTCGCCCTTGAGCTCCTTCATCGCCGACTCGGTGAATTCGATGATGGCGAACATGCTCTCGTTGTCGACGCGCAGGATCTTGCCCTTGTCGCCGACGGAGATCGCGGTCACGGCGGAGTGGCCGCCGTCGTCGGCGCGCGCGTTGACCTGGGCGATGAGGTCCTTCACGAGCTGCTTGAGCTGCTCGACCTTCTTCTGTTCCTTGGCGAGCTCCTCCTTGGCGGCCTCGGTCTCGTCCTTGGCGGTCTGGACCTCGTCCTTGAGCGAGGTGATTTCGCTGTTCAGCTCTTCGATGTTGGCCTTGAGCTTTTTGACGGTGTCTTCGAGCGCGGCCTTTTCCTCCTCGAGTTTGGCGATCTTGGCGTTGCGCTCGTCGATCGTCACCTTGTCCTGGCGGGCGATGGGCTTGAGCTCATTCAGTTCCTTGACCACTTTCTCCAGGCGCTCGCGCATCTCGGTGAGCTGCGTGCGGGTGTCGTTGAGGCGCGCCTGCTGGTCCTTGGCGCTTTCGAAGAGGCTTTCGAGCAGCTTCTGCTCGTCGCTGCCGCGGGTCTGGGGCTGGTTGCCGTCCATCACCGGCTTGCCGGTCATTGGGTCGAGCACGTAGACCGAGCGGAGCAGACCGCGGCTGCCTTCCCAGTTGTAGGTCTCGAGGTTGGTCTGCTCAAGTGGAGCCTGGTAGTCCTCGAGCAGGTTTTCCATGTTGGGAGAGTCGACGAGACGGTTCTCGACCGCGTCGGCGTCCTTGTTGACTTCGAAGGACGCGTTCTTGTCGGGCGCGGCCTTTTCGATCGTCTTGGCGATCTTGACGAAGTAATCCTCCTGCATCCGGTTGCGGTCCGTAAGTTCCGCGCGCTTCTCATTGAGCTGGATTTCAAAGAAAAGCGCCGTTCCTGCGAGGATCAGGAACAGGTATACGAAGACGTGAAGGGCTTTGTTCATGGTTATTCCGTTTGCTTCTTATGCGTGTATGGTGAGAATGATACAAAATTTTCGCAAAAATAGCAAGGGGGGTAATCATTTTCATGCCCCGCGGCAGTTTTTGGTATAATATGCGCCGCAGGGCGGCAAAGTCCCGGCCCCGTCAGGTGGATTGTTAGACATAAGGATGACATGAAAGACATATTGATTGCGTTCGCACATGTATTTGCCATGATGGCCCCGTGGCTCGTGTTCGGGTTCCTGATGGCCGGCGCCATCGCCGTGTGGATTCCGCGAAGCTGGGTCAATCGCGTGATGGGCGGAAGCTCCGGGTTCGGCGGCATCCTCCGCCCCGTGCGCATGGGGCACTGACATGGCAAACGGAATAGAGAGGGGTTTATCTCGCGCAAAGTCCGCGGAGTCCGCAAAGTATAGGACGGCATACAGCGCCTCGTCAACAATTTATAGAATCAACTTCGCGAACTTTGCGAACTTTGCGCGAGAAAACAAATGGCTAAATCGACAGGAGGTAGAAAATGAAAAAACGGACAGAACTTCGCAAAATTGAGTTTGTGCGCGGATTCACCAAGCACGCGGCGGGGAGCGTCCTCGTCAAGTGGGGCGACACCTGGGTCCTCTGCACCGCAAGCGTCGAGGACAAGGTGCCGCCGTTCCTGAAGGACACCGGGCGCGGCTGGGTGACGGCGGAATACTCGATGCTCCCGTCCTCGACCGGCGGCGGGCGCAAGGACCGCGACATCAAGAAACTGAGGCAGGACGCCCGCTCGACGGAGATCCAGCGCCTCATCGGGCGCTCGCTCCGCGCCGCCGTCGACATGGCGAAGCTCGGTCCCAGGCAGATCACGATCGACTGCGACGTCCTGCAGGCCGACGGCGGCACGAGGTGCGCGTCGATTACGGGCGGCATGGTCGCCCTCCAGGACGCGGTGGCGAAGCTGCTCGCTGATGGCACGCTCGCCGAGAGCCCGATCGTCCACCGCGTCGCGGCGGTGTCGGTCGGCGTGTGCGACGGCCGGCCGACGCTCGACCTCGACTACGCCCACGACTCCACGGCGGAGGTCGACCTCAATGTCGTGATGACCGACGACGGGCGCTACGTGGAGCTGCAGGGCACCGCCGAGCACAAGCCGTTCACGGAGGAGTCGCTGGACGCGCTGCGGTCGCTCGCCCGAAAGGGGATTAGGCGGATATTCGCGCTCACAAAGTAATGCATCGGAAAAGAAGATGCGACTCTGGATGAAAGTGAAGTAACAACAAGGCGCTATGGGCGATACATTTGGAGAGTACTCTTGGGCGGTCAGGACATACGAGTGCGGTCCTGATGGCACAGCGACGATGGCATCCGTATGCAACTGGCTGCAGGAGGCGGCAAGCCTGAACGCCGAGGCGCTGGCATTCTCGAAATCGGACTTTGAGTCAGCCGGCGAGAACATCTCATGGGTTCTTACGCACTTGAAGGTAAAGATGTCTCGTTTCCCGAAGTGGGGCGAAACGGTCTCGATACTTACGTTTCCGCGCGGCGGACGTCGGATCGTCGCGTGGCGCGATTTCGTCCTGACGGGCGCGGATGGCGAGGAGCTTGGGCATGCCTCCAGCGAATGGATGATCATCGACCTCGCATCCCGCAAGGTCGTCGCCATTCCCGAAGGCGTGTTTGCCGCGGCGAATACGGTCCGGAAGCCTGTCTTCGGAGACGAGCCGTTCCCGAAGCTGCGCTGGGAATGCAGCGAGGCCATGCCGGACGCGCTCGTCTTTCGCGCGCGCCGCGGCGACATCGACCTGAACGGCCACGTCAACAACGTCCATTATGTCGAATGGCTGATGGAGGGACGTCCCGACGCGGCGGGCCCGTGCCGCGAACTCGACATCGTCTTCAAGTCGGAGACGCTTGCCGGGGAGGAGGTTCGCGTTGAAGCAGTCGAGACGGAGCCAGGGGTGTTTGTCCACCGCGTATACGCTCCCGACGGCCGCGACCATGTCCTGGCAAGGAGTAAATAACAGTTGGCGCGTGTTATGGAAGCTGAAATCGCAAGCAAGGAGGTAGTTGCATGAAGAAGAACCTTGGAGTGAAGAACTGGATGTTCCCGATGCCAGTCTTGATGATCGGCACGTACAACGAGGATGGAACTCCCGATGTAATGAACGCCGCCTGGGGTGGAATCACGCTGGAGGACCAGATAACGATCTGCATCGACACCTCGCACAAGACATGGGCGAACATCGCCGCGCGTAAGGCGTTCACTGTCGCCTTCGGCACGGCGGGCACCGTCAGGTCCTGCGACTACCTCGGCATTGTTAGCGGTAACAAGGCGCCCGACAAGGTGACGAAGAGCGGCTTCACCGTCACGAAAAGCGAGTTTGTGGACGCGCCAGTCGTCAATGAACTGCCGCTCGTCCTCGAATGCGAGCTCGTCTCCATGAATGAAGAGAACTGCAACGTTGTCGGCAAGATCCTCAACTGCGGCGTCGAGGAATCAGCGCTCACAGACGGCAAGCCCGATGCAGACAAGATGAAGCCAATCTGCTTCGACACCTGCCAGCACGTCTATCGTCTTATGGGCGAGGTCGTAGCACAGGCGTTCTCCTGCGGCAAGGAACTAATGTAAGACGATGATTGGATTGGGTTCTATAGTCAATGCCGTCGCCATTGTTGCGGGTGGATGCGTCGGGCTTGTGGCTGGCAAGGCCATCAGCGAGAGCGTAAGGACGACACTCGTCTCCGGGATGGCCGTCGGCACCTTGTTCGTTGGGGCGAGCGCGACGTTCTCCAAGATGCTGTCGGTCGGCGCTGGCGGCGCGGTGGAGTGTCGCGGGGCGCTCATGCTCGTGATGTCGCTTGCAATTGGCGCTGTCGCGGGTGAGGTCGTCGATATCGACGGCAAGCTCGAGCGTTTTGGCGTATGGCTACGCCGCGTTTCACACAACGAGAGCGACGGCTCGTTCCTTAATGGCTTCGTAACAGCTTCCCTGACGTATTGCATCGGGGCAATGGCGATACTGGGTGCTCTGGAGGACGGACTTCGAGGTGATCCTTCGCTTCTCTATCTGAAGTCCGCAATGGACGGCATTTTCACGATTGCGCTCACGGCTTCTCTTGGCAAGGGCGCGATATTCTCTGCCATCCCGATTCTGCTCTATCAGGGTGGCATTACAATCGCGGCATACCCTCTGCGCCGAGTGATGACTGCTGATGCGCTCGATGCGATTTCGCTAACGGGAGGCGTCCTTATATTCTGCGTAGGGTGGAACATCCTCTGGCGCGAGAAGAAGATCCGAGTGGCGAACTTGCTTCCGTCGCTTGTAGTCGCCATAGTGTGGACGCTCGTGAAAGGCGGATTGTGAATAGGCTTCTGGAAGATTCATAAAGGAGAACCAATGAAGACATATACTACACAAGGAACTTGCTCAAGGGCAATTGAATACGAAGTAACTGACGGCGTTCTGACCGCCTGCCGTTTCATTGGCGGATGTCCTGGCAACACGGTCGGCGTCGCCAAGCTCGCCGTCGGTCGCAAGGTCGAGGAAGTCATCTCGCTGCTCAAGGGCATACCATGCCGCAACGGGACTTCCTGCCCCGACCAGTTGGCGCGCGCCCTGGAGGCGGAAAACGCAAGCAAGGCGATACTCTCATGATGCGGATTGTACAAGGCGATATAACGAAACTCACGGTTGACGCCATTGTCAATGCCGCCAATCAGGTCATGCTGGGCGGTGGTGGAGTTGACGGCGCGATTCACCGCGCGGCTGGGCGCGAACTCTACGAGGCGTGCCTAAAAGTGCCGGAGGTTCGGCCGGGCGTGAGGTGTCCGACGGGCGAGGCGCGAATCACGCCGGGATTCAAGTTGCCGGCGAAGTTCGTGATACACACGGTCGGGCCAGTGTACAGGGACGGAGAGCATGGCGAGCCGGAGAAGCTGGCGAATTGCTACCGCAACTCACTTGCCCTCGCTGCCGAGAGCGGATGCCGTAGCATTGCGTTCCCGTGCATCTCGACCGGAGTGTACGGCTACCCCATCGAGGACGCCGCCGAAATCGCCGTGCGCGAAGCCGGGGCGTTCCTCAAAGCACACGACATCGAGGTTGTGTTCTGCTGCTTCTCGGAATATGATGCAAGAATTTTCGAAAAACTATTGCAGGGCGTAAAATAATGATCATTCAAGTCCTCGAGCAGCAATTCTCAGTTTGTAAAGTCGCCGACTATGGCGATGTGGATTGCAGCCAGCCGTTCGTGTTCACCGGTTCGACGGACGCGGAGAAGTCCCTTGTATGTCCAACGGAATGTATTCCCGCGGCAACGATCGAGCGTGTTGGCGGCTGGGCGTCGCGCTTTGGCTGGAGCGAAGCATTGCGCCTCTCGCTGACCGTCGGACTGTGCGGCGGCTTCACGACTTTTTCCACCTTTTCGAGCAGCGTTGCGCTCGGCATCGCCGCCACAGCGCTTGGGCTCTGGTTGGCAAAATGAAACACAAGGAGAAAACTCATGATCGACAACAAGCCATTCGCGATGATTTTCAACGCGAGCCCGCGCAAGATGCGCCCGCGCCCTCGGCAAACGGCTCGTCGAAAAGGCAATGACTCACATTTGACGGCCTGACGACAGGACGCGGACTGCTTCGACGAGCGCGGCGGCGGCCGGCGAGAGCGCGGCGTTTCTGCGCCAGGCGATATATATGTCGCTCGTGAGCGCGGGCGAGAATGGACGGAACGCGACGCGCTCTGCGAACTCCTGCGGAATCATCCCGTCGATGCAGACCGCCGCGCCGAGTCCCGCTTCGACGAAAACCGCCGCGTTGTAGATGAGGTTGTAGTTGGCGACTACATCCAGCTTCCCAAATGGGCAGCCGAACCACCCGGCGAGAAACTCCTTTACCATTGCCTGGCGAGAGCAGATGAGCGGGACGCCTTGCGCGTCCTTCGGCGATATGCGCTTCTTCGCGGCGAGCGGCGAATCCTTCCTGACGGCAAGTCCCCAGTGGTGCGTGTAGGGAAGCGTCAGGTAGTCGAAGCCGCCATAGCGTCCGGGGCCGACCAGGACGCCAAGATCGAAGGTTCCCTCGCGCAGGTGGGCGACGATGTCCTCGCCGTTGCCCGATGAGACGGAGAAACAGAGTCTCTGATTGCTGCGGTGGAGCTCTTCCGCCGCACGGGCCACAAAGCGGAACGCCGGCGTCTCGCCGGCTCCGATGGAGACCGTGCCGACGATTTCGTCCGTATCTGATGCCTTGATCTCGTCCTCCACCCGCTCGGCGAGCTCCACTAGGTCGTCGGCGCGTCGCTTGAGGGCGATGCCTTTCTCGGTCAGTACGATTCCGCGCGCGCTGCGTTCGAGGAGCTTGTGCCCGAGCTCGTCCTCGAGCGCGGCGAGCTGCGTGGAAAGCGCGGGCTGCGAAATGTGAAGCCGTTCGGCGGCGCGGGTGATGTTCCCCTCCTCCGCCACGGCGAGAAAATACCTGAGTATCCTTAAGTCCATGGTGCATAGTATACCATATTCAGGCATAAGTGTAAATTATGTCAGTTGATAAGAAATCGGTATTTGTTATTTCAGCCGGAACAGGTTATACTATCAGTGTTTTCTTTTTTGACACAATAGGTCAACTGCAAGGAGAAACTAAATGATGAAAGAACTGGCGATGGCGACTCTGGTCGCGGGCGGCGTCTGCACTGCAGACGCGACAAGTGCGTCTCGGCCTCTTGCGACCGCTGACGCGGCTTGCGCTTCGTGCTCGGGCAACCTGATGCCTTCGGCACAGGCGAATCTCCCGCTCACGCAGGAGTGGGACAAGACATTCCCGAAGTCCGATAAGGTGGAACACGCCAAGGTGACGTTCCGCAACCGCTTCGGCATCACGCTTGCCGCTGACGTGTACAAGCCGAAGGCGGGGAACGGGGAATGGGGAACGGGGAACGGGAAATTCGCGGCAATCGCCGTCAGCGGTCCGTTTGGTGCGGTCAAGGAGCAGTCGAGCGGACTATATGCGCAGACGCTCGCGGAGCGCGGCTTCCTGACAATCGCGTTCGATCCGTCCTTTACTGGCGAGTCGGGTGGCACAGGCGGTGGACTATCTCATCTCGCGCGATGACGTAGACGCCGACAAGATCGGCATCCTCGGCATCTGCGGATGGGGCGGACTCGCCATCAACGCGGCGGCGGTCGATACGCGCGTCAAGGCGACGGTTGCCTCGACTATGTACGACATGACGCGGGTGACTGCGAACGGATATTTCGACAAGGAGGACAGCTCTGCGGCACGCAAGGCGAAGAAGGAGGCGATGAATGCCCAGCGGATCAAGGACTTCAAATCAGGAACGTACGAGCTTGGTGGCGGCGTTCCTGAAAAGCTGCCAGACGATGCCCCGCAGTTCGTGAAGGACTATCACGCCTACTACAAGACCCCGCGCGGATATCACCAGCGTTCGCTCAACTCCAATGGCGGCTGGAACAAGACATCCTTCCTCTCGTTCATCAACGCAAAGCTGCTTGCCTACGCGGGCGAGATCGAAAGCGCGGTGATGGTGCTGCATGGCGAAAAGGCGCATAGCCGCTATTTCGGCGAAGATGCCTTCAGGATGCTCAAGGGCGACAACAAGGAACTCGTCATCGTTCCCGGGGCGTCGCACTGCGATCTATATGACGGCGGCTGGAAGGGGGCGATTCCCTTCGACCGCATCGAGGCGTTCTACAGGAAGTATCTGAAATGAATGCTTGTATTAGCCGCAAAGAACGCAAAGAACACAAAGATCTTTGCGGCACTAAATTTCAATAGTGAAGCTTAGACTCAAAATCGGGAACTTGGCGATGACGATTGATGAATTCAGAAAGGCGATGGCCGAGGTGGAGTACATTCCCGCTGGGAGCGAACTTCATCAGGCGTTTCACGCATTTTCGCAGGAGGCGCTGAAGATCACCGCGGAGCTGAACGGCGCGTACCATACGCCGGAGGAAGTGCGTGCGCTCATGTCGCAGCTGACGGCGAGCGAGATCGACGAGTCGTTTGGCCTCTTCCCGCCGTTCCACACGGACTGCGGCAAGAACACGAAGATCGGCAAGCGCGTGTTCATTAACGCGGGCTGTCAGTTCCAAGACCAGGGAGGCATCACAATCGGCGACGATGTTCTTGTCGGGCCGCAGACGATCATCGCGACGCTCAACCACGATCCCGATCCCGACAGGCGCGGCGGGATGTTCGCCAAGCCGGTTGTCATCGGCGACAAGGTGTGGCTCGGCGCACGCGTGACGATCTGTCCCGGCGTGACGATTGGCGAAGGGGCGATTGTCGGTGCAGGCGCGGTCGTGACGAAGGACGTCCCGCCGCGCACCGTCGTCGCCGGCGTTCCTGCGAAGGTCATCAAGCAATGTTGATCCTTTGCGTTCTTTGCGGCGAAACACATAATCATAAGCAAATAAGGAAATGAAAATGAACAGAAGAGAATTTATCAAGGACATGAGTGCGGCCGTGGGCATTGCATCGCTCGGACTGGGCTGCTCGAAGGAGGCGTCGGCAAACGAAAC
>CADCCW010000040.1 GCA_902800055.1 uncultured bacterium
TGCCGACGCCGTTCATGCCGGCGGAGAACTGGTAGTTCTCGTTGTCGTACTTGCCGCCGGTGTTCATCTGCGAAACGCAGTCAACCACCTTGCCAAGCGGAATGCCGCGGCCGTAGTCGCGCACCGATACCTCGCCGGTCGCATAGTCCACCGTCACGTTGATGCGCTTGCCGAAGCCCTGCCCGAACTCGTCGACCGCGTTGTCGATGACCTCCTTCATCAGGATGTAGATGCAGTCATGGTACATCGCGCCGGTGCCCGGCTCGCCCACGTACATCCCGGGACGCATGCGGATATGCGTCACCGGATCAAGGGTCTTGATACTGGTGTCTCCGTATTCCTTCGCCATAATGTATGTATTATACCAAAATATGCGCCGCGCGGCGGCGTCCTGGCCGTCATTCAAACCGCATGCCGACGTCGTCGACGGAGAAGGCGTAGACGCGCGAGTCCGGCGACGGCGGGTCGCTCTCAAGCGTCGCGCGGATACGCCGCGCGTCGGCAGCGCTCTTCGCGATGATGTACATGAAGCCGCCGCCGCCCGCGCCGGTCAGCGTCACCGCCGAGGCGCGGTCGCTGATGAGGTCGACGATGTCGTCCACCTTCTCGTTGGTGGAACCGGCGTCAAGAAGGCGCTTGTCCCGCCAGTAGCGGTTGACGCATGCGGCAAACGCGTCAAGGTCGCCGCGCCCGAGCGCCTTGGCCGCCGTCTCGGCGTTGCGCTTGAGCGCATCCACCAGCGTCTTCGCGAAACCGTGGGGATTCTCGGCGTAGAAGCCAAGGACACGCCGAAGGACATTTCGCGCCATCCGCTTCTGCCCGGTAAAAAAGAGGAGGCTGCGCTGCATCAGCTCGCGCATCGCCTTCGGGGGAACCACGACCGGCCTTGCCGACACCTTCTGCGCCGCGCCCGGCTTCGAACGCATTATCTTCACTCCCGGCGTCATGCCGGCGAACTGATCCTCCCAGCCGCCGCCGGTGTGCATCTCGCGCTCGAGCGCGAGCGTGAGCGCGCCGACCCGTTCGACATCGACCTTGGCGCCGCGCACGAAACCGACTTCCGTCGCCTGGAGGATCGCGGCTATCGTCGCCGCGCCGAGAATGGACGAGGTGCCCATTCCGCTCCCCTTCGGGAGGTCGGCGCTGATGACGATGTCGAGGCCAGCCGAGCCGAACTTGAAGCCGCAGACTGCAAGCGCCGACTTGACAAGGCAGCACCAGTCGCCTGGATCGGAGTGGTCGGCGACTTCGCGTGCGGACTTGAGGAGACGGCTCTTGCCAAGGTCACGCGAAATCACCTTGACCAGCCGATCACGCCGCGGCGAAACCGTCACCTCGATCGGACGCACTCCGTCGAGCCGCACCGCGGCGGCAAGCACCGTTCCGCCCTCCAGCTCGCAGATGGGCGGCGTATCCGACCAGCCGCCGGCAATGTCGATGCGCACCGGCGCGGTTACGCGCACGCACTTGGCGGCGGACGCGCACGCGCGCAGCGCGAGCAGCCGACCGTGGTCGACACGCGGCATCTTCTCGCCGAGGCGATGGCGCTCCCAAAGTCCGTCGTCCTTAAAGCTGTCGTCGATGCGGTAGCGGAGGTGATACCACCCCGACTTGCCGACGGGCAGCGAAGTGAGGCACTCGCCTTTCTTGAGCCTCACCGGACCGTATTCCGCCGGCACATTGGTGACGATGTTGTCCCCGCCAAGCATCTCCACCGGCGCCTCCACGCCGTCGACTAGCGTCGTTGCGCCATTCGGCTCCTCATGTCCAAGCAGCTTCAGGAGCTCGCGCGACGAGCCGATGTGGAAAAAGCCGCACCTCGGCGCCACCGAAACCTTGAACTGCGAAAAGCCAGCGAGCAAAAGACGAGGGAACTCCTCGTAGATGTCGCCGGCAATCGGCAGCGTCCGCATCTTCGCCGCCGTCGGCCAGTCAATGTGCATGATGCCGGTGTCGACAAGGAACCGTCCGCGCGCTACCTTCGGCTTCTGCAGAAAACCCTCCACCCGCGCTGGCGCTCCGCCCTTCTCGGGCTTGGCCACGTACACCCCATGGCGCTGTGCCTGCCAGGGACCGTCGGGATAGGCGACGCCGGTCACACCTTTCGCGGCAAAACGGACAGCCTTGGGGTTCAGCCGCGGCACCACGTCTCCACAGCAGACAATTACGCCCGGCGACGACGGCAGCGCGTCCATCGCGTCCACGATGTGATCGAGCATCGGGCGTCCGTCCGGCATCGGCACGAATGCCTTGCCCATCGCCGCATAGGCAGGAGTGCGCTTGGCGTCCCCGCCGGAATGGCAAATGAGCACTCGCCCGGAGCCAATGTGCTTCCGCGCGAGGATCCTGAGCACGTTCACAGTCGCGCCCAGGGAACCAACCCTGCGGTCGCCGGGATCTGGAACAACAAGAAAGCCCTTGCGCCCACGCAACTGGGCGCTGTATCCTTCCGCCTGGGCACGATTGGCGGCAGTGACAATGACAAGGTCAAACATAGGAGTGAATTATATCATATATCTCCGAGAGAGTACGAACAGAATTGAGCCGCGCGCGCAGTTTCGCCGCGCCCGGCCGCCCGTTAAAGTAGCGGAAGAGGTGAGTGTGCATCTTGACCGCGGCGAACGAGTCCGGCGGCGGCACGTGGTCGCGCGGATAGGCGGCGGCGAGGCGGTCGCGGAAGTCGAGGAGATACCGGAGGTGACGCCCGCAGAGCGCGGCGGGCGACTCCGCCGGCAGCTCGTTCCCCTTGAGCCGGGCGAAGATGAACGGGTCCGCGAGCGCCGCCCTGCCGACCATGATTGCGTCCACGCCGGTCGCCGCCATCGCCGCGGCGCTCTTCGCGTCCACGACGCTGCCATTGCCGGTCACCGGCACCTTCGCGCGCGCCACCGCCTCGGCAAGCAACTCCAGGTTCGTCGCGCCGCCGTGCATCTGCGAGGTGAAGCGCGCGTGGAGCGTGATGCCGACTGCTCCGGCGCGCTCCGCCGCGTCGATCAGCTCAAAAGCAAGGACTCGGTCGGGCAGGGGGCCAAGCCTGGTCTTGAGCGTGACCGGCAGCGCCGTATGCTCCTTCATCGCCCGCAGGAGGCGATACACCTTCGCGGGATCCTCGGCGAGCTTCGCCCCCGCGCCCTCCCGCACCACCTTGCGCACCGGGCAGCCGGCGTTGAGGTTGACCTCGCTGAAGCGGTCAGGCACCACGCCCGCCGCGTACGCGACGTCGCTTTCCTCCGCGCCGAAGATCTGGCAGCCGAGCGCGCCTTCGCCGGGCATCGTCTCCATCAGCTGCCGCGTCGGCGACGAGCCGTGGGCAAGCCCCGCCGCGCTTACCATCTCGGTGTAGGCGAAGTCCGCCCCGCCCTCGAAGCAGAGGCGGCGGAACGGCGCGTCGGTGAAGCCGGCAAGCGGCGCAAGGACGTATCTCATTTTCGATTCTTCAAAGAATTTTGTGGAGGCGTCGGTGGCATAGAGTATGGAACTCCAATCCGTGTGGCTCTCGCTACCGCTCCGCAGGATGGACTATGCTTCGCATTTGACATTCGTCTTACACGGCCATACTGACCTTGTTTTATATCTGCGGCTTCGCCGCAGCGCCATGTGCGGGTTCCGCTTGAAGCTTGTCAAGATCAAAGGTATCGTATTGGAGCTGTGGACGCCCAAAGTTGAGAAGCATGGCGTAAGGAATGCGAGTCGCCCGCATGTAGTGGATGACCTGCGCCCATTCTATCTTCGTAATAGACCTCAAGGCCTTTAGCTCGACGATGTAGCTGCGGTCGAAACAGGTGAAGTCAGCCCGCCAGTTCGTCGGCAGTGGCAGCCCGTCATAGTAGATGCGTATGGTGTCTTCGCGAACGTACGGTATACCGTTCTTCTTGAACTCAATTTCGAGAGCGTCGCCGTAAGCAGACTCGAGGAATCCATAGCCAAGAGTTGAATGCACGCGCATTGCGCAACCCATAATCGCATATGCCTTCGGATCGTTGCTGAGAATCATGTGCATATTATACCACACTTTTCGACGTCGCGGGGTAAGGAACTCCGATCAGGACGTGCTCGGTATAGGGGAATATTAACTCCGATCCGTGGGGCTCTCGCTAACGCTCCGCAGAATGGTCGATGCTTCGCGTCTGGCATTCGTCTTCCACGGCCGCTCATGCCTTGTTATATATCTGCGGTTTCGCCGCAGGGGGTCTGGGGGATGTGCCCCCAGATATAAAAACTGGCAACCTTGGAATTGTAAGCATGGTTGTCATGGGCGAAGCAGTGGAGCGGTAGCGAGAACCCCAACCATCGGAGTTCCAACTATCCCAAACTTATCTCCCTACTAAAAAATTCAAGAACCTTCATTTTCCCGGGTCGGCCGGGCGCGGCGTCAGCGCCGGGTCGGAATACGGGGCTTTGGGATCCATCCGCGCGAACGACGCATACGACGGCGCGCCCCAGCCGGTGCCGGAGTTGCGCGCAAAGAGGGCGATGTCGACGCGGTTGGTCGGGTTGAGCCGGCTGGCGCGGATCTCCACCACCGCCTGGTCGCGGCCGATGGGCGTCAGCGTCGCCTCGCGCTCGGTGCCGTGGGTGCGCACGAACTTGTATTCCTTCGCGCCGCCGGACGCCTTCAGGACGAACACGCGCTTCTCCTCCGGCGCGCGCAGGACGTAGGACCACGCGAACTGGGTCGAGTAGACGAGCTCCGGCCACGCCGTCGGCGACGTCTCGGACACCGACTCCACCCAGAGCACCGCAAGCGGCGGCACGCTGCCCGCGGTCAGCGCGGCGGCTGCGGCGGCGAGGCGGTTGGTCTCCACTCCGCCGACCGGCAGCGCAGTCGGATGCGCGAGCGGCGTGAGGTAGTCGTCCTCGCCGTTCACACCCTTGAGTGACTTGCGGATGAGCGTCATCACCGTCGGCGCGAAGAGCCGGTTCGCCACAACCGCGCGCTTCACGTCCGGCTTCATCGAGCGCGACGCCAGCATCGCCGCGGAAAGATACGGAAGATCCGACCAGCTCTTTCCAGCGGTGGTCAGCCAATAAGGGGTGATGGACGCGAAGACGTCACCGTTGGTGCCGACCGGCGCGGTGTCCGCATTGGCGGGGATGACCCAGATCTGGTTCGAGAGGTAGAACTTGCGCATCGCCTTGAGCCGGAAGGCCTGCGTGGTGGTCATCGCGCGGGAGATGGAACGCCAGAACTTGCCGGACGTCGCCTCGGTGTATGCCCGCGAGCAGTTGCCGAAGAGCGGATACGGGAAGCAGATGTTGGGCTCGCCGATGTCCATCTGGCGGCGGCGCCCCTCCTGGTCGAAGCGCACCTCGGTGCCGCCGGGGAAGTCGCCGGCGCGCGGACGCGAATGGTCGCCGTCGCGGTTCATGTAGAGGTCGCCGGCATTGCCGCCGCCGACTCCCGGCGCGAGCTTGAGTTTCGCATCGAACGAGCCGGTGTCGAAATCCCAGGCAAGGTTCTGCTCGCCCAGCGCAACCGGCGCACCCATGACCCCGGTCGCGGCGACGACCGCCATCGGACCAGAGAGAATCGGACGCGACTTCATCATCTTCGCGTATTCGACAAGCTGCCCGAAGCGGCGATTGTCGGCAAGGCGTTTGAGGTCGGTGTCCCTGGCAATCGCCGCGTCGTCGCGGTAGCCGAGGTCGATTGCCTTCTCGAGCTCGTCGAGCGCCTCTTCCGCACGGCCGGGGTACCACGCAAGGGAGCAGGCGTGGTTGTAGCGCCAGGTCGGATCGTCGGGCAGGAGCTCCATTCCCTTGCGGCTCGTCTCCTCCATCGTGGCGGTGTCGCCCTCGCGGACGGCGGCGGTGAACTGCTGCCGAAGGGCGTCGTGCCTAAGCTGCCGCTCGGGATAGTCCCAAACCGACAGCGCGGCCAGCAATGCGAAGAGAACGCCCATCAGTTCTTGAGGCGCATCCAGCTCGGAAGCCTCACGAGCTTCGCCTCGCGGCTCTGGTTGGTCTCGACCGAACCGACCGTGCCGATGGACGGCGACTCGAGCGTGGCGAGCCGGGCCATCAGCGCCTGCTTGCCGATCGCCTCGCGCTGGCGCATCTCCTCGCAGCGCTGGCGTTCGTTCAGGAGCTCCTTCTCGGCGAGCTGCAGCTTCTCGCGCAGGTGCTCGGCCTCCTCGCGCAGCTCCTTGACGTCGCGGAGCCCCTGGTCCGAGCGCGCGCGGTCGGCCTGCTCGCGGCGGAGGTTCTCAGAAAGCGAGCGTATCTTCGCCTCGCTGTCGAGCATCGCCTTCTCGTGCAGGCGCCGAAGCTCGTCGAGCTCGTTCCGCAGCTGCGCCGTGCGCGGGTCCTCCGGCCGCTGCACCAGCGCGCGGCGGGTCATCTCCTCGATGTTGCCGCCGGAGCGGCGGAGGATTTCGCGGCGGCGCTCGATCAGACGGTCTGCGCGGGCCTGGTGGCGGCGGCTGAACTCCTCGAACTCCGCCTTTTCGCCGGCAATCACGCCGTCGAGCTCCGAGATCTCGTCCTGCATGATCTTGAACACCGCGGCCTGGGTGTCGGCGATCTCGCTCGCGGCAGCCGGCAGGCGCTTGAGCTCGTCCTCCAGCGCCACAACCTGCTCCGAAAGCTTGCCCGCGCGCGCGTTCGCCTCGCGGATCTCGCCGGCGTAGACATCGCGCTGGGCGACAAGCGCCTCGTTCTTGGCAACGAGCTCGGCACGCTCGGAGGCGGCGGACTTCATCGACTCGTCAAGCCGGCGCTGGAGGTCGGCGGTGTGGCGCCGCTCCTCCTCGAGGAGCCCTTCCAGTTCCTTGACGCGCGACTCGTCCACCACCACCTTCTCGACCACCTTCTCCACAATCTTCTCTTCTCCTCCGGCGCGACGGCCGGCGCCGCCGGAGACGGCGCGGACTCCTGCTTCGGTTCCGGCGCGGGGACGCTTTCCGCCGGCTCCTCGAACGGCGGACGCACCTCGACAATCGACGCGGTCGGCGGTAGCCTGCCGCTGGCAAGCAACGCCTCCGCCGCCGCCTTGTTGAAGGGGCCGCGCGGATTGCCGTCCCCGATGTCGATCGAGAAGCGCATGTCCAGGAACGGGACGTCCTCCACCCGACGCCAAACCAGTTCGTCCGAAGACACCTCCTGTCCGGGCTGGATGCGTCCCATCCTCGCCCACTCCACCAGTCGAGCCTCTGGCTCCGGGCCAAAGGTCTCGTCCTGCGTACGCAGCCACCATTTAGTTTCGCTCATCGGCTTTTACCTCCAAAGATTTTACCCATGCCAAAACGCCGTCCGCGCATCAGCTCCTGCCGCGCTGCCCTCTCCAGCGCGGCAAGCCGCGCGCGGTCAAGTCCGCCGAAGCGCAGGTCGGCGATCTTCGGCGGCGGCTCGCCAGGCTGCGGCTGCGAATCGTCGGGAGGCGGCAGAACCTCGACCACCTTCGACGCGCACTTCCTTCTCCACCACCTTCTCGACGATCTTCTCGACCGGGACCTCGACCACCTTCTCAACAATCTTCTCGACGGGAACTTCGACAATCTTTTCCACTTCAACCGGTACTTCGACACGCACTTCCTTCTCGACGATCTTCTCTACCGGCACCTCGACAATCTTCTCGACCTCAACTGGCACTTCAACTCGAACTTCCTTCTCGACGATCTTCTCGACAGGAACTTCGACACGAACTTCCTTCTCCACTATCTTCTCAACTGGCACCTCGACGCGAACTTCCTTCTCAACGATCTTCTCCACCTCGACCGGAACCTCAACGCGAACTTCCTTCTCGACGATCTTCTCGACCGGCGGCGGGTCTTGGTCGATCGGAAATTCGTGCAGGCGGTAGGCGCGCGCAGTCGCGGGGACGGTGCCGTTCTTGAAAAGGTTGATCACGAGCTCGCGGTGGAACGGACCGAAGACGTCGCCGGGCGAGACCTCGACGAGCCACTTCATCTCCAGCGCGTCGACGGCGCCGACCTCGATCCAGTCGACGCGGTCGGTGGAGACGAATCCTGTCGGCTCGATTCTGCCGTCCTTCGCCCACTCTACCAACTTGGACAACTTCGCCGGACCGTAGACTTTCCCGTCCACGGACTTGACGAACCAATCTCTTGTATCTTGCATCGGCGCATATTATACCAAACTCGCGGCGCGAAAAAAAGGGCGCGCCGACTTTTGGAGCCGGCGCGCCATGCGATTCGGGGAATCGCTTCGTCTTACTTCTTCTTAGCAACCTTCTTGGCGGCCTTCTTGGCGGGCGCCTTCTTCGCGACGGCCTTCTTCGCAGGAGCCTTCTTCGCGACGGCCTTCTTCGCGGCCTTCTTCGCAGGAGCCTTCTTGCAGCACGCCTTCTTCGCGCAGCACTTCTTGGCAGGAGCCTTCTTAGCAGCAACCTTCTTGGTAGCCATGTTTTGATCCTTTTTCCTTGTCGATGTTGTCGGCACGTCCAATTCGAACGCAACATCCGCAACATCTGAGTGAATGATATCATATTCTTGCACACGCGCGCAAGGGGGAAATTCAAAAAATTTTTCGCCGCGCATTTTGCCGCGCGAACTGCCGCGCATTCTCACGCGGCACACAAACTGGGATTTCTTTAGCCGCAAAGAACGCAAAGGCCGCAAAGTTTTCGCTGCCGATTCGCCACTCACCGATTCCCCTTCGCGCGGTTGTGCGTCTTGCAGAGCATCTGGCAGTTGGAGATGTCGGTCGCGCCACCTTTCGACCAAGGTGTGACATGGTCAGCGTCCATTTCGTTGAACTTCCAGATGCGCGTCGCATTGGCGTCGTGGCCGACGGCGCAAAGCGGACAGTTCGACACGCCTTTCTTCTCGGCGTCGGCAGTCTGCTTCGCATAGACGGCCTTCGTCTCCTTCGGATCGAACACGCGCACGTCCAAGAGCCGCGTGTCCTTCTCGCCGCCAAGCACATACTCGAATATCCCCCTGCGGTTGCGCACGAACTCGTCGGCGTAGAGCGCCTTGACCCGCGCCCAAACCGCCTCCGGATCATAGGCGTTTGCGTGGTACGTCTCGTAGAGCCGCCCCCACTCAAGCCCACACATTTCGTCATACATCCCCGGGAATACGCCGTCCGCCCAGTCGATGACCGTCTCAAAGTACGTCCGGAGTTCCGCGATGTCGGCGTCGTGCCGATGCGCGCTCATGTATTCCTCCACGTGTCCCTTCGACACCCATTCCAGCGCGGTGCGCAGAATCTCCTGCCGCTTCTCGTTGCCCTTCACGTACGCTTTCCACTTCTGCATCTGGACGTTCGCGGAATTGGAGAACGTCTCCTTCGCCTTGGTGACGAACGGTCCCGAATGGATCGCGTTCAGAAGCTCCTGTTCGTTGAGCGGGATCCCCGCGATGTTGATGGTCTTGAACCATTCGCGAATCTCGCTCTCTCCTCCCTCGCACACGTACACCGTGAGCTTCGCGTCGATGATACGGCGCTGGAGGTCGGCGGCGAGTGCGGAGAAGTACTGTGGCACGCCGTGCGCGTCAGAGACGGCGAACTTGCCGCGCACGTACCGACCAAAGCTCGTGATCCGCTGCTGGCCGTCCAGAACCTCGTAGTGTCCGTCCTCCGTCTTGACGAAATAGATAAGTCCGAGCGGATAGCCCTTTAGGAGCGATTCGACTACCGCGACGTCGCGCTTGCCGTCGGCGTAGATGTAGTTGCGCTGGTATTCCGGCTGGATGACAAGCTTCCCGCCCCAGCCGAAGAGGCCCTTGCCCTCTAGCTCGTTGTAGATGAACCCGTCGCAGATGTCCGCGACCGTGAGATCTGTCAGCAGCGTAGTTGTCATGGTTGGCTTGTCTTTCGTGTGCGTGTTTGTTTTAGCCGCAAAGGACGCAAAGAGCGCAAAGTTTCATTTCGACCTCCTTGCGCGGATTAGGATTCGCGCATAGGTTGACTTCAATATCCCATCAACGCGAATCGCACCTCGCCTATTCAAGTCATTTGCATTAGGCGTATCTTCTTCGGTATATTCACGAATCTTGATGCCGTATTCATTTCCCCTGTCGGTCATGCCCAAAATCTCAAACTGATCAGGGCAATACTTGTCAAGGAATGAAATTGGCACACCCATTACACCATCATAATCCGATGGAATCGCATCAGTGAACGGAACCTCAATTCCATCGTAGTTGTCGTAGTGCCGGTAACCTATGCCCCGAACCTCCTTATGCTTCGAAAACTTTACGTTCTCTCGCTCCGTCATCAGTTGAAGAGGCTGATGGCGGCGTCCATGTTCAAGATTGGTGAGCCAACAGCAATTCCGAAACTTCACCAAGCCTGTTTCAGCATCAAAAACGCCCTTCGCATAATCTTTAGAACTAACATTCTTTGGAAGTCCAAATAAAGCATTTCCAGCATTGAAACCATTTCCCAGCCATAATCTATTCTGCATTATCAGCGGGAACACTTCTTTGTAGGTAATTGCGTTCATGTTCCCTATGATGAGAAACTTCTTTGCGTCCTTTGCGCTCTTTGCGGCTAAACCATTCCCGTCATGGTCACGCGAGACGCGTGACCCTACCTCTGCGCCTCTGCGTCTCTGCGCGAGACAATTCTTACCGTCAAGGATCCAGGCCAAGAACTCCCGGAACAGCGAGAACGGCGGATTGGTGACGATAACATCCGCCTCATCGCGCAGCTTGCACACCTCCTCGCTCCTGAAGTCGCCGTCGCCATCAAGATATTCCCATTCGAGGTCGTCGAAGTCGATGCGGCCGCTCGCGTTCGTGTCGTGGTCGAGGACGAATATCTTGCCGCGCTCGTTTTGTGGGCGTCCGCCGTTCCGCTCTGCGGCGTATTCGAAGAGGATGCCGTACTTCTCCTTCTTGGCGTCGGGCGCGTAGCTCGTGGAGATAAGCTTCTTCAATCCCAGCATCTCGAAGTTCTGCGCGAAGAAGCGTGTGAAGTTGCTCCACTCCGGGTCATCACACGGAAGCAGCACCGTCTTCCCCCTGAACACGTCGGGGTCGTAGTCGAGATAGGCGTTTATCTCCTTCTGGATATCTGCATACTGCGTATAGAACTCGTCGTTCTTGGCGTTCTTCGCAGCCGAAAGATTCTTGTTGGACATTCTGTTTCATCTCCATGACACACGAGCTGCATGGCGATGTCAGGACATGAAAAAAGGCACCCTCTAATCACGTTTTCCCTGAGGCCCTGAGAAGCCAAGCGATAACGTGTAGAGGTGTGCCAGATGGGCACACCTCTGCCAACACGTCGATCGCTTTGAAATTTCTCAGGTTTCAGGGAACGACAGCGTTGCAGCAGTGCAACAAATCGAACATCCGATGGAACTTCCGCCGCGATTGGGATTCGCAGCTACTCGCCCGTTTCCCGGACTATCACCCCGCGCCGCGTCAGGGGGCGCCCGCCTCCCTAGCCTCGCGAGATGGGTGAATTATACCAAAAATCCCCGCCTGGTTGGGCAGGGATTTCCGCGCGGCGAGTGATTCCTCACAAACTGCCGCGGTCAATCCAAGCGGAACATGGCAAGGCGGTCGCGGAAGATGCGGAGGTACTCCTTCTTCGCATCGCCGGAAAGCAGCGACTCTTCCACCATTGCCTCGACCTCCGGCATGCGCGCCTTGAATTCGCCGACAATACCGCGCACAGACTCTTCGCCCAGGCCATACGCCCTGCCCAGCGCCACGAAGTCCGGCATGGAGTAGTAGCCAAGCGACTCGAACGCCGGCGTCGCGAAATCCGGATCCCTGAAAAGCAACAGCGCCATGAACGTGAGGTCGCCGGGATAGTGCAGGAAGGTGTTGAGAAGATCATATGCCGGCGTCATGACGTAGTCGCCGAGCTCGCTCTAAATCATATGGGGACAGTCCCCGGCAATAATTACACTTTTGACCTGTTAGTAAAGACGGATGACCATGCCTGGGCGCCAGCCGTCGCCGACAACGGGCCCGGCAAGGAAGACATCGGCGCCGCGGGCTTCGCGCCCGGTGTCGTAGAGGAACTGCCTGGCCACGGTGTCGTAGACGCCCAGCTCGCCGTCCGCAACGCGGCGGCACGGCACGAAGCGATGCGTCTGGACTTGGGCGTCGCCTTCCTTCACTTCCATGTACATGACGCGGTAGGCGGCGTAGGTCTTGAGGCCATCGTTCTTGCTGAGGCGCCCGAAGAGGCCGAAGGTGGAGTTGTCCGCGCGGAACGTGCCAATATTGGTCAGCGCGAGGACGTTGGTGGCGTTTACCGCAAACCAGCCGCACGGCTCACCATTGCCGACAAGCCCTGTCTTGGCCGCCATCGTAGCCCAGTTATTGCCCACATAGGTCGAATAGCTCATTCCTGCCGTGTAATTGTTCCCAAGGCCGGCAAACAACGAGTCTGGGTTTGACGACGTGCATCCAAGGTGGAACCGTTCGACGGATGGCGAGTCGTCAATCATTCCGACCATGCCCATCAACGCTGCCACCGGCGACTGGAACCTGATTTCAATGCGCATATTCCCGGTTGGATGGATCAACGTGTCGATCTGCTGCTTGCCGTCCTTGGTTGATTCAAGGTAGGCGATGCGCTGATATTCCCCTGGGAGCCGAGCCTCTTCAGGCACAATCAAATATTGCATGACGACACTCCCGCAGTCCGCGTAGTCGCCTATGGCGGTGATCGTCACCTTGCCGATTCCAGTTGCAGTATTGTCCGAGTAGGATACCGTATAGTCACTTCCCGCAACCCGCGTCTGCCCAGCATTTTTGATGACGACCTCCGGGCAGGCTCCCGCCTGATCGGCGAGTATCTGGGGTGGAATCTTGTCAACGCAGCCAAGACCCGACGGCCCAGCCGCGAACGAACCAGTGCCAATGTTCGTGAGAAACTCCTGGTGCACAAGGTCGTACATGCCGAGCATATTGTCGCTCAGGCGCCTGCACGGGAAGAGCAGCCGGTCGCGTTCGGCACTTTGTCCATCCTGCCAGATTTCAACCTTTCCAATGCGAACGGTGGCATAACTTAAGACATTAGGCATATTGCTGTTGCGGCCAAAGAGCCAGATCGTGCTATGTTCATCCGTCGTGCCGGCATACCCATATGCCTTGGTGTATATTCCACTGAGGACAGTCGCCCCGTCGCGATAGAACTTGTTATCCACCAAATTGATGTCATAGTCGTGCCATGTTCCGCCCTCGCTGCTTGCGCTCGGGTATCCTCCGTCCTGGCGGTCGCACCACACCCGCATGATGCCGTTGTTCACCTGAAAGTGGAAACGGTCGTATTTGCCGCCAGTTCCAAAGTTGTCAATGACGCCAATTTGGCTGACCGTGGTGCCGTTCAACACCTGCATGCGAAACCTCATGCGCGTCGTCGGACCATATTTGACGCCGGTGTCGATCGCCTGGGTACCTGACGATTCGAGGTACTTGAGCACCTGGTAGTTATTGATCGAGTCGGCACGGGCAAGGCCCGCCGCCAAGATGACAGAAGCAATGCCCAGCACGTATTTCACTTTCTTGTTCATTTTCTTGTCTCCATTTAGGTTTTCAACTTCGGTTATGGCGCGACGTATGGCCGGTACATGCAGAGCCGGCCGCCGTCGATGACATGGTTCGAGCCGGTCACGAACGAGGCGTTGTCGCTGCACATGAAGAGAATGACGTCGACGAGTTCGTGCGTCTCGCCGGCGCGTCCGAGCGCGGTGGGCATTCCTCTCATCGCGGCGCGGGTGAGCACAGGGCCGGGCGTCACGCAGAGCGCGCGGACGTTGTGCGGTCCGCCAGCGAGGGCAAGGCCTTTCACGAAGTTGAAAAGCCCGGACTTTGCCGTGCCGTACATCGTCCCGACGCCGTCGCCCTCGAAGCCCGTCACTGAACCAAGGCAACAGATTACGCCGCCCTTCTTCGCCACCATCTGCGGCATCATCGCACGGGCGAAATAGACCGCTCCCTTGAGGTTTACGTCGAGCCCCCAGTCGATGACTTCCACCGGCTGCTCGTAGAACGGGACATTCGACTTGCAGCAACGCGCCTCGTTGCCGCCGGCGCAGGTGACGAGAATATCGCAGCCGCCGAGCGACGCGGCAATTTCCGCGGCGGCTTCGGCATGGGCAAACTGCCTCACGTCGCCCACGCATAGAAACGCCGCCGCGCCAATGGCCTTTGCCGCCGCGCCAAGCGCGTCCGCATTGACGTCGCACATCACCACCTTCGCGCCGAGCCGCGCGAATTCCTGGGACGCCATGAGCCCCATTCCGCTCGCCGCACCGGTGACAACGGCGACCTTGCCGGAAAAGTCAACGTCTTTCATTTTTCGCACCTCCGCATTATTTCCGTCCTCACGCCCTCGTCCACTTCAAGGACGTCAAGTTTCCATGCATAGGGATCTTTGTCCTTGTCCACGCAAACACGGGAGACTGTCGTTTTGAAGATCCCCTTCTCCTTGAAGAACACGAGCTGATATCCGCGCAAGTCGCCCGGCACGGTCTGCATCAGGTTGATCGCCAGAAGATACTTCGCATACGCCGCGTCGAGTGCGCCTGATTCGTCCTTCGTCTCCATAAGCCGCCAGATTTCGGCGAGCATCGGCGCAAGCGCGGCGCGTTCGGAAATGACGCCCTCCGAGCCGAGGCGACGCGACTGGTAGAGCCACTGCCAGCCGCCCCATGCGCTGAATATGGTCTTGAGCGGCGGCTTCGCGGCAAGCTCGGCCTTCATGCGGCGGTTGGCGGCAAATCCATCGCGCACCTCCTCCTTGATCCAGCCGTATATCGCGGGATGGCACTCGGCGAGCCTCACGAGCAGTTCCACCGACGGCGCGGGGCACTTGTCGCCGTTGTAGGTCTGGATAATGACGGGACGCTTCACGACGGCGGCAAGCGCCTCGTAGTAGCGCTCCAAGTCATCCTGCGTCCGGCAGTCGTCGGCGGGACGAGAAATGAAGACGATGCGCGTGTCGCATTCCGCGGCGAGAGTTTCGCCGTGTCGTGCAAGTTCCAGCATCTCGTCCGTGCCGCGCCCCTCCACGCCAAAGCAGAGGCGGGCGCGGAATCCTTTCGACGCTTTCGCAAGCGCGGACATGCCGCGCTTCTTCTCTTCCGTCGTCAGCAGGTCGATGGAATCGTCCGACTGCGGCCAGATTATGCCCTGGACTCCCGCCGCATCTGTCCATTCCGCTTCCTTGACGAGCGAATCGTAGTCCACCGATCCGTCGGCGAGATATGGCGTAGTAAGGATCGGATAGGCGCCGCGGACGTCGGCTGAAGCAACCTCCGCTCCATTGAGCACAAGAGATGTCGATATCAGGACAAGCAGTCCCGATACCACAACTCTCAACTCACAACTCCCAACCCTCAACTTCTTCATACCTTGTCCCTTTCGAAGAAGAACACCTTGGCAATCCAGATCGCCGCCGCGCCGGCGAGCGCGAAGGCCGAGAGCGAGGCGATTCCCGCGCTCATGGAGAAGTGCGCGTTCATCCAGCCGAGTACGGCAGGGCCGGAAGCGCCGATCACACTGCCGCCACATCCGAACACCCCGACCGCCGCCGCGCGATAACGCGGCTTCACCACCTCGAAGAGCGACGCATAGATGTTCGAGTCGTAGACTCCGGTCGCAAAGCCAAAGAGCGCAGTGCCGACGATGCAGAGCGCCGCCGTGGGCGCGAACGCGGAAAGAAGGAGGCCAGGAACGCACAGCACGAGGCCGACAGCGTTCACGTCGAACCGCGCCTTGGGACGGCCACGTGCGACCGCGATGCGGTCCGAGACGCGGCCGCCGGCGAACACCCCGGCAATCGCGCCAAGGTAGAACCAGAACACGCCGTGGAACGACGCGGACGCGGCGGTCATGGACGGGAACTCGCGCTGGAGATAGTTGATTATCCAGGTGTTGAAACCGTACTTAGCGTAGAAGTAGAAGCCGAGCCCTGCCATCAGGAGCAACGCGGAAGGCTTGCCCAGGAATGCTCCAAGCGCCTCGCTAACACTCGCCTTATCCTCTTCCCTGTTTCCTATTCTCTCTTCCCTCTTCCCTATTCCCTGTTTCCTTACCTGCGGCGTGTCACGCAGCAAAAACGCAAGCGCAAACGCCCAGGCGGCGGCGAGTGCGCCGAAGAGGAAGAACGCCCTGCGCCAGCCGCCTTCGCCGAGTCCGGAAAGCCAGCCCGACACGCAGCTGCACACCACGATGCCGATGTAGAACACAATCTGGTAGACGGAGAACGCAGTGGCCCGCGTCTCGACGTGGAACTGCCCGATGAGCGACGAATTGGACGGCGGCAGCAGCGCCTGCCCCGCCGCGTTGACGACGCCGTAGGCGACGACAAGCAGCACCACTCCCGTCGCCAAGCCCGACGAGAATATGCCGACAGCGAAGAGAAGCGTGCCGACCACGATCATCCACTTGCGGCTGAAGAAGTCGGCCAGCACTCCGCCAAATGGAATCGCAAGGCCGAAGACGAGCGTAAACGCGCTCCCCACCAGCCCGAGCTGAGTGTCGGTGATCCCAGCGCCAGCGAAGTCCGCCTTGATCTGCGGCAGCACGGCGTTGAATATCTGCCGAGCGCCCTGCGCGAGAAAGTACGTCGCCGAAAGAAGCGCCAGCAGAATCCACTTATAGTTCCTAGAATGCTCTTCGCCCATTTCGGCCAGTATTATACCATAACCATTCAGACTGTATATCATTTTACCAATAACATTTTCATCATTATTCCAATAACGCCGTTGCATTTCGCCCCGCTCTTGGTGTATAATACCGATTCTCAGTCCATGAAAGGAAATATCCCCAACGTATTGATCGCCTCGATTCTCGCGGAGTCGGCCGGACAGCGCAAGTTCGCCGGGTTCTTCGCGCATCTGGGCACCGTCCACAGCTGGAACCTCCGCGTCTTGCGCGACCAGGGCGAGATCTCCGCGTTCTTCGCCGGCAAGGAGACCTTGGACAGCATTGACGGCGTGATCTACTCCGGGAGATACGACAAGGGCATCTTCAGGACCCTTGCGGCGCTGCGCTGCCCTGTCGTCGTGATGGAAAACGAATCTCCGGAACTCAGGCGGAGGAAGCAGGGACTTGTCGTGATCCGCAACGACGCGGACGAAATCGCGAAGGCGGCAGTCAGGACCTTTCTGGAGATGGGGAAGTACAAGTCGTTCGCGTATGTCGGCGACCGGCAGGGGCAGGAATGGTCGCGGCGGCGTGAGGAGGCGTTCGCCAAGGCGGTTGCCGCCAGGACTGGCCGCGAGGTGCATATGTACGACAAGGCCGCACCGAGCGCCGAGGCGGACCGGCCGCGGCTCGCCGAGTTCCTGAATATGCTGGAACATCCTGCCGCGGTGCTCGCCGTGAACGACATGCGCGCGGCGGAGATAGTAGCGGCGGCGAAGGAGGCCCAGATCGCCGTACCGGCGAAAATCGCCGTGCTCGGGATCGATGACGACCCGTACGTCTGCGACAGCGTCTCTCCCAGCATATCGAGCATAGAGCCCGACTTCCACGCGGAGGGCAAGGCGGCGGCGGCGCTCCTGGACAAGATGATGCGGAGCCGAGTCCCGAAAGGAACGCGGCACCTTTTTGTCGGAGTGAAGCGGGTAGTCCTGCGCGAATCGACGCCGCACCTTCCGCCGGCAGAAAGCATTGTCGCGCGGGCCAGGGAATTTATCGAGAAGCATGCGACCGAAGGCATCGCACCGACCGACGTGGCAGAGCACCTCGGCGTGTCACGCCCCCTTCTTGACCTACGCTTCCGCGAAACGCAGAGATATACCGTTGGGCAGCTGATAACGTCGACCAGACTCGGCGAAGTCGCGCGGCGCCTCCGAGAGACTAAGCTGTCCATCTCCTCAATCCAGGAGCTCTGCGGGTTCAGGAACGCCAACGCCCTCAAGAATCTCTTCAAGTCCCGCTACGGCATGTCCATGCGCGACTACCGCCGCCGCGGATCATCCCCGGCGTAGCCGCGAAAGCGCGATCAGGCGGCGGTAAAACGATCTCAGGCGTCGGGCCAGAGCTCGTGGGCCATCTCGCGGAGCTTGTATTTCTGGATCTTCTGCGAGGCGGTCATCGGGAAGACGTCGAGGAAGTGGACGTACTTCGGGATCTTGAACCACGAGATCTTGTCCTTGCAGAACGCCGCGACGTCCTCCTCCTTGATGGTCGCGCCGTCGGCGGGGATCACGAACGCCGCGGGCTGCTCGCCGTACTTCTTCGAGGGACAGCCGACGACGGCGACGTCCTTCACTCCCGGCATCGTGCCGAGGAAGTCCTCCACCTCCTTGGGGCTGATGTTCTCGCCGCCGCGGATGATGAGGTCCTTGAGCCGCCCGGTGATGTAGTAGTAGCCGTCCTTGTCCATGCGGCCGATGTCGCCGGAGTGGAGCCAGCCGTTCTTGTCGATGCACTTCGCGGTCTGCTCGGGCATCTTGTAGTAGCCCTTCATGTTGTTGAAGCCGCGGCAGCAGATCTCGCCGTCCTGTCCGATCGGCGCGAGCTCCTGCGTCTCGGGGTCGATGATCGCGACCTCCACGCCGGGCAGCGCCTGGCCGATCGTCTGGCACTTGCGCTCGATGGACGGCTCGAAGGAGCGCGTCATCGTCATCACGGGGCCAGACTCGGTGAGGCCGTAGGGGTTGCAGACCTCCTTCATGTACATGCGGTCCACGACCTGCTGCATGCGGTGGACGGGGCAGGCGCTGCCGGACATGATGCCGGTGCGGAGCGAGTGGAAGTCGAACTTCGGGAAGAGGGCGTGATCCAGCATCGCGATGTACATCGTCGGCACGCCGTAGACGGCCGTGCACTTCTCGCGCTCGATGGACATCATCACCTGGATGGGGTCGAACTTCTCGAGGAACACCATGGTGGAGCCGTGGTTGACGCAGCTCATCACGCCGAGGACGCAGCCGAAGCAGTGGAAAAGGGGAACCGGTATGCACACGCGGTCGCGGCAGGTGAGGTTCTGGCAGGCGCCGATCCAGAAGCCGTCGTTCGCGATGTTGCGGTGTGTGAGCTGCACGCCCTTCGGGAAGCCTGTGGTGCCGGAGGTGTACTGCATGTTGACGACGTCGTTCACCTCGCACTCGCCCTGGCGCTTCAGGTACTCCTCCCACGGCGTCTCCACGGCGAGGGCGAGCACCTCGTTGAGCGAGTACATGCCGCGGTGCTTCTCGCCGCCAAGGAACATGACGCGCTTGAGGTGCGGGTACTTGGCGCTCTTCAGCTCGCCGCGCGGCTGCTCCTTCAGCTCGGGGACGAGCGTGTAGATCACGTCCACGTACGAGCAGTCGCGGTAGCCGGAGATGATGAAGAGGTTCTCGGTGTCGGACTGCGTGAGCGCGAAGTCCATCTCGTGCTCCTTGTAGTTCGTGTTGAGCGGCAGGAGTATCGCTCCGATCTTGGCCGCCGCGAACATGAGCACGACCCAATGCGGCACGTTGGTGGCCCAGAGGGCGATCTTCTCGCCGCGCTTCACGCCGAGGGCCATCAGGCCGCGCGCGAGGCGGTCCACCTCCTCGCCGAACTCGTACCAGGTGAGGCGGAAGTCGCGGTCGGCGTA
>CADCCW010000041.1 GCA_902800055.1 uncultured bacterium
CGGCGGCCCCGCCGTCCCGCGCCGCTCCGCGCGGCGCCCGGCCGGCGCCCCCGGCGCGGGCCAGAAGACCATCGGCGACGTATTTGCGGAGATGATGGCGCAAAGCGGCGGCGGAGCTCCGCCGCCTGGCTCGGTTCCTCCCCCCGGATTTGCTCCTGCGCCGGTGCGCCGCGCTTCCGCGGCGGTCGGCCGGAACGACCCGTGCCCCTGCGGCTCGGGCAAGAAGTACAAGAAATGCTGCGGAAGGGGGTTGGTATGACAACGGCGATAATACTGGCGGCTGGCAAGTCGTCCCGCATGGGCACCGGCGTCGACAAGGCGTTCCTGAGCCTCGTGAACCGCCCGGTGGTGGCATGGAGCCTGATGGCGTTCGAGCGCGCCGCGAGCGTGGACCGCATCGTGCTGGTGGTGCGCAAGGACCAGATCGTCGCCTCGAAGGCGGTGGCGAAGATGTTCGGCATCTCCAAACTGCAGGCGGTCGTCGCCGGCGGCCCGCGCCGGCAGGAGTCGGTTGCGGCCGGCCTCGCCGCCTGCGAGCCTGACACGAAGACCGTGCTGGTGCACGACGGCGCGCGGCCGTGCGTCACCCCGGAGCTGATCGACGAGATGGCCGCGGCGGCCCGCAAGGTCCCGGCCGCGGCGCCAGGACGCCCTGTTTCCGACACGCTCAAGCACTGCGCCAAGGGGCTCACGGTCACCAAGACCGTTCCACGCGAACGGCTCTGGGAGGTGCAGACGCCGCAGGCCTTCCAGTACCAGACGCTGCGCGACGCCTACCGCCAGCTCGACGCGAAGACCGACGTGACCGACGACTGCCAGGTGGTCGAGCTTGCCGGAGTGCAGGTGAAGATAGTCGAGTCCTTCGCGCCCAACTTCAAGTTGACCACCCCGTCCGATATGCAGCTTCTCGCGCAGCTGCTCAAGTAACGCCAATGGCCAGGAAGTTCGCCATACTCGGAGACATCCACTCCAACCTCGACGCGCTCAACGTCGTGCTCGACGACTGCCGCGCCCAGGGTGTGACCGACTTCCTCTGCACCGGCGACGTCGTCGGCTACAACGCCTGCCCCGCCGAGTGCCTCAAGATCGTGCGCGAGCTCGGCTGCCCGGTGGTGATGGGCAACCACGACCACTACGTCTCTTCCAGCCAGAACCTGATGGACTTCAACCCCGTCGCGGCGGAGGTTATCCGCTGGACGCGCGACCGGCTCTCCGGCGACGAGCTGGAGTACCTGAGCCGGCTTCCGTTCGTGGTCACGACCATGGGCATCACCCTCGTCCATGCGACGATGGACTGCCCGGAGGCGTTCGGCTACGTCTTCGACCATCTCCAGGCCGAGGCCCACTTCGTCCACCAGGTGACCCCGCTCTGCTTCCACGGCCACACCCACTGCCCGATGATCTACGAGAAGCAGCTGGCGGCGGTGTACCGCATCGACGCGCAGGACTTCAAGATGCCGATCGGCCGCAAGTACTTCATCAACGTCGGCTCCGTCGGCCAGCCGCGCGACGGCGACCCGCGCGCGGCGTACGCCCTGTACGACCCGTCCGAGCGCGTGGTGAGCTTCCGGCGGCTCGAGTACGACGTCGAGGCGGCGCAGGCGCGCATCCGCGCGGCCGGGCTCCCGGAGCGGCTGGCGGAGCGGCTCGCGATTGGGAGGTAGGGTGGCCTCGCCGTTCCGGCTCAAGTCGCCGTTCCGCCCCACCGGCGACCAGCCCGAGGCCGTCGCCGCGCTCCTCGACGGGCTGAAGCGCGGCGACGATCGGCTCGTTCTGCAGGGCGTCACCGGCTCAGGCAAGACATTCACCCTCGCCAACCTCATCCAGCGCTGGGGTCGCCCGACGCTCGTCCTCTCCCACAACAAGACCCTCGCCGCCCAGCTCTACTCCGAGCTCAAGGAGTTCTTCCCCGACAACGCCGTCGAGTACTTCATCTCCTACTACGACTACTACCAGCCCGAGGCGTACATCCCCCAGACCGACACCTACATCGAGAAGGACGCCGCGATCAACGAGGAGATCGAGCGCTACCGCCTCGCCGCCACCAACGCGCTCATCGCCCGCCGCGACGTGATCGTGGTCTCGTCGGTGAGCTGCATCTACGGCCTTGGCGAGTCCGACGAGTACCGCGACCTCGCCGTGCGCATCGAAACCGGCGCGGCGACCGGCCGCTCGAAGCTCGCCGCGCGCCTCGTCGAGGCGCAGTACACGCGCAACGACTTCGACTTCGCCCCCGGCGTCTTCCGCGTGCGCGGCGACGTTCTCGACATATTCCCCGCCTACGAGACGAAGGCGATTCGCGTCGAGTTCTTCGGCGACGAGGTCGACTCCATCCGCGAGCTCGACCCGCTGACCGGCAAGTGCGGCGTCTCGATGCCCGCCGCCGTCGTCACCCCCGCCAGGCAGTTCGTGATGGGCAGGGACAAGCTCGAGGCCGCCTTCGCCCGCATCCAGGACGAGCTCGCCGAGCGGCTCCGGTTCTTCGAGTCGAAGGGCAAGCTCCTCGAGGCGCAGCGCCTCCGCGAGCGCACCGAGTACGACATCGAGATGATGCGCGAGCTCGGCTACTGCAACGGCATCGAGAACTACTCGCGTCCGCTCTCTGGCCGCGCCCCCGGCTCGCCGCCCGAGTGCCTCATCGACTACTTCCCGGACGACTTCCTCACCGTCGTCGACGAGTCCCATGCCACCGTCCCGCAGCTCCGCGCCATGTACAACGGCGACCAGGCGCGCAAGTCCAAGCTCGTCGACTTCGGCTTCCGCCTGCCGAGCGCCAAGGACAACCGCCCGCTTACCTTCGACGAGTTCAACGCCAAGGTCCACGAGGTCGTCTACTGCTCTGCGACGCCAGGCGACTACGAGTACTCCCAGGCGAAGACCGTCGCGCGCCAGGTGATCCGCCCTACCGGCCTCCTCGACCCCGAGGTCGAGGTGCGCCCGCTCGCCAACCAGGTGGACGACCTCATGGACGAGCTCAAGCGGCTCAAGGGCGACCGTGCGCTCGTCACCACCCTCACCAAGCGCTCCGCCGAGGACCTCTCGCGCTACCTGCACGAGACCGGGGTCAGGGTCGAGTACCTCCACTCCGACATCGACGCCATCGAGCGCGTCGAGATCCTCCAGCGCCTCCGCCGCGGCGACTTCGACGTCCTCGTCGGCATCAACCTGCTGCGCGAGGGGCTGGACCTGCCCGAGGTCGCGCTGGTGGCGATCCTCGACGCGGACAAGGAGGGCTTCCTCAGGTCCACCACCTCGCTTCTCCAGACCGCCGGACGCGCCGCGCGCCACGTGAAGGGCAGGGTGATCCTCTACGCCGACCACCAGACCGACGCTATCCGCGAGTTCCTCGAGATCACTGCCGCGCACCGCGAGCGCCAGATCGCCTACAACCGCGAGCACGGCGTCGAGCCGAAGCAGGTGAAGCGCAAGGTCAACGAGGCGTCGTACCTCTTCCGCGCCGGACGGGCGATTGCCCCGGCTCCAGCGTCGTACGCGGCGGATCCGAAGGAGATTATCGCGGAGATGACCCGCGAGATGCTCGAGGCCGCCGACCGGCTCGAGTTCGAGCGTGCCGCCTACCTGCGCGACCAGATCGCCAAGCTTCGCGCAGACGGTGGCGCCGCGCCGGGGAAAAGGGGATTGAAGGCCAGAAAAAGGAGAAGCGGGAAATGACGATTACGGCAATTTTGGCGGCGGTGGCGGCGGCGACGTCGCTGAACGGCGAGTGGCAGTTCGCGAAGTACGGCGCGGGCAGGGCTCCGGCGTCCGCGGCGGAAGTGCTGCCCGAGCGCTGGCGCACGGTCAGGGTGCCGCACGACTGGGCGATCGAAGGTCCGTTCGACCCCTACGAAAGCAACGCCACCGGCTGCCTGCCGTCCCGGGCCGACGGCTGGTACCGCCGGAAGTTTTCCGTCTCCGCGGCGGCTGCGGCGGCGATTGCCGCGGGCGGTCGCGCGTACCTCTCCTTCGACGGCGTGATGGCTCGTCCGCGCGTCTACGTGAACGGACGCGACGCCGGCGGCTGGGACTACGGCTACATGGGCTTCACGCTCGACGTGACGGAGTTCGTGAAGGAGGGCGAGAACGACCTTGCCGTCTTCGCCTCGACGCGCCACCACTGGTCGCGTTGGTACTCCGGCGGCGGCATCTACCGCGACGTCGCGTTGGTCGTGAAGACGCCCGACTCGCTCGTCCCCGGTTCGCTCGCGATCACCACGCCGGAGGCGATCGCCGAGCGCGCGAAGGTGCACGTCGAGTATCGGCTCGACCGGAGCGGCGCGAAGACGCTCGACTTCGAGGTGGAGAGGCCGCGGCGGTGGAGTCCGGACGACCCGTACCTCTACGAGCTCGAGGTCGCCGGCGAGCGCTTCCGCTACGGCATCCGCTCCTTCGCCTTCACCGCCGACCGTGGGCTCGTCCTCAACGGCTCGCGCCTCCAGCTCCGCGGCGTCAACCTCCACTCCGACCTCGGCATCCTCGGCATGGCGTTCGACCGCGACGCCGCGCGGCGACAGCTTGCGATCATGAAGGACATGGGCGCGAACGCGCTGCGCACCAGCCACAACGCGCCCGCGTCGGCGCTGCTCGACCTCTGCGACGAGATGGGGTTCGTGGTGTGGGACGAGTGCTTCGACCGCTGGAACGCCTTCGCCGGGCGCCGTGGGGACGAGAACCTCGAGGACTACTGCACCCGCAACCTGGCCGAGTTCGTCCGCCGCGACCGCAACCACCCGTCCGTGTTCGTCTGGTCGATCGGCAACGAGATCCCGCTCGCGGACGAGAAGGATCCCGACGGCGTGACCCGCGAGCGCTGCCGGCTGTTCCGCGAGGCGGTCCGCCGCGAGGACGCGACGCGCCCCGTCGGCATCGGCGAGTGCTTCACCGAGGCGATCACCAACTCGGTGCTGGACGACCTGGACATCACCGGCTGGAACTACGCGCGCAAGTACGCGCTCATGAAGCGGCAGTACCCCGCGAAGCCTGTCGTCTACTCCGAAAGCGCCTCGGCTCTCTCAGACTACGGCTTCTATGCGAATCCGCCGTCCGGGCAGCGCACCGGCTGGAACGTGGCCGAGCGCATGGTCGACTCCTACGACCACAATGCCGCGCCGTGGAGCGACATCCCGGACGTCGAGTTCGCGCGCATGGAAGCCGACGGCTACTGCGCGGGCGAGTTCGTCTGGACCGGCATCGACTATCTCGGCGAGCCCACGCCCTACATCAGCTGGTTCACCGCCATGAAGGGCATCCCGCCCGCCGAGCGCTCGCGTTCGAGCTACTTCGGCATCGTCGACCTGACTGGTGTGCCCAAGGACCGCTTCTACCTCTACCGCTCGCACTGGAATCCGCTCGCGCCGACGGCGCACATCCTGCCGCACTGGAACTGGGAGGAGCGCGCGGCGAAGGCGGACGGACGGCTCATCGTGCCGGTGTTCGTCTACGGCTCCGGCGACGAAGCGGAGCTGTTCCTGAACGGACGCTCGCTGGGCGTCCGGTGCAGGGAGGCGGTGCGGGGCTATCCGCTCGACCTCGAGTATCCCAAGGACGATGCGGTGCAGTTCGTCAGCGCCGAACCAGGCGACTGGCGCACCAACCGCTATTACGACATCTGCGCGCGCTACCGGTTCCGCTGGGCCGAGGTGCCCTACGAGCCTGGCGAGCTCAGGGCGGTGGTGCGCCGCGGCGGAAGGGATGTCGCGACCGACGTTATGCGCACGGCAGGGCGTCCGGTCGCGGTGAGACTGACTGAGGACCCTTACAACGCGCCGGGCTCGGAGCTTCGGTTCGTGCAGGTCGACCTGGTGGACGAGCATGGCGTGCGCGACCCGCTCTCCTCTGCGCGCGTCTCCTTCTCCTGCACCGGCGGAGAGATCGCGGCGGTCGGCAACGGCGATCCGCGCGGGATGGAGAGCTTCGCATACGTGAAGTCGCACCGACTTTACTTCGGCAAGGCGGTGGCGGCGGTGCGCATCGGCGTCGGCGGCGAGGCGGTGCTCACGGCGTCGCTGGAAGGGCTGAATGACGCCGTCATTCGGCTGAGCCGCTGATCCTTGCATCGCCCCGTCCCTTTTGTCCCTTACTCCCCCGCGAGCCGCGAACCGCTCGCACTTCCCGCGGCACTTCCCGCGGCGGTTTGGACGCGAGCAGAGAGCCGTGAATTATGGTATAATACACATAAAGTTTTAGGACAGGAAAACGATGCCAAAGCATGAAGTGACAAAGATCTTCGGCGAGCGAAAGATTCGCACTGTATGGGACGACAAGGCGGAAAAGTGGTACTTTTCCGTTGTGGATGTTATTGCGGTCTTGACTGACAGTATAGACCCGCATGCTTATTGGCGCAAGCTGAAACAGAGGTTGAAAGAAGAAGGAAACCAAACCGTGACAAGTTGTCACGCTTTGAAATTGATGGCTGCCGACGGCAAGATGCGCATGACCGATGTCGCCGATCAGGAGCAGTTGTTCCGTCTCATCCAGTCGATACCGTCGCCGAAGGCCGAGCCGTTCAAGCTGTGGATGGCGCGGGTTGCCTCGGAACGTCTTGACCAGTTTCAGGATCCGGAACTTTCCATCCAGCAGGCGTTGGCGGACTATCGTCGGCTGGGATATTCGGAGAAGTGGATTGCCCGGCGCATCAAGTCGATTGAGATACGAAAGGATCTTACCGACGAATGGAAGGCTCGCGGTCTGAATGACGAGAGTGATTATGCCAAACTCACGAATACGATCTACAAGACCTGGGCTGGCATGACTGCCGGAGAGTACAAGCGGTTCAAGGGGCTCAAGAAGCAGAATCTCCGCGACAACATGACGAACATGGAGTTGATCTTGAGCATGCTCGCCGAGGAGTCGACGCGGGAGATCTCCGCCTCGACCTTGCCGCGCAACATGGTTGAGCATCACAAGGTTGCGGCCAGCGGCGGCGGCGTGGCGAAAAACGCCAGGCTCGAGATCGAGCGCAAGACCGGCCGCAAAGTCATTTCCCCGCTCAACGCATCCGACACTGGCGCACTCGATGTCGAAGGTAGCGATGTTTATCAGCTGCCACCCCCGCCGAAGCGGAAGCGGTAGATTCAGCACAAAGGGCACAAAGAACACAGTGGTGTTTTGGCTTGCTCCTGACTGTGACCGGCGAGCCGCGAATTTTGGTATAATACGCGGCATACGGGTCTAAATGGTGTTTTTCCAAACACCGGAAAATAGGTCAGACCGAAATTCCGGTGTTTGGAAATGGAGAAAGGAGGCGGAATGGCCAATTCAAACACGCGCAACAAGGAGCACGAGACGGTCCACCACCTCGTGAGCCGCATTGCCCACAGGGTGTATTTTCTCAAGGAGTCCGAGCGCATGGACCTTCTTGAATTCGTTCGTCGCGCGGCTGAGTTTACTGGCGTCAGGCTGATTGGCTGGTGCGTGATGGGGAACCATTTTCACATCCTAGCCTTTCTGCCGGCTCCCGAGACTGTCGACGAGCAGGAGGTGCTTAGACGGTATGGCGTTCTCAGGGGGCGTGGCTCTGAGTCCGCAATGGAGGCGCAGATTGCGAAGTGGCGGATGGACGGAGACGCTGGAGCCGTGCGCGTCGAAGACTGGCTGGACGGTCAGCGGCGCAGGATGTACAGCATCGGCAGTTTCATGAAGATAGTCAAGCAGTGGTTTACGGTCGAATACAACCGGAGGAACTCCCACAAGGGGACGCTTTGGGAGGCAGCGTACTTTGACCGCGTTGTGGCGCCGAGCGAGACGGAGATGGCGAAATGCCTCGGATACATCCACCTAAATCCGATCCGTGCGGCGGCATCCGACCGGTTCGACGGCTATCAGTGGAGCAGCTATACCGCGTTTCGCAAGGGTGATCCTACGGCCGTGTCCGGGATGCGTTTTGTATACGGACAGGAGATGTCGGAGGAAGAGATGGCACAGGTGCACGAGGAGCTGCTGTGGAGGCTGCTAGAGGAGGAGAAGCTGCGCAGGGCGGAGGAGATCGCACGGAAGCGGGCGGCAGGGTACGAGGTGCCGGACGACCCGCTGACCACGGAGGCGATGGTGGCGCAGCGATCGGCGCAGGTGGCGGAGCTGCAGAAGGCCTCAATGGAGCTGAGGGATGCGCAGAGCGGCGAGTGCAGGCGCGCGGAAAGGAGGAAGCTGCGCGAGGAAGAGGTGCTGGCGATACTGAAGGGGAATCCGGAAATGGACGTTGCGCTGCTGGCGGAGAGGCTGCAGGTGGGGTTGAGCGCGACATATGTTGTTGTTGGGCGGCTGAAGGAGCGGGGGATGGCGGTGAGGGACCGGAGGAGCGGCAGGTGGAGTTTTCCAAATACCGGAAAATAGGTCTGACCGAAATTCCGGTGTTTGGAAATGGGGTGGAGTTGCGCGGGGGGGGGGGCACTACGCGACATGCGGCTGGGTGGTTGCGCGGGGAGGGGAAATTGTGCTATAATTCTCACATCTAATTGCTGTAGGTCTGGCGGTGGACAGTGACGCCGGGGCCGCAGACAGGAAAAACAAGGAGGGTAAGAAGAGAAACCATAGCGCGGTCGGACGCAAATGTCGGCCAAGGGTCGCACGGGCTTTTGCCCGGAGACGACCGCGGCTGCGGGTGGGCAACCTAACCGCGGCGACGAATGCAACGTATCCCCCGAGCGAAGCGAGTCTGCGAAGCAGATGCCCTAGCAGGGGTGCGTATGACGCTTTTTGAGAAAATCGCCAATTTCAAGAACTAAAGCGGAATACGAAGGTTGCGCTGCGTGGACAATCCACGTGGCGTGTCTTCATATCATGTTTTAGTTCGGGCATTTGGCGATGCCTCTCAAAAGACGTGAGAATGTAAGGCACGCCACTCTTCTTTTCTGTGCCGAGGGTGACGGGTGTGGCAAAGGAGAGGTGCGGGGGGGAGGAGAAATCTTGAAAGGATGTATATCAAAGAAAGTCGCTAAGGGTAAATATGGTGACCAGCCACATTTCTCGTGGGGTATATACATTCGCGGAGTGATTATTCTGTGCGTAGACTTGCTTGTATTTGTCGGCACATGTTATGTATTGCTGAAATTTGTTTTGCATCAAGTGCTTGGTGGCACTCGTATTAATATAGATTTATTTGATGGGGGAGATTGGATTGGTGTCATCAAGTATAGTGCATGGCCATTAACTACACTAATTATTGTTTTTCTATTTCGAAATCATCTGATGCAGATTTTATATGAGATGCCAGCTTTTGTTCGCAGATCCTATTACAGGGAAGGCAGTAAGGGATGTGATGGATTGATAGAGGATGGAAGTGGACATGAGGCCATATGCGAGGACATGGAGGGGATTAAGTGCGCTACAGGCGAATCTCCCAATGCGACAAACTCTGTTCAGTTGGATGAAGTAATGCAGAAAGCTAAAGATTTTGAAGGATGTGTTATAGAGGCTTTGAAAAAAGAGTTTTCAAGCATGATATGTCAGCGAAACACGGCAATCATTGAAAGATCAAGGTATAGTTTTGATTTTGCATTTGAAGCCCAGGGAAGGATATTTGGAGTTGAGGTAAAGCGAAATCCAAACGGCTTTGCTTGGGGAAGGGTTGTGAATAGAGTTGATGAAATATATGGTCAGTTTTCTGATCGTGTGCGGCAACGTTTTACATTTGTTGTTTGCATGTATTCGCAATCCACCGCTTCCCCTCAATCATATCTCCAGTTGCGTAGACTTTTATCTGGTAAACAATACTATTGGGAAATACGCTGGTATAATGATAGGGGCGATATGCTTAGTGTTGTAAAGGGGGGAGGGGGAGATGGTCTTCGATAATAAACATGTAGATTTTATGAAGGGCGCATTGCCTGTCAGAAAGATTATAACGGTTGTAATCGTAGCACTGGCGGCAATCTGCGTGCGAGCGGATACCAATACTTTCATTGTGGGAGAAACGAACTTGCATGCATTGTCGGCGAGAGTCGTTTCGACTTCCCCGCACGATGACGTAGAACTGCGACCTTCTGCTGATGGTAGTTTGTTGTGTAAGAAGTGTGAATGTAGTGTCGCAGATATAAATTGCCGAAAAGCATTTTTGAAACACGGGTGGTGGATATCCATTGTGATAATTGCTTCTGTTTTGGCGTTTGCTTTTGTGATGATATTCAGAAAGTTTGCAGAATATCGCTGGCGTGTTGTGAGTATGGGGGCGTTTGTGGCTTTGATAGCCATGATAGCATTGAGCACTTTCATGTGGATGGAGCGTGTCGTAATTGATTGCGAACACGCCCGCGAGATGTTTAGGAATGCGCATACTGAAATGCAATTGTCAAATTCAGAAGCTGTGCTAAAAGCATATGATCAACTTAGTGGCGAGTTGTCCAAGTGGTTTGCGATGTTTGCCATTCTTGGTGCGTTCTTTGGACTTGTTCTGCCAGTTGGCTCCTATTTCTTGCAATTGAAAGAAATAAACAGCCGGGAAGAAGATGTTAATGCGAGGATTGGAGAAAAGGTCAAAGAGTTCGAGAACGAGATGGCTGCCACAAAAGAGAAATTTGGGAAAGATACGGAGGAGATTAATCAGCGGCTATGGAAGATATTGGTTGTAAGATCGCATACGGGCTTAAGTTCTGTTCTGTATAGTTGCAAAGCATCTGGTTGGAAATATAGCGATTCCATTTTTTGTGACATAGTTCAAGAGCTATTGCAGTTCCTTCAGTGGTTGAGTTATGTGGATGATAGAAAATATGCAACTCGCCATTTTAGAAAGTTAGCCGCTGAGTTAAAAGAATTCAAAGCTGCTATAGACCTTGTTCCTGAGTGGAAGAACTCGATTATACGCGAAGATGCTCAAACATCGAATGTGCGTTTTGATCTCGGATGGTGTGCTGAGTTGTGTCAGGATGACTACGTGTTCGTCCAGAATGTATTGCATCTTTGGGGAATAAAGGTGCTTGATCTTAACACAGACTGTTGATTTTAATTGATGAAAGGAAGTTCAATGATGAATAAAACCATCATGGTGTTTGGCGCGATGCTGGCATGCGTGTGCGGTGTGTTTGCCGAGCCGGTGGCGACGGATGTTGTTGCGAAACAGCGGTATCCGTGGAATGGACTGGTGGACATCACCTGCGATGTGTCGGGGGGTGATGAGACAACTATGGTTGTCGAATATAAGCGGATGATGATACCAAAGGAAGTTCTGTGGAGACGTTCGAGACATGTCTTGCCTCATGCCCTCGCAAAGGAAGAATGATGATGGGCGGAACAAGACCAACCGCAAGCAGTTGAAGTGAGTCATAAAAGATACATTGAACAATCTGAGGAAGGCCAATGAAATGAGAAATCGGATTGTAGTGTTCCTTGCCGTCGCGATGGCGGCGATATGCGCGCAGGCGGACACGTGGACCGACCCCGACACTGGTTATACGTGGACGTACCAGATCAACGGTGACACAGCGGATATTTACAAGATCCGTTATACTGCCGCTATTTCACCAAAGCCGACAGGCGCGCTAACAATCCCAGCCACGCTCGGCGGCAAGCCTGTCAAAAGCATCGGAGAGTATGCGTTCTATGGCTGCAGCGGGTTGACGAGCGTGACAATAGGCAACGGCGTGACTAGCATTGAAGAGTATGCGTTCTCCGGCTGCAGCGGGTTGACGAGCGTGACAATAGGCAACGGCGTGACTAGCATTGAAGCGTATGCGTTCTCCGGTTGCTACGGTCTTACGAGCGTGACGATACCGGACGGCGTGACGAGCATCGGGGGTTCTGCGTTCTCCGGCTGCAGCGGGCTTACGAGCGTGACGATAGGCAACAGCGTGACGAGCATCGGGGGTTCTGCGTTCTCCGGTTGCTACGGTCTTACGAGCGTGACGATACCTGACGGCGTGACTAGCATCGGGGGTTCTGCGTTCTACGGCTGCAGCGGGCTTACGAGCGTGACGATAGGCAACAGCGTGACGAGCATCGGGGATTGGGCGTTCTACGGCTGCTACGGTCTTACGAGCATTACCGTCGGCAATGACAACCCTGCGTACAAGTCTGTTGATGGGCTTCTCTTGAACAAGAGCGGCACAATCCTGATTCTAGGTGTGAATGGTGATGTGACGATCCCGGACAGCGTGACGAGCATCGGGGATTATGCGTTCTCCGGCTGCAGCGGGCTTACGAGCGT
>CADCCW010000042.1 GCA_902800055.1 uncultured bacterium
GACGATCTGCTTGCCCATCGGGATGAGGTGCTCCTCGACGAGTCCGGTGACCTTGTCGACCACCTTGACGCAGCGCTTGCCGCGGACGTTCTCCGGCGGCATCTCGATGATGCCGTCGATCTTGGCGATCTCGGCGGCGTCCTTGGGCTGGCGAGCCTCGAAGAGCTCGGCGACGCGCGGCAGACCGCCGGTGATGTCGCGGGTCTTCGCGGCCTCGCGCGGCGTCTTGGCGAGCAGCATGCCGGCGGTAGCCTTCATGCCGTCGCGCACCATGACGATGGCGCCGGTCGGGACGTCGTGGGAGTCGAGCATCTTGCCGTCGGCGGCGCGGATCTCGATGCGCGGGTGCAGGTTCGACTCGGAGGTCGGAAGGACGACGAGAGTCTTTGCGCCAGTGGCGCGGTCGGTCTCGGTCTTCACCGAGACATCCTCCTCGAAGTCCACGAACTGCACGCGGCCCGCCGCCTCGGAAAGGACCGGCACGGAGTGCGGGTCCCACTCGGCCGCCTTCTGCCCCTTCTTGACCTCGGCGCCGTCCTCGATGAGGAGCACCGTGCCCATCTGGAGCTGGTAGGCGTCGAGCCTGGCGCCGGACTTGGAGTAGATCTCGAGCGAGCCGTTCTTGTTGAGGACGACCTCGCGGCCCTCGTCGTTGCGCACCTTGCGCACGTCGACGAACTTCGCGACGCCGTCGTTCTTAAGGACGATCTCCGGCTTGGCCGCGGTCGCGGACGCCGTGCCGCCGATGTGGAACGTACGCATCGTGAGCTGGGTTCCGGGCTCGCCGATCGACTGGGCGGCTATGATGCCGACCGCGGTGCCGATCTCGACCTGCTTGCCGGTGGAGAGGTCGCGGCCGTAGCACTTGGCGCACATGCCGTGCTCGGCGTCGCAGGTGAGGCCGGAGCGGATCCACACGCGCTCGATGCCGGCGCGGTTGATCCTGGCGGCGGCCTCCTCGTTGACGATCTCGTTGGCCGGCACGATCGTCTCGCCGGTCTTCGGGTCGTTGATCGCGTAGAGCGCGGTGCGGCCGAGGACGCGCTCGCCGAGCGTGACCTTGACCTCGTCGCCCTCGACGATCGCCTCGACCTCGATGCCGTTCACCGTGTTGCAGTCCTCCTGGGTGATGATGACGTCCTGCGACACGTCCACGAGCTTGCGGGTAAGGTAGCCGGCGTCGGCCGTCTTGAGCGCGGTGTCGGCGAGGCCCTTGCGGGCGCCGTGGGACGAGATGAAGTACTCGAGCACCGAGAGGCCCTCGCGGAACGACGCGGTGATCGGGCGCTCGATGATGTCGCCGGACGGGTTGGACATGAGGCCGCGCATGCCCGCGAGCTGGCGGATCTGCAGCTTGGAGCCGCGGGCCTTCGAGTCGGCGAACATGTAGACCGGGTTGAGCTCGGTCGGGTTCTTGTTGTCCGGCCGCACGTTGCGGTCGATCGTCTTGTAGAGGAGCTCGCCGATGCGCTCGGTGGTGCCCGCCCAGATGTCGACGATCTTGTTGTGGCGCTCGCCCTCGGTGATGATGCCCTGCTGGAACTGCGCCTGGACCTTGTCGGCCTCCTTGCGGGCCTTGGCGATCTCGGCGTCCTTCTCGGCCGGGCGGATCATGTCCTTGAGGCCCATCGACGCGCCGGAGATTGTCGCGAAGCGGTAGCCGAGCGACTTGAGGTTGTCGACCGCGGCGACGGTGACGTCGTGGCCGGCGACCTTGTGGCAGTCGAGGATGAGCTTGCCGATCGTGGACTTGGAGCACTTGTCGTTCCAGAAGCCCATCTCCTTCGGCCAGATGTCGTTGAAGATTACGCGGCCGGCGGTCGTCTCGAGCGTGCGCAGCTCGGGGTTGCCGTGCGGACGCCCGGTCGTGCCGTAGTCGGGGTTGCGGAAGCGGATGCGTGTGTGGTAGTCGATCGCGCCCTCGGCAATGCCGAACTCGACCTCGGCGATGTCGTTGAAGAGCGGCAGGTGCTCATCGCCGGCCGGGACCTTGCCGGCGAGCTTGCCGGCGAGCTTGTCCTGCTGGGACGACACGGTGAGGAAGTAGAGCCCGAGGCAGACGTCCTGGGTCGGCGTCACGATCGACTTGCCGGAGGCCGGCGAGAAGATCGAGGTCGTCGCCAGCATCATCAGCTTCGACTCCATCTGCGCCTCGACCGAGAGCGGCACGTGCACAGCCATCTGGTCGCCGTCGAAGTCGGCGTTGAACGGGGTGCAGACCATCGGGTGGAGGCGGATCGCCTTGCCCTCGACGAGCACCGGCTCGAACGCCTGGATCGACAGGCGGTGCAGCGTCGGCGCGCGGTTGAGGAAGACGGTCTTGTCCTTGATCACCTCGTCGAGGATCGCCCAGATGCGCTCGTCGTGGTGCTCGATCATCTTCCTCGCCGTGCGCACGGTGTGGACGATGCCGCGGTCCTTGAGGACGCGGATGATGAACGGCTCGAAGAGCCTCAGCGCCATCTCCTTCGGGAGACCGCACTGCGGGAACTTGAGCTCCGGGCCGACGACGATCACCGAGCGGCCGGAGTAGTCGACGCGCTTGCCGAGCAGGTTCTGGCGGAAGCGGCCGGTCTTGCCCTTGAGGATCTCGGAGAGCGACTTGAGCGCGCGGCTGCCGGGGCCGGTCACCGCGCGGCCGTGGCGGCCGTTGTCGAGGACGGCGTCGACCGCCTCCTGCAGCATGCGCTTCTCGTTGCGGATGATGACGTCCGGCGTCTTCAGCGCCAGGAGGTTCCGGAGGCGGTTGTTGCGGTTGATGACGCGGCGGTAGAGGTCGTTCAGGTCGCTCGTCGCGAAGCGGCCGCCTTCGAGCGGCACCAGCGGACGAAGCTCCGGCGGAATCACCGGCAGCACGTCCAGCACCATCCACTCGGGCTTGGACTGGGAGGTGCGGAAGCCCTCGACCACCTTCATCCGCTTGGCGATCTTCTTGCGGTTCTGCTTGGAACGGGTGTTCTCCATCTGCTCCTCGAGCTTGTGCATGAGGTCGTTGAGGTCGAGCTTGCGCAGCATCTTCCTGACCGCCTCAGCGCCCATTTCGGCCTTGAAGCCGTCCTGGTACTTCTCCTGTGCGTCGAGGTACTCCTGCTCGGTCAGGATCTGCCCGTCCTTGAGCGGGGTGTCGCCGGGCTCGGTGACCATCCAGTCCTGGTAGTAGAGGACGCGGTCGAGCTCGGCCGTCGTCTTGTCGAGGAGGAGTCCCATCCTGGACGGCGAGCACTTGAAGAACCAGATGTGGCTCACGGGGACCGCGAGCTCGATGTGGCCCATGCGCTGGCGGCGGACCGAGGCGAGGGTCACCTCCACGCCGCAGCGGTCGCAGACCATGCCCTTGTTCTTGATGCGCTTGTACTTGCCGCAGGCGCACTCCCAGTCCTTGGTCGGGCCGAAGATCTTCTCGCAGAAGAGGCCGTCCTTCTCGGGCCGGTAGGTGCGGTAGTTGATGGTCTCGGGGTTCTTGACCTCGCCGTGCGACCAGGAGCGGATCGTCTCCGGGGAGGCAAGCGTGACCTTGACCGCGTCGTAGTGGGCGGAGGCGTTGAAGGAGCCGCCGAAGATGTCAGAGGTGTTGTAAGGATTCATAGCCGTCTTTCTTTTGAAGGTTGTTGTTTTGCGGTACCGTATTGCCGGTCCTCCTTACAGGTTGAGCGCGCCCGAGAGCAGGTCGTCCGCCGCCGGCGCGTGCTGCGCGGGTTCCGCCGCGCGCGCCGCCGCACGCGAACGCGAGCCGCGTCCCTCGACGTTGCCGCCGAGGAGCTGGGTGTCGAGGCAGAGGCCGCGGAGCTCGTGGATGAGCACCGAGAACGACTCTGGCATCCCCGAGTCGAGGATGTTCTGGCCCTTTACGATCGACTCGTAGATGCGGGTGCGGCCCTGGACGTCGTCGGACTTGACGGTCAGGAGCTCCTGGAGCGCGTAGGCAACGCCGTACGCTTCGAGCGCCCACACCTCCATTTCGCCCATGCGCTGGCCGCCGAGCTGCGCCTTGCCGCCCAGCGGCTGCTGGGTGACGAGCGAGTAGGGGCCGACCGCGCGGGCGTGGATCTTGTCGGTGACGAGGTGGTGGAGCTTCAGCATGTAGATGACGCCCACCACCACCTTCTGGCGGAATGGCTCGCCGGTGAGGCCGTCGTAGAGCACGGTCTTGCCCTCGGGGCAGATCCAGCTCTGCTCGCCCTCCTCCTTCTCCTGCACCTTGCGCGCCTCGGCGAGCAGCTCGTCGATCTCCGACTCCTGCACGCCGTCGAACACCGGCGTCGCCGCGTGGAACCCGAGGGTGCGGCAGGCGAGGCCGAGGTAGGTCTCGAACAGCTGCCCGAGGTTCATGCGCGAAGGCACGCCGAGCGGGTTGAGGACGATGTCCACCGCGCGGCCGTCGGGCAGGAACGGCATGTCGCAGGTCGGCAGGATGCGCGAGACGACGCCCTTGTTGCCGTGGCGGCCCGCCATCTTGTCGCCGACCGAGAGGTTCTTCTTGTCGACCAGGAAGACCCGGACCTGCTTGACCACCTCGCCGTCGCTGGCAAGGTCGCCGAAGAGCCCGCCGTCGCCGCCCTCCGCGGCGTCTTCGATCGCGGCGAACTCCATCTCGAACGGATCCATGATCGCGCGGATGCGTTCCTTGTACGGGCCCTCTTCCATGTCCCAGCGCGCATGCGCCCTGGCGAGGGTCATCAGCTGGCCCTTCTTGATCTTCTTGTCGGCCTGGATGATCACGTCCCCGGTCTCGGAGTCGGTGATGTCGCAGTTGATCTTTTCGTTCATCAGCTCGGAGACGAGCTTTGCCATCAGGTCGCGCTCGAGGCGCGCAAGCTGGTTCTTGCGCTTCTTCTCGGCGTCGCGCTTGGCCTTCTTGTTGCGCTTCTCGTCGCCCAGCTCGCTGCGCTTGGCGGACTGCACCTGCACGTCCATGACCACGCCGGTGGTGCCGGGCGGCACGGTGAGCGAGGTGTCCCTGACGTCGGCCGCCTTCTCGCCGAAGATCGCCCTCAGGAGACGCTCCTCCGGCGAGAGCTCGGTCTCGCCCTTGGGCGTCACCTTGCCGACGAGGATGTCGCCGGGCTTGACCTCGGCGCCGATGCGCACGATGCCGTCGGCGCCGAGGTTCTTGAGCGCGTCCTCGGAGACGTTCGGGATGTCTCGGGTGATCTCCTCGGGGCCAAGCTTGGTGTCGCGGGCAGTGCACTCGAAGGTCACGATGTGGAGCGAGGTGAGCGCGTCCTCGCGGACCAGCTTCTCGTTCACCAGGATCGCGTCCTCGAAGTTGTAGCCGCGCCAGCTCATGAACGCGACGAGCAGGTTCTTGCCGAGCGCGAGCTCGCCCTGGTCGGTCGCGGGGCCGTCGGCGAGGCAGTCGCCGGCCTTGACTTTCTGGCCCTTCTTGACGATCGGGCGCTGGTTGAAGCAGGTCCCGGAGTTGCAGCGGCGGAACTTCTGGAGGTCGTACCGCCACACCCCCTTCTCGGGCGCGTGGACGAACATCGCCTTGCCCGAAGGCAGCTTGCCGTCCTTCGTCACCATCAGGAAGTCGGCCGAGACGTAGGCGACGACGCCGCCTGCAAGCGCGGTCACCGTCACCTTGGAGTCGCGGGCCGAGACCTCCTCGAGTCCGGTGCCGACGTACGGGCGCTCGGTCGTCATCAGCGGCACGCCCTGGCGCATCATGTTCGCGCCCATCAGCGCGCGGTTCGCGTCGTCGTGCTCGAGGAACGGGATGAGGCCGGCGGCGATCGAGATCACCTGCATCGGCGCGACGTCCATGTACTGCACCTCGCGCGCGGGCTTGTCGCAGAACTCGGTCTTGAAGCGGCAGGTCACGCGCTCCTCCGCGAAGGCACGGTTGGGCTTGAGCGGCGCGTTCGCCTGCGCGATCACGTACTGCTCCTCCTCGTCGGCGGGCAGGTACTCGATCTCGTCGGTCACCTTGCCGGCCACGACCTTGCGGTAGGGCGTCTCGATGAAGCCGAAGCGGTTGACCTTGGCGTAGATGCCGAGCGAGGAGATGAGGCCGATGTTCGGGCCTTCTGGCGTCTCGATCGGGCAGATGCGGCCGTAGTGCGAGGGATGCACGTCGCGCACCTCGAAGCCCGCGCGCTCGCGGCTGAGGCCGCCCGGGCCGAGCGCCGAGAGGCGGCGCTTGTGGGCGAGGGCCGAGAGCGGGTTCGTCTGGTCCATGAACTGCGACAGCTGGCTGCGCGCGAAGAAGTCCTGCACCACCACGCTGAAGGTCTTGGAGTTGACCAGGCGCTGCGGGGTGAGCGGACCCTGGTTCGGGTCGTGCACCGTCATGCGCTCGCGGATGAGGCGCTCGGTGCGCGCGAGCCCGATGCGGCACTGGTTCTCGAGGAGCTCGCCGGCAGTGCGGATGCGGCGGTTGCCGAGGTGGTCGATGTCGTCCACCACGTCCTTGCCGGAGTGGATGCGCAGGAGCAGGCGGATCGCCTCGATGATGTCGATGCCGGACTCGTGGAGCGTCCGCAGGTTCTCGTCGATCTTGCCGGCGAGGCCGAGGCGCTTGTTGATCTTGTGGCGCCCGACGTAGCCGAGGTCGTAGTGGGCGAGCTCGAGGAACATGCGGTGGAGCATCTGCTTGGAGTTGCTCGCCGTGGGCGGGTCGCCGGGGCGCATCTTCTTGTAGACCTCGCGGAGCGCGTCCTCCTCGTTGTGGATGCCGGCCTTCGCGTCCTCGCGCAGGGTCTTGATGAGCGTGCCGCCGTCGACCGAGACGTCGACGACCTCGACCGAGGCGATGCCCGCGGCCGCCACCTGCTCCATCATCGCCGGGGTGACCGGGTCGTACCGGCGGGCGATCACCGCCTGCGACTCGGCGTCGACGAGGTCGTCCTTCATCACCATCATCCTCAGGTCGCCTTCGGCGTAGCGGCGGCTCGAAGGCAGGCGCTTGAACTCGTAGAAGAGCTCCATCAGCTGGGTGTCGCTGCCGTAGCCGAACGCCCTCAGGAGCGTCGTCGCGTAGAACTTCCGACGGCGGCGGCGCTGGTCCATGAAGCACCACATCACGTCGTTGGTGTCGAACATGATCTCGATCCAGTTGCCGCGGTCAGGGATGATGCGCACCGAAAGGAGCGTCTGGCCGTTGGCGTGGACCTGCTTCTCGGACGAGATGCCGGGGCTGCGGTGGAGCTGCGAGACGACCACGCGCTCGGCGCCGTTGATCACGAACGCGCCGTCGGGCGTCATGATCGGCATATCGCCGAGGAACACCTCCTCCTCGCGCACGTCCTCGCCCTCCATCAGGCGGAAGGTCACCTTCAGCGGACGGACGTACGAGTCGCCGTCGGCAAGCGCCTGGAGGTAGCTCTTCTTCTCCGGGTCGAGCGTGTAGGAAACGAAGTCGACCTTGTAGCGGCCGTCGAACGAGATAACCGGGAAGATCTCCTTGAAGATCGCCTGGAGGCCTTCGTTGCGGCGCTTCTGCGGCGGCACGTCCGCCTGCAGGAACTTGCGGTACGACTCGAGCTGGATGTCGAGTGGGTCGGGCATCGGCGACTCCATGCCGTGGAGCCGGCCGAACACTTTGCGTTCTGCGCTCATGTAGCTTACCTTGTTGTGTTGTTGCTGTGTTTCTGAAGCTGTTCTCCACCCCGAACAGGCGCCTGAAGTGTGGTAAGCGGCCACTTTGTTAACTGTACGTCTGGTGGGCGATACTGGACTCGGACCAGTGACCCCTACCGTGTGAAGGTAGTGCTCTAACCAACTGAGCTAATCGCCCTAGGGATGCGTTAAGTGTGAAGTATATCAAATTTCGGCCGAATCTGTCAAATAGGCAGATTAGCCGGTTGCGGCTCAGTCGCCGTCGACCTTGGCGGAGATGACGTTGTAGGGGAAAATGAGCACCAGCGCGGCGACGAGGCCCGCGGCGGTGGTGATCAGTGCCTCGCCGATGCCCGCCGTGGCGGCGAGCGGATCCGCCGCTCCAGCCGACGCATTGAGCGCGCCGAAGGTCTTGATGATGCCAGTCACCGTGCCGAGGATGCCCAGCATCGGCTCGGCGGTGATGATGGTCGAGACCACCACCAGCCCCCGCGCGTTGCACCTCCCCGCCCGAAGCTCCAGCGCCTTCCAAAAAAGGATCGCGAGCCCGATCACCGAAAGTCCCAGGATCGGCCACATCACCGGTCCGCCGTCAAGAAACAGCTTCGCCAGCGCCTTCAAGTCCATCGTCATCGCCATTGTCATCGCTTCCCCTTCCCGCGCGCCTCCGCGCGCCGCCTACTATCCATGCCGCGGTCGGGACCGCGACTACGAGCGCGAAGACTACCGCCCCCGCCGCGCCCTCCAGGACCACTGCCCACGGAACCGCAAAATGGTGAGGCATCCCCGGCCAGTGGCCCGCCGTGCCGAGCGACGCGTACCAGCCAGCCGCCGCGCCGAGCGGCAGCCCCGCGGCAATGCCGGCGAACGCCGTCCGCACCGCAGTCCGCGCAAGCGCCCACGCCACCTGACCGAGCGTCGCCCCCGCCGCGCGCAGCGCCGCGAACTCGTCCTTCCGCGCGTCCGCCTCGGCGACGAGCATCGCCACGAAACCGATCGCGAGGATGGCAAGGAACACGAACGGCACCCGCGCCGCCTGGCCGATCAGGTCCGAGCCGTGCGCCAGCGTTCCGTCCGCGATCTCGTCCCGCGCGTGCAGCCGCACCGTCGCCTGTACCGGGTTCCCCAGTCGCCGCGCGATCTCTGCCTCTACCAGCCGCCCGGCCGGGAACACGCCGTGGCGAGCGAGGAAACCCGGCTCGTACTCCACCCAGAGATGGGTCATCGGCGCCGACATCGCCGACTCGGTCATGTACGTGCACGGGTCGATCTCGCCCATCGTGTCCAGGGAGCAGAACGCCGGTCCGTCGGTCATCGGCGAGGCGCCGTTGAGTCCTCGCACGAGGCCGCGGCTCGTCACCATGTGCCAGTTGAGGTCCACCACCCCCGCGACCGGGAAACTGAGCTCGCGCCCCGGCGCGCCGCGGCGACCTGCGGCCACCACCTTCAGCTCGTCGCCGACATGGAGGCCGTGCGCGCGGGAGAGCATCTCGGCGATCACCACCGCGCGCCCTTCCGCCACCACCTTCGCCGCGCGCTCGCGGTCGCCCTCGACAAACCGGAAGTCCGGCAGGATCTCGGCGGCGAGGAAAAGGACGTTCGGCGCGGCGAGGCGTCCACCCGGCGCCTGACGAGGCTCGGCGCCGGCGAGCTCCAGCTGCCGCGGCACCAGTTCGGAAATCCGCTTCACGCCCTCGATGTTCTGTAGCTTCTCCACCTCGAAGCTCGACACTCCGCCCGGCAGCAGCGAGACGATCGCGTCCGGCCACTCCGGCGACGGCACGAATCCGCGCATCAGCGACGCGCCCCACACCTCCACCGCCACGAACGCGGCGAATCCGCAGCCGTAGGCGACCGCCATGCCGCGGCGGCGGCGGCGCGGCACGCGGCAGGCGGCGTCCATTCCCCGCACCCGCAGGGCAGGCGCGAGCGCGGCGGCGAGCGCCAGCGCGGCGACGAACGGCATGGCCGCAAGCGTGAGGAATATCTTGCCGCAGTCAAGGGCGACGCCGAACGGGAAAGCCGCCGCGGCAAACCCGACGTAGACATGGAGCGCGACCACCGCCCACAATACGCCCTGCACCCAGCCGTGGAGCACCGTCAACGCCGCCTCGGCGCCGACGCAGGCGACCACGCCAGACCGCGTCATGCCGACGGCGCGCAGGCGCGCGAGCGCGGGACGGTTCGCCTCCACCGCCAGAAGCAGCGAGTTGACGAGCAGCGCGAGCGCGGTCAGGAACGCCGCTATCACCAGCAATGGCTTCGCGTAGTCCATCCGCCGCTGCTCGTCGCCGCGGAACGCCGCGACCACCTGCTCGCTCCGCGGCGTCAGCGCGTCGGCTGGCGCGGGGGCGTTACGGAAAAGCTCCACCCGTACCTGATGCTCACCGGCGAGGGCGGCAAACGCGCTCGGGTTGGCGAAGACGTTCGGGAACTCGCGCGGCAGGCGCCCGCCGTCGAGGTACCCCACCACCTTCGCGGTCATGGTGGTGGCGCGGCCGACGAACTTCACCTCGCTCCCCAGCGCCGGCTCCTGCTCGCGCGAGAAGCGCCGTAGCGCGGACCTCACCGCCACCACTTCGCATCCGGCGGCGGACGCGTCCGGCCAGCGACCTTCGGCGAGGCGCACCGCGCCGTATGGATTCTGAGCCGGCGCCGCGGCAAGGAGGACACGCATCGGCGGACCCTGCAGGACGCGTCCGCCCGGACGGTAGTCGACGCTGAGCGGCACGGCATTAAGCGCCAGATCGCACTTAGCCGGAGCCATCTTCGCCGCCGGCGCCTTCCTGTCGGGCGCGCCCCGCGGCGCACCGCCGCCGTCATCGACCGTCCGCCACGCCGCCCACGGGATCGCGGCGCTTTGCGCGGCAAAAGGCGCCTGCGCGGCGTTGGTGGCGACGAGCGAAGTCATGAACACGATCGCGCCCGTCGCCGCGGCAATGCCGACGACGGCGCAGAGGAAGCGCGACTTCCCCCTCTTCAGTCCGGCGAGGACTATCTCCAAAACAACTCGCATCCGCTCACCCGCACTCAGCCGCAGTGCCTAAGGTACATCGACGAAACTGCCGCGGGATCGTGCCCGGTCTCGCACGAGGCGACGACCGCGCCGTCCCGCAGGAAGCACACGCGCGAGGCCGCCGCGGCGACCACGGGGTCGTGGGTGACGACGAGGATGGCCGTCCGCTCCGACGCGTTGAGTTCGCCGAGAAGCGCGCAAATGCCGCGGGCGGCGGCGAGGTCGAGGTTGCCGGTCGGCTCGTCCGCAAGCACGATCTCCGGCTTCATGTAGAGCGCGCGGGCAATGGCGACGCGCTGGCGCTCGCCGCCGGAAAGCCGGGCGGGGAGGCGCTTCTCCAGCCCCGCAAGCCCGAGGCGCGAGACAAGCTCGGCCACCCGCGACGCGTCGGCGCGGCGGTGGTCGAGCCGCGCCGGCAGGGCGATGTTCGCCGCCACGTCCATCGACTCGATGAGGTTGAAGGACTGGAACACCACCCCTTCGCGCCGGCGGCGGAAGCGGGCCGCCGCGGAGTCGCCCATCGCCGAGACGAGCTCGCCGCCGACTTCGATCTCGCCCGAGTCTGGCACCAGCAGCCCTGCCGCCAGGTGGAGGAAGGTGGACTTGCCGCTGCCGCTCGGGCCCATCAGCGCCACGAACTCGCCGGACGCGACCTCAAGCGAGAAACCCTTCAGCACCTCGCGGCGGGAAGTTCCCGCGCCGTAGGCGTGGCCGACTGCGCTGGCGCGCAGGGCAGGACGCAAATCTGATGTTTCACTACTTTTCACGATTGTTTAAACGCCGCGGAAGGCGGCATGGTTCGCCGTAGGCGTTCCCACGATGCGCGTATTATACCATATCCGCCGCGCAAACTGCCGCGGAGTCCAGTAACATTCATCCAAGCATATACAGTAAAACATATACAGAAGTGTCTGACCCTTTTTACCCTTTTTTATGCCACAATCCAGCGTCCGAATTTCTTGCCGCCCTCACGCTTGATGAGATTAGCATCCCTCAACTGACGAACGATCTTCTCAATCGCCTTT
>CADCCW010000043.1 GCA_902800055.1 uncultured bacterium
GCCGTCGCCTCGTCCTACTGGCAGAACGAGATGCCGAAGGACCACTTCATCCGCCACCCGAACGGCAAGAACCTCTTCGACTACGCGGACGTCTGCATCGACGACTACAACCCCGTCGGCGACGCGGTCGTCAACGTGCCCGGCATGACCACGCCCATCGGCCCCGTCTCGAACGTGGTGGACTTCACCATCGCGCATCTCCTCGAGATCGAGACCTGCCGCCAGTGCGTTGAGCGCGGCATCGTGCCGCCGGTGTGGAACTCGGCCAACGCGCCCGGCGGCGACGAGAAGAACGCCGCCTACCTCGCCAAGTACAAGCCGCTGGTGAAGTGCCTGTAGCGCGGCTTGATGCCGCGCGGTTGAAAGGTTGAAAGGTTGAAAGGTTGAAATGAACTTGAAAAAGATGAACAAGGGGCTCGACTTCCTGCGCGGGAAGTACGGAGCCGCCAAGGGAGCGATAACTCTCAAGGACGGACACTGTTACGTCGGCTCGACGCCGCTAATCCCCGGGCGCATGGAGCGCAAGATCGTCGAGCTCAAGAAGATGACCGAGAACGGCACGCTGGAGGGCGTCTCGACCCTGCGTTTCGCGTCGTTCGCGCCGAAGGGTGCGGACACGGAGGCGATGCTCGCGAAGGAGCTCGACCTCGCCGCCTACCTTGGCGCGTCGGACGTTGTGCGCGTGATGGCCGTTGCCAGCGGCCCGGCGGTAAACGTCCTCGCCAAGCTCGCCAACGACGTGAACGTCTCGGTCGAGATCGGCGCGGGGCTGTCGAAGGGTGCCGAACCGTATGACCGCCACGAGATCATCGCCAAGCGCGGCGTCGCCTGCGACCAGACGGTCGATACCCACACCAAGCATGAGTCGATCCGCTGCTGGGGCGTGAATGGCATGGAGGAGTTCACCGACGTCGATACCGAGCTCTTCGGTCTTTCCTACGACGAGATCTGGAACGTGCGCGCGGCGTTTGCGCTGCTGCAGGACCGCGCCTCCGCGAAGGTCTGGAAGGCGGCGTGGGCGAAGGCGACGAAGGCCGCCGGGCTCGCTTTTGCCGCGGACAAGGCGAAGGCCGCGAAGACCATCGCCATCAAGAAGGGCCTCGACACCAACCAGTCGATCAAGGTAGCGGAGGTGAGATAATGAAACCCGTAAAGATCGCAATGCTGGGCCTGACCCACGGCCATACCCGCAAGTACTACCAGACGCTTCTCGACAACCAGAAGCTCGACTGGGTCGCCTCCTGCGCCCAGGACAAGGCCGCCAAGAAGACCTACGAGCTCTACAAGACCGGCGTCCCGTGCTACCTCGACCCTGAGGAGATGTACCGCCGCCACCCCGACATCGAGGCCGTCGTCATCGCCTCCGCGAACGACCGCCACTTCGAGCAGATGAAGTGGTGCGCCGAGAAGGGCATACACATCCTTTCGATGAAGATCCCCACCTTCGACATGAAGGAATATGACGAGATGATCGCGATGTGCGACAAGGCGGGCATCGTCTGCCAGATCGAGCTCGAGATGCACTACAATTCCGTCGTGCGCCGCCTCAAGAAGCTTGTCGCCGACGGCGCGATCGGCAAGATCAAGTCCGTCCAGGCCACCAACATCACCCTCTCGCCGGTGTGGGCGTTCCCGTGGCAGGGCGATCCCAAGGCGAGCTTCGGCTCGGTGGTGCCGCTGAAGAAGGGCGACCCGCGCTTCCGCGGCGGAGCCCTTTGCGACCACCCGCACATCTTCGACCTCATCCGCCATCTGACCGGCAGCAGCTTCGACTACATCTACGCCGAAGTCGCCCCGAACCTGCGCGACGGGCTCAAGGTCGAGGACATGCTCATGGCCGTCGGCAAGATGAAGGACGGGACGGCGTTCCTCTTCGACCCGAGCTGGTCGCGGCTCGAGGAGAAGCTGAAGGTTCCGGGTCCGGGCTGGGAGCGTTTCCCGAAGCGCATGGAGGTGAACCTCACGATTACCGGCGACAAGGGGATGATCTCCTGCGACTGCTTCGGCCCGAACGTCTACCACAACGGCGCGCCGAACGACCGCTACACCGTGCAGTACACCTACTTCGACGAGTGGATCGGCCTCATCGACGAGTTCGTCGCCTGCATCCGCGAGCACAAGACGCCGCTCATCAACCTTCGCTGGCACAAGGAGACAATCAAGGCCATGCTCGGCTGCTACGAGTCCATCCAGACCGGCAAGATCGCCAAGGTTTCGTAACAATAAGAATACGAGCCGCACCGGCACGGCAATCTACCTCATCTAACGCCACGCTTTTGCCGCCAGGTGTCGGTAGGAGATGGCGGCAATTGCTCTGACGGGCTTTATGTGTCGTAGATTCCATAAATCAATAAATCCATATTGATGCGCCGGCGCGGATTATGGTATAATTCACGCCATGAGAACAACACTAGACATTCCGGATACGATGTATCGACGCATTAAGATGCGGACTGCCCAGGAGGGCAGTACTGTTCGCGCCATTACGCTGGTTCTTTACTCGCAGTGGCTTGGCGACGAGCCGCACACCGAGGCCTCACGGCAGACAAGGAGGAGAAGATCAAAGGCCCCATCGTGGTTTGGGAGCGTCAAGGTCGACCATAACCTGCCGCACGACATGGCTTCCGTTCGCGAAAGCATCGCCTGCCATCATGGAGACTAAGTCATGACATTCGGATTAGACACCTCTGTTGTGTTGCGGCTTCTCACTGGACAGCCGCAGGAACTGGCCGCCCGTGCACTTGCTCGCTATCAAGATGGAATTGCCAACGGGGATTCATTTTATGTCAGCGATATTGTCGCGGCTGAGACGTACTACGCGATTCAGTATCACTATGGCAAGACCAAGGAAGAGGCGCTGTCGGCGCTAATGGGATTCTCGTCCGGCGAAGGGATTTCTTTCTCGCAGAATTTCGCCGTGTCAATCAACACACCGGACATCCACAAGGCGAATCCCGGATTTGTCGATCGGATGCTTGTCTCTGGCTATAGGGAACAGGGGCAGATCACGCTTTCGTGTGAAAGGGCGTTCCGACGCCTCGCGGGCACAGAGGTTATTTCGTAGGCACGGCGGTTTGCGCGGAGAGGAGCATGGATAATTCTGCGCTAACTCCGCTTAAGGTGGCAAAATAGGAGATGGGAATGCAAGATAACAAGACGTCGAGAAAAGCTGTGTGCATATCAGTGTGTATGTGCCTTGCCGTATGCGCGGTGGTGGTGCTTGCTGTTGCATATGTGGCGGTGTTCTCGGCGCCGGCTGGCGACGCGCGGCAGGTGACAATTGCGGCGGCGGACTCGCGCCCGGCGGCGAAGGCCGCGGCGGACTACGTCTGCACCGGCACCAACGACGAGCTCGTCGTCCAGCGCGCGATCGACGACTGCGCGGAATCGGGGCGGCAGCTCTTCCTCTACTCCGGGCTCTACCGGCTCGACGACGTCCGCGACTTCGGCGACGGCGGCCCGCGCGCGGCGGTGGTGATCCGCAACATGCACCGCACGTTCGAGATGGTTGGCGAGCGGCGGTATGTCGGCGGCTGGGCGAAGGGGATGGAGACGAACGGCGTCGTCTTCTACTTGCGGCCAGAGGCGCTGCCGGCGGACGGAGAAAGCGTCGACATCGTTCGCGGCGAATGGTCGGAGCAGGGCATCATGAACGGCTCGGCGCTGAATCTTGAGAACGTGGCCATCTGGGCGCCGGACTCGCAGCACAACCTGCGCGCGCTCAACCTTCAGCGGGTCAACAGCCTCGAGCTCAGTAACGTCAAACTCAACGCATTTGGCAAGGCGATGCTGGACGGTCTCAAGTACCCATTCGGCAATCCGCCGTCGCCGGTTGTCGGCAACATCGGCATCACGCTGACGGACGGCAGCAACAACGTTCCGGTCAATCTCGTCAACGTCTCGGCGACGGGCTTCGGGCAGGGCTTTCAGGTCGGCGGCGAGCATGTCGTCATGGTCAACTGCGCGGCGACTTTCGGACTCTACGGCTACACCTTCGGCAACTACCCCTACCACTGCGCGTTCAACCACCCGATCACGATGATCAACTGCTGCGACGAGCAGAACGTGAACATGCCGCTCTTCGTCAGCTGCGGCGACAACGGCGGCGAGCTGCACGGGCTGCAGGAGGTGACGATGGTCTCATTCAACTTCGAGCGCGTCGCGGAGCACGTCCCGGGCAAGCAGCTCGGCGACCTGATGCGCGAGACGCGCCCCGGCACCTGGCGCGGGCAGATAGGCTTCACCACCCAGCCGAAGTGGAACGCCGTGAACTCGGTCGACCTGCCGCTCTGGGCAGAGGACGGCTCCGGCACCGGCTTCCGCACCGTCAACAACGCGCACAAGCCTGCCTGCACCAGCGCCGAGCGCCGCACCTACTATCCGCAGTACATGCAGCAGGTCTTCGACCTCGACCTCAACAAGCTCGTCATCTGCACCGACCCCGCCAAGCGCCTCTGGGTCGACGCGCTCGGCACCCCCTGCCCCTAGCCGCCGCACACGAGCCACCCTCATTCGCCCTATGGGCCGTCTACGTAGGGCAGGCGAATATGCTATAATACACGCATATGAAGACGGCATTGGCGATATTGGGGCTGACGATTTCGGCGAGTCCGCTGGTGAGCGAGGACGTGCTTGAGCCTTCGGTTGAGAACGAAGTCGAGCACGCGCTTGCCGTCGCGCCGTCGAACGAGGTTGCGCGCGCCGCCGCCGCGGTCGCCGCGCCAGCGTATGCACCGCCGCTCGCCGAACTCGGCGCGACGGGCGCGGTCACGCGGACCGCGCTCGCGGTGAAGCTGGTCTCGGAGCAGCGCGCCGACGGACGCTGGCTCGCGGGAACGAACGACGTCACGGCTGCGGCGGCCGGGGCGCTGATGTGGTGCCTGCGGTAGTGGTGGTGGCCGTTTTAGTCGCGCTGGTCGTCCTCTCCGCGTTCTTCTCGAGCGCGGAGACGGTGCTCTTCTCGCTCACCGGCTCCCAGCGCTCGCGCATCCGCGCGCGCAGCCCGAAGGCGGACGCGCGCATCGCCCGCTGCCTGGCCGACAAGGCGGTGCTTTTCTCGACCCTGCTCGTCGGCAATACCTTCGTCAACTTCGCCATCGCCACCATCGGCTACCAGCTCTTCGCGGGCTGGATTCCCGGCGGCGGCTGGCTGGCGGTGCCGGCGATGACGGTGTTCCTGCTCGTCTTCGGCGAGATCACTCCGAAGCGCCTGGCGCTCAAGTTCACCGAGGAGATCGCTCCCGCCTATGCGCGGCTGCTCTGGTTCTGGCGCTCGATCCTCTTCCCGTTCAACGCGGCGCTGAGGGCGTCCTCGCGCGCCTTCGCCCCGGCGCTTGCGCGCGAGCGCCGCGCGCTCTCGGACGCGGAGCTCGTCTCGGTGATGGAGTCCGCCGCCGAGCGCGGAGAGGTGTCGGAGCGCGACGCCGAGATGGTGGAGGGGGTGCTCAGGCTTTCGGAGCTCTGCGCCAACGACGAGATGATCCCCCGCGTCGACATCGAGGGCTACGACACCGACCGCCCCGAGGCCGAGCGCGCCGCCGCGCTCAAGTCCGCCCGCCACCGCCACCTGCCCGTCTACCGGCGTACGCCGGACGCCATCGAGGGCGTGATCGCCCGCGACACCGGCGAGGTCGAGGACGCGCTCTTCGTGCCCGAGACGGTGACGCTCGACGACCTGCTCGTCACTTTCGCCAAGAGCCGCAAGCCGCTCGCGGTGGTGCTCGACGAATACGGCGGCACCGCCGGCATCATCTCGCCGGACGACATCCTCGAGGTGATCTTCGGCCCCGGCGTCTTCGCCCGCCCCGACCAGGAGCCGCAGATCGTGAAGAAGGGGCCGAACGTCTGGGAGATCGACGCGCGCGCCTCGCTGGACGAGGTCAACCGCGAGCTCGGCCTGGAGCTGGAGGCGGAGGACGCCGACCGCATCTCGGGCTGGGTGCAGTTCCACGCCGAGCGCCTGCCGCACGTCGGACAGGAGATCGAGGCCGACGGCTGCCGAGCGACCGTCGTCCGCCGCCGCCGCCGCCGGGTGGAGGCGGTGCGGCTGGAGGTCCTCTCGCGCCCCGAGGCCGACACCGACGAGGAGATCATCGCCGATACCGACGAGGAGGCCGCGCGCACCGAGGAGGAGGACGAGGAATGATCGAGATCCTTCTTTTCCTGGCGGCCGTCGCCGCGCTCGCCGGCGCCGCGTTCTGTGCGGGCGCGGAGACTGGCTTCCTCTCGGTGAGCCGCGAGCGCGTGCTGCATCTGTCGCGCGAGGGCGGCGTCAAGGCGGCCAAGGTGCAGCGGGCGCTTGCGGATATGGCGCGCACCACCACTACGCTGCTCATTGGCAACAACCTCGCCTCGGTGGGCTACTCCTCGGCGTTTGCCGCGCTTTCGGCGCGGATCTCGGGCTCGAACGCCACCGCGAGCGCGGTCCTCGGTTTCGTGGGCGCGTTCATGCTCCTCTACTGCGCCGAGTTCATGCCCAAGCTGCTCTTCGCCGCGCGCCCGCTCCGGCGCATCCTCGCCGTCGCCGGCGCCTACGAGGTCCTCGCCGCCGCGCTGGAGCCGGCGGTGTCGCTGGCGATGCGCTTCTCCGACCTCTTCCTGCCGCGCCGCGAGCAGAAGTACAAGGGACCGCAAGGACGGCGTCTGCCTCACCGACTTCGAGTCCGCCCTCATCACCCGCATCTTCGTCCTCCGCGCCAAGGGCAGCCCCATCACCCGCGAGTCGATCCTCGACGCCCTCGGCTGACAGCGGAGACTGGCGCGATTATGGTATAATACGCGGCAATGAACAGCGAATTTGACACGATCGACGACTGCCTCGCCGCCCTAAGGGCCGGCGAGATCGTGGTTGTCACCGACGACGCCGACCGCGAGAACGAGGGCGACTGCATCTGCGCCGCCGAGTTCGCCACCACCGAGAACGTCAACTTCATGGCCTCGCACGCGAAGGGGCTCATCTGCATGCCGATGAGCGCGGCGCTCTGCCGCAGCCTCGACCTGCCGCAGATGGTGGCGGAGAACACCGACAACCACTCTACCGCTTTCACCGTCTCCATCGACTCCGTCCGCACCACCACCGGCATCTCAGCCGAGGAGCGCGGCGAGACCGCGCGCGCGGCGGTGCGCGAGGGCGCGAAGCCGGGCGACTTCCGCCGTCCCGGCCACATGTTCCCGCTCGAGGCGCGCGCTGGCGGGGTGCTCCGCCGCGCCGGGCACACCGAGGCGACGGTCGACCTCTGCCGGCTCGCCGGGCTCCGCGAGGCGGGGCTCTGCTGCGAGATCATGAAGGACGACGGCACCATGGCGCGGCTGGACGACGTCGCCGCGTTCGCGAAGCGCCACGGGCTGAAGATGACGACGATCGCCGACCTGATCGCCTACCGCCGCCGGGTCGAGAAGCTGGTGGAGAAGGTGGAGGAGGTGGACCTTCCCACCGCGCACGGGCACTTCCGGCTCAGCATGTACAAGAGCCGCGTCACCGGACTCGAGCACCTCGCGCTGGTCAAGGGCAAGGTCGACGACGGCGCGCCGGTGCTGGTGCGTGTCCATTCCGAGTGCTTCACCGGCGACGTGCTCGGCTCCGAGCGCTGCGACTGCGGCCCGCAGCTGCACGCGGCGATGGAGGCGGTTGAGCGCGAGGGGCGCGGGGCCGTCCTCTACATGCGCCAGGAGGGTCGCGGCATTGGCCTCGAGCAGAAGCTTCACGCCTACCATCTGCAGGAGAAGGGGATGGACACCGTCGAGGCGAACGTGGCGCTCGGCTTCGCGCCGGACCTCCGCGACTACGGCGAAGGCGCGCAGATCCTGGCCGACCTCGGCATCCGCAAGGTGAGGCTGCTCACCAACAACCCGTGCAAGGTGAAGGGGTTGGACGGCTACGGCATCGAGATCGCCGAGCGCGTGCCGATCGTGATCCCGCCCAACGCCCACGACCGCCGCTACATGGAGACCAAGCGCACCAAGATGGGCCACATTCTTTGAGGGGGACACATGGCAGTTGACAGACTAGAGAGGGTGAACAGCCTGCTTCGGCGGGTGATCGCCGAGAACATGCACCACGTGATGCAGGGCGACACGGTGGCGCCGGGGCTCTTTACGGTGACCGAGGTCGCGTGCGGCAAGGACCTGCGCGACGCGACGGTCAAGGTTTCCGTCTTCGGCGACGACTCGGTGAAGGAGCTCGGGCTCCAGCACCTCAGGCACCACGCGCGGCAGTTCCAGGAGGCGATCAACCGCGAGGTGCGGCTCAAGTTCGTCCCCCGGCTCACCTTCCAGCTCGACCGCTCGCTCGAGAAGGGCGATGCGGTGCTGGCGATCCTCGACCAGCTCGACATCCCCGCCGAGCCCGCAGCCAAGTAGGGGAGCGCCGCGCAGATGGCCAACCTCACCCAGCTGGGAATGCTCGAGAAGCTCGACGGCTTCCTGCTCGTCGACAAGCCGGAGGGCATCCAGTTCTCGACCGTCGTCAAGACGGTGAAGCGCAAGTTCAACCTGCCCAAGGTCGGGCACGGCGGATCGCTGGACGCGATGGCGTCCGGCCTCATGGTGCTGCTTCTCAACGACGCCAACAAGTTCGCCGACCGAGTGATGGGCGCCGACCGCGCCTACACAGGTTCGCTGCGGCTCGGCGAGACGACCGACACCGGCGACGCCTGTGGCCGCCCCGCACCGCCGCCCGCGCAGACAGTCTCCGCCGCCGATCTTCGCGGCGACGTCTTCCAGACAGAGCCGCGCTTTTGCGCCGTCCGCCGCGAGGGCTCAGCCGCCTACGAGGTGGTCGACACCGGCGAGCACCAGCAGTTTCTCGCCCACGTCTACCGCTTTGAGCTCGGCGAGTGGAACGAGAAGGGCGAGGCGCCGTTCGAGCTCGTGGCCTCCAAGGGCGTCATCGTCCGCGCGCTCGCGCTCGACCTCGGCGCGACGCTCGTCTCGCTCCGCCGCGTCCGCGTGGGGCGGTTTGAGGTGAAGGACGCCATTCCGTTCGCCAGGCTCCTGGAAATGGAGATGAAGGACTTTCCGTCATGCGTGATGCCGGTCGCACAGGCGTTGCGGTAGGGTTCTTCGACGGCGTCCACGTCGCCCACCGCGAGCTGCTTTCGCAGGCCGCCGCGGCCTTCACCTTCCGCAACCATCCGCTCACGGTCCTCGCCCCGGACCGAGCGCCGTCGCTCATCCTTTCCGCCGCGGACAGGCTGGCGCGCCTGCGCGGCTGCGGGCTCGACGAGGTGGTGGCGGTCGACTTCACCCGCGAGTTAGCCGACACCGCGCCGGAGGAATTCGCCGCGTCGCTTCTCGTTCTCGCCGCTAAGTTCACCCTCGTCGGCGCGCCGCGCGTACTCTGCGGCCCCAACTGGCGCTTCGGCCGCGGAGGCGTTGGCGACGCCGCGCTCCTTCGGCGGCTCGGCGCCGAGGTGGTCGAGGTGCCGTTTGTCGAATATCGCGGCGAGGCCATATCATCCACCCGCATCCGCGAGGCGATCGAGCGCGGCGAAATGGAGGACGCCGCCGCCATGCTCGGTCGTCCGTTTGGCGTTGCCGGCGAGGTGTTTCGCGGCAAAGGCGAGGGGCAGCGGATCGGCTTTCCCACCGTGAACGTGCGCCCCGACTGCGGCGACGGCGCGGAGCGTCGGGTCACGCCGCCGCGCGGAGTCTATGCCGTCGACTTCGGCTACGCGCGCGTCGTCGCGAACTACGGTATCGCGCCGACCTGGGGCGGCGCGGCGTGGAAGGAGCCGGTGTGGGAGCTGCACGTTGTCGACGGTGCCGAGGCGATACCCGGCCCTGGCGAGCGGGTTTCCTTCGCGCTTAGGCGCTTCATCCGCCCCGAGCGCGAGTTTGCCTCGGCGGAGGAGCTCTGCGAACAGATTGAAAAGGACTGCAAGGAGGCGATGAAATGAGATTCGAGCCGAACATGCATACTGCCCTGTGGGGCACGGAGAACTGGGTCTGCTCGGCCCACCACACTTCGCCGAGCGTGATTGCCGAAGGCCCACGCGCCGGCCAGAAGCTCGACCAGGTCTATCCCGACTTCCCGCTGCTGATGAAGGTGATCGACGCGAAGAGCAGGCTTTCGGTGCAGGTGCATCCGAACGAGACGACCTGCAAGGTGACCGGCGGCGATCCCAAGACGGAGATGTGGTGCGCGCTTTCCGACGGGCCGATCTTCGCGGGACTGCGGCCGGGCACGGCTGAAGCCGAGATCAAGGAAGCGGTGTCGTCCGGCCGCTTCGAGGAGCTGCTGGTGCGCCACGACGCGAAAAGGGGCGACGTCTTCTTCATACCCGGCGGGCTCGTGCACGCCATCGGCGACGGCGTGCGCCTCTACGAGGTGCAGCAGAGCTCCAACACTACCTTCCGGCTCTACGACTGGGGAAGGGTCGGCGCGGACGGGCGCGCGCGCGAGCTCCACGTCGACAAGGCGCTCGAGGCGATCGACCTCGCGCTGCCGGTGCCGCGTCCGGTGCGTGAGCTTGACACTCCTTATTTCCGCTTCACCCAGGTCGACCTCGACGGCGAGCGCACCTTTGCCGCGGCGCCCGGCGGTTACCTCTGCGTCTTCGGCGAGCAGACCGGCTGCGTGCTGCTGGCTGACGGCGAGTCGGAGACCATATCAGCCGCCGGCGAACACCTGATGGTCACCGAGTTCAAGCGCTGAAGCTTCTTCGTCCAGGCGAACCACGAATCACGAACCACGAACCACGAAAAATTGTATAATACGCGGCATGAGGCGGCTAACGGTGATAATTCCCCTGCTGTCCGCGCTCGGCGCTCTCGCCGACGAAGCGCGGCAACTTCGACATGTCGGCCGCGTATCTCCTGAGATGGGGCGGCGCGGTTGCCGAGTCAAACGACGTCTATGTGACGACGCTGGCTGATTGGACTCAAAGTCCAATGCTGGTTCCGGAGATGCGGGTGCAGAATGTAGTGCAGTTTCCCATGCTTGGCGCGTCAAATACTTCCACCCAGGAGCTGAAGTCCGCGATAATGAGCTATGGTGCAGTCGGGGTTGCAATGAGATGGGGTGGCAGCTACTACCATTCGGCTAGCAACGCATACTACTGCTACGGCACGCCTATTGAGGGCCATGCCGTCACCGTGGTTGGGTGGAACGACGACTTCCCGCATACCGCCTTCAAGGTCGATCCCGGGGTAGACGGCGCATGGCTGGTCAAGAATAGCTGGGGCGGCAGCTGGGGAGACAACGGCTGCTTCTGGGTTTCATATAACGACAAGTGGTTTGGCAAGTTGATGTATCCGACCGTGTTCATCCCCGCTGCCGAAGACGAGGACTATGACGTCGTCCGTGGCTACGACAGGTGCGGCAGCGTCTATGACGTGACGGCGACCTACTATACTAATTCCCTCTGCTACTACGACCTGCAGGCGTCCGTGTTCACCTCGACGTGGAACGAGGAGCTTGCGGCGGTCGGGCTGTACTCCGACATCTATCCAAGCCACTACGAAATCTCGATCTACACCAACGTCGTGAAGGGCGCTGCTACGCCGGTCGAGGGCGGGGCGCTCGCCTGTGTCAAGAGCGGCGTCATCGAACATGGTGGATTTACCACGATACACCTCGACTCTCCGATTCCGCTCGCCGACACAAACTCCTTCGCTGTCGTCTATCGCCAGATCGGCCACTACCGCCAGACCATTGTCAGCTGTACATATATTGGCTATTGCCATCCCACGAACTATCCCGGCAACTGCTACGTTGGCTATGTGACCAATGCGGGCACGAATGTCTGGCTGGACGCCTGCGACGAGGCGAACAATGTGGATCCGACGGATGAAGGCTGGGGTTTGTGCATCAAGGCATACACGCGTTTTACGAAGGGCGCGCCGAAGGGCGATGCGCCGCCTTCCTCCGAAGACGGCGCGCGGATGATGTCGGACCTCGCCGATGCCGGCTGGCCGTGGCTGCAGGAGACGTCCACTACCTTCGGTGCCGCCGCCGGATTCGTCGGCGCGAACGGGCGCTCGCTCTGGGCGAACTGGCTGCTGGGGCTCGACCCGGCCAGCCCTGAAGCGCGCGACGTCGTCCTTTCGATCGACATGGCTGGCGGCACGCCCAGCATCTCCTGGACTCCCAGCCTTCCCGGCCGCACCTATATCCTCTACGGCTGCGACTCTCTCTCTCCCGGGGACGCATGGCGCGAGGTCGACCCAGCTGACCCTGGCGCTACCGGCGCGCACTACTTCCGCCTCGCCATCGGTCAATAGGCTGTTGAGAAGGAAGCAGGTTTTTTTACTTGCGGCTTAGCCGAGGGTCGGATTCGAACCGACGCGTCCTTGCGGATCCTGATTACAAATCAGGCGCAGTCAACCACTGTGCCACCCCGGCGTCTATTGGTGCGTAGTATACCATATTCGCGGCGATTTTTGGTATAATACACCTTCAAAAATCGATTCAGAGGCTTCAGACATGTTCAAACCGGTTTCCAACAAGGTCGATTTCCCGAAAATGGAGGAAGGAGTCCTCCGTTTCTGGGCGGACGACGGCACCTTCGAAAAGTCCCTCGCGCGCAACCGCGGCAAGGAGCGCTACACCTTCTACGACGGCCCTCCGTTCGCCACCGGACTGCCGCACTACGGGCATCTGCTCGCCGGCACCATCAAGGACATCGTGCCCCGCTACCAGACGATGCGCGGCAAGTACGTCGAGCGCCGCTTCGGCTGGGACACCCACGGTCTCCCGATCGAGGCGCTGGCGCAGGAGGCGCTCGGCGTCGCCGGCGCGCCGGAGATCAAGAAGCTCGGGGTCGACAAGTTCAACGAGCAGTGCCGGTCGATGGTGCTCAAGTATGTCTCCGAGTGGCGCAAGACGGTGACGCGCATGGGCCGCTGGGTCGACTTCGACCACGACTACAAGACGATGGACTTCGGCTTCATGGAGTCGGTGTGGTGGGTGTTCAAGCAGCTTTGGGAGCAGGGCCGCGTCTACCGCTCGCACCGCATCATGCCGTATTCCTGGAAGCTCTCGACGCCGCTATCCAACTTCGAGGCGGGCTCGAACTACAAGGACGTCCAGGATCCGACGGTCACGGTGAGGACTCGGCTTCTGGATTCTCTCGGGAAACTCGACGGCCTGGAAGGGACCATCTACCTCCTCGTCTGGACTACGACGCCGTGGACGCTGCCCGAGAACCTCGCGATGTGCGTCGGCGCGGACATCGACTACGTGGTCGTCCGCGACTTGACCGACGACGCGCGGCCGATGTACGTGATGGCGAAGGCGCGGCTTCCGCACATCTTCAAGAAGCCGGAGCAGTGCGAGGTCGTGCGCGAGCTGAAGGGCGCCGAGATGAAGGGCTGGGAGTACGAGCCGATCTTCCCGTATTTCGCCGACAAGCGTGCCGAGGGCGCGTTCCGCGTCCTGAACGACGACTACGTCACCACCGACGACGGCGTCGGCATCGTCCACATCGCGCCGGCGTACGGCGAGGACGACTTCCGCGTCTGCAAGGAGGCGGGAATGAACGCCTTCGTCGACCCGCTCGACGACGCCTGCGCGTTCACGGACGCGATCCCCGAGTACAAGGGCCGCTTCTGCAAGGACTGCGACAAGGACATCATCAAGTCGCTCAAGGCGGCGGGCAAGCTCGTCCACCAGGCGACGATCGTCCACTCCTATCCGTTCTGCGACCGCACCGACACGCCCCTCATCTACCGCGCGATCGACGCGTGGTACGTGCGGGTGGAGGACCTCCACGAGCGCCTGGCGAAGAACAACGCCGCGGTGCACTGGACGCCCGACTACGTGGGCGAGAAGCGCTTCGGCAACTGGCTCGAGGAGGCGCGCGACTGGAACATCAGCCGCAACCGCTTCTGGGGAAGCTGCATCCCCGTGTGGGTGAACGACGACGACCCCTCCGACATGATCTGCGTCGGCTCCGCGAAGGAGCTGGAGGAGCTCTCGGGCGAGAAGGTGACCGACCTCCACAAGCACTTCATCGACAAGATCGTCATCAAGAAGGACGGCAAGACGTATCACCGCACGCCCGAGGTGCTCGACTGCTGGTTCGAGTCGGGCTCGATGCCGTACGCCCAGCAGCACTACATGGGGGGACAGGGAAGAGGGAACAGGGAAGAGGGAACAGAGAATGGGGAACGGGGAGAGATCGACCAGTTCTTCCCGGCGGACTTCATCGCCGAGGGGCTGGACCAGACCCGCGGGTGGTTCTACACGCTGATGGTGCTCGGCACCTGCCTCTTCGACAAGTCGCCGTACCGGAACGTGATCGTCAACGGGCTGGTGCTCGCCGAGGATGGCAAGAAGATGTCCAAGCGGCTCAAGAACTACCCCGACCCCGCGAAGATGCTCGACACCTACGGCGCGGACGCGATCCGGCTCTACATGATCTATTCGCCGGTGGTGCGCGCTGAGAACCTCAAGTTCTCCGAGAACGGAGTCAAGCAGCTCATGCGCGACCTGCTGATCCCGTGGTGGAACGCGTATTCCTTCTTTGTCACCTACGCGAACGTGGACGGATTCAACGACGCGGAGGTCGTCTATCCCGAGTCGCCGAACGTCCTCGACAAGTGGATTGTCTCCTCGATGGAGACCTTGATCGCCGACGTGACGGCGGCGATGGATGCCTACGACCTGCAGCGTTCGGTGAGGCCGTTCGTGAAGTTCGTCGAGGACCTCACCAACTGGTACATCCGCCGTTCGCGCCGCCGCTTCTGGAAGTCGACGAACGACGGCGACAAGCTCTGCGCGTACCGGACGCTCCGCTATGTGCTCGTCCAGCTCGCCAAGGTGGCGGCGCCGTTCACGCCGTTCATCGCCGAGGAGATCTACCGGAATCTTGTTGGGGGAACGGGGAACAGGGAACAGGGAACGGGTGTGGCAGAATCCGTGCATCTCTGCGAGTTCCCGACCGCGAACGCCGCGGCGCGCGACCTTGCGCTCGAGAAGCGCATGGCCGCCGTCCAGACGGTCGTCGAGCTGGGCCGCCGCCTCAGGGCGGACAACGACCTCAAGGTGCGCCAGCCGCTCAGCGCGATCCGCATCGCCGGCGCGGACGTGAAGGGGCTCGAGGACCTCATCATGGACGAGCTCAACGTGAAGCGCGTCGAGTACGTCGCCGACGAAACCGAGCTCTGCGAAGTGAGCTACAAGGCGAACTTCAAGACGCTGGGCAAGAAGTGCGGTCCGAAGATGAAGGCCGTCGCCGCGGCGATCGCGGCGATGGGGAAGAGGGAAGAGGGAAGAGGGAAGAGGGAGGAGTGGCCAAAGGTGATCGAGGGCATTGAGATCGCCCTCGACGACGTCCTTGTCACCCGCGCGCCGAAGGCGGGCCTGGTGGTTGCGTCCGAGGGCGCGACGGTGGTCGCGCTCGAGACGGCGCTTACGCCGGAGCTGGTGGCCGAGGGCCTGGCGCGCGAGTTCGTCAGCCACGTCCAGTCGATGCGCAAGGAGGCGGACTTCGAGGTCACGCAGCGCATCGCGGTGAAGGTCGGCTGCGACGCGGAGCTCAGGTCGGCGCTCGAGGCGCACCTAAACTACGTCAAGGGCGAAATCCTGGCGCTCGAGCTGGGCTTTGAGGACGTCCCCGGCGCGGAAGCGACTGACCTGAACGGCCACGCGGCGCGCATTGCGGTCGAGAAGGTCGCTGGAGGCGCTTCGTGAGCGCGACCGTCAGGCCGGCGACGCTTAAGGACGCCGAGCGGATCTACGCACTCGTCCGGCGCAACGCGGACATGCTCGTGCCGAGGTCGCTCGGCAACATCGTGGAGTCGATCGACCGGCTGTTCGTGGCCGAGGCGGAGGGGGAGACGGTCGGCTGCGCCGGCTACCAGATTCATCCGGAGATCGGCGACCCCGAGGCCGCCGCGGTGGAGATCGTCTCCGTCGCGGTGAAACCGCTGTTCCGGCGCAGGGGCATCGGCCGCTTGCTGGTCAAGGCGGTGATGGACCGCATCGCGGCGTTTCGTCCCGGGGAGATCGTGGCGCTTACCTTTACCCCGGAGTTCTTCGGGTCGATGGGGTTCGCCGAGATCCCCAAGACCAAGATCATGCACAAGCTCTACACCGGGTGCATCAACTGCACCAAGCACGACAATCCGTACACCTGCCCGGAGACGGCGATGGTGTACAAAGGCACAATGGAGGAAGGAAAATGAGACCTGTCGCATTCATCATCCGCGACGGCTGGGGCGTCAACCCCCGCGCCGACGGCAATTCTGTATATGGCGCCAAGACGCCGGTCATCGACCAGATTCGGGCGCGCTACCCGCACTGCCTGCTGGACTGCTGCGGCGAGGCGGTGGGGCTGCCGGACGGCTACCAGGGCTCGAGCGAGGTCGGCCACCTCAACATGGGCGCGGGACGGATCGTCGTCCAGGAGCTGAAGCGCATCGACGACGGGCTCTCATCGGGCGAGCTCTTCAAGAGCCCGAAGTGGCAGAACCTGATCGCGAACTGGAAGAAGAACAACTCTCAGTTCCACTTCTTCGGGCTGCTGCAGGACGAGGGCGTCCATGCCCACCAGGAGCACCTCTTCAAGCTCATGAAGCGTGCGCGCCAGGAGTTCCCCGAAGGGCGCATCGTCGTTCATCCGTTCCTCGACGGCCGCGACACGCCGCCTCGTTCGACCCTGGAGTACATC
>CADCCW010000044.1 GCA_902800055.1 uncultured bacterium
AACAATCAGGGCGGCAACATCCTGATCAGCGCGAACGGCGGCGTGGTCACGAACTGCGTCGTCGCCAGCGGCTTCGCGTCGGGCGGCGGCAACATTCGCTTGAGCAGCGATGACGCGCTTGTCATCGACTGCGTCGTCGCCAACGGGACGATCGACTATTCGTGGGGCGGCAACATCGCCGCAGTCCGCGGGCATGTCTCGCGTTGCCTTGTCGCGAATGGTACGGCCAATGGGAGCGTCGAGCCAGCCGGCGATTCCGGAAATGTCTATCTCGGCAACTCGGCCGTGATGGAGAACTGCCTGGTCAGGGGCGGCGTGGTGAAGAAAAACAGCGAGAAAAACGCGAACGGCGTCTATCTGGCTGGCAGCTCGCGCCTCGTGAACTGCACCATCGTCAAGAACAGGTCGGACTCCTACCCCAACGTCCCGGCGGTGAATGCCGGCGCGGACACGGTGCGCGTCGTCAACTGCGTCATCTACGGCAACGGCGGCACGGCGGCGAAGGAGTGGGGCGGCGCCAACGGCGCGTGCTACGTCAACTGCGCGACCGCCTCCGGCGCGGCGATAACCGGCGGCACCGGCAACATCGCGACGCTGACCGACGCCGCCTTCGCGGACTATGCCAACGGCGACTACTGCCCGGCAAAGCGGGGCGTACTCGTCAATGTCGGCGCGTCGTGGGCCGACTACCTTGCCTATGGCGCGGCCTCCACCCTTGACCTTGCCGGCGCGGCCAGGTTCTATGGCGGTGGCCTCGACATCGGCTGCTACGAGTCAGACTCCTCAGACTCCGCCAGCTTCACCCTCCCGGACTACTATGTGGCCAAGACCGGCGATGACGACAACGACGGCACGCAGGCCTCGCCGTTCGCCACCATCGGCATGGCGATTGCGGCGGCCAATGCCACCATAGCCGGTGGGGCTGCCGCCGCGGTCACGGTCCACGTCGGCGACGGCACCTACGCCGAACACACGCTGACGCTCGAAAAGCCGATCACCATCGTCGGCGAGAGCGGCAACCGCGACGCGGTAATCGTCAACGCCAACGGCAGCAATGCTAACAGGCGCCGCGCCTTCACGCTCAACCACGCCGCCGCCACCGTTTCCGGCATCACCGTGAAGAACGGGTATGTCGACGGCGGCGGCATCACGGCTTGCGGCGGTAACGTCCTGATTGACGAGAACGGCGGCGTGGTCACGAACTGCGTCGTCCTGAACGGCTATGCCGTCGGCGGCGGCAACATCTATATGAACGGCGAGGCTGCGCTTGTCTTGGAATGCGTGGTCACGAATGGTACGGTGAACTGGTCAAGAGGCGGCAACATCGCCGCGGCCTATGGCCGGGTGTCGCGCTGCCTCGTCGCGAACGGGACATCTCTTGCGAACTACGGTGGCAATCCGTCCGGCGATTCCGGGAATGTCCACCTCGGCAACTCGGCCGTCATGGAGAACTGCCTGATCTTCGGCGGCGTGGTGAAGGACAACAACGCGAGCAACGCGAACGGCGTCTATCTGGCGGACAGTTCGCGCCTCGTGAACTGCACCATCGTCAAGAACAGGGCGGATTCCTACGCCAACGTTCCGGCGGTGAATGCCAGTACGTCCACGGTGCGCGTCGTGGGCTGCGTCCTCTACGGCAACGGCGGCACGGCGGCGCGGGAGTGGGGCAGCGCCAACGGCGCATGCTACGTCAACTGCGCGACCGCCTCCGGCGCGGCCATAACCGGCGGCACCGGCAACATCGCGACGGTGACCGACGCCGCCTTCGCGGACTACGCGAACGGCGACTACCGCCCGGCAGCTGGCGGCGTGCTCGTCAATGCCGCCACGACATGGAGCGACTACCTTTCCTATGGCGCGGTGTCCACCCTTGACCTCGCCGGCGCGGCCAGGCTCAATGACGGCGGCCTCGACATCGGCTGCTACGAGTTCAGCCTCTCCTTGTCCTCATACGTGCAGAACGGGCTGGTTGCGCAATGGGACGGTATCGACAACGGCGGCGTCGGCGTCCACGTCGACGTCGCGACAAGCGGCTGGACCGACCTCAAGGGCGGCGTGGTGCTGACCAAGAACGGCGGCGAGCCGGTCACGGACGCCACCGGCGTGCTGCTGGGGAATACGGTGAAGCTTCAGGTCTATGACTCCGACGCCAACGGCCCGGTGACGGCGCTGGGAAGGGTCCTCGGGCACCAGGTGAAGACCGTGGAAATCGCCGGGCGCGACTGCAACGGCTTGCCGGTTGTGCAGAACTTCTTCATCACCGCCATGGCTGGATCGGAATGGACCCAGTATTCGACCCGCCTGTTCATGTGGTATACGGACGTGAACCTCCCCGTTCTTGGCTCGCTTGGATTGCCGAGCGGCAACGGCTTTCAGTTCTACACCGGAAACGACTTCGGACTGACCGCAGGTCAGGATTTCACCGCCGCCGCCGTGTTCGCGTCGTCGACCGAATGCCGGCGCTATTCAAACGGGATGCCGCGCGGTACGCTCACGGTTAGTGCGACGGAGCGGTCTTCCGGGAACAGCGCGGCGATTTCGCTGCATGGCTGGTATGGGCGCGACGGAGTGTCGGTGCCGCCGATCTACGTCTCCGCCGTCCGCGTCTACAACCGCGCGCTGACGGCGGCGGAGGTTAAGCAGAACAATCTGGTCGACGCCCTGCGGTTTGGAAGGGCGCGCTACCACGACGGCAAGCTGCAGTACCGCGTCAAGGCGTCCGCAGACGACGAGGCGGCGCGCGTGTCCGCCGGCGGCGAAACGGGGGCGTCTGCCTCGGCCTGGGTCGACCAGGGCTCCAACGCGGTTCTGAATGTCGTGCAGGTGCCCTCCGGCAAGGCGTTCTACTGCTGGGGCATTGGCAGCGGCAAGATGTATGACGAAGAACTGACGGTCACGGCGACGAATCCGGTGGATGCCGTCGCCCATTTCGCCGTCAAGAACTGGACCTACGCCAACGGAGAGCTCACGAACGGCGACTGGACGTTCGCGGCGAGCGGCGCGAACGATTCGATCATTGTCGGATTGCCCTCTACCGAAGGCGCTAACGGCACCGTGGACCTCACGGGCGAGATTTCGGTCGCCGGCGGCGGCACGGGCTCGATTGCCGGCTTTGTGGACGAGATGTTCAAAGACAACACCGCGCTCGAGGTGCTGGCCGTCCCGACTTCGGTGAGGTCGATACCGCCGCGCTTTGCGCGCAACTGCGTGAACCTGGGCAGAGTAGTACTGCACAATGAGATCACCAACATCAGCCACCGCGCGTTCCGCGGCCTGACGAAGTGCAGCTCCTTCATGCCGCTGCTGCCGCCGAAGCTTCAGTCGCTCGGCGTCTATGTGTTCCAGGCGAGCCCGCTGATCACGACGCCGCCGGTCTTCATTCCACGGACGCTGACGACCTGCACCGAGGACGAAGGGGATTGGCGGACCTCGGCCTACTTCGACCAGGCCGGGTTCGCTGAGTTCCAAATCGAAGCCGGAGCGTCCCTGCCGAAGCGCCTGATTTCCGGTGCGGTAGCTTCGATCCGGGAAGTGAAGTTCCTCGGCAACGCCACCTGGGTGACCGGCTCCGGCGACGACAGCTCGTTCAAGTTCGACTCTTCGCGCGATAAGCGGGTGAGGATGAGCATGCCCCAGACGACGGCATGGAAGTCCTGGATGGAGGATACGGCGAACGTGACGCCTTGGGCGCAGTGCTCAAGCGAGGACCGCGAGACATATTTCGATGAGTTCGGAGCGGAGGCGGGGGTGCCGTATGGACTTACGACGGCCGCGGCGACCTGCCGCGGCATGTGGGTCGTGCCGCAGCGCCCGACTGGCTCGGTGTACTACATCCGCTAACTCCGCGGCAGTTTGCGCGGCAGAACAGACCACGAATCACGCTCCTGGGGAACCAAAAACCAGTGCTAGGGAAGGGCTTTGCCGGTGCTAGGGAAATCCGCTTGCCGGTGCTAGGGAATCGCCTTGAGCCGTGTAGGGAGGTCGTTCAAGCCGTGTAGGAAGGTTGAACCCCCCGTGTAGGGAGGTCGGTTGGGCCGTGTAGGGAGCGGAAAAGGGGCGTGAGGGAAACTCAAACCCCGCGTGCGGGGAAGTCACCCCCCCCGTGCGGGGAGAACGCTACCCCCGTGCGGGGAGAACGCCACTTTTCCCCACTTCCTCGCCCATATATGGTATAATCTAAGCCATGAGAACGAACAAGGAGAGACGGCCAGCCGGCCGACCAGAAGTGAAGGTGGAGGTGCAGCGCCGCCGGTCTGACCGGGCCCCCATGACCGTGGAGATCGACCTCGACGCCATCCGCGCCACCGTCGTACGCATGAACGACCCCGACTGCGACCCCGATGCCGCCGTTGCGACCATCCAGCGCAAGATCGCCGACGGAGAGGTGGACCGCCTCTATACGGAGCTGCTGGACAAATACCAGACAATCGCCACTGCGGAAACAGGCGGCGACGCCTTCGGTTTCATCGAAATGGAGTTCCTCGCGCTCCGGCAGATCATGGACGACGAAGTGCCCGATTTCCGACCGGAGATCCACGAGGACATCCTGTCCGCCGTGCTGAAGTTCGATGTAAGGCTACAGCTGCCGGTTTCGGAAGGGACTCGCGGCAGGAAAGGCCGCAAGTCTCCGACGCTGAGCATCCCCACGCCCCTCCAGCGCAAGCGCAACGACGCGATTGCCGCCATCCAGCTCGCGATCCTCGCCGCCGCCAGCCGTGCCAAGCGCATCGGCTCGGAGTCCTACCGCCTCTGGCGCGATGCACTGGAAGCCCTCGCCCGGAAAGAGCACGGCGCCGGCGGCGAGATGAAGGCCGAAGATGTCAAGCGGCTCATCGCCAGCCTCCGGGCGGCGAACATGATGCTCTTCCTCGATGCCGCCATCGCCGCCTACCAGCCGCTCTCGGCGGCGGACGGCGAAGGAAAGGAGCCAGCCGATGTCCTCTGACAGCGCACCCTTCGCCGAAGGCAGCTTCGACCCGCGCGAGGAGCTGGAGGCCACAGACAAGTTCACCACCGCCGACGCGCTCGACATCGAGGCCGACGACTCCGAACCGCCAGAGGAGGTCTGGGGCGGACTACGCCTCGCGCCAGGCCAGCTCATGGAGGTCATCGGCGGCAGCGGACTCGGCAAGAGCCGCATGATGCTGAACCTTGCCGTGAACCAGGTGCTCGGACGGGGCTTCGCGGGCCTCCCCACCTGCAAGCGCCCGCTCAAGTGGCTCTTCTACGGCAACGAGAACGGCTTCTACCGCTACCGCAACGACCTCCGCCAGATGCTGAAGTTCTGCACCGCCGACGAGCGCGAACGCCTCCGCGGACACATCTTCCTGCCCACCATGGCCAAGCCGATGGATGCGTACGTCTCGTTCTCCGACGAGCAGAACCGAATCAAGCTCAAGACGACGATACGCTACCGCGATGCCGATGTGGTGGTGTTGGATCCGTGGGGCGCCGTGATCGACGGCGACGAACTGGACGACGGCGACGTGCGCAAGACCATCTTCGAGATCATGGACATCCTCGCCGCGAACATCGAGAAGCCTACCGCCGGCATCATCCTCAACCATTCGCGCAACGGCATCAAGGAACTGGTCGACGCCGCCGGCTTCGGGGCGGCGAACTACGGCAAGAACTCCAAGGCCATCTTCTCGGTCATGCGCAACGTCTGGAACCTCAGACCCGCGCACTTCGCCGAACCAGTCACCAAAATCGAGCTTATACACGCAAAATCGTCGGATTTCGCAGCTTATGAACCAAGGGCGGTGGATTTCGACCCGAACACCTTCACCTACCGCCTCGACAGCACGTTCAGCCATGAAGCGTGGCAGCACGATTTGGAACGCGCCAAGCGCAGCGGATCGTCCCTGACCCCAGAGCAGCGAACCGATGCGTACAGGCGCCAAGGGGACGAAATGCGCCGGAAGATACTGGAACACGTCACGTCCAAGGGATGTCTCTACAGGTCTGAACTGGAAGAGTGGATGTATTCGCAGGGTATGGCAAAGAACAAGGCCCTTACTGCTTATAGCAGTCTCGTCGAAAGCGGCGAACTTGCCAAAATTACGGTAAAAGGCACAAGCAAAGTGATTGTAGGAACGCCAGTTGAGATCGAGCGGATGCTTTCCGGGGCTCCGGCAGGCATGTACCGCAGCTAAAAGACCCTTTCCCGCTCTTCCCGGGAAGGGCGGGAAGACCCACTTCATGCGCTAAAAGGGCATTCCGGGGTGCAGTCGTGCGGCGGCGTCAGCCACAAGGCCGACGACATCCCTGCCCCTACCCGCTGGATCCTGTTAAGGCAGTACCACCCCCTCTTCCCACACCTATTTATAGGTGGGAAGGGGTGGTGGGGGTAGGGGTAGGGATGTCGAGACGGCACCCCAATGCCCGGACTCCGCGGCAGATTCCGCGGCAGTTTTTTGGTATAATACACCCAATGAAACAGGCAGACATTGACGCGGTTGAGAAATACATCGCCGAGGTCGCGAAGCTTGCGAAGGCCGGCGTTACGGCGGAACACCCGTTCCGTCCGGCTCTGACTACTCTTCTTCAGTCTCTCGCCCCGACTCTGATTCCCGTAAATGACGGCAAGCGCACCGAATGCGGCGCCCCGGATTTCGTCGTCCAGAACAAGGACGGGGCTGGCGTCTTCTTCGTCGAGGCGAAGTGCATAGGCGACGATGACCTCGACGGCAAAAAGCGCTCCGGCCACAAGGAGCAGTTCGACCGCTACAAGGACGCGTTCGCCCCGATCATCTTCACCGACTACCTCGACTTCCGTTTCTACTGGCACCGGCAGTTCGACCGGTCAGTCTGCATTGCCGACTGGGACGGCGAGAGCAAGGTCAAGGGTAAGCCGGAGAACTACGCCGCCCTGATCGAGCTCGTCGCCGATGCCGCCAACGCCCAGCCGCAGCAGATCGACAGCGCCAAGCGCCTCGCCGAGCTGATGGCAGCCAAGGCGCGGATGCTCCAAACTGCCGCGTTCAACTACATCAAGCCGCTGGCCGAGGCCTGGGACAGAGGCGGGGATGACGCGCCCGACCTCATCAAGTATCCGCTTCTCGACATGCTGCTCGGGCTGCGCAAAGTGCTGATGCCTGACGTCGGCGCGGAGGAGTTCTCGGACATCTTCGCTCAGACCCTGACCTACGGCATGTTCGCCGCGCGGCTAAACGACCCTAAGCCGGAAACCTTCACCCGCCACGAGGCGATGGATCGCATCCCGCGCACCAACCCGTTCCTGCATGAGCTGTTCTCGTATGTCGCCCTGAAGATCGAAGACCAGCTGGTGTGGATTGTGGACGACCTCGCCGACCTCTTCCGCTCGGTCAACGTCGCCAAGCTCATGCGCGACTATCGCCGCACCGGTGCGGACCCGATGATCCACTTCTACGAGGACTTCCTCGCCGCCTACGACGCGGGGCTCCGCAAGGACCGCGGCGTCTGGTATACGCCGATCCAGGTGGTGAAGTTCATCGTCGGCGCGGCGGACTGGGCGCTTTGCAAGCACTTCGACCTCAAGAACGGCCTCGCCGATTCGTCCAAGACGGAGATCGAGGTCGAGGAAGTCGCGCCCCACGGAAAGCGCATGGTGCGCAAGGTCAAGAAGACCGTTCACCGCGTCCAGCTGCTCGACCCCGCGACCGGAACCGGCACATTTCTCGCCGAGGCCATTCGCCAGATTCACGCGAAGTTCGCTCACAACGGAGGAATGTGGCCCGGCTATGTCGAAAGCGACCTGCTGCCGCGCCTCAACGGCTTCGAGCTCCTAATGGCGTCGTATACGATGGCGCACATCAAGATAGACATGGCGCTCCGCGAGACCGGCGTTGCGCCGTCCGGCAAGGAGCGCTTCCGCGTATTCCTCACCGACTCGCTCTCCGACTGGCACAAGGAGCTGCCGAACGGTCTCTTCGCCTCCGCCCTCGCGCCGGAGCAGCAGGGCGCGGACGAGGTGAAGCGCGACACGCCCGTCATGGTCGTCATGGGCAACCCGCCGTATTCGGGCGAGAGCCAGAACAAGGGCGACTGGATCATGAAGCTCATGGAGGCATACAAAGTCGAGCCGGGAGGCAAGGTGAAGCTCAAGGAGCGCAACCCGAAGTGGCTCAACGACGACTACGTAAAGTTCATTCGCCTTGCCGAGCACTATGTCGAGAAGAACGGCGAGGGAATCGTCGCCTACATTACGCCGCACGGATTTCTCGACAACCCGACTTTCAGGGGAATGCGCTGGCACCTCATGCAGACCTTCGACGAAATTCGGACGCTGAATCTCCACGGCAACGCGAAGAAGAAGGAGGTCGCGCCGAACGGCGGCAAGGACGAGTGCGTCTTCAACATCATGCAGGGCGTGGCGATTACGCTCTTCGTGAAAAAGGGTGGAGTAGCCGCAACCGCCTCCGCCAAGGCTACGGCGGTCAAGAAGGACGCAAAGGGCGCAAAGGTTTATTACGCCGACCTTTGGGGCAAGAAGCAGGACAAGCTTGCCGCGCTCGATGCTGCGACGATGGACTCGGTCAAGTGGCAGGAAGTCCAGCCAACCGAGCCAATGCTTTTCTTCACGCCGAGAGACACGGAAGGCGAAGAAGAGTGGAATGCTGGTTTTGCAATAAATGAACTCTTTGGTGTGGGTGGTAGTGGCATCACCTCTGCACATGATGAGTTTGTTTCAGGTTCTACAGATGTTCTTGTGAAAAGGTTTGAAGAGTTCAGGGATTCCAAAGTGAATGAGAATCTGTACAAGAAATTTAATGTTAAGGAGAAGTCGGGGTGGGATATTCATAGAGGACATTCTGAATTACAGGGATGCCATGACATAGAAAAAATCATCAAACCTTTTGCATATCGTATCTTTGACCGACGTCACATTTTCTATCACGACTCACTTGTATGGAGAAGCGTGAGGAAGATTTTCGATCATTTTCTATTAGGAACCAACGTCGGAATTGTTGTTCTTCGAGGTTTCCCGAAAGAATCACCTCCTGGATTTGTGACTGATGCTATAACGGAGCATCGCTACTGGTCTTGCTCTGGAATGCAGGGAACGGATTATGTCTTCCCTCTCTACCTCTACGAAGAGAACATGGGGAAGGTGGAGAAAAGGGCGAATCTCGACAAGGACATCGTTGCGAAGCTCTGCGCCTCCCTGACCGCCGTAGCCTCGGCGGAGGCGGTTGCGGCTGAAATCACACCCGAAGACATCTTCGACTACATCTACGGCGTCCTGCACTCGCCCGCCTACCGCGCGAAGTTCAAGGAGTTCCTGAAGGTCGATTTCCCGCGCATCCCGTATCCGAAGGACGCGGCGGAGTTTGCGCGCTTCCGCGACGCCGGGCGCGAGCTGCGCACGACGCACCTGATGAAAGACGCCGAGCCGGCGCTTGCCGAGACGCGCGCGTGTTTCCCCGTCGCCGGCGACAACACCGTCGACAAGGTCGAGTGGGATAATGGCCGCGTCTACATCAACGCGACGCAGTATTTCGACAACGTGCCGACGGAGGCGTGGGAGCAGCAGATCGGCGGCTATCGTCCGGCGGAGAAGTGGCTCAAGGACCGCAAGGGCCGCGTCCTCACCCCACCCGACGTCAGCCACTACCGGCGCATAATCCTCGCCCTCGCCAAGACCCGCGCCATCATGGACAGTCTGCAATAACCGCGGCAGTTTGGGTGGCAGTCCGCGGCAGTTTCCGCGGCACCTTGCGCGGCAGTTTGCGAACGCTCTCCTACCGCCGCATTTATATAAATCCGGTGGTAGGTCAGA
>CADCCW010000045.1 GCA_902800055.1 uncultured bacterium
GAAGTAGTTGGCCATCACCTTGTAGACGCCCTTCTCGGAGGTCTTGCGGAGATACTCCTCGGGGCCGTAGCCGGTCGTCACGTCCTCAGAGACGAACCCGCCGGACGAAGTGCGCCGATGGCCATAGAACGCCTCCTCGCCGCCCGGCTCCAGCACGTGGAGGTCGATGTCGGTCTCGTCCACGTCCCAGCTCATCACGATCCTCAGCGCGAGCGGCAGGTCGCGGCGGTAGGCAGCGTCCATCGGCGGCGGCTCGGCCTTGACGTCGTTCGCCGCACACCACGCGATGAGCCCGTTGAGCTCCTCCAGCGCGAGGACGCTCGCCTGGAAGTCGTTGCCGCGGCGGGCGGAGCGGCGCGCCGAAGGCTCGAACGCCGCCGAGTGGAGAAGCTTCATCGCCTCTGCGAGCATCGCCGCGTCCTTCGCAGCCTTGCCGCGCTCGGCGAGGACGAGCGCGAGGTCGCGCTTCGACTGCGGCTCCTCGCCGCGCATCGCGAGCACGCGGCGGAAGACGGCGATCGACTCGTCGTAGCACTTCGCCTCGCGGAGCCGCCATCCCATCGTGCGCAGGAGAGCGACGTCGTTGAGCTTCATCTCGGAGAGGTTGGAGAGGATCCTCACCGCAAGCGCCTTCTCCTTCGTCTTGAAGAACCAGCCCGCGCAGTCGAAGTAGAACGACGGCGCATTCCCATGCTCCTCGCGCTGCTTCAGGTATTCGGCATAGCGCGCGTCCGGCTCCGCCGCGCCAATGGCCTTCAGATACGGCGTCTTGGGATCCCACGCGGCGATCTTCACCGAAGCCACAGGACCGCTCTGCACCTCTGGTGACGCCGACTTCGGCTTCGCATCGCCGAAGGCGAAGCCGCCGCGGGAAAGCCGCATACTCCGGGACGCCCCCAAACTCCGCGCGGCTACTGGACGACTTGATTCTTCGCGACGCACGGATCTCATCACGGAGCTCGCCACCGCATCCTCGCCGTCTTCCTCTGCCTCGGCCTCGACGCCGTCGAAGACTCCGCTCTTCGGCGTGCGCTTGGGCGGGATGGGATCGTTCCACCACTTGACGCGCTCCTCCCAGTAGTTGAGCAGCCGGCTCAGGTGTTCGCTCTTCGCCTTCGCCGCGGCAATGGGGTCGTCCTCCGCCGCGCGGCGCTTCACCCACTCGTCGTGGAAGGACATCGACTTCGGCGGTTCGATCTTGTACCTGAGGTACTGGTCGAGGCGCTCGAGGACGATGAGCGACGTCACCGGGCTCGCCACGCCGTAGCGTCGGCCGAGCTGGACGAACTCCTCGCGGCGGTTCTCCGCGTCCGCCGCGTGGTCGGCGATGAAGTTGGCCGCCCAGGCGGTAGCCAGAAGGCGCCCTTCCTTCGGCGTGGACTTGAGCGCGGCGACTTCCGCCGCGGAGAGCCGGCGGATCCTCACGCGGCGCGAGGACTCGGCGTCGCAGTCCTTCTCGTCCGTGAACAGGAACACCGGCGAATCGGACTTGATGCGCTCCACTTCCTCGATCGGAACGGTACCGCCGTCGTAGACGAGCAGGTCGATCGCGGCGAGGAGGTCCTTGCGGGACTTGAACTCCACCGCCGGCTCGATCACGTTGCGGAAGACGACGAGCTTGAACTCGCCCTCCTCGGGCAGGCACTCGAGCAGGTTGCGGTCGGCCTGGACCTTGCCCTGCCGCGACATCGATGCGTCCCAGCAGATCGTGGCGCGGGACGCCTTGCGGAGCCGCTCCGCGCGCGACTCGCCGCCGCCCTGGGCGATCTCGCCGAGGAAGACGTCCTCGCCGTCGCGCTCCACCACCTGCGCCGTCGCGTCCGCCGCGGAGACGTCGTTCTCGACTATGTAGTCGATCTGCGCCTTGCGCGGCGCCCCCGGCATCAGCGGGTAGATGCGCGTCCGCCAGACGTTGCCCTTGACGTGCTCGACGATGCCGGGGTCGACGCCCTGGCGCTTTTCGTTCTCGAAGGCGATGCGCGCCTCGTCCTTGCCGACGACGACGCCGGGCACCATCGTGCCGTTCACCTCGAGCGCGTAGCCGCAGACGGCCGCGCGTTCCGGAAGCGGCAGCTCGAGCTCGCCCTCGAAGACGCGCTGGTTGGGGTTGGTGAAGACGATGCTCGCCGAGACCTTCCTCAAAAGGCCGTTGTCCTCGACGATCTCGCGCGTGCACTCGACCTTGACCGGTTGCTCTCCCGCGCGCTCCAGCGCCGGGCGGAATACCGGCGGCGGCAGCGGCGGCTCCGGCCGCGGCGGCCGTGGCAGCGACACCGCGTCGGCGGCGACGGCAGCGATTGCCGATGCGGCGAATGCCGCGGCGATTGCTATCTCCTTCATTGTTCTCCTCGTCGGTGTTTAGGCTATTTTGCCTTGAAGATGCCGAACGGGCTTAAGGTCGTGCCTTCCGGGACGTTCGCGTAGACCGGAACCCCGCAGGCGACTGCCGCGGACGCGCCGACGGTGACGCCTGGCGCGGTGCAGCTGTTGGTGCCCATGAAAACCGAGTCGCCGATGGTGGTGTGGCCCGAAAGCGAGACGCCAGGACAGATGTTGGCGAAATCGCCGACCTTGGAATCGTGGCCGACGCCGGCGCGGGCGTTGATGATGACGAACTTGCCGATCTCGGTGCCCACCGAGACCACCGCCTCGACCGCGATGTAGGTCCCGTGGCGGAACTCAGTCGTCGGCGACACCTGCGCGGAGGGGTCAATGAGCGACGGAAAGTCGTGGCCGCGCAGCCGCGCATAGATCGAGCGCCGGACGGCGTTGTCGCCGATGGCAATGAACACCGAGGCGCCGGGGTTGTCCTTCGACGCCTGCTCGACCGTGCCGAGCATGGGGTAGCCTTCGAAGTTGCCGCTCGCCTTGGCGGGGTCGTCGTCGGCAAAGCCGATCACCCGCCACAGCGGCTGCTGCGCGGCGCGGTTGATGCGCTCAACGGTCCAGACCGCCTCGCGGCCGAATCCGCCGGCACCGACAATGAAGAGATCACGCATGGTTGTATCCTCCTTTCCGCCACGCTAACGGGCACCGCCGTTGGCCTTGGCGAGTTTCTTTAGCTTTGACGCATGCCGCAGGCGCTCGATAGCGCTCATGCGGTCGACGTAGAGTATTCCGTCAAGATGGTCGATTTCGTGCTGGATGGCGCGGGCGAGATAGCCGCGGGCGGTGATCGTCTGCCCGGCGCCGGTTTCATCCATGTACGTGCAGACTACCTGGTGGGCGCGCACGACCTCGCCGCCGACGCCGGGGAAGCTGAGGCACCCCTCCTTGTCGCAGACCGCGCCGTCGCGCGAGATGATCTCGGGGTTGAACATCTTCAGCGGCATCGCGATCGGGGCGTTGAAGGCGCGGTCCTCCTCCTCGTCGCAGTCCGGGGGAAGGTCGATCACGCACAGCCTTTCCGTCCTGCCGACCTGCTGCGCGGCGAGGCCGACGCCGCCGGCCTTGTGCATCGTCTCGACCATGTCATCGGCAAGCGCGCGCAGTTCGGCGGTGACGACGGAAACCGGCGCGGCCTTTTCGCGCAGCACCTTCTCCCCGTACTTGCAGACCCTGAGCACCATCTCAGCTCCTGCCGGTGCTGCCAAAGCCGCCGGCTCCGCGCTCGGTCGCGTCCACTTCGGCCGTTTCGGAAATCTCCGCCACCGTCACCGGCGCGGCCACCAGCTGGGCGACGCGGTCGCCCTTTTTGACGGCAAACCCGCCATCGCCGAAGTTGGCGAGAATGACGCCGATTTCTCCGCGGTAGCCGGCGTCGACCGTACCGGGCGAGTTGAGCACCGCGACGCCGCTCTTGAGCGCCAGGCCGGAGCGCGAACGCACCTGAAGCTCGTAGCCGTCGGGAATGGCGGCGACGAGCCCGGTGTGGACGAGCGCGCGGCCGCCGGCGGGGATCACGATGTCCTCCACCGAGCGGACGTCCATCCCCGCGTCGCCGGGGTGCGCGTAGGACGGCAGCACGGCGTCGGGGTGGATGCGCTTGAAGGAGAGATTCATCGCGGCTGGCAAATCGCTATTCCTCGGTCTCGGCGCGATCGACCGACGAGCGCTCGCCGGTCACGAAGCCCATGCGCTCGAGGTTCCACTTCTTCCAGGCATCGGGCACCTGCCTAAGCTGCAGCGAGGCGACCTCGCCGCGGACCTGGGACTTGAGCAGCATCGCCCTCGCCGCGTCGCCGGGGACGCGGTCGACGCAGTAGACCACGATGCCGCGGCTGGGGGAGGTCGGCGTGAACTCGGAAAGCTCGCCCTTCATCGTCTTCATCGCCGCGCGGACAACCGAGAACTGGTCGTCGAACTCGCCCTGGCGGAGGTCGGAAACGGAGAAGGTGATGTTGGTGGTGACCTCCTTGGCGGCGGCGAAGAGCTCGTTGGTTCCCTTCGCAGCCAGCGCCTCAACCGACGCCTTGAACGCCTCGGCACGGGCGTCCTTAAGCGCGCGCGGAGTGATCACGTCCTTCGCCTCTTCGAAAGTCGGCACGTGCGCGGGGCTGACCTCGTCCTTCTCGACCAGCCAGACGGTCCGGTCGGAGGCGATCACGCCGTAGCGCAGATCCTCGCTCGACGAGTCGAGCTCGGCCAGGGTCTCGTCGAGGTTCTCGGCGCCTGGAAACACCAGCGAGGTGCGGGTCATGAACCCGTCCACCTGCGGTCCTTCGATGGAGATGAAGCCGGTGGTGTCGACCTTAAGCCCGTCCTCCTTCGCGATCTCGTCGAGACGCGAGGCGCCCTCCTCGGCCTTGGCGCCGTAGGCGCGGGCGTTGAGGTTGGTGCGGAAGAACTCGACCGCGGCGATCTGGCGCAGCTCGCGCTCGATCTGGTCCTTGACCTCCTCGAAGTCCTTAACCCGCTCGACGCCGTTGGTGTCGGTCACGGTGTACTTGTCGGAGGTGACGTCGTAGCGGTCGCGCATCTCGTCCTCGGTCACGGTCATCTTCGCAAGGACATTGGTCGCCGTCGCGTCGTACCTGACCATGCGGAGCTTGAAGCGCTCGGGAAGCGCGATCGAGTTGGTGTTCTCGTCGTACCACTTCCTGAGGCCCTCGTCGTCGAGCTTGACGGCGTCGGCGTCCTTCCGCTCCTGGCGGAAGCTCGCCACCCGGACGGTGTAGGTGTCGGTCATGTCAGCGACGGCCTGGTCGAGCTCCATCGGCGAGCACCACGTCGCCGCGCCGAGCACGGACTGCGCAAGACGCATCAGGGTCATGCGGCGCTTGAGGCTCGCCTCGAACCGCTCTGGGGTGATTGAGTTGTCCGCGAGAAGCGCACTGTAGAGCTGGAAGCTGAACGCGCCGTTCTGCTGGAAGCTCGGGTCGCGGCGGATCATCTCGGAGACCTCGGCGTCGGAGACGGAGATGCCGGCGCGCTCGGCCACCATGAGCGCGGCGTAGTTCTCCCACGCGGCGCGGTTCACCTCGGCCTGGTCGGTCTTCCAGTCGCGGTTGCGGCCAATGCCGCGCACGTCGTCGGCCAGCGCCTCGAAGAGCGCGGGGTCGACCTTCTCGCCGGCGATGGTGCCGGCTCCGGAGCCGCCGCCGCGGTCGCTCGGGGCGTTCAAGTCGGCGATGAGGAAGTCAAAGGCGAAGAACGCGGAGATCGCCACCGCGAACACGCCCCAGATCCACTTGTTTCTGATCAGTTTGTTGAACTTCTGAATGACCATTTTCTACTCTTCTTCTGATTCGTTGTTGTTGTCGTCGGACTCGTCATCGTCCGCACCTGAAGCATCTTCCTCCACTGCTTCGCCGGCCGCCTCGGCCGCGCGCTTGGCAAGCTTGTCGCTTTCCTCCTTGGAGGCCGCCACGAGCTCGCCGGAATTGACCGCGGCAAGCCCCTCGACATAGGCAAAGTGGTTCTTGAGCGTCCCGTCCGCGGCAAAGACCATCACCGACACGCTCATCTTCTCGCCGATGGCGGGGACGGCGCGGTTGATCTGGATCTTGGTGCCGGGCGAGAGGCGCCATTCGAGCACCGGAGTCTCGGCGACGTGCTGCACCTTGCCGTCCTCGTCGATCTCGGTGCGCATCACGACGCCACGGCTGACGTTGACCACCGTGTCGCCGCGCACGCCGTAGAGGATGGTGGCGAGGTTGTCGTGGCTCGTGCGGATCTTCAGCTCGTGGGTCGGGTTCATCCTCGGGACGAAGAAGTTGCGCCCCTCGACCGCGAAGGTGCCGGTGGCGCAGCGCAGCGACGCCTCGTCGCCGTCGCCGGTGGGACTGTAGGCGACGCGGCACTCGCCGGCGAGGTCCTTGAGGGTGAATCCCGGCGCGGCGATGGAAAAGCCGCCGGCAGGCAGGTTGCGCGGCAGAACCGCCTTGACGACGCCGCGCCTGACGACGATGGAGCGCACGTCCTCGCCGAGCAGCTGCGGACGGGTGGCAAACTCGGAGCCGCCCTCGACGCGCAGGTTGCACTCGGTGCCCATGTTGAGCGTCATTCGCGCATCTGCAGCGGTGCGGAACGACGAGCCGAGGGCGTAGCGGATGTTCTCCTCGACCGGCTCCCACGCAGCGGCTCCTGGACGCAGCACCTCGACCGTGCCGACGATCTGGCGGCAAAGCGGCAGGGTGGTGAAGAACTTGACCTTCGGCTTCGTGGGCTCGGCCTCGACTTCGCCTTCTGCGGCGGCGGTCTCGACCGCCTCCTCTTCCTCATCTGCATACGCGCGGCCAGCCGCCAGTGCCGCCGCGATCGCCAGGAATGTCAGCAGTTTCATACGATCCTTGCTCCAGCGGAGGGTTTGATGAGCGAGCAGGCCGGCTCGTCTCCGAACGTCGCCTTGTACTCGCGGGAAATCTGCTCGGCGATGCGGTCGGCCGCCGCCGGGTCGACAAGCAGGCAGCAGCTGCCGCCGAAGCCGCCGCCGGAGAGGCGCGCGCCGTAGACCTCGGGAATCGCCTTCGCGGCGTCCACGATCTTGTCCAGCTCCTCGCAGGAGTTCTCGAACCAGTTGCGGCTCGACTCGTGGGAGTCGTACATCAGCGCGCCGAAGCCCTTGAGGTCGCCCTTCTCGAGCAGCGCCGCGCCCTGGAGGACGCGCTCGTCCTCGCCGATCGGGTGGACCGCCCGCTTGGCCGTGGTCTCGCTCAGGCCGCCGCGGTAGAGCACCCACTCGGCCATGGTGACGTCGCGGAGGTGCGTGACCGGCTTCCGGAGGACGCCCGCGAAGTACTTCGCCGCGTCCTCGCAGGCCTGGCGGCGCGAAGCATATGCGCCGTCGACGAGCGCGTGCTTGGCGTTGGACTTCACCATCATGAACGCGACCGACGGGCCCATCGAGACGGACTCGAAGGTGTTGAAGCGGAAGTCGCTCTTGACGAGCGCACCCTCCTCGCCGTACATCGAGGACGCCTGGTCGAGGAGCCCGCACGGGCAGCCGGCGAAGGTGTGCTCCGCCTTCTGGCCGATCTTGGCGAGCTCGGTCTTGCCGAACGAGGTGCCGTAGAGCTTCTGCAGCGCGAGCGCCGTCGCCATCTCCAGCGCGGCGGACGAGCTCAGGCCGGCGCCGAGCGGGATGTTGCCGCCGAACACCGCCTTGAAGCCCTTGCCGGCCTTGGCGGGGTCGCCGCCCATCAGCCAGTTGAAGGTGCCGAGCGGGTAGTTCGCCCAGGTCGCGCCAGACTCGACCTTCTTCACCGCGCCGAGCGTGGTCTCGTAGGTCTCGCCCATGTCGAGGGCGACGAGCGTCACCTTGTCGTCGGCAGCCGCCGAGGCCGCGAAGAACGTCCCCTTGTCGATTGCCGCGGAGAAGACGTAGCCCTCATTGTAGTCGGTGTGGTTGCCGAGCACCTCGATGCGCCCAGGCGCGTACGCCACCACCTCGGGCTTGCCGCCGAACTTCGCCGCAAACTCGGCGACGACCTTGTCGTAGACTTCCTGGTTAAGCATTGCCGCTCCTTATTTGGCTTCTTTAGTTCAATCGGCCCTCTTGGCAGGGATGGAAAGGACGAGCGCGTAGACGAGCACGTAGGCCAAGAGCGCGATCGACAGCCAATAGCTGTTGAGGATGCCGACCTTGTCCGCCAGGAAGCCCTGGACAGGGATGAGGATGCCGCCGAACACCATCGCCATGAAGATGCCCGAGCCCATCGGCACGTACTTGCCCAGGCCCTCGGCCGCCATGTTGAAGATGCCGCCCCACATCACCGAGGTACAGAGGCCGACGGCCACCATGAACGCCATCGAGAGCGGGAAGCTGTAGCCGAAGAGCGTGACCATCTTCACCGGCGAGAACATCGCCGCCAGGAGGAGCGCGATGCCCAGCGTGGCGAGGAACGAGACCTGCACGCGCGAGGACACCTTGCCGCCCACCACGCCGCCGAGCAGACGCCCGCACATCATCAGGAACCAGTACGCGCCGCAGACGACGCCGGCGACGGCCCCGCCCACGTAGCCCGGGCCCTTCGAGACGATCTCGCCCGCCGCGTCCTTGACGCAGTCGGTCATGTAGAGGAACGCCATCGACGGCACGCCCACCTCGATCACGATGTAGAAGAAGATCGCGATCGCGCCGAAGGTGAAGTGGCGGAACTTGAGGGTCTCGACGATGTCGCCGACGATGGACGAGCCGCCCGAAAGCCTGAGTGCCTTCTCCTCGGCCGTCTCCATGTGCGGCTCGGGGATCTTCGAAAGCGCGACGATCACGAACGCCACCGCGAAGATGCCCATCGCGATCATCAGCGCCGGGGCGGCCTTGATGAACGACGTGTCCTTGGTGATCTCGCCGATCAGCCAGCCGAGGACGGCCGGGGAGAGCGTCGCGCCCACCGAGTTGAGCGAGCAGCCGAACTGGACGAGCTGGTTGCCCTTGTTGCCGCCGCCGCCGAGGGTGTTCAGCATCGGGTTGACGACGAGGTTGAGCATGCACATCGAAAAGCCCGCGATGAACCGCCGACGCCCGCGAAGCCGACGGCGATCGCCGCGAGGGCCGTGAACTTGTAGCCCTTGCGCTTCAGGATGAGTCCGCCCGGGATGCCCATGAAGAGGTAGGCGATGAAGTTCGCCGCGTTCCCGAGCTGCGAGAGCGCGTTCGAGGCGTTGAACTGGTTCTTCGCGATTACGCCCATCGGGCTTGCGAAGTTGGTCACGAACGCGATCATGAAGAAGAGCGCGAACATAGTGGCGATGGCGAACACGTTGCCGCCCTGCTTTTCCTGCGTACTCATGCTGTTTTACTCCTTGTCTTTTTGGACTTATTGGTTTATTTTTGAAGTATACCCTTTTTTCGCTCGCAAGTCAATTGCGGACATGCCCCCGGAGGGTCGGCGCGGAAGGCCGTCAGAAGCGCGTTGGTCTGCTCGATGAGGTCGGAAATGACCGGTTTTCCCGAAACCGCAAGGCGCAAAATGGCCGCCTCGAACTGGGAATAGACGAGTTCGGTGGCGTGGTTGGCGTCCAGCGCGGCCGAGTATTCGCCGCGGTGGCGGGCCTCCACGACCATCGAGTGGACGATCCGCTTGAGCCCCAGGGTGTGCCGGAGGATGTTGTCCACAGGGAGCTTTCCCTTGCGCCGGAAGGAGCAGAGGTGGTCGACGATGACGCAGAGGAACTCCCGGTTGTCGAAGAGGAGCGCGAAGACGGCGGTGCACATCTCCCGCAGCTTGGCGTCGGCGGTCCGGCCGGAGCGGGAGAGCGCCTTGTACTTCTCGTCGACTGCGTCGGTGACCTCGAAGATCGCCTGGTTGAAGATCGCGCGCTTGTCCTTGAAGTAGGTGTAGACGAGAGTCCGGGAGAGTCCGCACGCCTTGGCGATCATGCCGAAGTTGACGTCCTCGTACCCGAACTTGGCGAAGAGCCCGATGCTCGTCGCGCAAATCTCGCGCCTGCGTTCGCGGTGGTCGACTGCCCTGGACATCTCTCTTTACCCCCTTGCCTCGGCCTCGCTCAGGTGACTTCGGTTCCGGCGCCCGCAGGAGAGGACGGCGAAAGCGCCCCGCCGCCCTTCCCGGGCTCGCCCGCGAAGAGGATCATCCCCTCCGAGACCCCGACCGACATCTTCCGCGGCGCCAGGTTGGCGACGAAGACTACTTCCCTTCCGACCAGCTTCTCCGGCTCCGGATAGGCCGCGCGGATCCCCGAGAAGATCGTGCGCTTTCCGAGCGCGCCCGCGTCGAGGACGAACTTGAGGAGCTTCGAGCTCTTGGGCACCGTCTCGCAGCTCTCCACCACGCCGACGCGCAGGTCGAGCTTCTCGAAGTCGGGAAACGCGACTTCCGCCTTGAGCGGCGAGACAACTGTTCCCAGTTCCCCATTCCCCGTTCCCCGTTCCCCCTTGTTCTTGCTCGCGCGCGACTCGTGCGCGACTTCGCCCGAATCCGCCGGCTTCACCGTCGCCGCGGCGACCATCGCCTCAACCTGCTTGGAGTCGATGCGCGAGGCGAGGTATTCGTACTCTCCGAGCGCAATCCCCTCGACCGCCGCGTCGCGCGAGTCCCACGTCCACTCCGACTCGCCGAAGAGCTTCATCGCCTTGTCGGCGTAGACGGGCAGGATCGGCTTCAGGTAAATGGCGAGGATGCGGAAGGCGTTGAGCGCGGCAGTGAGGATGACACGCGTCGCCTCGGCGTCGGTCTTCACCGTCTTCCACGGCTCCTTGCGGTCGAAATACTCGTTCGCCGCGTCCGCGAGGCGGCAGATCTCCACCACCGCCTGGTTGAACCTGCGGTCCTCGTAGTGGCGGGCGACTGCCTCGCCGCCGTCGCGGAGCTGCTTCAGGAGAGCGAGCTCCTCGTCGTGGCCGGCAAGCGTCGCGAGCGTCCCGCCGAGCTTCTTCTGCAGCATCTGCGCCGAGCGCGAGGCGATGTTGGTGATCTTGCCGACAAGGTCGGAGTTGACGCGCTGGACGAAGTCGGCGAGGTTGAGATCCATGTCGTCCGTCGTCGGACCCAGCTTCGCCGCGTAGTAGTACCTGAGCGCCTCCGGCGGCAGGTGGTCGAGGTAGGTGCGCGCGTTCACGAACGTGCCCTTCGACTTCGACATCTTCTCGCCGTTGACGGTGAGGAAGCCGTGGACGAAGATCTTGTCCGGCTGCTCGAACCCGGCGACGTGCAGCATCCCCGGCCAGAAGAGACAGTGGAAGCGGATGATGTCCTTGCCGATGAAGTGATAGCGCTCCACCTTCGGATCCTGCCACCAGTCCTCGAACTTCTGGCCGTTACGCCCGCACCAGTTCTTGAGCGAAGCGAGATAGCCGATCGGCGCATCTACCCAGACGTAGAAGAACTTGCCCTTGTGCCCGGGAATCTCGAATCCGAAGTAGGGCGCGTCGCGCGAAATGCACCAGCCGCGCAAAGGCTCCCTAAACCACTCGAGCAGCTTGTTGGAGACGTCGCTCGTGGTGTGCGCGGGGATCCACTTCTCCAGGTATTCGTGCTGGGGCTCGAGCTCGAAGTAGAGGTGCTCGGAGTCCTTCACCACCGGCGTGCCGCCGCAGGTGGTGCACTTGGGCGAGCCAAGTTCCTCGGCCGCGTAGGTGGAGCCGCAGTGGTCGCAGCTGTCGCCGTACTGCCCCTCGGCGCCGCACTTGGGGCAAGTCCCCTTCACGAACCGGTCGGGCAGGAACATCCGGCAATGCTCGCAGTAGAGCTGGGGCGCGGTGCGCCGGGTGATGCCGCCGGACTTCTCCATCGCCGCGAAGAACTGCTCGGAAAACGCCTTGTTCTCGGGGGAATTGGTGGAGTAGTAGTTGTCGAAGGCGACCTGGAAGTCGGTGAAGTCCTTCAGGTGGATCGCGTGCGTGCGCGCGATGAGCTCCTCGGGCGAAATCCCCTCCTTGCGCGCGCGGATCATCACCGGGGTGCCGTGGGTGTCGTCGGCGCAGACGTAGACGCAGTCGTTGCCGCGGAGCTTCTGGAACCGCACCCAGAAGTCGGTCTGCAGATACTCCACGAGGTGCCCGATGTGGATGTCACCGTTCGCATACGGCAATGCGCTAGTGACGACAATCTTCCTTCTTTCCCTGTTCATAGGGTATGTATTATACCATAATCGCCGATGCGCCGCAGATGGCAAGTCTGGCACGGGCGGCTAAAACACCGTCATCGCGAGGGCAATGACGGGCGGCATGGTGACAACGCTCGCAAGCGTCGTGCCGCTCACGAGCGCCGCGGCGGTGTCGACGTCGCGGCGGAAGCGGACGGCGAACATCGACACCATCGCCGCCACCGGCGCCGAGGCGGCAATCGCCACCGCGAGCAGCATTTCGCGCGGGACATGCCCCCTAAGCGGCAGCAGCGCGGCGATTACGAGGAGCGGGAACGCCACCAACCGCGCAAACGCGGCGACATGCACTGCGCCGGACGAAAGCACCTTGCCGATCTTCGCCCCGGCGAGGGAATGCCCGATTACGATCATCGCCAGGGGCGTATTGAGGTCGGCGAGATGGACGAGCGGGCGGGACAGCACCTCAGGCACCTCCGCCGAGAACAGGAACAGCGGCAGCCCCACCGCCACTCCGACCGTCCCGGGGTTGACGAACACCGTCTTGAGATCGCCCTTCCCGCCGCCCATGGTCCAGACGCCCCAGGTCCACATGACGAGGTTGAAAGCCACGATGTATGCCGAGCCGTAGAAGACGCCGTCACCGCCGAGGATCGCCTGCTCGAGCGGGATGCCCATGAAGCCGGCATTGGAGAACACCACCGCCGTCCGCAGGACGCAGCGCGTGTCGTCGGAAGGATGGCGCACCAGAAACCTGCTCGCGAAGATCGCGGCGCACATCGCAAGCATCGCCGCCGCGAACGCGACCGCGAGCCCGCCCGCCATGGACGCATCGAACGGCCGCATGAAGGAGGTGACGATCACGCACGGCGTAACCACCATGACAAGCAGGCCGACGATCCCGCCTATCGCATCCTCCCCGACGAGCCGCGTCCAGCGCGCCACCGCCCCCACGCCCATCAGCGCGAAGAGCACCGCCACCTGGCGAGCGACTGCAGCAAGGTTTTCCATCTTACGGCGATGTTCCCGGCTACCTGTCGTTCAGGGCACGGACGGGATCCTTGAGCGAGGCAATGAGCGCCGGCACGAAGGAGGCAAGGGTGCCAAACACCAGCACGAGCGCAACTACCCAGAAGACGTCCATGGGGACGAGGTGGTGCGGTATCTCCGCCAGCCCATACACCGAGGCCGGGAAGACCTCGAGCCCCAGGCGCGAGAGCCACTCGACGATGCGCTGGAGATTGGAAAGCACCGCCCACGAGGTGGCGAGGCCGAGCGCAATGCCAAGCGTGCACTGGATGAGACCGTGGACCATGAAGACCGACATGATCTCGCGTTTGCCGAAGCCGATGGCCTTCATGAGCCCGATCGCCGGCGTCTTCTGCACCGTGAGGACGAGGAGCGTGTTCATCACGCAGAAGACGGCGACGAGCGAGATGAGCGAAAGGAGGAGCGCAGTCATGTTCTTCTCCACCGCAAGTGCGTTGAAGATCTCGCGGTCGGCCTCGCGCCAGGTCACCTGGCGGAGCGCGGGGGCGATCTCGGCAATCGCCGCGGAAACCGCGCCGAAGCGCCGCGGGTCGGTGGGACAGTCGGTCTTGACGTGGATGGCGAAGACGCCGTTCTCGAGCCCCATCAGGTCGCGCACGTTGGGGAGCGACGCAACCACGTAGCCAGAGTCGTACTCGTGCTGCCCGCAGGAGAACACCCCGCCGACCCGCCACTTGACCGGGAGGAATATCTCGTCCTTGTCGATGAGCGTCTTCGGCGAGTAGACCGTCACCTCGTCGCCGACCCACACCCCGAGCGAGCGGGCGGCGGTGGCGCCGATGATGAGCGTATCGCCCTCGAGGTCGAAGGAGCCGGCGCGCGGCTCGCCGACGCGGTAGGCGGAAGCGAAGTCGTCGCCGTCGACGCCGATGATCACCGGGGCGAGCACCCTGCCGCGGCAGGAGATGAGGACGCGGGTGTCGATCTCGGGGGTGACGCAGACGACGCCGGGGACGCGGCGGAGGCGAGCGGCGATGGCGTCCTCGCCAACGATCACGTTGCCGCGCGTCGGCAGGAGCGTGACGTGCGGCTTGAAGTCGAGGATCTTCTCCTCCCAGATCTCGCCGAAGCCGGTCATCACGCTGCGCACCACCAGCACCGCGGCGACGCCGAGCATCACCCCGAGTACCGACACGATGGTAATTGCCGAGGCGACCGAGCGCTTCGGCTTGAGGTACTTGAGCGCGAGGAAAAGCGGCAGCCGCATCAGATGTCGACCTCCACGTCCACCGTTTCCTTCTTGGACGGCTTGGCCTTGGCGCCGCCGCCGGCGGCCTGCTTGTCGACCTTCTCGATCTTGGTGGTGGGGAGGTAGCGGTAGTAGACCATCAGCTGGAGCGCGCAGAGGCAGGTGCCCAACATGGGGTTGTTATAGCCGTTCTTCCAGTAGCCCATCTGCTTGGGCTTGCCGTCGACGCCCGGGATGGTCTCGTCGCAGGTGATGAGCGTCGAGCAGTAGAGCTTCTTCATCTCAACGTTCCAGTCCTGCCAGAGCTTGACGTTCTTGGGGTCGGCGTTCTCGCACATGCCGGCCTGGTACTTGCACTGCGCCGCATAGTAGCAGTAGTACTGCGGGCCGGAGCCGGGGAGCGGACCGCCGGGGACTGCGTTCCCCTTGGCCTCAAACGCCGGCAGCCACCCGCGCATGAAGTCGAGCGCGCTCTTCACCTCGGGCTCGTTGCCGTAGCCGAGAAGCTGCATCGCGAGGCAGCCGGTGGCGGTAAGCCCGGTGGGGCCGCCGCCGGCGGTGTAGTTGAAGCCGCCGTTCCTGAAGTTCCTCGTCTTGAGGCAGCGGATCGCCTTCTTGATGCAGTCGTCGAGACCGTCGGGATGGAGCCCGGCGAGCTTGCCGGCCTTGAGCGCCTGGAGCGCCCAGCCCTCGAATGACATGTCGTCGCGGGTGGAGCTCTTGTTGATCTTGTAGTCCCAGCCGCCGGTCTCGGACTGGTTGTTCACGATTCTCGTCAGGGTCTTCATCGCCGCGTCGCGCACCATCGGGTTCTTGGTCATGCCGTACGCCTCGCAGAGCGCGTAGGTGGCGATGAGGGTGGCGTACTCGTTGCCATCGGTGCCGACGAAGGTGGCTACGCCGTTCCGATCGATCTGCCAGTCAACGAGCCGCTGGATGGCGCGGCGAACCGTCTCGCCGAACTCCTTGGAGTTGGACGGCGTCTCGCCGTGGGCGAGGTAGACGAGCACCGCGAGCGCGGTGGTGGGGAGGTTGCCGATGGCGCCGCTGTCGGCTGTGGTTTCCGGTCTCTGCTTGTACTTAAGCCAGCGGAGCACCTTGTAGACCGCCGCCTCGGTGGCGGCGTCGCCGTAGCCGGCGCCGCCGCGGGTCATCTTGCCGATCGAGCCGGGCGTGCGCGAACCGGTCATCGACTTCATGGTGACGGGAGACTTGACGATTGCGACCGAATCCATCGGGGCGGGTTTCACGGAAACCTGCGAAGACGGCGGCGACGGCACGGGCGTCACGTTCGAGACCGGGTTGGGGTTCGGCGTGTCGACGGTGATCTCTCGACATACTCGTCCGGCGGTTCCGGCGGCGGCTCTATCTCCGGCTCCGGATCCGGCTCATCGATCGTCTCCTCCTCCTTCACCTCCGCGATCTCGACCTCGATCGTCTCCTGCGGCTGCGAGGTCACCTTGGTGACCACGATGAGCACGATCACCGCCACCGTCGGCAGGATGATGGCGAGGATCGGGGCCGCGAGTCGGTTGAGCTCGACGCGGGCGAGCTTGTACTCGGCGGAGCTCTTCGGCTTCGACAGACCCTTGCACATGTCGACGATGCGCCTGAAGAACCCCTTCTCCTCGAAGGCGGCGTTGATCTCCTCCTTGTGGAGCTCGAAGAGCTCCTCCGCGCTAAGGGGGGCCTCCTCGCCTACTTCTTCGTCCTCGTATTCCGCCATAAGGTGTTTTTCTCCCTGAAATAGAAGGTCAGAGCGTGAAGATGCTCACGCTGTAGAGCTTGTACTTGTAGCACACGTCCAGGACGTCGATGAGCGCCTTGTGGGGCGAATCCTCGGCGCACTTGATGATGATCGTCGTCTTCGTCGAGGTGCGCGCGATCTCCTTGAGGTTCTTGTCGAGGTCGGGCACCTTCACCTCCCTCGACTGGTAGAGGATGACTCCGTTGGGGGTCCTCCCCTTGCCGACCTCGATGGTGATGCTGGTGTCGTCGGACGCCTGCGACGGGCCGGACGACGGCGCGGGACGGTTGGCGTTCAGCTTGGAGAAGATGTCCTCCTGCTTGATCGTCACCACGAAGAAGATGATGAGCTCGAAGACGACGTCGATCATCGGCGTCATGTCGAGCGCGGGGTTCTCCTGGGGTTTCCGGGCCATGTCAGTTCGCCCTTCCCTTTAGCTTCGAGAGGCGCCTCCTGCCCGGATGCCCGGGCTTGGAGGTCTTGTCCTCCTGCACCGCCATGAACGAAATCTTCCAGATGCCGTTCTCGGTGCAGGCGTTCATCACCTGCGCAACCGCGGCATGCGGCACGGCGTAGTCGGCGCGGATGAGCACCGGGAACTCGCCGTAGCGCTTGTAGCGATCCTTGATGCGCCGGCCGATCTCGGCGGGGGTGATGTCGCGGTCGCCCATCGATATGCGCGGCTTGCCGTTCCTGAGGCCGATGTCGACCTGCATGTGCTGCGGCGGCAGTTCCTCGGGCGTCAGCACCACGCCGTGCCGCCCGTCCTCGAGCTCGATCGTATCGTCCTTCTTCTGCGCCTCGGTAAGGGTGACGACGAAGAAGATGATGAGTTCGAACACGACGTCGATCATCGGCGTCATGTCGAGCGCGGGGTTTTCCTGTGACTTGCGGGCCATGGCTTATGGCAGGTCCTTTACCCCTGGATCTCCTCCGCGCCATCGGCGCCCGGGTCGACCGAGACGTTCCTGAGTCCGTTGAGGATCTCCATCGTCAGCGCGGTCATCTTGAGGATGAGGCGGTTGGCCTTGTTGCGCAGCGAGTAGAACACGGTGATCGACGGGATCGACACGATAAGGCCGCCGGCGGTCGTCCAGAGCGCCTGGCCAATCGACGAGGCGAGCGCCGAGGCGTCGCCAGCGCCGCCCGAGGCCAGCGCCTGGAAGGTCAGGATCATGCCCTGCACCGTACCGAGCAGGCCGAGCGACGGGCCGAGGTTACCGCACACCGAGATCCAGTTCAGCCGCTGCTGGATCTTCTCCTGCTCGAGGTCGGAGGCCGCAGTCACCGCCTCCTGGATCGCCTCGAAGCCCTCCTCGATGTGCTGGAAGGCGGCCATGACGATCGACGCCATCGCCGACGGGTTCTGCTGGCAGATCTCCATCGCCTTGACGACGTCGCCCTCGGCCATCGCGCCCTGCACGCCGTCCATCAGCCGCTTCGGCATCAGGCGGTCGGGCTTGATCAGCACCGAGGAGTCGATCGAGAAGTAGATGGCGAGCGCGCCGTCGCCGAAGAGCGCGAACCAGAGGATCGTGCCGACGATGCCCGATCCGAAGACGATGTCGAAGAACCCGCCGCCGGACTTCTTCTGGCTCTTGGCGTTCGACTCAACCGCGCCGCCGCCTTCGGTGGCGGTGAGCTCCTGGCCGAGGGACTGGTACGCCGCCATCGGGGCGATGGTGGTTCCGAAGAGAACCGCGAGGGCGAGAACTGACTTCCTGATCTTTGTCTTCATTTGGTTTTTCTTTCTGGGTTTGATTTTGGGTTAAGTGGTTTTGCGGGCTACATCGCCGACATCTTCGCCTCGCGGCGGAACGTCTCGGCGCGCGAGGACTGGTGGAGTTTGTCGAACACGTCAGCGGCCTTGAGGAGCGCCTCGGTGCGCTCGCGGCGGCAGGCCGGGTCGCGGTACATCATGACCACCCTGAGGTAGCCGTCGCGCAGCGCCTGGCGGAGCTTGGCGGGGTCGTCGTTCGCGCCGTTCTGGATGATGTCGCCGCGCATCACCAGCGCCGCAGCGGAGGCAACCCGGTCGTCGGACGACGCCGCCTTCTTGAGGAGCCCCTCGAGCTGGTCGACCTTGCCGAGCTTCAGCAGCACCTGCCAGTAGGCCGGGGCCACGTCGCCCATGTAGGCGGCCGACTTGTCCTCGGCGATGATCTTCTGGCAGACGTCCATCGCCTTCTGCGCGTTCCCGGCCGCGAGGTGGGCGAGGGCGAGGTAGCGGCCAGCCGGCTTGTCCCACACGAGCATGCGGTATTCGTCGACGATCTTGGTGAGCGCCGCCACCGCCGCCGCGCCGTTGCCGGACTCCACCTGCGAGACCGCGCGGTCGAAGCCCTCCGGCTTGGGGATGTCGAGCGAGACGACGTCGGCGAGTTTGAGCTCCATGTCCACCATCATCGTCCCCTTCTTGATCTTGACGGTGTAAAGCTTGTTGCGGCTCTGCCACTTGATGTCGCCCTTCTTTGTGTCGGTCGCGGTCGATATCGTCCCCGATATCGCCCACGCCTGCACGGCGACGGTCGCCGCCGCCAACGCCAGCAATGCCTTCTTCATCGAGTTTCCTTTCATTGGTTCAGATTCCCTTCCCCGGCTGGTGCCGCGCCCTGCGCCGCGCCGGCCGGCAGGTCGGCCTTGGCCTTGTTGATGAGGTTGTCGATCTCGGTGCGCTCGGCACCGTGCGGGAAGAGCTCCACGTACTTCGAGCCGAACTCCATCACGCGGTCGGCGAAGTCCGCCCCCAGCATGGAGAAGAGCCTCGCCGCGTTCGCGTAGGCGCGCTCGAGGTTGTCGCGCTCGCCCTTCTCCAGCTCCGAGACCTGTACGCCATCCGCCGGCATATGCGCCTGGATGAAGCTCTGGAAGCCGTTGGCCGCCTTCGCGTGCGTCGTCTCGGCCGCCTCCTTGTCGCCCATTCCCTCCTCGACCTTCGCCTTCTCGACGGTGAGCTCGATCTTGCGCAGGGCAATGGTGTCGAGCTCCCACTTCGGGCGCTCCTGCGCCCTCCAGGCCGTGCGCACCTTGTCGAGCGCGCCGGCGGCGGCGTTGAAGTGCTTGCCGCGCAGGACCGGGTCCTTCTCCGTCCTGCCCTGCTCGCGCGCGACGTCCGCGAGCATGAAGTTCGCGTCTGGCTGCAGCGCCGAGCGCGAGAGCTTCGGATCGGCGACGAACGCGTCGAGCGCCTCGCGCGCCTCCACGAGCGAACCCTGCTTCCAGGCGCTTCTGGCGATGCCCATCCGCGCCTTGCCGACAAGCGTGGTCGAGTTGGTCGGGGCGAGCTTGATCGCCTTCTCGTAGGCGCGGTTGGCGAGCGACCAGTCCGCGGCGTCGACGAGCGCGTCGCCGGCCGAGAGGTACTGCCAGGCGGTGTACTTGCCGTCGGTGTCGAGCATCTCGGCGTAGATGTCGGTGCCCTCGCGCTTCATGCCGATCTCGATGAGGCTCTTCGCGAGCCGCGGCTTCGCGTCCTTCGCCTCCTCGGAGTCCGGGAAGCGGCGGTTGAGGCTGTCAAGCGCGCCCTTGGCCTTCGCCATGTCGCCGAGCGCGGTGTAGATCATGCCGAGCTTCACGTAGCCGACCTTCGCGTACTGGCCGTCGGGATACTCCTTCAGGTACTCCTCGTAGGCCTTCGCGGCGTTGGCGCGGAAGCCCGCCACCCGGTCGGCCGGGCGCTTCATGCGGCTCCAGCACTCGCCGATCAGGAAGAGCGCCGCCTCCTTGAGCGCGACGTACTTCTCCTTGTCCTCCTTGGTGGTCGAGGGGTCTTCCATCGCCTCGCCGATCTCCTTGACGAGCGCGGTGAAGTTCTTGATCGCCCGGATGATCTGCGCAGTGCCACGGCGCTCGAGCTCCACGACCTCGGCCTCGTTGGTGACCGCGGCGCAGCCGTCGAGGATCGCGACGCCGTCCTTCTGGTACATCTGGGCGAGCTTCACCTGGGCCTGGAGCTTGCGCAGGCGGATCGTCTCCACCTTCAGGTAGCGCTCGATGTACTCGATCTCCTTCGCCTGGTCGCCCAGCTTGCCGTAGCAGCTGGAGATCTGCGAAAGCGCCGTCGCGTAGTAGGTGGAATTGGGGTAGATGTCCTCGATGATGCGCCAGAACCCGATCGCGGCCGCCCATTCCTCGCGGCGCTGCAGGTCAGTCGCGCAGGCGAGCGCGCGCGACGCCGCCGACGCGTGGTGGACGTAGTTGCTGCAGAACCAGGCGTAGACCAGCTCCGCCTGCGCCTGGTTCTTGAACTCCGCCTCCTTCGCCGCGAGCCGGACGAGCGCGTCGCCGGCCGAAGTCATCAGCAGCCGGTCCTTGGCCTCGCAGAACCGCTCGGAGAGGTACGCCTCCACCGTGTCGCAGTCGAGCCGCGCCGCGGCCTTCTCCTCGTCGGTATCGGCCTCAAGCGAAAGCTCAAGGAGCGCGGACGCCGTGTTCTCGATCGCGACGATCGACTCCACCGACTCCGGGTAGCCGGCGAGGTAGTCGTCGTAGGCCTTCGCCGCGTCGCGCGGCGTCGCCGAGGAGAATGCCTCGTTCGCCGCGCGGAACTGCGCCTTGCGCACGCGCTCGAGCTGCTCGGCGTTCACGTTCGTCTTCACCTTCGCACCGTACTTCTCCTCGGCGAACGCCTTGATCTCCTGCGCCAAATTGCCGGCCGGCGGCGCCCACGGCGAAGTCTCGTAGTTGAGGAACACGCCCTGCGCCATCGCGAACGCGCCCTTCGCCACCTCGCGCTTGCCGCCCTTCTTCGGGCCGAAGAGGTAGGACTTCACCTTCTCGTCGTCGCGCTTGGCCTGGGAGAACTCCTTCTTCGCCGCGTCCCACAGGATCTTCGCCTGCAGGTAGAGGCACTGCGGCAGCGGTGAGAGGCGCACGAAGCCCTGCTTGCCGTCAGGGTCCGCCTCGACGATCTGCTGGTGGAGGTCCTCGAGCTGGGAGCGGTACTCGTCGATCGTCGCGGCCGCCTTGTCGGCGTCGCCCCGCGAGAGCTCGAGGTGCGCGAGCATCGAGATCGCCCGGCCGAAGTAGACGGGCTTGTCGTTCTGGTAGAGGAGCCGCTCGACGAGCTTGCGCGCCGACTTGTAGTATTCGTCGCGCTTCTTCTTGTCCTGCGTCTCGTCAACGAGCTTCAGGTAGAGGTCGGCGGTGTCGCAGGCAAGGTCGCACCACTCGTCGTCCTCGAGGCCGGTCAGCAGCGACTCGTAGCGCTCGGCCGCCTTGTCGTACTTCTGGTCGCCGACGAGCAGGCTGCCGTAGGTGCGGCTCGCGTCGTTGTAGAACGCGCGGATGTCCTTCGGCGGCTTGGGGAACGCCTTGAAGAAGGCGTCGTAGATCTTCATGCACTCCTCGCGCTGGCCGCGGCGGTGGAGGTTGTTGGCGACCTCAAGCCGGGCCGCCCAGTACTTGGTGCCGGTGCGGTCGGGGAGCGCGGCGATCTTCTTCTCCGCCTCGTCGAACTTGCCGAAGGAGATGAGCGCCCTCACGTCGATCGCGAAAAGACGCGCCTCGGCCTCGGGCCAGCGCTTCTTCGCCGCCTCGCTCAGAGGTTCGGCGAAGTCGGGGAAGCCGTTGTTCACCAGCTCCTCGATGTACTTGAGCTCCTCCTCGAGCTCAGGATTTGCCTGTGCCGCGGCGGCCTCCTCCTCCGCGAGCAGGGACGGCACGAGCGCCGCAAACGCGACGGCTATCGACAGCATGACTCTCATATGGTTTGAATTATACTATACTCCGCGTCGAAAAACAAGGGGGTCTATTCTCGGCACGGCGGCGAGGAGACGACGGGTGTAGGGGCTCTTGGGGGCGGCGAACACCTCGGCAGTCTCGCCCGAATCCACGAACCTCCCCCTCTCCATCACCGCCACCCGGTCGCAGACGTTCTTCACCACCGCGAGGTCGTGGGCGATAAGCAGGATGGAAAGGCCCAGGTCGCGCTTGAGGTCGCGCAGCAGGTTCAGGACCCGCGCCTGCACCGAGACGTCGAGCGCCGACACCGGCTCGTCGGCGACGAGCACGTCCGGCTCGCGCGCCAGCGCCCGGGCGACCGACACCCGCTGGCACTGCCCGCCGCTCATTTCCCGCGGATACTGCGAAAGCACCGCCTCGCTGAGTCCGACGAGGTCGACGAGCTCCGCCGCCGTCCGCCGCGAGCCGCCTGTGCGCAGCGCCTCGTCCAGCGTCTGGCGCACGGTCATGCGCGGGTTGAGCGAGCCGACAGCGTCCTGGAAGATCATCTGCATGGAGAGCCGGCGGCCTGGCACGGGCTCGTTGAGGATTACTTCGCCCGAAGCCGCGCGCTCAAGCCCCATCAGCACCTTGGCGACGGTGGACTTGCCGCTTCCAGACTCGCCGACAATGCCGAAGATCTCGCCCGCGCCGACCGCGAACGATACCCCCTTCACCGCCTCGAACGCGCCGTAGCGGACGTGGAGGTCCCTGACTTCAACGAGGTTCATCCGCCCCCTTCGGGAACAGCCGCGCGAGGATCTGCTCGGCCGGCGTGTACGCCTTCTTGCGGCTGTTGCAGTCCTTGCAGCACGGCACGCAGTTGCCGCGGGTGGACCTGCCGCCGCGCGCGACTGGCACGACGTGGTCGAGGGTAAGGTTCTCCGCCCCGACCTGGCGTCCGCAGTAGTGGCAGACGCCCTTCGCGACCTGGGCGCGCCACCAGTCCGTCTGACGCAGCTCGCGCGCCTTCGCGCGCTCGCGCCTCACGTGCGCGGGATCGGGATTGAGATCGAGCCAGTCGTCCATATCGCGGAAAGTCGCAACCGAATGGTGGCGAAGGAGGGGTTCGAACCCTCGACCCAAGGCTTATGAGTCCTTTGCTCTACCAACTGAGCTACCTCGCCTTTCGGTTAAGTGGCGCGTAGTATACCAAATGCGCTTCTCGGGTGTCAACCTGCGTCAGGGCTGCGAGGTGATGCCGGCGCCGTAGTCGCCGCCGCCGCCGGAAGTGCTCATCTGGAGGTCCTGGATGTTGACGTTGTCGTTCCAGTACCGCCAGCGCATGCCGACGACCTCGTAGAGCTTGTCGCGGAGCACGATCGAGTTCTTGCACGAGTTGCAGGTGTAGCCGACGATGAGCTTGTGGTCGCGGTCCACGAGCGCCTCCGAGCCGCCGGCGCCGCCGTGGCCGAACACGCGGTCCATGCGCTCCGCCGAGCCCCAGAGTCCGTAGCCCATGCCGAAGAGCATGAACCAATCGCGCTTCATCGACTTCGCGTTCGGGAGCGGGTCGGACGGGTGGCGGCAGGGCTTGAGCGCCGCGTCGAGCGTCTCCTTCCTGATCAGCGGCTCCTTGCCGTCGAAGCCGCAGAGGCGGTTGTAGAACTTGCAGAGGGCCTGCGCGGAGGAGACGCCCCACGCGCTCGGCAGCAGCGCCTGGCGCGCCCAGTCGTAGTTCATGTTCTCGCAGAAGCCGCCGTCGTAGTACTCGGCGACGCGCGGGTATTCGCTGCGCGGAACGACGAAGTAGAACTCCTTCTCGATGCCCGAGGGGATGAGCACCTCCTCGGTCAGCACGTCGTTGAGCGGCTTGCCCATCGCCACCTCGAGCGGATGGCCGATCATCCACGCATAGGCGTAGGGAAGGTAGGCCTGCACCGTGCCGGGGACGCCGTTGGGACGGTCGGCCGCGGCGACCTTGCAGACGAAGTCCCAGTCGCAGAGCTCGCGGTCGCTGAGCATGTGGTCGCAGACGGGGTTGCCCTTGCCGCCGGGCGCACCGCCGGGCATCGAGGTGCGGTAGCCGAGCGTCTCGCGGAGCGTGAGGCGCTCCTTCTTGGTGTCGGAGTCGAGGTCGAAGAGCTTGGCGAAGAACCCGCGCTCGTCAAGCTCCGGCCACCAGGTGCAGAGCGGCTTGTCGTAGTCCATCAGCCCGCGCTCGACGGCGCGGTGGCAGGCGGTGGAGAGGAGCGGCTTCTCGGTGGAGAAGATCGGGAAGAGCGAATCGACCTGAACGGACGGAGAGTCGGGGGCCTTGGTGAGCTTGCCCGCGAACACGTTCACGATGCACTTGCCGTCCTTGTAGGCGCAGAACTGCACGCCGGGCGAGAGCGGGGAATACCGCCTCCGGGTCGCCGCCCCCGCGGGGACGACCGCGCATTATCTGGCACAATACGGAAAAGAGGCGACCGTCTCGGTCGGTACGGGAGGGATCGTTTTGATGCCCTCGCTCTCCGGTTGGAGCGTCGGCACGCTGTTTTTCGAGCAAACGGGAGATAAAGCGAAATGATCGAAAATATCAAGGATATCAAACCCATTTACCCCACCGAACCCTGGAAGATCACCGAACCCGCGTTCAAACCCGAAAACAACTACCGCAACGAGACGGTCTTCGTCCTCTCGAACGGCTATATCGGGATGCGCGGCACGTTCGAGGAGGGGTACAAACTGCCGAAAGGTCTCGGTATGGAGGGCAGTTTCGTCAACGGGTTCTACGAGAGCGAGACCATCCGCTACGGCGAGACTGCTTACGGATTCGCCGACAAGACCCAGACGATGCTGAACGTCGCGAACGCTAAGATCATCCGTCTCTCGGTCGACGGCGAAGAGTTCAGTCTTTTCGAGGGAAAACTCGATGAGGCGAAACGGGTGCTGGATATGAAAGCCGGGACGCTCTCGCGCTTCGTCCGCTGGACGTCGCCGAAGGGGAAGACGGTCGAGATCCGCTCAACCCGTCTCGTCTCGCTTACAAACAAGTACGCCGCTGCGATCGAATACGCGGTTACCCCGATCGATTTCGACGGCGAGATCGTTCTGATCTCCCTGATCGACGGAGACGTTGAGAACAATACCAAGGAGAACAATTCCCGGATCGATTACGGTCCCTACGGGCGGGTCGTTCTGCCGGTCGATCGGAAGGTCGAC
>CADCCW010000046.1 GCA_902800055.1 uncultured bacterium
GGACAACTCGCTCGTCCGGAACGAGGACGGCGTGATCGTCGGCCGCTGCCCCGGGATCAAGGGCTGGCTCAGGGACAACGTCCCCGCGCTCTACCTCAGATACACGGCGGTGATGCGCTACAAGGCCGCGGCGAAGAAATTCCGTCAGATCGCTGGGCTTGTCGACCCGACGCCGGTGTCGGCGGCGGTGCCGGAGCCAGGGCGCGGAGGCGAGGAGATGCGGAAGACCTCGGACGGCGCGGACCGGCGGACGCCGGAGGCCGAGGTCGTCAGGGCGGCGGCGATATGGCGGGAGGTGTCGGACTCGGCGGGGAAAAGCGCGACGGCGCTCATCGCGAGGATCGACGCGCTGGTCGACCCGGAGGCGGTGGAGGACGCGAACATGCTGCGGGAATGGAGGGAGAAATACGAGCGTGAGATTACGGTGCGGACGAAATCGCGGTGGTGGCGGAGGCTGATGAAATGGACGGGGAAAAGAGGTGGTGATGACGAGCCGTGCGCGGCCAAGGGAGCGGGGTAAGTGAATCTCAGGGAGCGAAAGAATAGAAGTGACAGAAATGTGGCGCGGATTTACAATGAAAGCGACAAGTGAAGTGCTGACTGAACAAGGCAAAAAGACAAACAAGGCATGAATACATTGATCACCGGGGCAAGTTCGGGAATCGGCGAGGCGCTCGCGACTGCGTGCGCAGCGCGCGGCGACGCGCTGTTCTTCTGCGGACGCGACGAAACACGGCTAAATGCCGTAGCGGAGAAATGCCGCACTGCTTCCAACGGCCGCGCAACCGTCACCGCCCAGGTCGTCGACGTGACTGACGCCGACGCGGTGGAACGGTGGATCGGCAAATGCAACCAGACCGCGCCGCTGGAAAGAGTCTTCGCCAACGCCGGCGTGTCGACCGGAGAGGAGACCGCGGCAAACGTGCGGCGCACATTCGCCACCAACGCAATCGGAGTCGTAAACACCGTGCTCCCGGCAATTGAGGCAATGCGGATGCATCCTGAAAGCGCGAACCGCCAGATCGTCATCACCGCCTCCATCGCCGGCTACGGTCCGCTCAAGGCCTGCCCGAGCTATTCGGCGACCAAGGCCTGCGTAAAGACCTGGGGGCTCGCCCTGCGCGGAATGCTCGCGCCGGAGGGAATCAAGGTCTCGGTGGTGTGTCCCGGCTTCGTGCGCTCGCGCATCACCGACGCCAACACCTGCCCGATGCCGTTCTTCATGGATGCCGACCGCGCCGCGCGCATCATCATCCGCCGCGCCGACCGCAACGTAGGGCTCATCGCGTTCCCGTGGCCGATGCGCCTCGGGACCTGGGCGCTGTCGATCCTGCCCTGGCGCGCAAACGAACTCCTCAACCGCCTGCTGCCGAAGAAGGTGATCTAGCTGACCTGAACGATGGCGGAGCGGACGGCGGAGACGCGCTTCATCGTCGCGGCGAACATCTCCGGCGTCTGGCTCTGCGCGCCGTCGCACTTCGCGCGCGGCGGGTCGTTGTGGACCTCGATGATGAGGCCGTCGGCGCCGACTGCCGTCGCCGCCACCGCCACCGAGTCCACCATCCAGGCATGGCCGGTCGCATGCGAGGGGTCCACCACCACCGGCAGGTGCGAGAGCCGGTGCAGCACCGTCACCACGCCGAGGTCCAGCGTGTTCCTCAGCGCCGTCTCGAAGGTGCGGATGCCGCGCTCGCAGAGGATGACGTTGGGGTTGCCCGACGCCATCACGTACTCCGCGCTCATCAGCAGCTCCTGCAATGTCGCCGACATGCCGCGCTTGAGCAGGATCGGCTTCTGGGTGTACGAGCCCACCTCCTTCAGCAAGTTGAAGTTCTGCATGTTCCTGGCGCCGATCTGGATGACGTCCACGTCGTTGAAGAGCTCGATGTCCTTGAAGTCCATCAGCTCGGTCACGATCGGCAGGCCCGTCTCCTTCTTCGCCAGCGAGAGGATGCGCAGCCCCTCCTCGCCCAGACCCTGGAACGCGTAGGGCGACGTGCGCGGCTTGAACGCGCCGCCGCGCAGCATCGTCGCGCCAGCCGCCTTCACCGCCTTCGCCACCCCGACGAGCTGCTCCTCGCTCTCCACCGAACAGGGGCCGGCGATTACCGAGAAGTTGCCGCCACCGATCTTCGTCCCGCCGCAGTCGATCACCGAGTCCTCGGGGTGGAACTTGCGGTTGGCCGCCTTGTAGGGCTCCTGGATGCGCTGGACCGACTCCACCGAGTCCATCGCCTCGATCACCCCGGGGTCGAGATGGGAGATGTCGCCTACACAGCCGACGATCGTCTCGAGTTCGCCCTGCGAGACGTGCGGCGTGATGTTCTTCGACTGGAGCAGCGCCTTGAGGTTTTCGAGCTCGGTCGCGCTTGCGCCCTTCTTGAGTATGATTATCATGGTTGTCTTTCTCCTTGTCTAAAATCCTCTTCGACTAAATCGAGTCGCTCTCGGGGCGTATCCGTTCAAGGCGTTCGAAGTCCGCGAAGAACGAGGGATACGACTTCGCCGCGCACGCGGCGTCGTCCAGCTCGACCGGACCATCCGCATGCGTCGCCCCGACCGCCGCCGCCATTGCGATGCGGTGGTCGCCGCCGGTCTCGATCTCGCCGCCGCGGAACGGCTCCTCCGAGCCGCGCACCGAGAACTCGTTCTCCCGGTTTTCCACCTCCGCGCCGAAGCGCTTGAGGACGTCCTCCATCGCCGCCGTCCGGTCCGACTCCTTCAGCCGCAGCCGCCGGGTACCGGTGAATAGCGTCTCGCCCGGCGACGCCGCCGCGACCACCGAAAGCGCCGGGAAGAGGTCGGGGCATTCCGAGACGTCCACGAAGACCCGTTCGCCGTTCCACGCCGTCGAGATGCGCTGGAGATGGTCCTGCACCACCCGGTCGGGCTGCACCGACTTCGCGTCAAGACCAGAGACCTTGATGTCGCTCCCCAGCGCGTTCATCGCAAACCAGAACGCCGCGCCCGACCAGTCGCCTTCCACCGCGACGTCCGGCTGGGCATGGTAGGTCTGGCCGCCTGGGACGTCGTAGCCGTCGTCCCTGACGCCGATGAAGATGCCAGCTCCCACCAGCACCCGCCGCGTCATCTCCACATAGCCCTTCGACTCGAGCGGGGCGGTGAAGCGGATGAACGAGTCGCCCTTGAGGAGCGGCAGCGCGAAGAGGAGCCCGGTCACAAACTGCGAGGAGACGTCGCCCGCGAGCTTGAACTCGCCCGGCTGGAGATCGTCGTAGTCCATTTGCGGACGGTCCGCAAGCCTGCCCGCGGTCTTGAAGACCGGCTTCTTGCCGAGCGCCGCAGCAATCGGCGCGAGGAACCGCCGCGTCGATCCGCTCTCGCCGCAGTCGAGGAACGGCGCCGTGTCATCCCCCGCCAGCGCCAGGAGGCAGCGCTTCGTCGCCTGAATGTCGTCCGCGTCGCCTTCGCGCGGCGCGAGCCGCGAATAGTCGCCGGCGAGGAAGTCCGCGATGAGCAGACGGTGCTCGTGCGACTTCGACCGCGGCGCCTCCACGCGTCCCCGCCGCCTCCCCGGCTCGATTACGAGGCTGTTCTCGTCGCTCATCCGTAGATCCTTTCCGAACCGAGGTCGATGGGGACGATGCGAACATCGCCCCAGCCGCACGGCAGCGCGAAGGAGACGACGTCGCCGGCACGCTTCTTGTCCCCTTTCATCGTTTCGTCGATGCTGGCACGGTCGATCTCCGGCGGAATCTCCGTCGGCAGCCCCGCCGCGGCAAAACGCGCCGCGAGCTCCGCCGGCCACGACTCCGCCGCCAGGCCGCGCCGCACCGCGATGCGCGCCTCCTCGCAGCAGCCGATCGCCACCGCCTCGCCGTGCGCAAGCGCGTATCCCGAAAGCTTCTCCACCGCATGGCCGACCGTGTGGCCGCAGTTGAGCTTCATCCTGAGGCCATTCCGCTCAAACGGGTCTTCCCTGACGATGCCGACCTTCACCGACAGGTTCGCGGCAATCTCGGCCGCCGTCGGAACGACGCCCTTCGCCGTTCCGCCGCCGGCGCAGACGCCCGCAATCACCTCATGCTTGATCATCTCCGCCTTGCCGGCCGCAAGCAGTTCCTCGGGCAGAGTGGAGAGGAAATCGGCGTCGACGACGACGAGCCGCGGAAAGTGGAACGCGCCCGCGAGGTTCTTCCCCTCCGCGAGGTCGCAGCCGGTCTTGCCGCCGGTTGACGCGTCCACCATCGACAGGAGCGTAGTCGGGAAGTTTATCCACGGAATGCCTCGCATCCACGTCGCGGCGGCGAAGCCGGTCAGGTCGCCGGCGACTCCGCCGCCAAGCGCGCAGACTACATCCCGGCGGCCGAGCCCGCGCTCCGCGAAGGCGTGCCAGAGCTCCGCCACGGTGGCGGGGGTCTTGTGCTCTTCGCCGGAGGGAATCGTCGCCAGCGGCTCGATGCCGAGCCGGTCTTTCCACAGCTTCGCCACCGTCGCGTCCGCCACGACCGCCCGCTCCTTGAGCATTGCGGCGGCAATGCCGCGGCCGACAACGACGAGCGAGTCCTGCGCCTCGAAGAACGCGGCGACCCGCGCCGGAAAACCCGCGTAGTGGGCGGCGCGCTCCTTCGCGCGGTCGCCAAGCGGACGCGACCCCGGCGCCGCGCCGAGCCGCCGCTGAAGTTCCTCGTCGGACGGCGTGTCGAGGCAGAAGACCGCACCGCTCTTTTCGCAAAGCGCGCGGTTGGCCTCCCTAAGCAGCGTCCCGCCGCCAAGCGAAACCACCATGTCGCCTGAATCGTCGCCGACGACTGCCGCCAGCGCCTCCGACTCGAGGTCACGAAACACAGCCTCGCCGCGCGCGGCGAAGACCTCGGGAATCGACGCGCCCGCCCGCTCGACGACGGCGTCGTCGAGATCGACGAACTTCGCCCCAAGCGCCGCGGCCAGGCGACGCCCCAGCGTCGACTTGCCGGAGGCCGGCGCACCGTAGATGAAGAACTTCTTCATGACCACCAGATCCTCCGTTGCTCCCGCGCCTGCGCCGCGAGCATCGTAAATCCGTTCTCCACCTTGCAGCCGGCCGCCCTCGCGCGCGCCATCAGCGGCGTCGTCTCGGGCACGTAGCGGAGGTCGTAGACGAGCTCGTGCCCCGCAAAGGCGTACTTGGGGATCGGGTCGACCGGCGTCGCGTTGACGAGGACGTCGAACCCCGGCGGCGGCGTCTCGCGGTGGAACACGCGAAACTGCGCGCCCAGCGTCGTGAGCGCGGCTTTCACCGCCTGCGCCGCGCCGCCGTCGCCAAGCACCGCCACGGTCTTGCCGCGCAGGTCGCCCGCGAACGCCGAGAGTGCCTCAGCGAAGCCAGCGACATCGGTGTTGTAGCCGACGTACTTGCCGTTCTCGTTGGCGACGGTGTTCACCGCGCCCACCTTCTTCGCAAACTTGTCGACGCGGTCCAGAAGCGGCATCACCGCAAGCTTGTGCGGTATCGTCACCGCCATCCCGCGCATCCCCATCGCCTTCATGAACGCCAGCGCCTCGCGCGCGGTCTTCGCCGGGATTGGCACCATCACCGCGTCTTCGTCCTCCGCCGCGAACGCCGCGTTGTGGAGCTCGGGCGAGCGCGTCTTCTCGAGCGGCCAGCCGGTCACGCCGAAAAGCGCCGCGTCCTTCGAGACGGAGCGGAAGCGGTAGTCGCGCACCAGCTCGGCCGGAGTCACGTGGCCGATTCCCTCGAGCCCGCCGGCCGAGGCGTAGGTCCACGCCGAGCCGAGACGCGACGCAAGGACCCGCGTAGCCAGACCCTGCGGCCCCATAGCAACGAGGATGTGGGGAACGGGGAACGGGGAACGGGGAATGGGGGAGAATAGTTTTGCCACGTCGTCAAGGCCGCGCGGCATGAAGGCAACCTTGGCGATGTCGCCGCTCCTGCCGAGCTTCCTCAGCGTCTCCGCCAGGTTCTTCACCGGACCGTTGAACTTGTGGAGCGACCTCACCACCTTCGCGCCGGCGGCGTGGGCAAGCTTCAGGAGCTTCTCGCCGCCGAACCCCTCCTCGAAGTCCACATAGTCAAAACTACCCTTTGCGTCCTTTGCGGCTAAGACTTTTTCGAAGAACTTCGCCCGCTCGCCTTCGGCGCCCTTGTACGCGCCGCCGTCGCAGACGCGGCGGAAAGTCAGCACGGCCGGCACCTTCCACGGCACCTCCGCCGCGAGCATTTCCGGAAACTTCGCGGCCTTCGCGCGCTCTTCCTTCCGGAGCAGGTCGACGCGCAGCTCCACCATGTCGGCGAAGTAGCGCTGGGACCGAAACTGCCCGAGGTCCTCATCGAGCGTCTTGCCAGTGAGCGTCAGACAGATGCGCGGACGCGCCGTCTCGTCGGCGAGGACCACGTCCATCACCGCGAGCGCCGTCGCCGCCTCCACCACCGGCACCGCGCGGAGCACAATGCACGGGTCGTGCCGCCCCTTCATCTCGAGCCGCACCTGCTTCATCGTCTTGAGGTCCACCGAGTTCTGCCCCACGAACACGGTCGGGGTCGGACGCATCGCCACCGAGAACACCACCGGCATCCCGTAGGTGCGCCCGCCGAGGATCCCGCCCTGGCGCAGCGTGGCGGTGACGACCCGCCCGTCCTTGACGTAGAACTGGTCGTTGTACCTCGACCCCGGCGTGGCGCAGACAGTCCGGTAGCCGGGCTTCTCGCCGAACACGACGCCCTTCACGCCGGGAATGCCAAACATCGCCGCGGAAATGCCCGCCTCGAGTCCATCGAAGAGCGGACCACCGAGCCCCGGCGGCAGCCCCTCGATCGAGCAGCCGACTACCCCGCCGACGGAATCGCCGCGTTCGCGCGCCTTCAGGACCGCCTTCTCGTGGTCCTTCTCCGTGCCGCCGGAGACGTCGCCGATCGCCGCGATATGCGCGTGGACGGCAATGCCGCGCCGCGCCAGCCACTGCAGCGCGAGCGCGCCCGCCGCGCAGAGCGGCGCGGTGAGGCGGCCCGAGTTCTTGCCGCCGCCGGTCGGAATGCGCCCCGTCTCGATCCACTGACCGAAGTCGGCGTGGCCGGGACGCGGCACCGTGCGCTCCGCGCCGTAGTCGCCGGGCCGCGCGTCGCAGTTCGCGATTTCGCCGCGGATGGTCCCGCCGCCGGTCACACCGTCCGACCCGATTCCCGAAACCCACTTCACCTCGTCCGCCTCGCGCCGCGCGGTGGAGAGCGCGTCGCGCCCGGGCGCGCGGCGCGCCATGAACGCGGCGAGCGCGGCGCGGTCCACCGCGAACCCGGCGGGAAATCCGTCGAGCGCAAAAGACATCTTCCGGGCGTGCGAAGCGCCGCGGATGTCGAGGCGGAGAAAACGACCGAAGCTCATTTTAGCCCCTTTCCGAACTGTGACTTCGCGGCGACGCCCTCCTCGAGCGCACGGCGGAGGCGGCCGCGGTCGTTGTCCTTCAGCGCGGCAAGGAAGTCGTCGAGCCGCCCGACGTAGCGCTCCAGCACCGGCACCAGCGCGGCGCGGTTGGAGAGAAAAAGCTCCGTCCATATCTCGGGGTCGGGCGCGCCGACGCGGACCATGTCGCGGAAGCTGCCGGCAGAGAAGCCGACGTGGCCGCGCGCCAGGTCCTCGCGCACGTAGGCGGAGGAGATGAGGTGGCAGAGCTGGCTCGTAAAGGCAATCATCTCGTCGTGGTGCGCGGCAGTCGTCACCACCACGCGCGCGAAGCCGATGGAGAGGAAGAAGCGCTCGAGCGCGGGCGGGGCTGACGCGGCGGCGTCCGGCGGCACCAGGATCATCGAGGCGCCGTCGAAGAGAGTGGCGAGGGAGTTGGCGTAGCCAGAAACCTCACGTCCGGCCATCGGATGCCCACCGACGAAGCTCCAGCCGCCGGTTCCGTCCGGGAAGGCCGCGGCGAATTCGTCCATGATCCGGCGCTTGACGCCGGCGATGTCGACCACGAACGCGCCGCGGCGGATCTCGCCGGCGTGGTCGCGCATCCACGGCACTACCGCGGCCGGCGGCAGGCAGACGAGCACCAGGTCGGCATCGGCCAGGCTGGCGCCGCCGTCGCCGTGGTGCAGCGTCGCGACTTCGTAGCTGGCGCGTCTCGACGCCTTCTCGAAGGAGCCGCCGATGAGGCCAAGCCCCACCACCGCCACCTTGCGCACTGCGCTCTCGCCTGTCTCGTCCTTCATGTCCATAGAATGGGTAAAATTTCGTGTATTATACCATAATTGCCCCAGTCTCTGCCGTAACTAAAGGTTTCCTGGCAAATGCAGCCGCCTTATGGCAACCCTGCCCATAAAATATTCAACGACCATTAGCCAGCCCTATGAAATTTTTGGTATACTACGCCCAACCCCAAAAAAGGAGTAAACATGAGCGAAGAAAACACCAATGTCGGCGAAGAGCCGGTGAACGCCGAGACCACCGCCAACACCGAGACCACCGCCAACGCCGAGGCTGCCACTGGTGCCGAGGCAGATGGTGCCAAGTGCAAGTGCGGCTGCTGCTGCAAGTCAATCGCCGAGAAAATCACCGAGTACAACGGCAAGGTTGACGCCTGCGTCGAAAGCGCCATCGGCCTCGTCGGAAACCGTCCGTGGGAAGACTGGCTGAAGGTCGCCAACGCCTACATCACGAGGTTCCTGCCCGCAGCCATCGCGGTCGCCGGCGTACTAGCGTTCGTGACCGCTCTCGTCTCGACGATCCGGATGAATGCGCCATTCTCCGATGTGGTGAATA
>CADCCW010000047.1:0-8765 GCA_902800055.1 uncultured bacterium
AAACAACACAGCCTTGGAATATCTAGAACAATCTTTGCGAAACCCGTTATTAAAAGCTCTGGTAAGCTTGCGAGATCTAAGTATGTCGGACGCCATATTAAACATCTTACCTTTATAGTATGTCGCATTCTTCAACAATGACGTCATTTCAACTTTGTCAAAATCCTCGTCCCAGAATGATTCGCAAGATATGATGCCAAGAAGCTTATTAACGCCTATGTAGTCAAGCATTCTGACAAGATTTTTGCGCATGCCTCCGGCAAAAGCGTTCTCTCGCTTAACTTCCCGAGATGTCTTACCACAACGGCTTCCGCGCAGTTGTGTATTGCCAGGTGTAATCCCAACAAGAACTATCAGGGCTTCAGGATTTACATAGCCAAAGCCCGACGTCCTAAACTCTATCTCGTTATCATTAATCATCTTCGTGCCACAGGACACACCCGTTCATTTAACTTGACTGAAAACGCATTCATACTTCACCTCTTGCTGCGGATTCAATATTTTCTATTCTGCAGGAATCGGCTTGGCTTGAATTTCGTCCATTCTCCATGCGTGTATTATAGCATAATCCAATGCGTCGTGCGCTCAGCAGTTCCCGACGAGGACGCGGGAGAGGCGGCGGCGGGCGACGGCGGCAAGGCGATGCACCGTTGCGACGGGCGTCGGCGCGGAGTCGGACAGCCGGAACCGAGGGAAGAAGCGCGTCACGTGGAGCGGAATCTCCGGCGAGACGGAAGCGATGAACGCTGCGACGGCGTCGATGTCCTCGTCGCGGTCGTTCCGTCCCGGCACGACGAGCGTCGTCACCTCGACGTGGCACCCGGCGGCGTGAAGAGTCTTGATCGTGCGGCAGACCGCGGCGAAATCGCCGCCGACCCAGTCGTAGTATTCCTGCGACGGGCCCTTCAGGTCGATGTTCGCCGCGTCGACGAGCGGCGCCAGCTCCTCGACGACCGACGCCTCGGCGCAGCCGTTGGAGACGAGGACGTTGAGCATTCCCCGGGCGTGCACCTCGCGCGCGCAGTCGCGCACGAACTCCCATCCGACCAGCGGCTCGTTGTAGGTGTAGGCAAGGCCGAGGTTGCCGCGCCCGCGCTTGGTCCTGAGCGCCAGTTCCGCCAGCTCGCCGGGCGTCGCGACCTGGAACTGGACGCCGTCCTCGCCATGCTGCGAGATGGAGTCGTTCTGGCAGAACGGGCACCTCAGGTTGCACCCGAAGCTCCCGACCGAAAGCACGTTCTCCCCGGGATGGAAGAACGCTATCGGCTTCTTCTCGATCGGGTCAAGCGCAATCGAAGTGACCTTGCCGTAGTTCGCCGCGACGACGCGGCCGCCCTCGGCCCGGCGCGCGCGGCAGAACCCCACCGCACCGTCGGCAAGCCGGCAGCGGTGCGGACACGTGCTGCAGACAGCCGCGGACGGCGCGTCACTCATGGAAGACCTCGGCCTGGAAGGTCTCGAACTTCGCACCCTCGCGCCAGGCGTCAGCAGATAGCCCCGCCTTCCGCGAGAGATGAGTGAGCGTAGTCTCGAGGTCCCAGCCCTGTTCTGGCGCGACCTGCGGCAGGAAGACGGCGAACGCATTGCCCTTCTCCATCGTCATGCCGTCGCGACCAAGCACGATGTCGCGCCACGACGCGACCGGCTTGGGCGGCATCAAGGCCGACACCTCGACGCGGAGACTGCCGAGCTCGCGCTCCGAGACCGGCTGGAAACGCGGGTCCCTGAGCGCCGAGTCGACCGCCCGCGCGGCGACGGCCTCGGCCAGCGGACGCATCGGCAGAATCTCCCCGATGCAGCCGCGCAGCGCTCCGGTCGCCGTGTCGTTGAGCGTCACGAACGCGCCCATCTTCGCAAGCGTCGCCGGCGGCGCGTCGCGCAGGTCCGCGGCGGCGAGACGGCTCGCCGCCCTGCCGGCGCGGACTGCCCGTTCCATCGACTCGCGGGCGACGCGGAGGAGGTATGCGCGGTCTTCAGCTCCAAGGACCGCGCCCCGCTCGCCAGGCCACTCGACGCGCCCGGCGGCGGCGGTGTAGCAAACGAAGCGTTTGAAGTCGCGGTCGGCATCTGACGATGTCGCATAGGCAAGGCGCGAGAGCGACGATTTCTCCGGGAACGCGCGCAGCGCAAGCTCGATCGGGATGCGTCCGCAGATCGTCGCCCCCGTCTTGTTGACAAACGCAGCGAAACCGTCGGCGTCGCGCTTTGCGACGAGGGAAAACGCCTCTGCGTCGACGGACGCGACCTTGGCGCGGACATCCTCGCCACCGGCGGTCCCATACGGCGTGTACGAGAAGTCGCTGCCATAGTGGGTGAAGTCGGACGAGACGACAAGCAACGTCTTGTCGTCCATTAGCCGACCGAGCGCCCTTGCGCACATCGCCATCTGGTCGCGCCCGAACGAGCCCATCACCAGCGGCACGACCGTAAAGCCCTCCTTGAGCGCAAGCTGGAGGAGCGGATACTCGATCTGCGCCGAATGCTCAGCCGCATGAACGCGGTCGTTGCGCGCGACGGGGGCGAGAAGCGCGAGGCGGTCGAGCCATTCGCGGTCGACGGGAATCGTCCCAAGCGGAGTCGACACCGCCTCGGCCTCCGGCGCGACGAGACGGTTCTCGATCCACGCGCGGTGGCTTGGGGCGAGCACGACTACGCGGCGGAAGTCCGCATCGCGCACAAGCCTCACCGCCCGCCACGCGATCTCGCCCGAGTACGCCCAGCCGGCGTGGGGAAGGAGGAGCGCGTTCGGCTTGGCCGGCACGTTCGCATCGCCGGTCGCCTTCTCGCCGCCGACGCGCTTCTCCCACTCGTCGGCAAGCGCGCGAATCTCGCGCTCCTTTCCCGGATACCATGATCCGGCGATTGTGCTTTCGAGCGTCATCGCCGGCACCGGATCAGAAGTTGTCCTGCTCCAGCTGGAAGTACGCCTTCGGGTGGTCGCAGACGGGGCACTTCTCCGGCGCGCGCTCGGACTCGATGATCGCACCGCAGTTGCGGCACTGCCAGCGGTTCTTGCCGACGCGCACCCACACCTCGCCGGACTCGATGTTCTTGACGAGCTTGCGGTAGCGCTCCTCGTGGCGCGCCTCGACCTCGGCGACCCGGCGGAACTTCTCGGCGATGTCCTTGAAGCCCTCGGCCTCGGCCTCCTCGGCGAAGCGCCGGTACATCTCGGTCCACTCCTCGTGCTCGCCCGCGGCAGCGGCAAGGAGGTTCTCCTTCGTCTCGCCGATGCCAGCGAAGAGCTTAAACCACATCTTGGCATGCTCCTTCTCGTTGAGCGCCGTCTCCTGGAAGATGGCCGCGATCTGCTCGTAGCCGTCCTTCTTCGCGCGCGAGGCGTAGTAGTCGTACTTGTTGCGCGCCTGCGACTCTCCGGCGAACGCCGCCATCAGGTTCGCTTCCGTCTTCGATCCCTTGAGTTTCATGCCATCGCTCCTTTCTTTGATTGTGTGTTGTTGGGTATTATAACATTTCCCGACCAGCATTTCGTGTCCGCCTGTTCTCGCTCATCCCCCTCAGCCAAAGCGGAAGGTGCAGGAAGCGCCGCGGTTCTCCGCGATGATGTCGTCCCAGAGCTTTGGACGCTGCTCACCTTCCTTGAGCGGATTAGGGAAGTAGAAATCGCGCTGGACGAGCTTCAGCTCCGCGCGGTCGGCGTAGGTGCGCATCGTCGCGTACCCGATGTCGCCCCACCAGCCAGTGGACGGCAGCGTCGCCTTGCGTGCAATCCGACGAGAGGAATAGTTCTCTGAGATCCAGTCGTTCGACCAGGAATGGTCGTGGCCCTGCACCCAGCCAATGAAATGCGGCGACTTGATCAGATCAGGGACAACGCGGCAGCCATTGAGGTCGGTCGGCGCATGGTGGGCGCCTACGATGAACGGGCGTTTCCGCCGCATCGCCTCGGCCCGAAGCCACTCGGCCTGGGCGTCGTCCATCGCGCCGCCTACAGGATTGCCCGAGCCCTCCTTCGGGTTAGCCTCGTTGAGCGAGTCCATGAGCAGCAGGTCGGCCGAGCCAAGGTCAATCACGCTCACCGTGCGCCCCGGCACCGGCGTCAGTTCACGCTGGCGTGGGAAGTACTTGAACACGCCCTCGCGGTGGTCGTGATTGCCAGTCGTCACATAGAGATCGATCCCCGCCTTCTCCAGCCTAGCGAGCGTCGCCGCGGCAATCTCGTAGTCGCCCGACCAACCGAACCAGAGCGAGACGTCGCCGAAACAGACCGCTCGCGCGGGCAGCGGGCGCATTGCGAGAATTTCGTCCACTGCCTTCGCGAGCATCGCATTCTGGTAGGAAGGCTGCGCGCCCCAGGCCGTCTTCTGATCAGGATTGCCGATGTGAAGGTCGCTCAGGAAGACCGAAAGCGACTCGTCGCGGCCACCGTCGCTCTCGACGCCAGCCGCGCGCGCCGCGCCGTACGCGGCCGCCGCGGTCGCGCCAAAGAGAAAACCCCTGCGGGTAAAGGAAATGCTTGGCATCGTTATTCCACCGTGGAATATGTCTTCGGCGACGGCGTCGAGCGGTCGGAAAGCGCCCAGTCGAGATACGGCTTCACCGCAGCCGCCCACTTCTCGTAGCCCGTGGCGCTCGGGTGCAGGAGGTCCGGGAAGAGTTCCTTCGGCAGGTTTCCGTCCTTGTCCACAAACTCGCTTGAGATGTCGCACCAGAGGATGTCCTTGCCGTCCGCAAGCTGGCGGATCTCGCGGTTGACGACGTCGTTGCGGAGCCGGAACGGATCCTTGCCGTCCGCGCCGCGCGGGAAGATCGCATGGAGGATGATCGTCGCCTGCGGCTGCTTCTCGCGGATGAGAGCGACAATACGCTTGATGCCGCGGATCGTATCCTCCGGCTTCTCCTTCTCGATCGGGAAGTGGCCGGTGTTGTTGGTGCCGATCATCAGCACCACCGCCTTGGCCTGGTAGCCGTCCAGCTCGCCGTGGTTGATGCGCCAGATGACGTGCTCGGTGCGGTCGCCGCTGAAGCCGAGCGAGATGGCGCGGTAGGGCGCGTTGGTGAAGTTGGCCTCGAAGGCCGGCCGGCCGGTCGAGTCCCAGATGTGGGTGATCGAGTCGCCGAGAAAGACCACCGCCGGCGGATTCGCCTTGAGCGCCTCCATCTTCTCGTAGTGGCGCTTCATCCACCACGCCACCGCCCACGACGCCTGCGGCACCGCCGGCGTGAGCGCTCGTATGTCGCACTCCACCACGCGTTCCGACACGAGACCGTCCAGCACCGGCGGCACATAGCCGTGCTCGGAGCCCTGGATCCAGACGATGCGACGGCGGCAGGAGAGCGCGTTCCAGAGCTTGGCGATTCCGGTCGGCGGGCAGACGTAGTCGCCGAGGCCCGCGCGGCAGACGTCGGCGTAGCATCCGACTGGGATGCGCCGGCCGAAGTTGACGGCGTCGTAGTAGCCGAGCGCGTCAGTCCACTTGATGTACCAGCCGAATGAGGCGAGCTTCTTGGCGGGGTCGGACCTGACGCCGCCGTTGGTGAAGATGTCGCAGTTCCACGGCACCCCGATCTCGGCGTAGGTCACGCCCTCGCCGCACGCAGCGGCCCAGATGGTCTGCAGTCCGCCCTGGCTGCCGCCGGTGACCTGGACGTCGATCCCGTTCCAGCCCTTCACCGTCTTCAGGTACTGGAGCGCGCGCTTGACGCGCAGCACCATGCCGTTGAAGTAGGCGGTCTCCGGGTCCTTGTTCTGCTCCGGGTCGAAGGCATAGGTGTGCCCGTTGGAGCGCGCCTCCCACCTCAGCGCCTTGCGGTCGGCCTCGGTGCCGCCGAGCTCCGGCAGCCGGAGCCCGTGGGCGTTGATGTCCAGGTAGATGCAGTCAGTCGGCACGGTCTTCTGCCGGTTGTGGCCGAACTCGTCTCCGCTGTAGCCGTGGCAGAAGAGCTTCACCGGATAGGTCGCGCCCTTCTCGACGTCCATCGGCACCGAGAGGTAGCCGGTGACCGGCCGCAGCCCTGCGCACGGAACCGACACCGCGTAGCACTTCACCGTGTTGGTGGGCGACTCTACCTCCACGAGCTCGGGGTTGATCTTGATCTTGTCGAGGCGCGCGAACTGGCGTCCCCAGAACTCGTCGAAGTCCTTCGGCTCCGGATGGCCCTCGAGCGAGTCGACATCCGCGCCGGCGCCGCCGTCGAAGAAGGCGTTCTTGCCCGCCTGCTTGCCCTTGGCGTCGACGAGCTTCGCCTCGAGGCGAACAAAGCCAGCGATGGCGATGCTGGTCTTGTAGACGAACGGCGCGCCGGCGTAGGACACCTTGCCGGTCTCGACGATGCCGTCGTCGCCGGAGCGCTTCCAGTCGAGCGAGAACTCGCCGTCCTTGAGCTCACCGTCGAGGCGTTCGACCGTCAGGGTGAAGGACATCTCCTCGCTTGCCTTGTAGGTTATCGGGTCCTTGTCAGTGACGCCGCGGATCCAGGTGGATTCGGTCGCCGTGGCGCCGAATAGGTTGGCGGCAAACAGCATCCCCGCCGCCGCAACTATCGTTCTGATGGTCATCGCATTTCCTTTCTTGTTGTTTAAATTCCGACCTTGCGGCGGACGGCGTCGAAGAGCGAGCGCCCGTGCGCGTCCATCGCCACTACGCCGCGGAAGCCCTCGACGTCGAAGTGCCACACTGCCTCCGCCGCGCCGAACTCATTGAGGAGCGAGACGCCGGCGACGCGCTTCACGCATTCGGCGTACAGTGCGCCTGCGCCTCCGACCGCCTGCACGTAGACGCAGCCGCAGCGCTTCATCGCCGCCAGCGTCGCCGCGTCCATGCCGCCCTTGCCGACGATCACCCGGACTCCGGTCTTGGCGATAAAGTCCGGCTCGTACGGATTCTCCCTGACGCTCGTCGTGGGGCCGGCGGCGACCACCTTCCAGCCGCCCGCGCCGTCCGGCACGCAGACCGGGCCGCAGTGGTAGAGCACGCCGCCGCGGAAGTCCACCGGCAACCTGCCGCCGTCAGAGAAGTGCTTGTGCAGCTTGTCGCGTCCGGTGTAGACGCGGCCGGAGATCTCCACCACGTCGCCGGCGGCGAGCGCGCGCACGGCGCGCTCCGAGAGCGGAGTGATAATCGCCTTCACTTCTGCGCCTCCGCTGGCGGCGGCGGGGGCAGGCGGCCCTTGAGCGCGTCGGCGGCCACCATGCGCGCGTCGGCGGAGAAATCGCCCTTCACCATCCACTTCAGGAAGTTCGGCTCGTCGAGCATGATGCGCTTTAGGCTCTCGCCCTTCTTCTTGCCGAAGTTGACCGTCCACTCGCCGTTCTTCCAGCGGAAGAGTCCGTCGCGGTCGGCGTTGAGCGGGTCGGTCGGGGCGATCCACTGGTCGATCTCGTCAACCGTCCGCGGCACTTCGGCGTGGCGCACGAGCTCGGCCTTCAGCACCTCGAGCGTGGCGCGGGCGTCGGCCTCAGCGCCGTGCGCGCCTTCGTGCGAGCGGCCCAGGTACTCGCGCACCGCGGCAGACAGGTCGCGCGGGAACATGCGGTGGTAGATGCGCTGCACGTCGACGCGGCGGCGGCTCTGCACGGCGAGGTTGAGCCCAACGCGCGCGAACTCCTCCTCGAGGCACGGGATGTCGAAGCGGTCGGAGTTGAAGCCGGAGAGATCGGCGCCCTCGAAGAACGCGAGGATCTCCTTCGCGCGCTCGGCGAAGGTGGGGCAGTCCTTCACGATCTCGTCGGAGATGCCGTGGATGGCGGTCGTCTCCTTCGGAATCGGTATGGTGGGGTTGAGAAGCCAGCAGCGAGACTCCTCGGTGCCGTCGGGGTTGACCTTGACCGCGGCAAGCTCGACGATGCGGTCCTTGCGCGGCGAGATGCCGGTGGACTCGATGTCGAACACCACCAGCGGACGGTTCAGCTGTATCGGAAAACTCATGACAGGCGTATTATACCATAAATAATTACGTCCGCGGTCGGCGCGCGGACTACTCCGCTGCGGTCATGCCGTCGGGAAGACGCGGATTCGCAAGTTCGATCAGCTTGTCCAGCTTCGACTCGATCCGGTCAAGCTTGGCGTCCAAAGCATCGCACCTCGCGTCCACCTTCGCGCGGGTCTCCGCGCCCTCGGCAACGATGAGATCGGCGAGCTCTTGGTGGGTCACGCCGCCGTCGCGGTAGAAGAGCCAAAGCCACGCAAAAAGAATTGCGAGCAGAAGGACGAGGAGAACCGCATGTCGTAGTTTCATTTTCATGGACGCTATTATACCAAAAACAAGGGCGCGGCAACAAGTGCCGCGCCCCGTTTGCGGAATATAAGCTTCGCTTACATCTCGGAGAGCTTCTTGAGGAGAGCGTAGTTCTCCTTGAAGCCCTGCTCGGCGCCCTTGAGCATCTCCATCGCCTTGTCCTGGCCGATCTTCTTGACGAGCTGCTTGAAGCGGTTCTCGCCAAGCTCCTTCGGTTCTCGCCAAGCTCCTTCGAAACGGCGTTCGCCGCGAAGGAGACGGTGTCGGACTTGTCGGCGCTGTCGAGCGTGAGCTTCTTGCCCGCGGCGTCCGGGTTGTAGCGCCACAGCGGGAAGTGGACGGACTCCACCGCCGCCTTCTGGTGCGCCGGACCGGTCTTGGTGAGGAGGCCCTGCTCGATGCAGTGCGCGTACGCGATGATGATCGCCGGGCCGTTGTAGTTCTCGGCCTCGTTGAACGCCTTCACGGTCGCCGCGGGGTTGGTGCCCATCGAGACGTACGCGACGTAGACGTTCTTGTACTGCATCTGCATGAGGCCGAGGTTCTTCTTGGCCTGCACCTTGCCG
>CADCCW010000047.1:8851-9311 GCA_902800055.1 uncultured bacterium
CTTGATGTTCTTGCCCGAGGCAAGGACGTGGTCAAGCCCGCCGTAGCCGATGTCGTACGCCCATCCGTCGCCGCCGAGCACCCACACGGACTTGCGGACCAGGTTGTCCGCCACCGCGAGGAGCTGAGCGCAGATCGGGCAGCCGTTGGCCTTGCCGGCCTCGCAGCCCTTCTTGAGCTCCTTGACGAGCGCGCGCATCTCTTCGACGCCCTGGCCCTTCTCGTCGTACTGGTTGACGGCCTTGATCTTCTCGCAGAGCGCCTTCATCTCGGCCGGCGTCTTCTCGCGCGCGATGACCTTGTCGACGAGTTCCATGGCGAAGCCGTGGAGCTTGTCGGCGGAAACGCGCATGCCGAGGCCGAACTGGGCGTTGTCCTCGAAGAGCGAGTTCGACCACGCGGGGCCGCGGCCGTCGGCGCGCTGGCAGTACGGGGTCGTCGGCAGGTTTCCGCCGTAGATC
>CADCCW010000048.1 GCA_902800055.1 uncultured bacterium
GACGAGCGAGACGATCATCGCCGGCATGGGCGAGCTCTACCTCGAGGTCATCGTCGACCGCCTGAAGCGCGAGTTCAACGTCGACTGCGACGTCGGCGCGCCGCAGGTCGCCTACCGCGAGACGATCACGACCAAAGTCGAGAACGAGTACAAGCACGTCAAGCAGTCCGGCGGCCGCGGCCAGTACGCGCACGTGTGCCTCCGCCTCGAGCCGCAGGAGCCCGGCAAGGGCTTCGAGTTCGTCAACGAGATCAAGGGCGGCGTGATCCCCACCGAGTACATCCCGGCGGTGGAGAAGGGCGTCAAGAAGGCGCTCGAGTCCGGTCCGCTCGCGGGCTTCCCGGTGGTGGACGTGAAGGCGACGGTGTACTTCGGCTCCTACCACGAGGTCGACTCGAACGAATTCGCGTTCGTGACCTGCGCGATGCAGTGCTTCAAGCAGGCGTTCATGAAGGCCAAGCCCCAGCTCCTCGAGCCGATGATGGACGTCGAGGTGGTGGTGCCCGAGCAGTACATGGGCGCGGCGAACGGCTCGATCAACCAGCGCCGCGGCCGCATCGAGGGCATGGAGGACCGCGCGGGCGTCAAGCTCCTCAAGGCCACCGTCCCGCTCGGCGAGATGTTCGGCTACTCGAACGCCATCCGCACCGTGACCCAGGGCCGCGGCTCGTTCACGATGATCTTCAAGCAGTACGAGGCGGTGCCGAAGAACATCGCCTCCGAAGTCGTCGAGAAGCGGATCAAGGAAGGCAAGGTGCGTCCGTCGGCCGACTAACGGCCGGCGGCGCCGCCTGCGCCAAGCCTTTAACCGTCCGCGCCGGGCCAACAACGGCTGCCCGGCCGGACCGAAAACAGAAAGGAAAAGAAAAATGCCAAAGATGAAGACGAGGAAGTGCGCGGTCAAGCGCATGAAACTCTCGAAGACCGGCAAGGTCCTCCGTTCGCAGGGCGGCCACGCCCACCTGAACAACGGCAAGAAGCGCAACCGCAAGAACAACCTCTGCGGGCGCACCGTGCTCGGGTCGCTCAAAGTCACCAAGACCTACGCCCGCGCCCTCCAGGGCCGGTAAGTCGTGAAAGGAGGAAAAGGAAATGCGCGTTACCAATGCACCCGCTTCCCGTGAACGCCGCCGCCGGCGGCTGAAACTCGCCAAGGGCTTCTACGGCGCCCGCTCCAAGCTCTTCCGCACCGCGACCGAGGCGGTCGACCGCGCCATGCGGCTCGCCACCGCCCACCGCAAGCTCAAGAAGCGCAACTTCCGCCAGCTCTGGATCGGCCGCGTCAACGCGGCGGCCAGGCAGGAGGGCATCAGCTACTCGAAGTTGATCGCCGGCCTCACCAAGGCAGGCGTCGCGCTCAATCGCAAGATGCTTTCGGAAATCGCCATCCGCGACCCGGAGGGCTTCAAGTCGATCGTCGAGATCGCCAAGAACGCCTAAGCCAAAAGCGGACCCAGCACAAGACGCCCGTCCTCGCCACGCGCGAAGGCGGGCGACTTGTTTTTGCCGCATCGCCGCGACGGCGTCATTTTTGGTATAATACACACCAATCATGGTGAAGGTGAAGCTGACTAAGACCGAGCTCAAGGCTCAGACGGACGCGCTGAAGCGGTTTCAGCGCTTCCTGCCCATGCTTCAGCTCAAGAAGCAGCAGCTTCAGGCCGAGATCGCCGCCATCGTCGCCAAGGCCGAGGCCGTGGCCGCGCGCGAGCGCGAGCTGCGCGCCGCGATGAACGCCTGGATCGGCGTCGTCGCCACCGAGGAAGGCCTGCTCTCCGGCCTCGTCAAGGTCGGCGAGGTGAAGACCGGCCGGGCGAACATCGCCGGCGTCGAGATCCCCACCTTCGAGTCGGCGGAGACCGAAGTCGGCCGCATCGACCGCTGGGCCACGCCGCCGTGGGTCGACGACGCGGTCGAGGCGGCGAAGGAGGTCGTCTCGCTCCGCTCCGAGCGCGCCGTCTTCGAGGAGCAGCGCCGCCTCGTCGCCGAGGAGCTGCAGCAGACCTCGCAGCGCGTGAACCTCTTCGAGAAAGTGAAGATACCCGAGTGCAAGGAGGCGATCCGCGTGATCAAGATCGCCCTCGGCGACGAGCAGACCTCATCGGTCACGCGCGGCAAGATCGCCAAGAGCCGCGCCCCGTCCGGTGAAGGCGAAGGGGAGGAGGCCGCGCCGTGATCGTCCCGATGAAGCACCTCGACCTCGTCTGCCTCGCCTCGGACCGGGACGCCACGCTGGAGCGGCTGCGCCTGCTCGGCGCGGTGCATCTCGAGCTTTCCGCCGCCGGCGGCGAGGCGGTGGCGAAGGCCAAGGGCGACATTGCCGACGCCGAGCGCGCGCTGCTGCTCATCCGCAAGGCGCGCGAGCTCGTCCAGGACGCCGAGCAGCGTCCGCACTCCGTCGCCGAGGTGCTGGCAATCGACGCCGACCGCGAGACGCTCAAGGCCGAGCGCGAGCGCCTTGAGCGCGAGATCAAGGCTTACGAGCCCTACGGCGACTTCGACCCCGAGCTCGCGAAGCGCCTCCTCGAGCGGGTCGACGGCCTGCGCGACGCGGTGCCGCTCCCAGACAAGCTGCCGGAGATGTCGCTCTCGCGTCTCCGCGAGAAGCTTGCCCGGGTCGAGAACCGCATCCGCATCGACGACTCCAGGCTCGCCGGCTGCGACGACAAGGCGATCGAGGCGTGGTATCCGCATCTCGCCGACCGCATGGCCTTCGAGCAGGCGAAGGAGCTTCTGCACGAGCACGGCGCGGTCGCGGTGGTTTCGGGCTGGATCCCGGAGCCGAAGGTGAAGTCGCTAATGGAGATCGTCCGCGGCGACCAGACCGACCTCTTCACGCGCGCCGGTGCGGCCGGCTGGGGCGTCCTCCTGCGCGACCCGGAGCTGGGCGAGATTCCCCCGACGCTCGTCGAGCCGCCGCGCCTGTTCCGTCCGGTGAAGGTGCTCTTCGACGGCCTCGGCATCGCCCCGGCCTACACCGAGTCGGACGTGTCGGTGCCGTTCATGTGCTACTTCTCGCTCTTCTTCGCGATGCTCGTGGGCGACGGCGCCTACGGCGCGATCTTCCTCGCCGCCACGGTCGCGCTGCGCAAGAAGCTGCCGCGGAGCTGGTTCACGCTCCTGACCGTCTTCTCCGCCGCGACGATCGCGTGGGGAGTTCTCTCCAACACCTGGTTCGGCGCGGCGATTCCGTGGTGCGCCGACTGGCCGACGGTGAAGTGGCTGGCGGACCCGAGCTACCACAACATGATGCTCCTGTGCTTCACCATCGGCGTCTCGCACCTCATGCTCGCGCGCATCTGGAACGGCGTCTGCCGGCTGCCGGACTCGACGGCGGTCGCGGAGTTCGGCTGGGCCGGCATCCTCCTCTTCATGTATCTTGTCACCAACTCCATCGTCGGCATCTTCGCGGGCGTCCCGTCCTGGGCGTTCTGGGTGTTCGGCGCGGCGCTCGTCTGCGTGTTCGGGTTCTCGGTCAAGCCGTCGGAGCTCAGGACGCGCGGCGCCGAGCTCGGCATGCTGCCGCTCAACGTGATGAGCGCGCTCGGCGACATCATCAGCTACGTCAGGCTCTTCGCAGTCGGCCTCGCGTCCGTCAAGGTGGCGGAGAACTTCAACTCCATGGCGACGTCGCTCGTGGCCGGGGCCGACGCCGTCTGGGCCAAGGCGCTGATGGCCGTCGCGATGGTCGCGATCCTCGTCGTCGGCCATGGCCTCAACCTGGCGATGGCCGGGCTTTCCATTCTCGTCCACGCAGTGCGCCTCAACACGCTTGAGTTCTCCAACCACAAGGGCGTGTCCTGGGCCGGCTACGCGTTCCGTCCGTTCAAGCGGGCCGGCGGCGGGAAATAATGACTTCAAACTAAATCCAACCTAAGGAGGAAAAACAAAATGAGTGATGCAGCAATGATAGTCGCGGGCGCGATCGCCTGCCTTGGTCTCGCCGGCGCTGGCAGCGCGTTCGGCACGGGGCTCGCGGCCTCGGCGGCCGTCGGAGCGTGGAAGAAGTGCTATGCCGCGAACAAGCAGGCGCCGTTCCTCCTCCTCTCGTTCGTCGGTGCGCCGATCACCCAGACGCTCTACGGGATGATACTCATGTTCATCATGCTCGACAAGGTCGGCAAGGTCGCCGACGGCGCCGGCCTGCCCTGCCTCGTCGCGGGCATCTTCGCCGGCCTCGCGATCGGCCTCTCCGCGCTCTTCCAGGGCCGCGCCGGCGCGGCTGCGTGCGACGCGCAGGCCGAGACCAACCAGGGCTTCACCAACTACCTCGCCGCGCTCGGCATCGTCGAGACCGTCGCGATCTTCGCCATGGTGTTCGCGCTCATCGCGCTCGGCAAGATCGGCTGAAGATGAAGCTCGGCCCGAAGGCGGCATACCTCGCGGCGTACGCGGCGCTTTTCGCCGTGTGCGCCGCGTTCGTGTTCTGGGGCACCTGGTCGCCGCTCGTCTCGCCGGTGATGCCGGACTGCGCCGTCTCCCATCCCGAAGGCTGGTGGGCGAACGTCTCGGCGTTTCTGCGCGAGTGGGTCAGGACCGGCCTTTTCTCGCCCGACGACCTCAAGGCGTTCGCCGGCGCGCCGTATTTCCTGCAGGAGCTGCAGTACGCGGTCCCGGCGTTCCTCGCCGGCCTCGCGCTGGCGTACTACTGCCGCGGGCGCGGGCTTTCACGCCTCGCGTCGTATTCCGCCGGCATCTTCCTCTCGCTTTCCGGCTACTGGTTCACGCTTTTCTCCGCCGGACACCTCGGCTGGTTCCGCTGGATGACCTACGGCGTCTTCGCCTTCGGCCTCGCCGACCGCGCCGTCCGCCGCGGCCGCCTGCGCCACTGGCTGCTCCTCGGCGCCGTCGTCGGCTGGGCGAGCTTCCGCCAGCAGGACCTCTGGCTGATCTTCACCCTCTTCACCGGCGCGTATTTCGTCTGGTGCTGCGTCCGCGAGTGCGCGCTGCCGTGGAAGGGCGCGCTGCTCGCAGCGCTCGCCTTTGCGCTCGTCGGCGCGCCCGGCGTGGCGGCGTCGCTGCGCGAGGTCGCGGGGCGCGAGAAGCAGATGGAGTCGGCGGGCGTGAACGTCGGCAAGAAGGACGGTGACGCCGCCGCCGCGGAGAAGTCCGAGGCGGAGCGGAAGGCCGAGCGCGAGAAGCAGTGGATCTTCGTCACCAACTGGTCGCTGCCCCTGGACGAGGCGACGGAGCTCTTTTCCGCCCGCGGCAAGGGCGACACGAGCTGCCCCTACGTCCTCTCGATCGGCACGCGCGTCGGCTCGGGCGTGAAGCCCTATACCGGCGCGCTCGGGCGCCCCTACGGCGCGAAGGAGGGCAACTACCGCCAGCACTCGCTCTACGTCGGCTGGGTTACCTGCCTCCTCGCGCTCGTCGGCGCGGTCGCGGCGTTCCGCCGGCGCGAAGGGGACGCGCTCTTCTTCCTCGCCGCGGCGGTCCTCGCCTTCGGCCTCTCGCTCGGTCGCTACTTCGAGCCGCTCTACCGCTGCGTGTTCGCGCTGCCGGTCGGCGACCTCGTCCGCTGCCCGGTGAAGTGGATCCACCTCGCCGAGCTTTCGCTCGCGGTGCTGGCGGCCTACGGCATCGACTTCGTTGCCTCGCTCGCCGCGAAGAAGGGGGAGGCCGCGCGCAAGGCCGCGCTCTGTGCGCTCGGCGCGATGGCGGTCGTCGGTGCGTTCGACCTCGCGCGGGTCGACCGCCTCTACTGCGCGCCGGTGGACCTTAAGGAGGCGCGCCGCACCGACTCCTCGATGCAGCTGTCGTTCCTGCGCACCCAGGACTTCTCGAGTCCGCAAGTGGCGGAAATGATGCGCCTGAAGCGCATCGTCTCGCTCGCGCGCCTGCCCTGGAACCCCGACGTCTACCTCGTCGAGGTCCTGACTCCGCGGCAGAAGGACGCCTCGTCCGCGCCGTGGGACGTGAATTCTTCTGCGGTGGCGCTGGGCATAGTCTCGCTGCTCGGGACGCTGGCGGTCGCGGCAGTTTCGCTCTCCCGCCTTGGAAAGAAAGAACTGTCATGAAGAAACTTCTCCTCGCGCTCGCGGCGCTTGCCGCGGCGTCCGCGCTCGCAGAGCCCGCGCCGCGCTTCGCCGCGGCAAAGCCGGTGTGGCCGAAGTGGATGGCGCTCGAGCGCAACCTCTTCGTCGGCTTCGCGGCGCATTTCGACGCCAAGGAGGGGGAGCGTCCGCTCCTCCGGATCACCGGCGCGAGCGACTACCGCATTTCGCTCAACGGCGAGCACGTCGGCTGGGGTCCGGCCCGCGCGGCGAAGGGATATTTCAGGGTGGACGAGATTCCGCTCCAGGTGAAGACAGGGCAGAACATCCTCGCCGTCGAAGTGGCAGGCTACAACGTCAACAGCTACTGCACCATGGACCAGCCGCCGTTCCTGCAGGCCGAGGTGGTCTTGGGCGACCGGGTGATTGCCGCTACCGGCGTGGGCGGCGGCTTTTCGGCTTGGCTGCTGCCGCGGGTGCAGAAGGTGGTCCGCTACAGCTACCAGCGCGCGTTCAGCGAACTCTACCGCTTTCGGCTCTGTCCAGACGGCTGGAAGCGTGGTGTTCTTGCCAATATAAGTTCGCCGCTGGAGGAGCGACCCGAGGTGAAGCTGCTGCCGCGCCGCGCGCCCTACGCGGAGTTCAAGGTGCGCGGTCCGTTCCGTCCGGTGTCGCGCGCGAAGACCATCTTCGACGCCAAGCGCCGCACGCGCCCGGTCAGGTTCGTGGACGGAAGCGGCCACAACGGCGTCGGCGCCGCGTTCGCGAAGAGCGAGCTGGAGGAGAACTGGTGGGACCTTTCCCAGCGCTACGTGGCGACGAACCGCGTGCCGTGGAAGGATGACGAGGCGGCGGGGCGCATCGCGCTCGCGGACGGCGACTCGGTGATCTTCGACGCGGGGCTCAACGACAGCGGCTTCCCGATGCTGCGCGTCAAGTGCCTCCGTCCGGGCAAGATCGCCTTCCGCTTCGACGAGGTGCTGGTGAACGGCGAGGTGAGCCCCACCCGCTACGAATGCGCGAACGTTGTCGTCTGGGACCTCCTGGAGCCCGGCGAGTATGCGCTCGAGGCGTTCGAGCCCTACACGCTCAGGTACGCGGACGTCGTCGCCTGCTCGGGCGCGTTCGAGATCGACCCGCCGTCGCTCAGGGAATACAAGAACCCCGAGGCGTTCAGGGCCACGCTGGAGTCGTCCGACAAGGCGCTCGAGAAGATCTTCGCCGCGGCGCAGGAGACTTTTTCCCAGAACTCGGCGGACGTCTTCACCGACTGCCCCGGGCGCGAGCGCGCCGGCTGGCTCTGCGACAGCTTCTTCCTCGGGCGCTCGGCGGAGCTCTTCACCGGCTCGCTCGAGTCGGAGCGGCTCTTCCTCGAGAACTACGTGCTGCCGGACTCCTTCGACAATCTGCCGCGGGGGATGTTCGCGATGTGCTATCCGGCCGACTTCCCGAACGGCAACTTCATCCCCAACTGGGCGATGTGGCTCGCGCTGGAGGTGGAGGAGTACCGCGACCGCGGCGGCGACCCTGCCCTCGTCGCGGCGTATCGTCCGCGCCTTGAGGCGCTCGTCGCCTACCTCAAGGGCTTCCGCAACTCCGACGGCCTCCTCGAGAAGCTGCCGCGCTGGGTGTTCGTGGAGTGGTCGCGCGCTACTCGATGCCGGAGCTCGCCGCCGAGGCCGCGAAGGTGCGCGAGACGGTCCGCCGCCAGTCCTGGACCGGCGAGTGGTTCTGCGACAACGCGCTGCGCCAGAAGGACGGCTCGCTGAAGCTCTCGGGCGAATGCACCGAGACCTGCCAGTACTACGCGTTCTTCTTCGGCACCGCGACGAAGGAGTCGCATCCCGCGCTCTGGCGGCGCCTGGTGGAGGACTTTGGTCCCAAGCGGACGAAGACCGGCAAGTTCCCGCAGATCCACCCCTCGAACGCCTTCATCGGCAACTACCTGCGGCTCGAGTGCCTCGCGCGCGAGGGGCTGTCGGCGCAGATCCTCGAGGAGACGCGCGGCTTCTTCCTCTACATGGCCGAGCTCACCGGCACGCTCTGGGAGCACATCCGCACCGAGGCGAGCTGCAACCACGGCTTCGCGAGCCACATCGCGGTCACCTGCCGGCGCGACCTGCTGGGCCTGAGGAAGATGGACTATGCCGCGAAGACGCTCGTCTTCGATCCGCCGCGCGACCTGCCGGTGGAGTCGCTTTCGATGACGCTGCCGGTCGGCGGCGGCGAGTTCGTCCGCGCTGGCTGGCGCAAGGCCCCGTCCGGCGAGCTCGTCGAGGAGCTCTCAATGCCCGCCGGCTGGCGGCGAATTGACTGACTTCGTCTCACACCCTCCGCTGACGCGTCGGAAGTGTTTCAGTGTCCAGCAGCCAGCAACCAACAGCCAACAACCAGCAGCCAGTATCCAGTAACCAGCAACCAGTAATGAGGATGAACCGTCCTTATTCTACTGACCGCTGACCACTGGCTGTTGGCTGCTGATTACTGTATCACTTCCAACGCCACGCGTTGGCCCCCCGTCCCACCCGTCCTACCTGTCCCTTCCGTCCCTTTCGTCCATTTCCGCCGCGCCTTGCGCCTCCTCGACAGAATTTGGTATAATGCACGCCAATGAGACCGAGCAACACCATGCGCGCAGCCAATTGGGTAAAGGCGGCCGCCCCGCGGCGCTTAATGCCGTTAACAAAGTGATCTTCCGATGCCGACCGCAGTCATAGTCTTCGTCTCCCTTTGCGGGCTCCTTGTGGCCGGCAAGGTCATGCGGATGCGGGTCCCGGTCCTGCAGCGCCTGTATCTGCCCAGCTCCGTCATCGGCGGTCTCATCGGCCTCGCCGTGCTGTCGGTCGCCGGGGACAGGGTGCCGCGCGAGGTCGTCGACGCCATGCGCAAGGTTCCGGGCTTCCTGATCAACGTCGTCTTTGCGACGCTCTTCCTCGGCAAGGCGCTGCCGAACGTCAGGCGCATCGTCTCCCTCGCGTATCCGCAGCTCGTGATGGGCCAGATCATCGCGTGGGGGCAGTACGTGGTCGGTCTCGGCCTCGCCGGCTTCGTGCTCTCGCGCTGGTTTGGCGTGCCGCCGTGCTTCGGCAACCTCATCGAGATCGGCTTCGAGGGCGGCCACGGCACCGTCGGCGGAATGCAGGAGAGCTTCATTGCGGCCGGGTGGGAGGAAGGCGCGGCGCTCGGGTTCACCGTGGCGACGGCTGGCATGGTGGTCGGCATAGTAGCCGGCATGGCGATGATCAACTGGGCGCATGCGCGCGGGATAGTCGCCGAAGTGGTGCCGTTCGCCCAGCGGCGCCGGCACGAGCGAAGGGGAGTGCACCTCCGCCGCTTTCGTCCTTCCGCCGGGCTGCAGACGGTCATGAGCGACTCCGTGGATTCCCTTGCCTGGCATGTCGCGGTTGTCGGCGTCGCCATCGCCATCGGCGTGGGGATGCTCTATCTATTGAAGCTCACCGGATGGAAGATCTTCAATGGCTTCCCGCTCTTCCCGTTGTGCATGATCGGCGGCATACTGCTGCAGGCCGCCGCTAAGTGGCTCGGCAAGGACTTGCTCGTCGACCACGGCCAGATGGAGCGCATCTCCGGGGCGTCGCTCGATTTCCTTGTGGTGTCGGCAGTTGCGACGATCAGCGTCAAGGTGGTCGCGGACAACTGGGTGGCGCTGGCGGTGCTTGTCGTCGCTGGAGTGGCGTGGAGCGTGTTCGTCGTACTGTGGTTCGGCCCGCGCTGCTTCAAGGAGGCGTGGTTCGAGCGCGCCATTGCCGATTTCGGGCAGTCGACCGGGGTGACGGCCACGGGTCTTATGCTGCTGAGGACCGTCGACCCTGACTCCAGGACGTGCGCCGCGGCGAGCTTTGGCTACAAGCAGCTGCTGCACGAGCCGATCATGGGCGGCGGCGTGTGCACGGCGCTGATGTTCACGATGGTGGTCGACATCGGCTGGTTCAAGGTCTTCGCGTTTTCGGTTGTGATGCTGGCCATCTGGGTTTTCTGCGCCTGGCGCCTGTCCCGCGCGCGTTAGCGCAAGCCGCCGCTGACGCGGCGGAAGCGGTTCAGTGTCCAGCAACCAGTAACCAGCAACCAACAACCAGCAACCAGTAACCAGCAGCCAGCAGCCACTGTCCGCTGAACACTGGTTGTTGGCTGTTGGCTGCTGCCTCACTTCCAACGCGCCCCGCGTTGGCCCCGCTCCTCTCCCCAAAATATGCTATAATACCCACCGTTAACAGCAGAAGGAGTCCAGCAAATGAAACTGTCGAAGAAGAGCGCGGCAATTCAGCGGGCCATACACGATGCCCTTGCGTCTGGCAAGGCGCTGGGCGGGCTGCTCGTCGGCTTTGCGGCCACCGTCGCGGGCTGCGGCGAACGCCACACGCCCGCGAACACGATGGGGAAGTATCCCTCCCCGTATTATCAGGAGAATG
>CADCCW010000049.1 GCA_902800055.1 uncultured bacterium
CGGCGGCACCTGCCAGCCCGACATCATCACCATGTGGCACTGCCTCGACGGCGACCCCGACTTCGGCTTCGACTTCGACATCAACAAGATCAAGAAGGCGGAGGACTCCTTCAAGAACGCGATGCAGAAGTACTTCCTCCCGCCCGAGGCGATGAGCGTCAACCCGCAGATCGTGTGGAGCCCGATGCCGGGCGGCGCGCTCACCGCGAACACGCAGATGCTGCGCGACAACAACATGATGGACAAGTACGACGACATGATCGCCGAGATGTACGACTGCGTGCGCCTCGGCGGCTTCGGCACCTCCGTCACCCCCGTCTCGCAGTTCTACGCCCAGCAGGCGATCCAGAACGTCATGTTCGGCAAGTTCAAGAAGTTCGCCCCCGGCTACGCCAAGATGGTGCTCGGCTACTTCGGGAAGACGCCCGTCCCGCCGGACCCCGAGATCGTCAAGAAGGCGAGCGAGTTCATGGCGTCGAGCGACCTCAACAAGGCGTACTCGGAGCCGACCACCAAGACCGTCCTCGAGATGAACGACGCCGACCCCAAGAAGGGCGGCAAGGTGGCGCGGAAGATGCTCGAGGACGCGGGTCTCCCCGTGACCGACGAGAACATCTTCATCGCCGCGTCGTGCAAGGAGAAGGGCATCCTCTTCCTCAAGGATCCCTCGAAGGCGCCGATGGGGTGTCGGTTCGCAGAGAGCGCCGCCACGGGGGGCGGCGCGCAAAACAAGGGCGGCCCCGTCACCGTCACCATCAACGGCAAGGCGTATGGCGTCGAGATCAAGGGCGATGGCAAGGCGGTCGTGAACGGCAAGGAAGTGGCGTTCAAGAGCGAGGCGGGCATCAAGGCCGCAGCGCCTGCAGCCGCGGCGCCCGCGGGCGGACAGGAGGTCAAGGCGCCTGTTCCCGGAACGATTCTCCGCGTCACCGCGTCGAGCGGCACGAAGGTCGCGAAGGGCGACGAGATCCTCGTCATGGACGTCATGAAGATGGAGACCCCCGTCACCGCGCCGTGCGACGGCACGGTCACCGTCGTCGTCAACGCGACCGACAAGGTCGCGACCGGCGATGTTCTGGCGACGATCGGCTGACCCCCGGGCTCCTCGGTTCCCAGGCACCCAGAAAGGACACTACGAAATGAAACGCTTTTTACTGGCCCTTGCCGTTGCCGCCTGCGCCGTCGGCGCGCAGGCCGCCGACGTCGACGCCGCGGCCCCGGCCTGGAAGTCGACGCTCAAGCGCGTTTTCGACCTTGGCGGCGACATGGGCATCGCCGGCTTCATGAAGAGGTCCGCCCCGGCCTACATCACCGGCGACTTCGCCGAGGCCGACCGTCCCGAGGCGAAGCCGCTCTCGGCCAACCGGAACGGATACTACGACGCCGACCTCAAGTGGCACGGCGGCTACTTCGACGAGAACGGCGCGTTCGTGAAGGGCCACGAGGTCAAGACGCTCTTCGGCATGCCCTACGGCGTCGGCCAGCTCATCATGATCCCGCTCTGCCTGATCATGATGTATCTCGCCATCGTCAAGGGCTTCGAGCCGCTCCTCCTGCTCCCGATCGGCTTCGGCGGACTCCTCGCCAACTGCCCGCTCGCGGGCGTGACCGCCCCCGCGATGATGCACGACGGCGTCATCTCGTTCCTCGCGTCCGGCATTCCCGTGATGTCCGGCGGCATCGTCGAGCCCGGCGGGTTCCTCTACTACTTCTTCAAGTTCGGCATCGACACGGGCGTGTTTCCGATCATGATCTTTATGGGCGTCGGCGCGATGACGGACTTCGGTCCCCTGATCGCCAACCCCAAGATGGCGCTCCTCGGCGGCGCCGCGCAGTTCGGCATCTTCTTCGCGCTCTTCGGCGCGCTCGGCCTCGCGGCGCTCTTCGGTGCGGACTTCTTCGGCGGCGTCGACCCGGTCAAGGCCGCCGCCTCCATCGGCATCATCGGCGGCGCGGACGGCCCGACCGCGATCTGGCTCACCTCGCGCCTCGCGCCCGACCTCCTCGGCGCCATCGCCGTGGCGGCGTACAGCTACATGGCGCTCGTCCCGATCATCCAGCCGCCGATCATGAACGCGCTCACCACCAAGAAGGAGCGCCTCATCAAGATGCCGCCGCTCCGCGAGGTGAAGAAGATCGAGAAGATCTGCTTCCCGCTGGTGGTGCTGCTCCTCTGCGCCGTCCTGCTGCCGAGCGCGGTGCCGCTCATCGGCGCGCTGATGCTCGGCAACCTCGCCAAGGAAGTGGGGCCCTCGGTCGCGCGCATCGCCGACACCATGTCCAACGCGCTCATCAACATCGTGACGATCATGCTTGGGCTCTCGGTCGGCTCGAAGCTCGCCTGCGAGAAGTTCCTCTCCGGCACGACCCTCGGCATCCTCGCGCTCGGCCTCTGCGCGTTCTGCGTCGGCACCGCGGCGGGCGTCGTCATGGCGAAGATCATGAACCTCTTCTCGAAGGAGAAGGTGAACCCGCTCATCGGCTCGGCCGGCGTCTCGGCGGTGCCGATGGCCGCGCGCGTCTCGAACAAGGTATCGCTCCAGAACGACCCGACGAACTTCATCCTCATGCAGGCGATGGGCCCGAACGTCTCGGGCGTGATCGGCTCGGCGGTCGTCGCCGGCGTCCTCTACACCCTTTGCAGGTAACCGCCATGAAGAACCCCGCCAGCCTCGCGCTCGCCCTTTCGCTTGCCTTCGCCGCCGCCGTTGCGCAGTCCGCGCCGCTGGCCAAGGGGAACATCCTCGCCGCCAACGGCATTCCAAAGGGCGAGGCCCCGGTCTGCTCGCTGCCGGCGCTGAAGGCCGCATTGAACGGCGGCTGGGGACTGGCGTCAAACGTCACCCTCACCAAGGACGGGCGGATGTACCTCGTGGCCGCCGGGACCGTCTCGCGGATCCTCAAGGGCGGCGATGCCTCCAAGCTGACGCCGGAAGAGATGCGCGGCGTCAACCTCAACCAGCGCGAGGGCGACCTGGACTTCGGGGACGACGAGGTGGTCGACTACCACTCGCCCGTCGAGCTGGAGAAGGTCGCGCCGCTCATCCCCAAGGCCGGCACCGTGTTCCTGCACCTCTCCAACGTGCCCGGGTCCACTGAGGCGGTCGCGGTGATGGTCAGGAAGCGGTTCTCCGAGGTGTTCAAGGAGGGGACGCCGACCAACCTGGTCGTCGTCTCCAACCGCGGCAACCTGCTCATCGACCTCGGCCGCGAGATGCCCGGCCTGAAGCGGTTCCACTACGTCGTGCCGCGGGGGCACAACAAGGTAAAGGGGGACTTCCTCGTCGAGGCGCCTTCGGTCATCTACGCGGCGCAGGGGTACAAGGCCGACGGAATCATGGTGGAGTACATCGCCGGGCACATCACGCCTGCGTACGTCGACAAGCTGAAGAAGGCTGGGTTCGAGGTCGTGCTTGGCGCCGTCGGATGCGGGGCCATGCCTTCGGCGGACGCGGTCGCCGCGTCCGCGCCGGAATACGCCCTTGCCAAGGACCCCGCGGCGCTCTACAAGGCCCTCGGCGGCAAATGACCTGCGGCAGTTTTGCCGCGCCCCGCCTCTGAGAGGTGGACCTCCGCGCCCGCCATATCCCTTTCGTCCTTTCTGTCCCTTTCGTCCCTTTAGTCCCTTCTCCCCCGCACCGCGTCGTCTCGCCCTGTCCCTTTCGTCCTTCCAGTCCCTTTGTCCCTTCCCCTTGACTAACAGCGAGCCTCGCCTCAAACACCCAAACACTCAAACACCCAAATATGCTATAATACGCGTCGTGAGACCGAGCAACATCTTTACCCCGATTTGTGGTATGTTGAGGAAAGTGAGAATTTATTTGGCGGCGAGCGCATTCCTTGGGATGTTGTCGCTTGCTTGGGCGGAGCCAATGGATGCAGAGGAGGCAAAAAAGCTACCAGGCGTTGAGGAGGTTGTCGCTTCGGTGTGTTCGCGTGGCCGGCTAGTTGCCGCCGAACGTGATTATGTAGAGAAGTTGTTTTCTTCCAGTAACGGAGTTATTGTTTCCTTGGCCGCGTGGATAACCGCCCAGAGCACAGACTGCGAAACCGGCCTTTGCTCGTGTGCAGCATCAAATGCAGGAAGAGTAGACATGATGTCGCAGGCGTTTATTCGGCTGCTGCAAATAAGGAAAAGTGTAGCTGCTGGGGACCCTGACAGAATGGTTCCTTCTCTTGAATTGTGCCTAAAAGCCCCGAATCCGTATTTGCGGATTGAGGCGGCCAAGGAGATTTACAGGATCGACGCAAGAAAGGGGATGCAGTTTATCCGAACTCTTCTGGCAGACAAATCAATTATAGCAAGAGGAGAGGCGTTTCGGCAGCTTGACATGCTTGGGCAGACAGGCGATGCCGAGCCGGTTCTAATGCCAGACGAAGAGTATGAATTGCTTTTGTCCATTATAGAAAAGTATCATCAACGAATTGGACGTTGCAATGAGAATTGCAGAATTGTCACCGAGGAATCCTCGCCGAGACGGAGCAAGGCGACGGCAGATCGTAAGCATGAAGTAGAGGCAAGATGATGGCTGAATATTTTCCGCGAATACTGGGCAATTTGGTCCACGCCCATGATAAAGACAAATAGGAGTATAAGTTTCGTGAGAAAATACATTTGTGCATTGGCAATTTTGACGCCCTTGTTTTGCCATTGCGAGAATCGGGTTTGTCGGGGATCGTCTTCGGTTACGAATTTGCTGTGCGAAGCAGATTTGAAGTCGTATTTTAAGCAAGTTCACATCTCTTCGTCCAATGTAGTGCTGCGATTCCATGATCAAGGCATGCGCTATAAATTTACGATTAATGATAGTGAACCCAAGATCAGCGGATATGGCGAATCAATCTGTTTGTCTACAAATCAAAGTATAAGAATTGTAAACCGGGGTTTGTCATTGGAACTTAAGGGGTTTTCAAACGAAGAAGAAGCTGGCTTTGCGGCCACATCCAGAATTGATTTGCGTTCCTTGGGCGGCGATCTCAGGGTGAAGAGGGCGAGATGGATAATTTGTTCTAGGAAACTGGAAATTGACAATGACATTGGGCTATTCGTGGTGCCGTTGCCGGGGGACTGCACGCGAGAAGCCGGCTGTGCTAACACAGGAGCCGATCTGCAGGGAGGCGGAGTGATTGAATGAAGACGAATGCAAGGGGGATTAAATTTCTCGTGATATTGTTGCCAATTATCGCCGTCTCGCTTGTGGCGGTGGTTGTTGAATCCGTTTGGGTTGGCGAGAAGCGCCGCAGTGTCGCCTATGACTTGGATATGTTTGCTCGGCTAAAAGCCGAGAGCTATGCATACGCAAAGTTTTTCGAATCTAACTGCTCCAACGAGGTGCAGCTGCTGCTTTCGGATACAAATGCGGTGTCGCCGCGAATCTTTCATCGACAAGATGTTTCCGGTGTCGGTGAGGCACTTTTTGGGGCATCTGCAACTAACGCGGAGTTTGCGGTGTGGCGGCTTTGCGAGGGTTGGCGTTTCTCGTTCATCACCATTGCCTACTCCGACGGGTCGCGGTTAAATGCAAATTTCTCCAAGCGCGGCATTTCGCAGATCCATTGGATACCGAGCAGAAGAAAAGGGCAGTTCTTCGAAATCCATGTCGGTGAAGAAGGCCTGGAGAAGGTTTTGAGTTATAATTTCGAGCCAGTTGGCGAGGGTGATGAGGAAGACATTTATCTGAGCAACATCCGCCAATATGAGGGAGGTCGACTCCTCCGCGAGTATCCTCCCTGTAGCCTTGGCGAGATGATTTTCGAGAGCAAAATGGGGAGGTTGTCTACGTCCCTGTCTGCTTTCTCACGGAGCTTCCCAAGCGGCGAAAAGGGGAGGGGGGGTGAGTGAGGAAGGCGGGTGCGACTCGCCGTGTGAGTGATCCTATGCGCAACCAGCGATATGATTCAGGCTGCCAGGGTAAACCAGTCCGGTTGTCCTAAGCGCGGAAGGCGACAAAGTCACCCGCGAAGAGACCGAGCACCAGCTCCCCCGCGCCGCCGCGCCCCACACAATTTTGGTATAATACACGCCAGTGAGACCGAGCAACACCATGCGCTCTACTGCGCCGTTCGCCGTTTCCGCCGCGCCGGCGGAGGTTGGGCATGGCATGAACGCAGGGGCAGCAGATACGGTAAAAACATATACAGAAGGGTATGACACTTTTGTCCCAATTAGGCGGCTTCATAGGGAGGGCTATGAATGAGTAAAGATGATATTGTCACTGTAGCGAACTTTGACGAATTGATTTCGATGATTGAGGCGGCTCGCACCCGTGCGTGGCAGGCCGTCAATTCGGAATTGGTGGCTCTTTATTGGAATGTCGGGAAGTGGCTTTCGGCAAGATTGGAGGTGGCGGATTGGGGATCCAAGGTTGTGGAAAATGCGGCAATATATCTTGCGGAAAAGCGTCCGGACATAGGTAATTTTACCAAGAGAACGCTTTATAGGATGGTTGAATTCTATAAAACCTACAAGGATGACGAGATTGTGACACCACTGGTGACACAAATTACTTGGACGAACCATCTTGTCATCCTTCTGCGCGCAAAATCGCCGGATGAGCGACGATTCTATATTGAGAAATGCGCCGCCGAACATTGCTCGAAACGCAATCTGGAGCGCCTGTTCGACAGTTCGTTTTACGAGCGCCACCGCATAGGCGAGGCGGCTCCGGCGTCCGCGTTGGTTGTACAGCCAGTCCGTTCGGCTGTCCCCGACGTCTATTCTCTTGAATTCCTCGACCTGCCGGAACGTCATCGCGAGGCGACTCTAAGGGATGCCATTGTTTCGCATCTGCGCGATTTCATACTTGAGCTCGGCAAGGACTTCACGTTTGTCGGCAAGGAGTATCCGGTCAAGGTGGGGAAAAGCGACTTCAACATCGATCTCGTGTTTTTCAACCGCGCACTGCGTTGTTTCTTCGCCTTCGAGCTCAAGACTCGGAAGTTTCGCCCGGCGGACATTGGGCAGATAGACTTCTATCTTGAGGCGCTCGACCGCGACGTGAGGAAGCCGGACGAGAATCCGAGCGTCGGGGTGATCCTCTGCACGGACAAGGACGACTCGGTGGTGGAATACGCCCTGTCGCGCAGTATGTCGCCAACGATGGTCGCCTCATATCAGCTCGCGTTGCCGAACAAGGAGATTTTGCAGAACAGGTTGCGCCAGATTACGGAACTTGTCATGGAGGAAAACCAGGTTACGGAACTTCCATGTTCCGATGAAGACGAAGAGAAGGAGGAGTCCAGCAAATGAAACTGTCGAAGAAGAGCGCGGCAATTCAGCGGGCCATACACGATGCCCTTGCGTCTGGCAAGGCGCTGGGCGGGTTGCTCGTCGGCTTTGCGGCCACCGTCGCGGGCTGCGGCGAACGCCACACGCCCGCGAACACGATGGGGAAGTATCCCTCCCCGTATTATCAGGAGAATG
>CADCCW010000050.1 GCA_902800055.1 uncultured bacterium
GCCCGCCCGGGAAGGCCTTTCTCGGGCGGGCCGTTCTATCCGGACACTAGTCCGGCTGAACAGTAGAGTAGTCTACCAAATCTCGGTTAGACAAGACCCTTCCGTATATGTTTTACTATATGTTTTACTGTATATGCTTGGAGGAATGTGGCTGGACCTCGCGGCAGATTTCGCGGCACCTTGCGCGGCGGTTTGCGCGGCACTTTCCGCGGCAGATGTCTCTGCCGTGTTGCATTGTGTTACGAAATGTTGCGCAGTGATTTGATACAATAGTTTCCGCGAGATCCTTCAAGCTGTGTGGTTTGGCTCGCGAGTGGTACAGGAATGGGCACGAAATCGTCTTTGGGGAACAAGATCGAATGCAAAAGACCGGACATAGTTTCGCAGGTATGGCATCCCGCGTCATCGTGGCATGTGCGTCGATGGCGGCGTTGACCGCCGGGGCGGCGCCTGCCTTTACCTATGTCTCCGGCGGTGTGGAGAAGACGAAAAGCTCCTGGACGAGCGACACCTCCGACTCGGCGGCGGGATGGGCGTACGACAGCAAGTTGCTCGACACCGACACGCTGACCCTGTCCGGTCCGGGGCCATACAAGCTGAGCGGCAGCGCCACTGACTTCAGCGTGATCGTCGCGGGGTCGTGCACCGTCACGCTCGAGGGCTATTCGGTGTCGAACTCCAAGACGCCGGTCGTCGTGTCCGGCGGCGCGACGCTGACGCTCCTGGTCGGCGAGGGGACGTCCACGCTGGCGGGGGCGACGACGATCACGGAGATCGCTGACACCGGCCATGCCGGCATCGAGGTGCAGTCCGGCGGCACGGTGGTCATCGACAAGGTCGAGGGGTCGACCGATGCCGACTGCGTCCTGAACGTCAACGGCGGCAACGACTCCGCCGCCATCGGCGCGAGCGACAGCTCAAGCTGCGGCGACATCGTGATCAACGGCGGCACGATCAACGCGACGGGCGGGAACGAGGCGGCCGGCATCGGCGGCTGCAACGTCAAGAGGAGCACCGTGACGATGGGCTCCATCACCATCAACGGCGGCGTCGTCACGGCGACGGGCAACGACCGCGGCGCTGGCATCGGCACCGGGCTGGTGCAGGCCGGAGGCACGGTGACGGCGGCGGGCATCTACATCAACGGCGGCACCGTGACCGCGACCGAGACGGACGGGCGCGCGGCGGCGATTGGCGCCGGCGAGGTCACGGGCACCGCGCTTTCCGGCGGCGGCAGCGCCACGATCAACGAGATCGTCATCACCGGCGGAACGGTGACGGCTTCGGCCTGCAGGGACAAGGACGGATCGACCTCCGCTCCGCAGGAGGCGGCCGGCGCGGGCATCGGCACCGGCATGGTCGAAATGGGCGGGCAGGCGGCCGTGACGAAGATCGAGATCTCGGGCGGGGAGGTGACGGCGACGGGCGCCTGCCGCGGCGCCGGTATCGGCGCGGGCGAGGTGTACGATGGCTACGGCTATGCCAGCGCCGCCTCGTCCACCACGGTCAGCGACATCTTGATCTCCGGCGGCCAGGTCACGGCGACCGGTGGCGCCGAGGCGGCCGGCATCGGCACTGGCGTCGCCCACGGGCAGAACGTGCAGTCGGAGATCGCCGACATCACGATCAGCGGCGGCACGGTGGAGGCGAAGAAGGGCGACAACGCGACCGGAAGCGACATCGGCCTTGCGACATCGGCCAACACCACCGGCACCACCACGATGAACTCGGTCACGGTTACCGGCGGCAGCATCGCGGCGGGCACGGCCATAACGAATCCGTCGAGCGGCGCAGGCGGCGATGTCTATGCCCTGGCGGTGTCCGGCGACTGGCAGCCAGGCGAGGCGGTGATGGTCGTCGGCATGGACGGCTACGGAGTGAACGACATCTACGCCGACGAAAACGGCGGCATCGTGATGCTCGTCGCGAACGGGGACTATGCCTTCGGCGCCAACGGCTGCCTTTTCGAGGCCACAGTGGAAGACGGTGCCGCCACGGCCCGGCGCGCCGCAGCCGCGGCATGGCTGGACGGTTCGCCGCTTGGCGTGAACGCGATCGCCCCGGACGGCGGCAACATGGCGTTGACCTTCGCGGTGCCGCTGCTGGCGGGGCTCGACTTCGAGAACTGGGTGGGGCTTTCGGTTGGGAACAGCAAGCTGGCCGTGGTGGTGGCGGAGAGCCTGCCGGCGCTGGCGGGTTCCGAGCTGGCGACGCTCCTCAACGGCGGAACCGTCGAGGGCGCGAGCCTGATCTACGTGGGCACGGCGTCGTGTTCGCCGTCCGCGGCCGAGTACGTCTCGTCCGATTCCGCGGCGATGACGATGGCGATCCGCGTCCCGAAGGCATTGCCGGCCGCGGGATTCTACCGCGTATGCGTGCTGAATGACTGAACCGCGGCAGTTTGCGCGGCGGTTTGCGAACGCTCCACTACCGCCGCATTTTTATATAAATCCGGTGGTAGGTCAGAAGCAGAAGTGATAATTTAGGTCTGACCTGTTTTATCATGTTTGGAACTTCCTCCGCGGCAGATTACGCGGCAATTTGGTATAATACACGGCAGTGGGGGAGAAAATGAACGCTGCTCACGACGGGCAAGGATGGAGTACGAGAGTGATGGGTATGCGAGCGGCAGACCCATGTGATACGCCAAGGAAAGGACTGGCAATGAAGGACATACAGGGAATAGTTGATCTGTCGAGCGCGTTCTACGGGAGCGCGGTGCTGTTCGCAGCCATCGACTGCGGCGTGTTCGAGAAAGTCGAGCGCGGCGAACTGGACGCGGACGCGCGCGGCATGCGGCTGCTGGCCGACGCGTGCGTGGCGCTGGGGTTGCTGGAGAAGCGCGACGGCAAGTACGCGAACACGCCGGCGGGGAAGGCGGCGCTCGTTCCGGGCGGCCCCGCCGACCTCACCCGCGCCATCCGCTACAACCGCGACGTCTACCCCGCCTGGGGACGGCTCGCCGAGTTCGCGCGCACCGGCCGCCCGGTGGAGCGCCCGGAGCTGCACCTCGGCGACGACGCCGCGCGCACCCGGGTCTTCGCCGACGCGATGTTCGGGCGCGCGATGGGCATCGGGCGCGGGGTGGTGCCGATGCTGAAGGGGCTTTCGGGACGCCTCCTCGACCTCGCCGGCGGGCCCGGCGCCTACGCGATACTGATGTGCCAGGCGAACCCCGCGCTTGAGTGCGTCACCGTGGACCTGCCGGCGATCTCGGAGTGCGCCAGGGAGTACGTGGCGAAGTTCGGCCTCGCCGGGCGCATCGAGTGCCGCGCCGGCGACTACCACGCGGACGACTACGGCGAAGGCGGGTACGACGCGGTCACGATCTTCGGCGCGCTCCACCAGGAGTCGCCCGCGGCAATCGTGGACATCCTCCGCCGCGCGGCGCGCGCGCTGAAGCCAGGCGGCAGACTCTTCGTCCTCGACATGATGACCGACTCCACCCGCGCCGCGCCGGCGTTCTCTGCGCTCTTCGCGGTCAACATGGCGCTTACCACCGAGAACGGCTGGGTGTTCTCCGACGATGAGCTCAAGGGCTGGATGCGCGAGGCTGGGCTCGTCCCCGGCGACACCCTCCACGCCCCGCCGCCGATGCCGCACTGGCTCGTCGTCGCAACGAAGCCGGCGAATATGGTATAATACACACCAACACGGACCCTTAGCTCAGTCGGTCAGAGCGGGGGACTCATAATCCCTTGGTCGTGGGTTCAAGTCCCGCAGGGTCCACCAGGTTTCCTTGGCCTCAAAAGGGGGGCGCGAAGATGAAGAAATGGAGTGTCGATCGCATTAGGAAGTCGAAGGGGGTGGAGAAGCTCGGCTGCTGCACCGCCTACGACGCGTGCTTTGCCCGCCTGGCGGACGAGGCCGGGGTGCCGATCATCCTGATTGGCGACTCGCTGGGGATGAACACGCTCGGCTACGAGACGACGCTGCCGGTGGAGATGTCCGATACGCTCGCGGCGGTCGGCGCGGTCGCACGCGCGGCGAAGGACGCCCTGGTCGTCGGCGACATGCCGTTCGGCTCCTACCAGTGCGGCGACGACGAGGCGATGCGCAACGCCGTCGCGATCATCAAGGCCGGGGCGAACGCGGTGAAGCTCGAGGGCGGCGCCTCGGTCGCGGGCCTCATCCGCAGGCTGACTGCCGCCGGCATCCCGGTGCTGGCGCATGTCGGGATGACGCCGCAGAGCGTCAACGCCTACGGCGGCTTCAAGAAGCAGGGCAAGACGCGCGAGGCGGCCGAGCAGGTGCTGGCGGACGCGAAGGCGGTGGAGGAGGCGGGCGCGTTCGCGGTGACGCTCGAGTGCATCCCGGCGGAGCTGGCGGCCGACGTCACCGCGTCGTTGAAGATCGTCACCATCGGCATCGGCGCGGGTCCGGTCTGCGACGGGCAGTGGCTGGTGATGCACGACCTCCTGGGGCTCAACGAGAATGTCCCCTCGTTCGTCAAGAAGTACGCCGAGCTCGCCTCGGTCGTCCGCGGCGCCTTTGCGTCCTATGTCGGCGAAGTCGCCGCCGGCACCTTCCCGCCGGCAAAGTAGTGCCGCGGAATTGACAGCGCAAACGGCTTTTGGTATTATACTCGCAACAGTCGAGAAAGATAAAGGAACTCAGATGGCCACTTTCCAGTACATCGCCAAGGACGCGTCCGGGAACGAGACGCGGGGTACAGTAGAGGCGGGTGATCGCAGCTCTGCGATCGCCGCCGTCAGGGCGCAGGGGCTGATGCCGACCGCGCTCGGCGAGGTGAAGAGCGCTGCGCCGGCTCCGGCCGCGGCGCCGGCGCGCGGCAAGGCGGGGAAGAAGCCAGCCGCAAAGAAGGGCGGCGGCCTCAACAAGAACATCGAGATCAAGATCAAGCTCCCCAAGTTCCTCCAGGGCCGGATCAAGACCAAGGTGCTCACCCAGTTCACCCGCCAGCTGGCGACGCTCGTGAACGCCGGCCTCGCGCTGATGCGCGGGCTCGAGGTGCTCAAGCGCCAGATGAAGAACCAGCAGATGCGCGAGGCTCTCGACGGCATCTCCGACAACATCGCCGCCGGCGGCACGTTCTCCGAGGCGCTCACCGCCTACCCGAAGATCTTTGACAACCTCTACATCAACATGGTCAAGGCCGGCGAGGCAGGCGGCGTGCTGGAGGTGGTGCTGGCGCGTCTCGCCGACTTCGCGGAGAAGTCCGAGAAGATCAAGAACAAGGTGAAGGGCGCGATGATCTACCCGAGCGTCGTCCTCTTCGCCGCGATCGGCATCACCGCGTTCCTCCTGGTGATGGTGATCCCGAAGTTCAAGCAGGTGTTCAGCGACATGCTCGGCGGCCAGTCGCTGCCGGCGGTCACGGAGTTCGTGATCCAGGCCTCGGAGTTCGTGCAGCACAACGGCCTCATGATCTTCATCGCCGCGGTTGCCCTCTTCGTGATCGTGAAGGTGATCGGCAAGACCGAGGCGGGCGCGTACTTCTTCGACGCGCTCAAGCTCAAGCTGCCGGTCATCGGCACCCTCGCCCAGCGCTCGGCGGTTTCGCGCTTCACCCGCACCCTGGGCACGCTCCTCTCCTCCGGCGTGCCGATCCTCCAGTCGCTCGTCATCACCCGCGACACCACCGGCAACCGCGTCCTCTCCAACGCCATCCAGACGGTGCACGACGCGGTGAAGGAGGGCGAGTCGATGACCCAGCCGCTTTCGCAGTGCTCGGTGTTCCCGCCGATGGTGATCTCGATGGTCGAGGTCGGCGAGGAGACCGGCGCGCTCGCCGACATGCTCACCCGCATCGCCGACACCTACGACGACGAGGTGGACAACGCCGTCGCCGGCATGACCGCCGCAATCGAGCCGGCGCTGATCATCGTGCTCGCGGTGGTGGTCGGCACCATCGTGATTGCGATGTTCCTGCCCATGGTCAAGATCATCGGCTCGGTGTCCTCCGGCGGCGCCGGGATGTAGATGGAAATGGACCCTGAGCTTAAGACGATCCTCTGCGTCTTCGCCTTCGGGCTGGGCGCCTCGATCGCCTCGTTCCTGAACGTCGTCGCCTGGCGCGTCCCGCGCGGAGAGTCGATCGTCCGCCCGCCGTCGCACTGCCCGAAGTGCAACGCGCCGATCAGGTGGTGGCAGAACATCCCCATCCTCTCCTGGCTTGCCCTGCGCGGCAAGTGCGCCAGCTGCTGCGCTCCGATTTCGCCGCGGTACATCATCGTGGAGACGATCGGAGGGCTTCTCTTCCTCGCCGTTGCGTGGAAGTTCCTGCCGGTGGTTTCGGCGGTGGTGCTCCTCTGGATCTGGGTTTCGCTGATGCTGGTCGGCTCGGTGATCGACTTCGACCACAAGCTCCTCCCCGACTTCGTGACCGTCGGCGGCATGGTGCTCGGGCTTGTCTATGCCGTCGCCAAGTCCGCGGTGAACATGGTTTACGGCGCAGGTCTTGCTGGATGCATGCCGCTCGCCTGGTCGGTGTCCGGACTTGTCTTCGGCTTCGGGTTGCTGATGTTCATCCGCACAGTCGGCACCAAGGCGTTTAAGCGCGAGGCGATGGGGATGGGCGACGTCTTTTTGATGGGTGCGGTCGGGGCGCTCTTCGGACCGGTGGCTGTCCTCTTCACGCTCATCGTCTCGTCCGTCCTCGGCTCGGTGGCGGGGCTCTCGCTCGTTGCGCTTGCGAAGACGAAGTTCGGGCGCTTCCTCGAGATTCCCTACGGCCCCTATATCTGCGCCGCCTGCGCGGTGTGGATCTTCTTCGGCCCTGAGATCGTCAACTGGTATCTCAGCGTCATGGGGTTGTGACCCGCGGCAGTTTGCGCGGCTTCGGGCTGGGGCGCTCGGCCCGCCGAACGCGCTGTCACGGCGAATGTTTCCACGCGGCACTTCCCGCGGCAGTTTGCGCATATCCCCCGACCAAAGGTCGTCCGCAACGCGGATGCACTGGCAGGGGTGCGGTTTTGGTTTAACACGCGGATTTGTTCGCGTCTAACGACGCTCACCTTTCAGAGCGGCGGGAATCTGCCGCGAAAGCCAACACGGAGCGCGGCAAAAATGGTATAATTCGCCGTAAATAAGAGCGGGGCGATGAAGATGGCGAAGAATTCAGCTAAAGAGCAAGGCGAGATGTCTGCGGCGAGCGTTTTCAAGGCGATTGACAATGTCTTGAAGAAGCCCGGATGCGGGTGTTCGGGATCGCTTGATTACATGGAGCAGTCAAGCTGGCTACTGTTCCTGCGTTATCTGGATGCGCGCGAGGAGGAGCGCAAGCTTGAGGCGCGGCTGAACGGCAAGGTGTACGAACCGGCGCTGCCCAAGCGGTTGCGGTGGGGCGAGTGGGCCTAT
>CADCCW010000051.1 GCA_902800055.1 uncultured bacterium
TCAACTGGACGGTCACCGTCAACGTAGACGGATCCATGACCTCCACCCCGATGCGTCTCGACCACGGCCAGTACGAGGCCAAGGCGATGACGTTCGCCGACCAGATCGCCGACAAGCTGCCCGGGAAGGACGAAGCCGCGGCCAAGAACCTCATCAAGGACATGCTCGCGTATTGCGGCAACGACTTCGAGCTGAAGGACATCGTCTCGCAGACGATCCGCGGGCTTTGCATCACCGCCGGCGCCAAGATTCGCAAGCCCGACGAGATCAAGGCGCGCATCGACGCGGTCCGCGCCAATCTCGAGGAGGTGCGCAAGGCGGCGGCAGGAAACGGACGGATCGAAAAAGCCGGCATCAAATTCCTGTGTAGACTGAACGGCAAGAGCGTTTCGCCGGGATTGATCGGAAGAATGCTCAAGGCCGCTTCCGCCGAGAAGACAGGCGAGTTCTCCAAGCTCTCCGCGACATCGACGCCGCAGCAGATTACCAAGGCCGTCATCGACATGCGCGAGGCCGTGGAGAACGTGATTCGCAACGCCTACGTGCAGGATTATCTCGAGGGTAGCGACGAAATGGATCCGGTACGGGATTTCGTGTTCGCGATGTTCGCCGCGAAGTTCCCGGAAGCGCAGCTCAAGGGCGTGAAAGACGCGTTCCGCTCCGAGACGACGTCGAAGCTCTTCGCCATCATGGACGGTTTCATGAACGAAGCGCGGCCTGCCGGAGCCAGGCCGGTCTCCAGCGCCATTTCCTCGTTTATAAGCGGGCAGTGCATGGTGCTTGAGCAGGCGGCAAACACGTACATGAAGACCGTCGAGGGATTTCTTGGGCAGGAAGATGGCGGAATCGTCGACTCGTTCGAAGGTCAGTTCGACAAGACAGCCTTCGGCGACAAGGGAATCTACGACCTTCTCATCCCGCTGGCCGAACTTGACGAAGCGGCCGCGCTCGAGGCCGAGCGCCAGCAAGAGTACATGCCCAGAGCGTTTCCGCGCGCCAAGTCCAATGCGGTCACCGCCTACGCCATAGCCGGCGAGGGCAAAACCGATAAGGTGGACAAGCTCATCAAAATCGCGCTTTCGCGCTGCGCCGCAAGCGAAGAAGCCGTCAACTACGTCGCCGCGAACATCGACAGGATTCTCGTCTCGGGCAGAGGAACGCTTCGCACGCTCGAGGAAGTGCGCGAGATCTCCCTGGCCATCGTCCAGCGCGGCGGCCTGGACCGGCTGTTGGACTGAAAACCAAAACAGGGGGGAAAACACATGGACGACAACACTGCGGAAAAGAGAAACGAGACGATCGCCGCGCTAAACGCCGCGCTCGCCGGACTGGAGAACGGCGAGGACCTTTCGCGCTTCACCGGCGGGCACGGGTTCATGAGCCGCCGCTTCGAGTTCGAATGGAGCGAGCCTGCGCTGGAGATCGACTTCAGGCTGCCCTACGCGCGGATCCTGGCGGACGAGGAGACGCAGGCCGACGACGCCGCCGAGATCGGAGCGGCAATCCGCATGGCGATACTGCTGCTGACGGTCGAGGGCATGAAAACCGACGGCGCCGACGGGACGGTCGTGAGCGTGTGGGTGGACGAAAACGGGGCTGGATACTCGATCCGGGACGCCCAGGGCGAGCTTGTCGATTCCGCCAACGACTGGTCGGGTCTCGTCCACCGCCTCGAGTCGGCGCTGCCCGAAGGCGAGGAGAATCTGTCCGTAATCTGGCCGTAGGGGCTTCGCGGGAGAGGTGTAACCTTTCCCGCTGCGGAGTGTATACAGGGTAGACCAAGGCGGCGTCTGACGTTCGGGCCGCCGGGTTGTTCAGCAAACAGGAGGAAAAAACATGGCTATCAACCTTTCCAACATCAACATCTCGATCAGGGATTTCCAGGCCGTCTCGTCCGGAGTGATCAACGCCGGCGAGGTGCGGCTGACGAGCGACCATTCGATCGACAAGGTCAACCACCATGTCGGCTGGTTCTTCAGCAACAACACTTCCCTTTCGCACGCCGAGGTGCTCGCGATCAAGGACGCGTTTGTGCGCGCCCTCTCGCAGAGCGGCGTTGACGCGGGCGCTATCGACGGCATCCGCCGCCAGCTCGGCCTCGCGCCCATGGGGGAGAAGGACGCGACCCTCGCGCAGCGCAGCCTCAAGCCGCTTTCCCGCCAGGAGATCCGCGAAATCCTCGACCAGCACGCGCGGGAGATCAACCAGACCGTCGGCGAGGGCACGATCCGCACCAGGGACGAGATCCTCGCGCGCTACACGCAGCAGCAGCGCGACAGCTACGCGCAGACGCGCAACGAGAAGAACGCCGCGCTGGCCACTTCCCGCCAGGTCACTTTCGACCGCGGCATCGCCGACGCGCAGTCCATAATCTCCGGCGACGTCAATTTCCGCACCGCCGCGGAGCGCGACCGGCTGATCGCGGTGGCGAACCTCATGAAGGAGCGCATCCTGTCGCGCGCGCCCAACGGGGTTCCGTCGGAGGAGCCCGGGGCCACGATGCGGTTCACCCGTCCCGGCGACGGCCTGAAAGTGACCTTCGCGCTCGGCGGCAGCGACGCGGAAGTCCTCAAGCGCCTCGACGACATGCTCCTTGCGCTGCGGTGCAGCGCGCAGTCCAAGGCCGTCGACGCCAACCCCGTCCGGCCCGATCAGCCGGCCCTGACCCCGACGCTCTCACCGGCCGACTACAAGAAGGCCATGCAGGCGGGCGCGAACGGCAACGACACCCTGCTGACGCACGAAATGAAGACGATGCGCGACGAGGTGATGGCCGAGCTTAGGGCGCGCTTCGGGGCCGGCATCGTGCCCCAGAACGTCAATTTCTCCTCCTTCGTCTTCGACAGCGTCTTCAGCGACGCGTTCGGCGATGTGGAAAACGGCGCCCAGCGCCGGACCTACGCCGAGATGAAGTCCAGGCTTGTCGCTGGCGCGTCGCTTGAGGCGACGCGGCGGTGCCTGGTGGAGGCGCTAAAGCCGATGGTCCGTGCCGCAGGCGTGCAGGAGTTCAGGGTCTACGGCCTTGTGACGGCGCTGATGCAACGCCATCCGGAGATGCGCAATCGCATTGCCGCGGCGTCTTCGCCCGAAGACGTCGCCGCGGCGATCGGGGAGTTCAAGACGCAGATCGAATCCGGCGTCCGCCGGCAGGTCTCCATCGAAAAGTACCGCGCCGCCGCCTTCAACTGGTACCGGGAGACGCTGGCGAACGCGCTCCACGTCCCCGTCTCGGCCCTTGCCGGCAAGGCCATCAACACCGACCGCCTCGCCACGACGATCCTGCGCCTCGAAGAGTCGATCAGCTCTGGCTCCAATACGGCCGACACCGACCTGCAGATCGAGCAGGCGTTCCGCGACCATATCGCCGCCGCCGCCAACGAACGCACCTCGATTCTGGCTCAGATCGAGCGGCTTGAGGTTTTCGGCGAAGCGCGCGACCGCATGATTGAAACCGTCCTCATGGCCAACAAGGTCTGCGCGATCGACCTCGCCGCGCTCAAGGACGTCGTGGACGCGATTCCGGTCAACGACCTCATCGTGGCGGTGGACACCGGCACCAACGACGAGGTCTTCACGCAGATGGGCATCGTCGCCCGGGCCGCAAGCAACGCCGCGAAGAACGCCATCGGCGCCCAGGACGGGATGCCGGAGGAGCTGGGGCCAGTCGGCAGGATGGCGCTCGTAATGGCGCTCTCGAAGCGGCCGGAGGTGTTCGGCCTCGTCAGGAACTTCTTCCAGCGGCCGGACATCCAGGACTTCAACCACACGCAGCTGTTCCACGCCACCGACGTGACGGACGTCAAGGGGAACGCCGTCGTGTTCTTCGAGATGTTCCGGCATGACGAGACCATCGCCGAGTCGAACGCCGCGCTTGCGGACAAGATCGGCAAGGCGGACGTTCCGCCGGTTGCCGCGCGGGCGCTCTACCAGGCGCTGGACAGCCTCGGCTTCGACGACCTCACCATGGAGGAGAAGACCAAGCTGCTCGCCGGCTACGAGGGCCAGAGGATCGCGCAGCAGGTGCGCAAGTCCTCGCAGCCAGTCACCCACGATCAGCTGCAGGCGCTGGTCAGGATGCATTTCATGCAGCCGGCCGTCAGGCACGCGGTCGTCCGCCGCAGCGCCGCGCTCGCAAGGCAGAACGGCATCAACCCGGCGGATATAGCCGGCTTCGGAGTCGATGTGGCCTTCGGACGCGACGCCAGCCTTCACGGGAAGATCCTGGCCGCGATCACCGACGCCGTCAAGGGCGGCAAGAACGTGACGGAGGCAGTCGACGCGCTGATCGCGCCGCAGGACGCGGCCATGCTCGCGCTCCTCCGCTCCATCGACGAGATCCGCCGCGTGGAGGCGACCGCCATGGAAACCGCAGTCCAGGGCATTTTCGAGCGCACCGGCGTCGATGTCAACATCCTGAACACCTACTTGAACATCGAGGCGCTGCCCATCAAGGGAGGGTCATTCAGCTTCCTGATCGACGACATCAAGAAGCAGCTCGCAAAGCCCGAGACCGACGTCGCGAACTGGGACGTCGCCGCGGTCCGCAAGCGCGCCGAGAAGAGCGTCCAGTCGTTCATCGGCAAGAAGGCCGGCTTCATCGAGGCGATCTACAATCTCGACATATCCGACTCGGCCCGCGGGGCGCTGTTGGTCGATGCGCTCGAGAAGCGCACCTACGACGACCGCGACCTGCCGGACGCGGTGAAGACCGTCATGGAGCACGAGGATGTCCGCAGGGCCTTCGAGTTCGCCAAGGCGGTCCTCGTCCCCGGCAAGGTCGAGAACATGACCGACGACGAGCTCTTCACCGTCCTCCAGGACGTCTGTGCGCGCCTCAACGACGCGATCGACGAGGTCCTGCCCGAGGAAAAGCGCATCAACATGGATCCCGAAGCCCGGCTCGTCATCCGGGACATCCTGAACACGGTGTTCATCGACTTCTGCGGCGACACGCTGCTCGCCGCCGCCGCGCGCCTCGCCGCCGCAGGCCGCATCGAATCCATCGACAGCGCCGGCGCGGCGATCAACCAGCGCTACTCCTGGGAGTTCATGAGCGCCTCGACGGGATACAACGAACAGCTGCAGAAGGTCCCCGTGGACCACGCCGCCGCCGAGGCCGCGAACAAGAAGGCTGTCGCCGCCACCGTCGGCCGCAGGATGCTCATGGCCATCGCCAATGCGCTCAACGACGAGTGGCTGCAGGCCGGCGACGCCTCCGCCCTGCGCAGGCATGTCGCAACCCAGGAGCAGAAGGACCGCGCCGACGCAGCCGTGAAGCGCGCCCCGGCACTCCTCGACAGGTATTCCGCCGGGATGGACGCCGGTCAGCGCGCCGCGCTCAAGGCCTACCTGATCACGCTCGACCTCCGCGACGAGGCGCTCGAGGCGAGCGAGGCGGCGCTCCGCGCCAAGGCGGAAGAGATCAGGCCCGCGGCCATCAACCTGAAGTAGCCGGCGTAATACACCCTCCGCGGCAGTTCGCGCGACGGTTTTGTCGCTGCTCTGCCTGCTTTCTCACGGAGCTTCACCAAGCGGCGCCGCCGCGCCCCAACCATTTTTGGTATAATACGCGCCAGTGAGATTGAGCAACACCATGCGCTCTACTGCGCCGTTCGTCGTCTACGCGTTAACCATACAATAAGTTGTAATTAGGCTGGCAGCAACCTTGATAGTTGTCAAGAATAATTATCAAACAACCTTGATATCTGTCCGTGAAATATGATATAATATGCGCAGATTAATCTGAATGAGGGTATGAATGAAGCGAAAACTCAAAGAAAAACTTGTGGAATGGAAGGAAAGGACAAATCGGCATCCGCTAATCTTGCGAGGGGCAAGGCAGGTTGGCAAGACCTATCTTGTACGCGAATTCGCACGTTCTTCTTTTGCGCACTTCGTTGAAATCAACTTTGAGGAGGACCCTTCGCTCGTCAAGCTGTTTGCCTCGAAGAACCCCGAGGTCATCTGCGAATTGATTGTGGCGAGGTTTTCGATCCCGGTCAAGGATGGCGAAACGCTGTTGTTTCTCGATGAGCTGCAGGCCGCCGAGCCGTATGTGTTCGAGTCGCTGCGATACTTTTACGAAAAGCGGCCAGGGCTTCATGTGGTTGCGGCGGGGTCGCTTCTGGAATTTATGCTGGATGCGGCGGCGCAGGACGGCAAGAAGGCGTTCCCGATGCCGGTGGGAAGAATCGAGTACATGTATCTTGCGCCGCTTGACTTCGAGGAGTTTCTCGATGCTGCAGGAAAGTCGGGGCTTGTGGAGTGGCTTGGGAAGTACCAGGTCGGAGAAGAGGTGCCGGAGGCGCTGCACAATGAGCTGTCGCTTTGGTTTAGGCGGTATTTGGTGGTCGGAGGCATGCCTGCAGCGGCCAAGGCGTATCTGGAAGGCGGACTTGAGGAGGCCGAGCGCGAGCAGGACGCGATATTGACCACCTACCACGACGACTTCCCCAAGTACGGCAGGAGGGCCAATGCGGAGCTGCTGCAGAAGGTGTTTCTGGCGGTGCCGCAGATGCTGGGGAAGAAGATGATATATTCGCATATCGACCGGGAAGAGAAGTCGAACGAGATGTCCAAGGCGTTTTCGCGTCTTGCGCTTGCGCGAATTGTGTCCAGGGTGTGCCATACGCCGGCGAACGGCATCCCGGTCGGCGCAGGGGCCGACGCAAGTTCGTTCAGGCCTCTTTTCCTGGATGTCGGGCTCGCCTGCCACGCGGTAGGGCTGAGGCTTGACGACTTCTTGGACGAGAAAGACTTCATGCTTGCGAACAAGGGCGAGATATGCGAACAGTTTGTGGGGCAGCACCTGCTCTGTTCCGGCAAGGAATACGAGACGCCGACGGCATATTGCTGGATACGCGAAGCGAGGGGGGCTTCCGC
>CADCCW010000052.1 GCA_902800055.1 uncultured bacterium
CGACGATCGAGGAGTGCGTCAAGGCGGAGTACGAGAGCGGCAAGACGCCCGACGGGACGCCCATGACCGACGAGTACATCCCGTGCTACGTCATCGGCGGCTACGAGGGGATGAAGGACGGCGACGTCGTCATGCACACCAACTACCGCCAGGACCGCGCGATCCAGCTCACCCAGGCGTTCGTCTGCGACGACTACGCCGGCGAGCGCTGCGCGCGCCCGAAGGTGACGTTCCTCGGCTTCACGCGCTACTGGGACGAGTTCGAGGACTACCTGCTCGGCGCGATGGGCGCGGGCGGCGGCATGGACAACCTGCTCGGCGAAGTCGTCTCCAAGGCCGGCATCAAGCAGCTGCGCCTCGCCGAGACGCAGAAGTTCCGCCACGTGACGAGCTTCTTCAACGGCAAGTCGACTACGCCATCGGAAGGCGAGGACCAGGTGGAGGTGAAGAGCCGCTTCGACCCCGCGACCTTCGCCTCGCATCCGGAGATGGACGCATACAACGTCACCGACGAGCTCATGAAGCGCCTGGAGAAGAACCCCTACGGCTTCATCGTGGTCAACTACGCGAACTGCGACATGGTCGGCCACACCGGCGACGAGAAGGCGGCGACGAAGGCGGTCGAGGTGACCGACGAGTGCATCGGGAAGATTCTTCCTCGCCTCCTCGAGCTCGACGCGCACGTCCTCATCTTTGCGGACCACGGCAACGCCGAGCAGATGGTCGACTACAAGTCGGGCCTCACCAAGACCTCGCACACCCTTAACCTCGTCGACTGCTTCTACGTGGCGAACGACGCCGCGGGCGTCAGGCTCACGCCGCTTGCGAAGCTCTCGGCCGTCGCGCCGACCGCGCTCCAGATGCTCGGCATCCCCGTCCCGAGCGAGATGACGACGCCGTCGCTACTCGTCGGCAAGGAACCCTGGAGCAAAACCGCGCTGAACGTCTGATGGCAGCCGCTGCGCTTCTTCTTGCCGCGGTCATCGAGATACAGATGACCAACGGAGTGTCCGTAGCCGACGCCTTCTACCAGGCGGCGGAGGCGCGGGCCTCGGACGAGCAGGCGGAGATCGTGATCAACGTGGACCTCTCGGGCAAGGCGCTCAACCGTTCGATCTTCATCGACGACGTGATGCAGCCGAGGGGGGCGGGCAAGCTCACCATCCGCGGCGTCGGCAAGAAGCGACCGCGGTTCCTGGGCAGCCTGCCGGTCAGGGGGTGGAAGAAGTCGCGCGACAAGCTGAACGGCCGCGTCGACGTCTGGGAGGCGGACGTCTCGGCGTTCGAGCTCACCGGCCAGCTAGACGCGCTGTTCATGGACGGCAAGATGCTGACGCTGGCGCGTTACCCGAACTTCGACCCCAAGGCGCCGTACGCCGGCGGCTGGGCGTATGTGCCGGGGCGCTGGATCAGCATGTACCAGTTTCCAGACCGGGAGCCGTCCGGCAACCGCACCTGCATGAGGGTGGGGCAGAAGGACTGGCACAACTGGGCGGTGCCTTCGGAAGGGCGGATTGTCATCTACCCGCGCCAGCGCTACGGCAGCTCCTACGTCCGCATTGCCGACTTCGACCGCGAGGACCACGTCCTCCGGTTCGCGAGCAACCTCTGCGACGTGCCGCGTCCCGGCGACACCTACATCCTGAGCGGCTTCCGCGAGGAGCTCGACGTTCCTGGCGAGTGGTGCCACGACCTCAAGAACGAGAAGATCTACCTCATCCCGCCGATCGGCAAGGACCCCAACCGCTGCCTGATGACGATCCCCACGATTGACTGCGTCTTCGAGTTCAACGGCGCGCACAACGTGGAGGTCCAGAACCTCGAGATCTGCGCCGCGCGGAAGGCGGTGAAGACCTACGGCGGTTCCCATATCTCCGTCGTCGGCTGCTCGATCCACGACATCGTCGGCCGGGCGGTCGAGTTCGAGTGGGGCGGCAACCACCGGCTCGCCGACTCCGACGTCTACGACCTCGGCCACGGCGCGATGCACATCACCGGCGGCAGCTTCCGCGAGCTCAACGGCACGGTGGTCGACAACTGCCACTTCCACCACACCGGCAAGCTCGACCACAACGGGCAGGTCATCTTCATCGAGGGCTACGGGGTGAAGGTGACGCACTGCCTGATGCACGACTTGCCCGGGTGGGCGATCTTCCACATGGGCGCGCTCCACGAGTTCACCGACAACCGCATCCACCACTACATGCTGGAGTCCGAGGACGGCGCGGCGATGTACACCTGCAGCTACTTCGGCGGGCTCTGCACCGTGATCGCCCGCAACTGGATCTCCCACGGCGTCGGCATCGCCAAGAACGCCGGCTGGGGCCCGCTTACGTTCTTCCAGAACTGCCACGGGCTCTACTTTGACGCGAACCCGTCCGGCGGACCCGGCGGCGCCTACGTCTACGACAACGCCTTCGCGCACATCAGCGGGATGGGGCTCAAGCTCAACTCCACCCGCTGCATGACGATCACCAACAACGTCTTCTACAAGACCGGCCGGCCCGGCCTCGGCCCGTGGTCGTACGCGATCCAGTTCACCGGCGCGAAGTACGACGTGAAGCACGAGTCCACGGTGCGCGACTGGGAGCGCCTCCGCGTCGAACGCGCCGACCTCGCAGGTCTTCCGTTCTTCGCCTGCAGCCCGGACAAGACGCCAGGCAACAACCACAGCTGGTCGAACCACCTCGAGCGGAACATCTGGTACTACCCCGACTGCCCGCGGCAGCAGCTGATCATCCACGGCGGGCAGAACTTCGAATCGCAGGTAATCGACTACAACCTGCTCTGCCCCGGGCGCGACGCCAAGTATCCGATCGTGCAGCACCTCGACTGGAAGAAGGACTGGCAGCAGAAGTACGGGCACGACGTCCATTCGATCGTCACCGACGACATCAACTTCTCCGCGCCCGAGAAGGGCGACTTCACGGTGCGGAGCCGCGCGACGGTGCTGAAGCTCGGCCTCCATCCGGTGAACCTGAAGAACTGTGGCCTCTACGTGACCAAGTTCCGGCCCAAGCTGCTGCCGGAGCCGGACGGCGCGGCGCGGCACCCCGAGTGGTTCAAGAACCCGGAGCACGTCAACCCGGAGCCAGACAAGCGTCCGCTCCCGACTTTCACCAGGTGACCATTTCAAAGACAACAACAGAAAGGAAAAACGATGAAACATACTCTAATGGCGGCGATGTTTGCGGTCGCGGCGCTTTCGCTCGGCGCGGCGGACGGCCTGTTCAAGAAGGCCTGCCCGGTCTGGCTCGCCGAGCCGGAGGCAGTCGGCGACGCGCAGACTGTCCCGTTCGGCAAGTGGATCGGGCTCGACGAGACCGACACCACGCTCAGGATCGCGTCCGATCGGCCGGTGCGCATCAACTTCGAGTGGAAGCTCGTCGGCTGGATCCCCGGCGACGGCATGGCCCACGACTTCCCGATCATCGGCGGCAAGGGCATGCATGAGCTGCGGCTCGTCTGCGACGCGAAGGCGAAGTGGCTTGTCGCCGAGGTCTGGCGCGCCAATGGCGAGGTGATTGTCTTCACCGGCGACCCGAAGACCAAGGGAGGCCTGACGATGAACTCGTGGTTCTCGAAGCAGGTCCCCTCGAAGGACGACCCGTCCAAGATGGTGTCGAAGGGCGTGCCGCCGGTTGAGGTCGAGGCGACGGTGGCCGGGCTCGCCGAGGGCTTTGCGCCCAAGACCTCGCTCTTCCCGTTCAAGCACAAGGGTGACCGCCACTGGCTCTACCACGTCGTTCGTGGCAAGGACGCCACCTTCGTCTCCGGCGTTCGCGCGCGCGGCATCCCGTCCGCCTCGATTCGCTGCAACCAGCCTGGCGTCCTCGTCGTCAAGTGGGGCGGGAAGCCCGGCGAGTCGGCCAGGGTCGAGGCGAAGAAGGAGGGGGGGTGCTCGTTCTTCGTGAACGCGCCCCAGGTGTTCGACAAGCTCGTCTTCACCGCCGAGTCCGGCGAGTTCGAGCTCAGCGACGTCGGCTGCACCACGCTCATCGACTTCGACATCGGATGCTCCTCGCTTGCGACGAGCGACGCGAAGATCAACGCCGATTTCGCCGACGCCAGGATGATGAACGACCGCGCGCGGGTTGACGCGCTCTTCCGCAAGGCGCTGGGGCTCAAGTCGCTCGACCGCGAGGCGAAGGTCGTCACCATCGACCCCACGGTCAGGAACGGGCTTACCTTCTGCGGCGCGAAGATCGGCGTCGGCTTCGACGACGACGCCGTCCTCGACATCCGCTGGAAGCGCGACGGCCGCGAGGGCATGGCCACCGACTCGAGCAAACTTCCCGAGGGCTGGAGGCTCGAGCGGGATTTCGACATGCAGGCCGAGTGCCAGCGGCTCTGCGACAGCGCGATTGCCGACGGCATGGAGGGCGGCATGCAGTTCTGCGCCTACAGGGGCGGCAAGAAGATCGTCGACGTCTTCGCTGGACATCTTTCCACGAATGCGAACGCTGCGGCCGTCAAGGCAGACACGCTCTTCCCGATCTTCTCGACGGAGAAGCCGCTTCTTTCGACGGCCTGCCACCGCGCTGTGGAACGCGGGCTTATGGACTACGACAAGCCCCTTTGCACTTGGTGGCCCGAACTCACGGGCGACGGCAAGGAGAAGCTGACGCTGCGCGAGACGCTCGGCTACCGCAC
>CADCCW010000053.1 GCA_902800055.1 uncultured bacterium
ACGCAAACTATACAGGACTCACGAATCGCGTGCCGTTTGCGGTGACGAAGGCAGGTGTGCCTGGTTCTGGTGGGGGTGGCGATGTTGCCATGAATGTGAGCGGCCATGAGGGCGTATATGACGGACAGGGACATTCCATCACGGTGGCGCTTTCGGGCTCGGATGCGTCGTCATTTTCTGTGGCATACGCACTGAATGGTAACGGGCCTTTTTCCGCAGTGAAACCGATGTTTACGAACGCCTGCTGTGAAACGGTGTGGTATGTTCTTTCTTCACCCAACTACGCGACCGTGACCAATTCCGCGCTGGTCGCGATCACCAAACGCGCGGTGACGCTCACAAGCGGGAGCGCGAGCAAGGCGTACGACGGCACCCCTGTCACGTGCGGCGATGTGCACATCGCCGGTGATGGCTTTGTGGCAGGCGAGGGCGCCACCTTCAACGTGACAGGTTCGCAGACGGAGGTGGGCACGAGCGAAAACACCTTCACCTACACGCTGAACGGGGGCACGAGGGCGGGCAACTATGACATTACGACGGTAAACGGCACGCTGACGGTGACGAAGGCGACGGTTGGGCCAGGTGGCGGTGGCGGAACCGGCGGCGGCGACGAGCCGGGCGGCGGGGCGGTCCCGTCGGGCGGGCGCTCGAAGTTCGACGCGACCTTCGTGTATGACGGCCGGGGGCATACGATCGACACCAACGCGCTGGAGGCGGCGTTCGGCGAGGCGGTGATCGGGGATTTCGCGACCGCGTATGGCCGCGCGCCGGACCGGGAAGGCGGGCAGGTGGAGTGGCGCGCCGAGCCGCCGATGTTTACGAACGCCGGCGAGTACGCGGTGTGGTACCGCGTGTCGAGCCCGAACTACGAGGATTTTGTCCACGCCGCGACGGTGACGGTCTCGAGCAGGCCTGTGACGATTGCGAGCGGCGACGGCAGCTGGCCGTACGACGGGCAGGCGCATTCCAATGCGACGGTGACGGCCGAGGGGTTCGTCGACGGCGAAGGCGCCGAGGCGTACGGCTTCGCGACGATCACGGACGCGGGGACGGTTCCCAACGCGTTCGGCTACGCCTTCGCCGAGGGGACGCTCGCGGCGAACTACGCCGTCACCTGCGTGACGGGCACGCTGTCCGTGGCGGCGGCGGGGCTGGACGGCTGGACGGACGCGGCGAAGTGGTCGGTGACGCTGTCCGGGGACGGCGCGAAGTACGACGGCACTGAAAAGACGTGCGGGGTCGCGGCGGTCTCGTACGACGGCTTCGCCGTTCAGACCTTCGGCGTGTCCGGCAACAAGGCGACGGACGCGGGCGACTACACGCTGACCGTCACCGGCACGGGGAACTTCAGCGGAGCGCGCACCTTCCCATGGTCGATTGGCAGACGCGCGGTGACGCTGACGAGCGGGAGCGCGAGCAAGGCGTACGACGGCACCTTGATGCTCATCTCCCACGACCGCTACCTCCTGCGGACGCTCACCAGCGTCATCGTCGAGGTCGACGCCGGCACCGCCACCCGCTACGAGGGCTCGCTCGACTACTACCTCGCTGAGCGGGACGTCCGCTACCAGCACCTCAAGGCCGCCAAGGAGAACCAGGACCACCGCCGCGAGCAGCTGCAGCGCTTCGTTGACCGCTTCCGCGCCCAGGCCACCAAGGCGGCGCAGGCCCAGAGCCGCCAGAAGCTGATCGACAAGATCGACGAGGAGCGCATCGTGCTGCCGAAGCGCTACACCAATTCCGGGCGACTGCGCCTCGCCGAGCCGCCGCCGAGTGGCGTGGAGATGTTCCGCTGCGAGAAGCTCGGCTTCGCCTACGAGCTGCCGAAGTTCGTCTTCCGCGGCGTCAGCTACAACGTCGCCCGCGGCGACAAGGTGGCGCTCATCGGCTACAACGGCCTCGGCAAGACGACGCTGATGCGCATCATGGCCGGCGTGAGGGAGCCGACCGAGGGCAAGGCGGTGCTCGGCCACAACGTCGTCCCCGGCTACCTGAGCCAGGAGTTCGCCGAGACGATCCCGCCGGACCTCTCCGTCTACCGCGTCGCCAAGAACGCCTGGGACGCGCGCGGCGGCGGCCCCGAGAAGGCCTTCCGCAACCAGCTCGGCGCCTTCGGGTTCGACGAGAACGACGTCGAGAAGCCGTCTGGCGTCCTCTCCGGCGGCGAGAAGATCCGCCTTGCGTTCCTCCGGCTTTTCATCTCGGCGCCGAACTTCCTGCTCCTCGACGAGCCGACCACCCACCTCGACCTCGACGGGCGCCGCCTTCTGCAGGACGCGCTCAAGAAGTACCGTGGCACGCTCTTCCTCGTCTCGCACGACATCGACTTCGTGCGCGAGGTGGCGACGTCGGTAGTCGAGATAACCCGCGAGGGCGTGTTCCAGTACCCCGGCGGCTACGACTACTACTGCGAGAAGAAGGCCGAGCGCGAGGCGCGCGGGGTCGCCGCCACCGGGAAGGCCGCCGAGCCCCGCGTCCAGAAGCCGGCCGGCGGCGAAGGCGGCGCGCGACTCTCGCCGAAGGAGCTCCGCCGCCAGCGCGCGGCGGAACGGGCGAAGATCGCCCCGAAGGTGAAGGAGCTCAAGCGGCGGATGGAGGCGGCGGAGCGCAAGATCGACGAGCTCCAGCAGGCGCTCGACGAGGCGAGCGCGGAGCTCTTCAACCCCACCCCGACCACGGACTTCGCCGAGAAGAACCGCCAGGTGCGCACGCTCCAGTTCGAGATCGACCGCTACACTGCCGACTGGGAGGCGGCTGGCACCGAGCTCGAGCAGCTCGGCCGCGACGACGCGGCGGGGGAGGAGGGCGCGACATGAAGACGCGGCAGTTCTGGTATCCGCTTCCCGAGCGGCTGATCGCCCAGCACCCCGCCGAACGGCGCGGTACCGAGCGGATGATGGTGCTGCACCGCGACACCGGGGTCATCGAGCACCGCCACATCGCGGACATCGTGGAGTACATGACGCCGGACGACCTCCTGGTCGTCAACGACACCAAGGTCTTCCCCGCGCGGCTCGTCGGCGAATGGCCCGACACCCACGGCGCGGTCGAGGTGCTGATGGTGAACGCCGCGCCGATGGACGCCGAGACGGACATCCCGGACATGGCGGCGGACTCCGGCTCGCTCCGGTGGAACTGCATGATCGGCTCGGGGCGGAAGTGCCGCGAGGGCCAGGTGGCGGAGTTCGGCCCCAAGGGCGAGCTGAAGGCGCGGCTTATCAAGCCGCTCCAGGGCATCGGCATGTGGAAGGTCGAGTTCGAGTGCGACCGCCCGCTGATGGAGCTCCTGGACGAATTCGGGCGCACCCCGGTGCCGCCCTACGTGAAGCGCGAGGGGACGCGGGAGGAGGAGCTCGAGGACCGCGAGCGCTACCAGACGATCTACGCGCGCGAGGTGGGGTCGGTCGCCGCGCCGACGGCCGGGCTACACTTCACGCCGGAGATCTTCGCCGCGCTGGAGGCGAAGGGGGTGCGGCGCGTCGCGGTGACGCTCCACGTCGGCCCCGGGACGTTCCGCCCGGTCAAGGCCGAGGACATCGAGGACCACCACATGGACTTCGAGGCGTTCACGGTGCCGCCGGAGACGGCGGCGGCGGTCAACGAGTGCCGCGCGCGCGGCGGGCGCATCTTCTGCGTCGGCTCCACCACGGTGCGCACGCTCGAGACGGTGGCGGCGGCGGTGGCGGCGGACGGCGGCGAGGGCGTGGTGGCGGCGGGAAGCGGCGCGAGCGACATCTTCATCCACCCGCCCTACCGGTTCCGCGCCTGCGACGCGATGCTGACCAACTTCCACCTGCCGCAGTCGACGCTGCTGATGATGGTCTCGGCGCTCGCCGGGCGCGAAAGGGTCCTCTGCGCCTACGCGATGGCGGTCCGGGCGGGGTACATGTTTTTTTCCTATGGTGATTGCATGCTCATAGTCTGATTTGGTATAATCCACAATATGTCACTCTTTGTACCCAAAGACCGCCGCTCGCTTTTCCGCCAGTTTCTGACGGGAATGTACGACGCCGTAATCATCGCCGACCCCAACGGGCACATCCTCGACGTGAACCCGCGGGCGGTCGAGCACTTCGGCCGCGACCTCGACGAGGTCCTCGACCAGCCGGTCTCGACGCTCATCCCGGGGCTGCGTCCCGAGGTGGTGCAGCGCATCCGCCACGGCATCGAGGGCGACCACCGCGTGATGGTGAACGCCTACGGCGTGAACAAGGCCGGCGCCAAGTTCGCCTGCGAGGTGACGGTGTCGGTAATCGACCTCATGAACCCCGGCGACCTCGTCTTCACCGTGCGCAACATCGAGCGCCGGCGCGAGATCATGACCTACTACAAGACGCGCTCGAACGCCTTCGAGCTCTCGCAGGCCGCCCTATTCGCCTGCGACGCCGACGGCAGGATCCTCGAGGTCAACCAGGCGTTCCTCGACATGTTCGACCTCGCGGACGAGGAGGCGGCGAAGACGAA
>CADCCW010000054.1 GCA_902800055.1 uncultured bacterium
GCAGGCGCAGAAGGACGCAAAGAAAATCGCGTCTTCCGGCCTTCGGCCCAACGTCGAGCGGCTCCTGGGCATTCTCGCCATCGACCCCTTCCGAACTCCGCCGCCCTACGAAACACTGGTAGGGAACCTCAAAGGCGCCATATCCCGCAGAATCAACATCCAGCATCGCCTCGTCTACCAGGTTCTCCAGGAAGAACACGTGGTCAAGGTTCTTCGCATGTGGACCCATTACGAGTAACGCCACAACGTACAGCGGATGCGGCTAAAGCGCTCGGCGGACATAGTCAATCTCTCGTGAAATATCATCGCATCCATCCCTCGATCTTGCAGATGCGCTCCATCAGCTTGCGCTCCGTCCGACCGGAATCTGGACAGAACCAGACCTCAATCCTCGCGGCATACGGCTTGCCCCAGTCGCCCTCATAGATCGTGAACTCGTTTTCGTAGAGGAACTTCTCTTCTGGATCATTTGACCATCCGATTCTCTCGTTGGAAGCTCCCTTCAGCCTTCCTTCGGAGAGACGCGTCCCCTTCGTCGCCTCAAATGCCTTGAGATAGACTAGCCCAGGCTCGCCGGGATTGATCCGCAGCGTGAGATTGTATATGCCAGGCTGCATGCCATTGCGAAGCGTGAATTCGTCTGATCCGCGAACTACAGCGTCGGGCGGCAGATTCGTCAGCGACTGGAACTCGTCCTTCAAGAACGCTAGCACGGCGTTGGTGATGCGCCTCTCGCGCGCCGGCGACTCCTCAATCACCTCAACGCAGAAATCCTTGTCGCCAAAGCACACGTTACTTCTAAATGAATCAAGATTTCCCTTTGTAACATCTGCCCTTGCGGTTGAAATCGGCCCACGTTCCGCGCCCCTTTCGCGTCCAAACGGCGTAAACGGGAACCCGATGGTCGTACTTGTCTGATAATGCGTCGCCTTCTGCCAGGCACCGAAATCCTGCGCAAAATCATGCTTCGTCGTGTTGCCGGAATAACACCCGTTGTGCTGATGGTTCCAGACGCCCTTGTTCCGCCAACGGCGCATCGCATACAGCCGCCCCCGATACTCGTGCAGCCACCATCCGGGATGTCTGGCGAGATAGGCCATTAAGTCATCACGTCGGCTATGGACAAGTTCGGACAGCGCCGACAAATCGCATGTGACAGTTGGATCATCGCCGCCTTCTTTTTTCAACGCCGCAAAGACCGCCCTTGCGAAATCGTCGTCATAGACATCGGCTGAATCGAACGGGCTTCCAGCTTGATCACCTGGCACCACAATATCCGCCTCAAGTTCAGCCGGAATCGCCAGCTCGTCGGCGAAATGATCCTCGCTGGGCCCGAAGAGCGTTCCAAGGACGCATGCCATCATAAACGCCACCAAGAACCCACCCAGCAGCAAGCCCCCCAACAACACCTGCAACAGCGCCCTCAACCATCGACGCCTGAAGAGCGAAACGAAAATGGCCGCAAGCAATGTCACACACGCGGCAATCCACGCAAGAAACAAGGAAACAGACAGGACATTCCATGTAATGTTACCGCGCACCCCGAGATAGCCGTCGGCGACTATAGCGCCAAGGAGCACTGCCGAAACGGAAGCCAAGGCCACCAGAGCGCCATACCATGTGTCAAACAAAAACTTCTTCACCACATTTCCTCCTCTATTGGGGAACCAACAGGGTCAGACCTGATTGCCACAGTAGATTGCCACAGTAGGTTTTCCTTGTCATAGCGGCGCAACCCTTCCGATTCGCCGCTTGCCCCCTTCAAACGCACGGTGTGCCACTCGGCTCGGCTGATCAGGCGCTGGCACCGATTTGGAAGATTTATCATGCACCGTCTCATGCCGAACAGTATATCACAAACTCCCGCTACTGTAGTAATTTACTGTAGTAACCATGTCTGACCCTGTAGCCTCCATGCGGGCGGCGAACCATTCTGTCAGCGCCAAAGCCAATGCCAGTATTCAATCGAGAACACTTTGTCCTCACCAGGTGCCAGGACAAACTCCCATGTCATATCGTGCTCAAGATTTGGGTTCTCTGGCTGCGCGGGCCTGTCGTGGACCTTCGCGTCCGTCGCGTCCACCAATTCGCCGGAAACAGTCTTCTTCACACGCACTGTCGCCGGTTCGCCGCGGTGGTTCCTTATGCTGAACGAGCCCTTGACGCCCTCCTTGCGCCAATCGCGTCCGCCCCAGCGCTTCACACCGTCCATCCCTGACAGGCTTTCGGTATACTTGACCGACACCGTGAGCGCTTTGGTGATCTTGACGGACGCCTCGTCGCCGGGATTCGTCCAGCCGATCTTCGACTGGCCCAGGACGCGTCCGCCCTCGGCTATCTCGACCGGCGCGGTGGTCATCGGGAATCCGAACGGATTGGCGAACACGACGGCGTCCCACGCCGTCCGGCGCTCCTCTTCGGTGCCGTCGCGCAGATTCCCGCGCTCGTCGCGGTCGTCCGACAGGTTCCACTCCACGATGCGCCGGAGCGCCACTTCCTTGCGTCCCAGCTGGAGCATGCGCCGGTCGCCCCTGGCCAGCGTCATCCGGCCGACGCCGCGGTAGTGGATGTCCGTGCCGGCGCCCGCAGACTCCGCCGCGCCTGCCGAGAAGGAGTCCGCCCCGCCGGAAGGCGTGAAGCTGTTGAGCATGACGCTCTGCGACATCACCCCGCCGCGATTGCGCCCGCCCCTGCGGAACCACCCCCAGTACGTATCGTCCTCCGCCGCGCGTATGGCGGAGCTGTACGCGCCGAAGTCCACGCCGCCGCCAAGGAGGGACGGCACGTCTGCGTAGAGAAGATTCGGGAATCCCGATATGAGGGAGACCTCCGCATCCTTCCAGTCAGCAATGTCGTTGTACACCTCTGCCGTCATCGACACCGTGCCCTTGCCGTCGGCGAGATCGACCCGATACGACGGCGTCCAGCAGGCGCCGGTCGCGATGTACTGGACGTCGAAGGGCGCCTTCGCGCCGTCGAAGCGCCAAACGGGCATCGCGCGCGCAATGCCGCGCGAATCGCCGTCGTCAGACCGGACGCTCACAACGGCTGACTCAGGCACCGAGACTATGGATCCGCTCTCCAGCCTGACGTTGAGCGACTTCGCGGGCTTGGGCTTGGGCGGCTCGTAGTAGTACGATGCATAGCCATAGTACATGTTCCGGCGTCCAATCGGCTCGGCTGCGCGCTCAGACTCGTCCTTCACGGCCGTCCCGCGCACGGTGCAGATGCGGCTGGACTCGCCCGCCGTTCCGGCCAGGACCTTCATAGACCCGGTCTTGGCGGCGGCGTCGAGTATCTGGTCCATGCCGACGCCGCATCGGAACGCGACTTCGATCTTCCGGCCGTCATATGCGCCGGTCCATCCTTCCGCAAAGCCGGCGTCGACGTTTTCGCGGAGCACGTCGGCCTTCGTGGACGACACCGACACGCCACCGCCGGACACGAGCCAGAACGAACCGTACGCCGGGCGCGCATTCGCGTCGACAAACGACACGCCGTCCTCGCCTGGCGTGATGCGCCGCGTCACGACGGCCATCCCGTTCTTGTACAGCCCGACCGATACGATCGGAGCAGGGTCAAGCGGCACGGCAGCAGCCGACACCTCGGCTGCCGCAACCGCAACTGCGGCCAACGCGGCCAACGCATCATTCATTCTCATTATCCGCTCTCCTTTAATTCGCGATTTGACAGATTCATACAAACCACTCATACAGACATTATAGCATTTCCGCTTTTCAAGGCGCAACGGCATTTCCTCTTTGGAGGTTCCCCAATTTTGTCGTATCGGCTTCACGCGCCTCTTTGTCCATTCGACATTTCAAATCGTCAATTCGGTCATTCCAGTCGAAATAGTAGCGCTCGACAAGATTTGAAGTGTTTGGAGCAGTCTTACAGTCCAGCCCCCCTTGGTCAATCAGCTGCGTCCTGCTTTGCCGGCTCCACGACAGCATCCTTGAGTTTCAACGAGCTGTCGAAGTCCGACTTTCTGATTGTGCCAGTCAGGCGCAGGCTCTTCTCGCCATCCTTAAACGGAAGGTCCTCTTTCCTCATGACTCCCTTCAGCCGCGCGGAAACGCGCAGAATCGGCATCTCGCGCCAACCGCGGAAGA
>CADCCW010000055.1 GCA_902800055.1 uncultured bacterium
CATCTGCTGCACGAAGTACGCCTTGACGCCGGTGCGCTCGAAAATCTGCTCGTCGGTCGCGCCTTTCCTGATCGCCTCGTACATCTGGAAGTGGCGCTCGGAATTGGGAACGGCGAGAAGCTTCAAGAGCTCGTCGAGCGACTTCTCGTGGAAGTCCTTCGCAAAGCCGAGGCCGGCGCGCCCGCGCTCGAGCGCGCGAATCGCCTTCTGGAAAGTCTCCTTGTAGGTCTTGCCGATCGACATGACCTCGCCGACGGCCTTCATCTGCGTGCCGAGCTTGTCCTCGACGGCGCGGAACTTCTCGAACGCCCAGCGTGCGAACTTGAGGACGACGTAGTCGCCGTCCGGCGTGTACTTCTCGAGCGTTCCGTCGCGCCAGTAGGGAATCTCGTCCATCGTCATGCCAGCGGCGAGCTTCGCCGAGACGAGCGCGATCGGGAAGCCTGTCGCCTTCGAGGCGAGCGCAGAGGAGCGCGAGGTGCGCGGGTTGATCTCGATGATTACGACGCGGCCCGTCTTCGGGTCGTGAGCGAACTGGACGTTCGTGCCGCCGATGACGCCGATGGACTCGACGATCTTGAACGCGTCGCGACGGAGGCGCTCTTCGAGCTTCTTGTCGATCGTGAGGAAGGGAGCCGCGCAGTAGCTGTCGCCCGTGTGGACGCCGACAGCGTCGATGTTCTCGATGAAGCAGACGGCGATCATCTGGTTCTTCGCGTCGCGCACGACCTCGACCTCCAGCTCCTCCCAGTTGAGAATCGACTCCTCGATGAGGCACTGGTGGGTGAGCGAGGCGTCGAGGCCGCGGGCGCAGATCGTCCTCAGTTCCTCGACGTTGTAGCAGAATCCGCCGCCGGCGCCGCCCATCGTGTAGGCGGGGCGGACGACGACAGGGTAGCCGATCTCCTCGTCGACGAGCTTGACCGCCTCCTCAACCGAGTGGACGATCCCCGAGCGCGGCGTCTCGATGCCAAGCTTCTGCATCGTCGCCTTGAAGACCTCGCGGTCCTCGCCGCGTTCGATCGCGTCGAGGTTGACGCCGATAACCTTAACGCCGTACTTGTCGAGGATGCCCTTCTTCGCAAGCTCCATTGAAAGGTTGAGCCCCGTCTGCCCGCCGAGGTTCGGCAAAATGGCATCGGGCCTCTCCTTCTCGATGATCTGCTCAAGCCGCGCCTCGTTCAGCGGCTCGATGTACGTCGCATCCGCCATCACGGGGTCGGTCATGATCGTCGCCGGGTTGGAGTTCACCAGCACGACCTTGTAGCCGCACGCCTTCAGGGCCTTGCACGCCTGCGTCCCCGAATAGTCGAATTCGCAGGCCTGCCCGATCACGATCGGGCCCGATCCGATTATAAGTACCTTGTCTATGTCGGCACGCTTCATTTGTCCGCCTCGCCTTTCATTTTGAAAGTCTGTAAAATCGGGTGTGTATTATACCAAAAAATCGGCACTCGCTTCTCGCCTTACATGAAAAACCGCCAGAAGCCGCCAGGAATGCGTCAAAAGCCGCCGTTGACGATCGGCAGGACGGGGAGGAATCCGTTGTGCAGGACGATGTTGAGCAGCCCGATCTGCAGGCCCGACTCCATCCTGTCCGCAAGATTCACAATGCCGATCTGGCAGCCGCTCACCGACCCTGCCGCTACATTCACGCCCAAGACCAGCAGACAACCGCACTGCAGCCCGCTCATATCCGCGGCGCAGTTGAGAAAGCCGTACTGCACACCGGTCAGCGTTCCCGAGGACAGGTTGACCCATCCGTCCTGCAGTCCGAACAGGGTGTCGGCGTAGTTGACTACCCCGTACTGGACGCCGATCGATCGGTGGCCCGGCGTCATCTCGTCGTTCAGGTTCCAGTTGACGAACCCGACCTGCAGCCCCGCCAGACGCCGCGAAACGACGTTCACCCCGCCGATCGAAAGCCCGGCGAAGCCGTCGGTGGCGCGACCGACCAGGCCGATGTCCAGCCCCGCGAAGTCGCGGCACTCGCCGTAGAGCAGGGAGAGCCTGAAGCCACCGATGTCGCTTTGCGGCGACGGCCACTCAACAGGACTCAGGAGCGAGAGCATCACCGGGCTGCTCTCGTCCTCGCCGAGGCTGGTGCAAGGCACGAGGGCAAGAAGCACGGTCCAAACGATTCCAGCAGCGACAAGAATCGCCTGATCCATTTTTGCAGACGAGGTCATGGTTTAATCTCCAGTTGAGCTTTGAGCGCCGAAACCCCGTAGATCGCAGCCGTCTCGGCACGGAGGATGGTGGAGCCGAACGAGACCGGGGTTGCGATTTCCAGAAGCGCCTGCAGCTCCTCTGGCGAGAAATCCCCTTCCGGTCCCACGTAGATTGCCGGCTCCAGCTCGCTCCGGCGGCGGCGGACCGCCTCCGCCACCGGAACCGGCGGCGGCGTGACGAGCGCCCCGACGAAGCACTCGGTGCCGCGGACCAGCGCCAGCGACTCCATGAACGTCGTCGGAGCAAGCACCTCGGGCAGCCATTTCGCGTCCGACTGCCGCGCTGCGTCCGCCGCGACGCGCTCCCAGCGCCGCCGCTTCGCCTCGCGCTCGCCGTCGGCGATGCGCACGATGGTGCGCGCCGAGACGACCGGCACAATCCGCGTCACCCCGAGCTCCGTCGCCTTCTCGATCGTCCAGTCCCAGCGCGACCCCTTGGTCACGCAGGCGAAAAGCGTCATCGCCGGCGGGCGCGGAAACTCGGCCACCGGCGCGGCGGCGGCGAGGACGAAGCCGCGACCGGACGCGGTAACGGCGTATTCGCGCGTCCTGCCCTTTCCGTCGAAGAGCTCGACCCGCTCGCCTGACTTTGGACGCACCACCTTGAGATGCGCCGCGGCCTCGGACGACAGCACCGGCGCTTCGCTTTCCAGTGATGCAGTGTCAACCAGCAGTCTGTGCATTTCCCGTTCCTCCGTCCGTTCCCGGCTATTTGCCGACGCAAAACCTTGAAAACAGCGCCGCCAGCATGTCCGCCGAATATTCCGCCCCGATCATTGCGCCAAGACGCGAGGCGGCGTCGCGAACAGCGTTGGCGGCCAGCACCAGGTCTCCCGCCGGAACTCGCGCAAGAATGCCCTCGATTTCGCAGAGCCGGTCCGCCCGCGCATCGCCGGCAGTCTCGCCCGCGCCTTCCGCCTTGGCCTCCAGCCGCTCGACAATCACGCCCTTGAGCCGCTCAATCCCCTCCCCAGTAACCGCGCTGACCGCCACCAACCCTTGTGGTCTGTCCCCAGGAAGAAGGTCGCATTTGGTCAAGACCACGATTTTCCGCGGCAAATCTGCGGTCTCCCCTGACAAGACCGCTGGCGGTGCGTCATGGAGGTCAAGGATGATGTCCGCCGCGGCGGCAAGGTGTTTTGCGCGTTCGACGCCTTCCGCCTCGATTGCATCGGCGGTGGTGCGCAGTCCGGCGGTGTCAACAAGGCAGACCGGCCAGCCAGCGATGTCAACCCACGCCTCGATGGCGTCTCGGGTGGTGCCGGGCCTATCCGAGACGATGGCGCGGGCAGAGCCGACGAGCGCGTTGAAAAGCGAGCTTTTGCCGACGTTCGGCGGACCGGCGAGCACCACCTTCGCCCCCTCGCGGAGCATGCGGCCTTCGCGGGCGCGGACGATTTCTGCGCGGGTCTGTCCCCGCAGGTCCGCGACAGACTCGGCGATGGAGCGCGTGAAGCCGTCCGGCAATTCCTCCTCTGAGACGTCCAGTGCGTGCTCGATGGTCGCCGAAAGCGCCAGCGCGCG
>CADCCW010000056.1 GCA_902800055.1 uncultured bacterium
CACCCCGCCCTCCTTCACCATCCGGTCGAGCTCGCCCTGCAGCGCCGCAGTGTTGAAGAAGCAATAGGCGGACTCGGAACGCCCGTCCTTAGCGTCGTGCAGGGTGGCAAGCCCCCTCGCTGCAAGTCGCTCGATAACCTGCTGGGTGTATCCTCCCACGATCCGCCGCGAGCCGTCAAGCGAGAAAAGCGAATGCCAGACCGGCACGAAGCCGGCGGTAGCTGTGCCGCCGAAGAAGTAGTTGCGCTCGACAAGCGCAACACGCATCCCCGCCGCCGCCGCGCGGACCGCCGCAAACACCCCGGTGCAACTGCCGCCGACGACGCAGACATCGAACTCGCCGGCCGCCTTCGCCGCGCCGGCGGTCCTGGCCGGATCATCGCCGCCGTGCGCGGTGCTTGCCGCGGCAAGCGCCGCGGCACCAGACACAAGGAACGCCCTTCGTCCCAATCCGGGGGACAAAGGATCGCGTAACTGCCGCGTAGTCCAGCTTTTCAACTTTTCAACCTTTCACTTTTCAACTTCTCAACAGGCGAAGCCCAACCTGTTTAACCGCCGCTGAAGGAATCATGGACGGCAAGGTGAAACGCAAAGCATGCCGCCGCGGGGCAAAGCGATCTCGGAAAGTCCAGACGGGACGGCGACGTCGCCGAGCCGAGTTCCGTCCGGCCCGAACACCGTCCCCTTCGCCGCCGCGCCGAAGCGCACCGCGACATTCGTCGCACCCGTGCCGTTGAGGACGAATATCCGGCGGTCAGGCATGCCGCAGTCCGCCACAAAGCCCGGCCTGTAGGCGCCGACAACGCGCTCATTCGCCGTTTCGCCGACGAGCACCGGCGCATCGGAGGAAAGCCCCTGCACGCGGAAATCGCCGCGGTAGAGCGCGGCGGAATGTTCGCGGGTGAAGGCCACCCAGTGCTTCAGGACCCGGAGATGCTCCGGCGGAGCCTCGGTCAGACGGACCGAATACTGTCCGATGCCGAAGATGGACGCGAGGATCGACTCCGCCACCGAGGTCGCCGATGCATCGAGCTCCCACTGGATCGGGTCGGAATGAACGGCGTTCGGCCCGCAGGTGAGGCGTAGGTTGGCAATTCCGATGCGCATCTCGGCGAGCGAGCCGGGACAGTCCTGCACGCGCACCTGCGTGCAGCACTTGAGCATCCGCGGGCCGATGTAGCACTGGCGGAACTCGATGACCGCGTCGGGACGGAACCCCGAGACGATCTCCCTTGCCTCGGTCATCGTCTTCTCCACCGCCGGCATCAGGTCGCGGATGTCTCGTCCGCCCAGACCCTTCAAAACGTCGGGCAGCGTGAATGGATCGTAGTCCGGGCTCCAGGAATCGACGAAGTCGAGCTTGAGGCCGTCTACCTTCCAGTCGCGCATCGCCGCGGCGATTCGGCCGTGGAAGAACTCGCGCCTTGCCGCGAAACGCGGATCCCACACGTACGGGCCCCAGGAGCGCCGGCAGAGCATCATCCCGTCATAGTCCCGGAAGTTCCTGACATTGTCCGTCACCAGCGTCACCGGATACCAGAGGACGACCTTCGTGCCCGCCGCGTGCAGCCGCGCCACATGCGCCGCGAGATCACTGGAGTAGCGCTCGCTGGGCAGGTTCTCGCCGTCATAGAACGGGTGTTCGCGCGGCACCTGCCAGCCGTCGTCTATGATGATCGCGTTCAGCCCGACCGACCGGGCGACCGCCGCCTCGCGCTCGACGATCTCCCCCGTGATGCTCGAATGGTATGCGCACCATGACGACCAGACCGGCTCGAACGCAAGGTCGGGCACGGGGCGCTCTGGCGCCGGGTCCGCCGCACGCATCCAGGCGGACGCCGCGGGAAGGACGCTGTCGGCGGCGAGCCGGCGAGTGTCGAACCTCACCGTCACCTCGGCGCGGTTCGTGGGGGTCTCGCAGTCCATCGTGTTGAAGGTGAACTCGGCGACGAGCGTGTTCGGGCCCTCCTCGGTTCCGCCGCGGAAGACGACGCGGTCGCGCGACTCCGACGACGCGAGCGTCAGGATGTTCACGTCCTCGGCGTCCAAGAAGGCGTAAAGCGGCATCCACTGCGCACCGCAGCTCATGAACCTGGCATGCGACTCGTAGGGCATCACACCTGCCTTGTCGTGTCTGCGGAAGCCACACGAAGGCCGCCAGAGCGAACGCGCCTCGCCGCCACGGAGGCGCACCTTAACCGAAAACATCGGCTTCTTGGCGGGCTGGTCGGCCTCGAGCCGGACGCGGACGAAGGCGACGCCATCCGTCCCCGACGGCAGTGCCTCGGCTCCAAGCCGCCAGTCGCCGCCGCCGTGGCGGCGAACCGAGCACGTTCCGCCGATCGCCCAGTCGCCGACCTGCACCTCGCAGCTCCCAGGCGCATTCTCCGCCGACGCCGTGGCAGCCAAAACAACCGCCGACGCAAATGTAATCAGGCTTTTCATATGCCGCGTATTTTACCAAAATCCGCCCGAACCGCCCACCCATCAAATTAGGGGGCTACCTGTTTTCGGGCGCGTTGCGGGTGAGGACGGTCACGGACTGCACCGTGTGCGGGGCGATTTCGACCGTGAGCGTGGATGCGGCGGGCTTCATGCCCTCGTAGGCCGCCATCGGGATTGTGTCGAAGCCGGACTGCGTCTCCTCCCAGCTTAGCTGCGTCCAGGGATGGCCCTCGCCAGGCACGGCGCGGCAGTCGAGGAACTTCTCGGGGCAGCTCAACGTGCGGTACGTCGGCGCGGCGAAGATCTTGTCCTTGACTCCGTCCTTGACCTTGCCGCGCGCGGTGATCGTCACCTCCGCCGGTTCGGATTTCGTGTTCACCATCAGGAGACACATTTCCTCGCGACGTTCATCGGCGAGCACGACCCA
>CADCCW010000057.1 GCA_902800055.1 uncultured bacterium
CGCTACGCCGCCACCAAGCCCACGAACCAGCTGCAGAACAGCGGAATCGTGCTGTTGCGGTCCGGCGGCGGCTCGGGCGCGGTCGTCACCGCCGAGGACATCGCGCGGGGCTACAGGCTCGCGTCGGTGTCCACGAATGTCGCAGTCTCCTACTCATGCCCTACGAACGGCGCGGCATGGGCGAGCTGGACGCGCCGCGGCGCATTCCGCGACTGGTTCACGCTTGCGTTTCCCGCCGACTGGACGTTCCCGCTCGGCTCGAACGAGCTTGACCGGGTTACGGTGTTCGCCGACGCGAGGATTCGCCCGAGCCTACGCGCCGCCGAGGGCGAGATCGCCGCGCTTGGCTCGCCCGCGTCGGCGGTGCCGGGCGTGTCGGAGTTCTGGTCCGCGACCGGTGCCGGCGGCTCGCAGCTCCTCACCTGGCGCGACTTCTTCTACGGACGCGGCGAAGGCGAGCAGGTGAGCGCCCAGATCGAGCTTTCGCCGAGCGGAGACTTCGCGGTGCGCTCGAACTCGGTCGAGCGCGCGTATGCGCGGATCGTCCCGTTCGACCTCGACGGCGACGGTCTCGCCAACGACGTCGACCCCGAGCCGTGCGTCTACAACGGCGACTACCACGGCCAGACCGCCGCGGCGCGCGAGTCCGTGCTCGGCCAAGTCGGCGTCGGGCTCGAGAACGGCTGGTACTTCCTCTCCGCGACCTTCCCCGAGGACCCGGTCCGGCCGACGCTCGTCTCGGTCGGCACCAACCGCATGGTCGTCGTCGAGTCCGGCGAGTACCTCTTCCTGCTTGAAAAGGGGATTGTGCACGACATCCACGTCGAGCCTTGGCGGGACGACATCGTGTACGAGGCATACGACGACGTCCTCGACGCGCAGAACCAGGCCGCGCCGCTGCTCAGGTCGATCGAGTGGTGGACGCCGGGACCTGGCGGAGGCCAATGGCACGACGACAGCAGCGTGTGGTCGTTGTCGCCGGGCTATCTCGACCTCTGCCCGTCGGTATACGTGGCATGGTGGCCTGGGTTCAAGGGGAGTCCCGATCCCGTCGACTTGCCTTCGGGCGAGAACTGCGTCTTCACCGGTGTCTTCACCGACTGCCGCGTTGACGTCCCGGCGCAGTACGAATGGCAGTGCTACTTCTGGCCGATACCGATCGTCTCGCCGAATGCGAAGACCACCGAGTTGCTGGCTCCGCCCGAGGCGCTGTCGAACTCCGTCATCTCGGTTACCGCCACCATCGGCGGCCTCGAGTTCCGGTCGTACGTCGGCGGCAGCGACCATCTGGTCTCCAACGGCATGGTCAGGTCTGGCTACTACGTCGGCGCCGCCCCGGTCGTCTCCCGCGCTCCTGGCCGGTCGCGGAGTTCAACGGCTTCACCTGCTACATCGAGGGGCTGTCGGATTCGACCAACATCGAGAAGACCGTCTTCCGGCTGGCCTACGCCGGGTACGCCGGCAGCAAGGAGGACTCTGCCGACACTTATGTCTGCAACCCGCCGCGCATAGTCGCGCCCAATGTGGTGGGGGTCAACGACGACGACGACAACTCCAACGGCACCAACGACTGGGAGGAGGTCGGCTCGCTCGCGGGAGACGACGACGTTGTGCCGGTGCGGGTTATGGCGCAGATGCCGCCGAACGTCGGCGGAAGTGTAAAACTCAAGGAGTGGTTGTCGACCGACGCCACGCTTTGGCGGGACAGCTCCAGAAGCGATAGCATAGTCAACGTCGATCTTGCCATCCCCGGTTCTGGCGAGGTTGACGAGACGTTCTATGTCGAGAGCCGCTGCGAGTCTTTCGGCTATCGCACCGACAAGCTTGAGGTGATTTCGTCCTGCGGAGGATCGGTCGCCGCCGCCGAGCACCTGATGACGTTTGTCGAGCGCATCGCGCAGCCGATAACGAACGAGCGGAAGGACGGCGTGATCGTGAATCCTTGCGGAGCGGTGACGAACGCCGTGACGCGGATGAAGGTTGAGGTCTACCCGACCAGCTTCCCCAACGACATGATCGTCTGGAATGTAGTGGAGGGGAGCGCGTCCTTCGTCGGCGGCAACACGGGACGCGAGATCGCGTTCATGGCGACAGGAGCCGTCAACAGTCCGATCGTCCTCGAAGTCGACTTCGACGGCTGCCCTGGCCGCAGGCCGCAGTTTACCCTTACGACATGCGAGATGCGCGCGATACCCGTCTATCCCTGCACGATAACGGACGGTAAGCATCCTTCGCCAATCACCGAATCGCATCTAGCGTCGATGCTTGACGAGGTCAACGTTATCTTTCGTCAGGTCGGGCTGTCGTTTTACCTTGGCGCGCCGATAACAAATGTGGTGAATAGGATCTGGGCAAAGAATGGACTTATGAATAAAGCATCAAAAATGAACATCAGAAACATTATGCCGAACACCGGCGGAATTGAGGTGTATTTCATTGCCGGTCTGGGGAGAAACGATGCGTTATTTGGAGATCAGCCTAGGGGCCTTTCTAATCCAGACGGAATAATTGTCAAGGGGACAATATCAGCGAGTACACTTGCTCATGAAATTGGACATCTTTGCAACTGGAAAGACATCTATGCCTATGGCAGAAACTACACCGCAGATGAACTTGATGCTGAGGTGTCTGAACAATGGCTGCCTAACGACTGGAACAATGGCACCGGCGGCCGGTTTTATCCGGTCCTGTTTAGCCAGAAAAATGCGATTAAACAGCTACTGATGCATGGCGGCGATAATGGTATACGCGCGGATATTCCATCTGGAAACGTGTATGGCCTGATGATAGACAAGGTTCGTGACGCCAATGGGGCTATAATAAGAGAACAATATGGAATCAATTACATTTACGTTGGCGGACTTCCGCTGTTTCTTCCACCAACCACAAGGAAAAATGGAGAATAACCATGAGGAAATCATCCATAAGTGCCATCATGATATTGATTGCGATCACTGCCTATTCTGCAGTGCCGCCTCCGGCGGACGTCGAAAGGGTTCTGGAGGGGAAAATTATCGAGGACAATTTTGTGGACGTCGAAGAGCCGCCAGATATTCCGCTTAGAGATCGAAATTCCCTTGTTGAGTATGATTTTTTCATACGAAAACACGGTTGCACCACCAACGAATTCATCAAGGCGTTGATGCTGGCGGCGACGAATGGCTCGTACAGCCTAGAATGGACGGAAGACCAAAAAAACACAATTGCTGCACGTGCGCTAATAGCCCTTAGAGAAATGAACCGGCCGGATGTGACGAATTTCGTGCGAATCGTCAATGCCGATGGCAAGCAGAATTTCAGATACGTGGATTTCTCCGCGCCGTTTATTCATACCAATCTTGAGCCAGAAATCATGGATTATATGCGATCGCAATGCGTCAGGACGAATATCTACGAAGGGCTTGTTAGTACAGTTATGCTTGACATGTTGGAAACACTTTCCACGATGCCACCGGCGTTGCAGCCGGCAGCAACGAACAGAGTTGCACAATATTTGTACTTTGCAATTGGACATACTACGGATGATCAGTCATGGCAGGATGAAGAGTTAATTAAACTTGTCCCTGCCTACTCCAATAGTCTACAGCGGCTGTCGCTGATGCAGTATGTCTCCGCGACCGCGACCAACACCTACGAGCGCGCCTACGCGCAGCGGGCGGTGCAGGCGCTTTCCGCCGCGCCGACCAACACGCTCAACAACATACCCTGGATCGCGCAATGAAGGATCTATTGGCAATTTTCGCCGCCGTGGCTGCTGTCGTCTCGTGCTTTGCCGCGGAGGTGGCGCTGCCGGCGCCTCCGCCGAGCGAATACGCTGACACCGAGGCGTCGACCAACATTGCCTTTTCGCTGCGGACGGAAGGGCGCAGCTCATTTGAAATCGCGATCTCGCTCCAGGCAAGCGCAAGCAACAACCTCGAGGTCGCGTTCGGCTGCGACGCCGACAGCTGGGATTCCGGCAGCTGGTTTATGCGGGACGACGCCACCGGCGAGAGGACGTCCGTTTCCAGCGCAGACGGCCAGCGCCGGCTCGACTTCCGCGTAATGATCGACTCGAAGCTGCGGCCGCGCGGACTCATCGCTCGGGACGGCGGCGTCGTGTTCGCCTACGACGCCAGGTCTATGCCCAGTTCGGCGTTTGATCCTGACTGGAACCTTGTTCGCGTTACTGCGCGCGGCTTCCGCAACCCGATGGAGCGGCTGTCCGTTGGCTTCGCGCCGGCCGGCTTCAGCGTCCACATCAAATAACCGCGGCAGTTTCCGCGGCACTTTGCGACCTATGCGTTCTTTGTGGCTAAAAGAAAACCCGGCTCCCGCGGCAGTTTCCGCGGCAGTTTGCGCGGGAGGTGCGCGGATATGGTATAATTCACGACAACAGAAAGGCAATCAGGAGAGCAGATGATAAGAGCTTTGATGTCGGCGGCCGTGTGTGCGGCGGCGCTCGCCTTCGCCGCGGCGATGCCGGCGGATGCGATGGCAGAGACTACCGTCACGGTCACGAAGTTCCACCAGTCGTATCCCTATTCGGGCAAGGCGACGGTCGAATACACGGTAGAAGGGGAGCTTCCAGAGAACGCGGTTGCGGGGATCATCATCAACACGGACGACGCGAGCGCGACCTTCGTCAAGTCGAACGTCGTCGCGGGCGCGAACACGAACGTGATCGACTTCGCCTCGTCCTTCGGCGGCGCGCTGCTGCTCACCAACGCCTCGTTCACGGTGACGATCGCGGAGGATCCCGGCGGCATGCAGCTGTGGGAGAACGAGCCGTACTGGACGGAGTGCAGCGTGTCCGGCAGCGTCACCTACGATCCCTCACCCTACGAGACCTGGGCCGCCGCCAACGGCGTCGCTGGCGCGTGGGACGCGACGGACGAGAGCGGCGTCTACAACGTGTTCCGCTACCTCTTCGACGTGCCGACGGGCGCGTTCACGAACCCGCCGCTCATTGACATCGCGATCGAGGGCGGCAACGCCGTCGTGATAACGCCGCCAGTATCGAACACGGTGGGCTTCGCGGTTTCGGTCGTGGAGTCGAGCGACGTCGCGGGCGCGGCGGTGACGCGGAGGAAGCCGCTTGACGCAACGGGACGCACGGAGTTCTCGATGGGGAGCGCCGCCTCGCGATTCTACCGCCTTTCGGCGACCGATGGGGACGCGGAGCCTGACCTCGGCGGCGTCCAGCTGTGGGAGAACGGGCCGTACTGGGCGGAGTGCAACGTGGGCGCCTCGGCACCTGAAGACTACGGCTACTACTTCTGGTGGGGCGACACGGTGGGCTATACGCGAAGCGGAGGGACAAAGAATTTTTTTGGACTTTACACAGGCGTGACATGGGTGCCGAGCACGGGTGAGCAGATGAGCAGCAGTCCGTTCGATTTATCGTCTTGTCCGACATACGGCAAGGACAATTCGGCGCTTCTGTCGGCGGGTTACGTCGATTCAACCGGCAACCTTGCGCCCGAACACGACGCGGCGACGGCGCATCTCGGCGAGCCGTGGCGCATGCCGACGGATGCGGAGATCGCCGCGCTCACCAACAATTGTGTCGCCACATGGATCACCACCAACGGCGTGTCGGGGCGACTGGTGACGGGCAAGGGGGCTTATGCGGACAGGAGCATCTTCCTTCCGGCCCCCGGCTACGGCAGCGGCACGAGCTTCGGCAACCCCAACTTGCGCGGCTACTACTGGTCCTCTACGCCGGATTCGGACAATTCCTACAAAGCGTGGTACCTCGACTTCAATTCGAGCCTCTTCCAACGGGACATCTACTACGGCCGCCAATACGGACTGTCCGTCCGGCCCGTGCGGGACGCCGACTAGCGCGCGGACCGTGCGCGTATTCTCGACCACCATAGCCTCGGCGTAGGCGGATGGCGAAGGTGGTTGCGGCCAAAAGAAGACCAGGTCGTTCCGCAGCTGTAACTTTTTGCCGCGGAGCGGGTATACAAGGGTAGCTGAAACCAGTGCAGGATTTTTGGAAACATTCCACGCGAGCAGGGGAATTTTTGGTATAATACAATGCAATAAGAGTTAAAGAGAAAAACACTATAGGGATGCCGTGAAGAGAAACGACATAACTGTGGGGGGGAAGGCATGGACGCAGGTCCTTGCCGCATGGGTGTTTGCCATCGCGGCGCTGCCGGTGTTCGCGGGCTTCACCAGGACCGGCACGATCTCCACCAGCGTGCGCAAGCAGCTCAACGACCAGACCGTGTACACCGTGTCGGTCAACAACCTCACCGTGAGCGGCAGCTCCGGCATGAGCGCGCTGTACCTGGCCCCGAACACCACGGCCGTCCTCTACATCCCGACCAACATCACGCTGAAGGTGAAGGGCGGTTCGGCGAACTCCGGCACCAAGGGCTGTGGCGCCGGCGCGGGCATCGAGATACCGTTGTCCTCGACGCTGATCATCACCGGCGGCGGCCGGCTTGAGGCGATTGGCGGCGCGGGCTCGAGCGGCGAGAACGGCACCGACGGCAGCGACGGCGTGATCATCGACGACAATGACGACCCGCACGACGAGCACGGGCACGGCGGCTCGGGCGGCGACGGCGGCGGCGGCGGCGGCGGCGGCGGCGCGGGCATCGGCACCAGGGGCGGCAAGGGCGGCGGCGGCGGCACGGGCGGCAAGTGGAACGGCACCTGGT
>CADCCW010000058.1 GCA_902800055.1 uncultured bacterium
CGCACACGACGACGGCGCGGGCGAGCGGCTGGCGGACCTTGAGGTTCCGCTGCTTGCGCAGGTTGTGGCCGAGGGCGACGGCGCGCTGCGCGGCGGCCATGCGCGACTCGAGCGCGACGTCGCGCGCGGCGGCGTTCGGCTCGGGGAAGGCGCAGAGGTGGACCGACTCGGGCATGTCCGCGCCGCGCAGGTTGCGGTAGATCTCCTCCGCGATGAACGGCGTGAAGGGCGCCGCGATCTTGCAGAGCTGCACCAGCACGTAGCGCAGCGTGCGGTAGGCGTGGCGCTTGTCGGCGTCGTCCTCCGACTTCCAGAAGCGGCGGCGCGAGCGGCGGATGTACCAGTTGGTGAGGTTCTCGACGAAGGCGACGAACGGGCGCACGGACTTCTGCAGGTCGTAGCGGTCCATCGCGGCGGTGACGTCCGCGACGAGCGTCTCGAGCGACGAGACGATCCAGCGGTCGAGCTCGTTCGGGGAGTCGGGCGTCTCGAGCCGCTCCTCGTGCCAGCCGTCGACGTTCGCGTAGGTGACGAAGAACGAGTAGGCGTTCCACCACGGGATCAGCAGGTCGCGCAGGATCTGGCGCACGCCGCTCTCGCTGAAGCGCAGGTTCTCGGCGCGGACGACGGCCGAGTTGATCATGTAGAGGCGCACCGCGTCCGCCCCGCAGGAGGAGACGAGCTCCATCGGGTCGGGGTAGTTCTTGAGGTGCTTGCTCATCTTCTTGCCGTCCTCGGCGAGCACGAGGCCGTTCACGACGACGTGCTTGTAGGGCGACTTGTCGAAGAGGAGGGTGCCGAGCACCATCAGCGAGTAGAACCAGCCGCGGGTCTGGTCGAGGCCCTCGGCGATGAAGTCTGCGGGGAAGCGCTTGAGGAAGGCCTCCTTGTCCGGGAACGCGAACGGGTAGTGGACCTGCGCGTAGGGCATCGAGCCGGACTCGAACCAGCAGTCGAGCACCTCGGGCGTGCGGCGGTAGGTCTTGCCGTCGCGGCGGATGACGATCTTGTCGACGAAGTGCTTGTGCAGGTCCGTGACCTTCTCGCCGGAAAGCGCCTCGAGCTCGGCGACGGAGCCGACGCAGATGAGGTCGTTCTCGTCCTGCTCGTTCACCCAGATCGGGATGCAGGAGCCCCAGAAGCGGTTGCGCGAGACGTTCCAGTCGCGCGCGCCCTCGAGCCAGTTCTCGAAGCGCTTCTCGCCGACGTACTCGGGCATCCACGCGACGGCGGCGTTGTTCTTCGCGAAGCGCTCGTGGAGGTCCTCGACGCGGATGTACCACGCGGGGATCGCGCGGTAGATGAGGGGCGTGTCGGTGCGCTCGCAGAACGGGTAGGAGTGCGTGATCGTCGCCTGGTGGACGAGCCGGCCCTCGGCCTTGAGGCGCTTGATGATGTCCTTGTCGCAGTCCTTGCAGAAGCGGCCGGCGTATTCCGGGACCGCGTCCGTGAACTTGCAGTCCGCGTCGAGCGGGTCGGCGAACGCCTCGATGCCGTTCTCGCGGCAGACGCGGAAGTCGTCCTCGCCGTAGGCGGGCGCGATGTGGACGAGGCCGACGCCGTCGTCGGTCGTGACGTAGTCGTCGTTGAGGACCTGGAACGCGCCGCGGGCGCGCTCGGCCTCGAAGGAGGGGAAGAGCGGCTCGTAGGTCCAGCCCTTGAGCGCATCGCCCTTGAAGCGTGCGACGACCTCGTAGTCGTCCGCCTTCCTGTAGATCGCCGGGAGGCGCGCCTCGGCCATCGTGTAGCAGACGCCCTCGCCCTTGTCGCGCACGACGACGTAGTCGATCTTCGCGCCGGCGCAGACCGCGAGGTTCTCGGGGAGCGTCCAGGGGGTGGTGGTCCAGATGAGGAGGTAGGTCGTTCCCCACGCCGGATCGGCTCCGGAGAGGACCTTGAGGCGGCAGGTGACCGTGGGGTCCTGGACGTCCTTGTAGTTGGAGGACGCCTCGGAGTTGGAGAGCGGGGTGTTGAGCGCCCAGGAGTAGGGGACGATGCGGCGGGAGCGGTAGACGCGGCCCTGGTCGAAGATCTGCTTGAAGACCCACCAGACCGTCTCCATGAAGGTGGGCTCCATCGTCTTGTAGTCGTGGTCGAAGTCGACCCAGCGGCCCATGCGGGTGACGGTTTCGCGCCATTCGGAGACGTAGCGCAGGACCATCGAGCGGCACTGCTCGTTGAACCTGTCCACCCCGAAGTCGCGGATGCCGGCGGCGCCGTCGATGCCGAGCGCCTTCTGGGCGAGGGCCTCGATGGGGAGCCCATGGGTGTCCCAGCCGAAGCGGCGCTCGACGTGCTTCCCGCGCATCGTCTGGTAGCGCGGGATGATGTCCTTGATCGTGCCGGCGAGCAGGTGGCCGTAGTGCGGAAGGCCGGTGGCGAAGGGGGGGCCGTCGAAGAAGACGAACTCCTCCCCGCCCTCGGTCTGCGCGAGGGATTTGCGGAACGTGTCGTTCTCCTTCCAGAAGGAGAGGACGCCCTTCTCCAGGGCGTCGAAGTCGACCTTGCTCGAAACGGGCTTGAACATGGCTCGGTGCGAATTGGATTGCGGAAACGGCGGCGCAGTCTACCACAGCGCGCGCCACCGCGCAAACGCGCGCGGCACGGGGTGACTTGCCAAAGCAAACGCCGCATTGCCAGAGAAAACGCCGCCAGGGGCGTTTTCTCTGGCAAAGGGCGTTTGCTTGGCTGTGTCTTTTG
>CADCCW010000059.1 GCA_902800055.1 uncultured bacterium
GACCGAGACACCGACTGGGAGGCCATCTGGGGCTTTGGCGGCCTCTACAGCTACGACATCACCGACTGGATGACGGTCTCGGTGGAATACGACATCCTGGCCATGAGGTCCTACATCGACCACATGGTGCTGCTCTACCTTCTGTACCATTTCTAACGCCACTCCTATTATCCATGACTTGATAAAGTAACATGCCTATGACAACTCCAAATCACCACGCCAACACGCATGACGTAGCCGGCAGGGGTGCGAAGCCCCAGATTCTGGTCGTCGACGATTCGAACGTTGCGCGGACCTTTATCCGCCTCATATTCCAGAACGACTTCGAGGTTCACGAGGCTTCGAGCGGCGCCGAGGCCCTCGAGATGCTGCGCACGGGCGCGTACAACTACTCCGCCATCCTGCTTGACCTCGTCATGCCGGAGGAAGACGACGGATGGGCGGTGCTTAAGTTTCTGCGCGAAAGCGGCATCATCAAGACGGTGCCGGTGGTGGTGGAGACCGCCTCGGCCATCGATCTCGAGATTGTCACGGAACTCTATGAAAGCGGAGCATGGAAAGTGGTCGGCAAGCCCTTCGACGGAAAGATGCTGCTGGCGCTGGTGAAGAACGCCTGCGCGCGGGCGAATGCCGCCGCCGCCATCGCCTCCGCAGGCGGGGAACTCAACGCCGTCCTCGAGGGGACTGCCGCCGCCGTCTTCGCGGTCGACGCCGCTACGGGGAAGATCGTTCGCGCCAACGGCCGCTTCAACGCGCTGGTCGGCTGCTCGCGGACGGTCGGCTTCACGCTCGCGGACGTCGTGGGGCAGAATGCCGAGCTCTTCAACGGGGTAGTCAGGAACACGGTTGATTCCGGTTCCGGAGGCCCCGTTCTGGTCGATTCGCTCAGACCCAGCCACGTGGACGTGCTTTTCTGCGAGCTGATGAAGTGCTCTGGCGCTCGCCACGACCTGGTGGTGGGCACGCTGACGGACATCACCGCGATGGCGAACCGCCTGCGCGAGCTTGAAGCTGCCGTGGCTTCGGGGAGGAGATCCTAAATGTCGAAGAAGATCATGAAGGTTCCCATCGGGATCCCGGTGCTGGACGACAAGTTCTCTGGCATCTACGTCGGCCACGTGACTTTTCTGACGGGCGCCTCGGGCGAAGGCCGCGAAGTGGCCGTGGGCGCGGCGCTGAACAGCTTCTACCGGCTGGATGAGCAGGTCCTGGCCGTCTTCGCCGAGTCCGATGACCGTGTCGCGCTGCGGGCGCGCGAAGTCGGCTACGACCTGGAAAAGGCCGCTGAAATCGGTGCGCTCTCGATCCTCTGCCATTCCTACAAGCCGGGCGAGGTGCTGCCCGTCAGGGAATCGCTTGAGGAAATCATCGCGGAGGCCCACCGCATCTCGGCGGCCGTCCTCTTCATCCAGGACGCCAGGCCCTGGCTCGAAGTCCATCCTGTTTCTGCCGCTCCAGAGCGCGTCGCGGAATTCATCTCGACACTCGAAGAATCCGGGCTTACCGCCATCGTGGCCTTGCCGGAACCCGTTTCCGCCGCAGCGCAGAAGGTTTGGGAGGAGATGAAGAACAATTCCTCGGTCGCGATCCAGTTCCGCCGCGACAAGCTGGGCAACTACTTCATGAAGGTGCTCACCTACATGGGACTTACGGTGAACGTCGGCCTGCCATACGAGACGCAACTGAAGTTCGTGCCGCGGCAAGGGTTCGTGAAGGACGTGGCGTCCGAGGCCATCCCAACGTCGTCGGGCGAATTTCAGGCTTCTGTCGAGCAAAAGGAGGCGCCGGCGGCCGCGGTGTCCTTCTCCCATGGGGCAGAACCGGAGATGATGGACATGACGCAGTCCATACTCGGCCAGCTTTCGCATTCTGAGCCACCGCCCAAGTCCGACCCCGCGCCTGCGCCCGACCCCGAGCCGATGCCCGAAAGGAGAGAACGTACGAAATATTCGTTTGCTGCCGCCGAGGCAGAAACGAAAAAACGCGCGAAATATTCGTTCGCCGCCGCAATGAAGGAGGATGGTTGACATGTACGAAAAATATTGGAATCTCAGGGAATCGCCGTTCGTCAACTCATACAACCCCCGGCAGCTCTACCTCTCGAGCCAGTTCGAGGAGGGCGTGGCACGGCTCTTCTACCTGGTTTCGGAAGGACGGGTCGCCGGCATCCTCACCGGTCAGTTCGGCATGGGCAAGTCCTTTCTCCTGTCCAACCTGACCGAGCGCATCGCCCAGACGGGCATTCCGCACATCCGCATCGACGCCATCCCCAAGGGGCACCTCGCGCTGCTGCGCCATGTCATCACAGGCCTTGGCGTGAAGGGGACTGTCGCCTCAATCGCGGACGGCCTCATGACGCTCCAGGAACTCTCCCGCAAGCCGGGTGCCCTGAAACACCACGCGATTCTCATCGACGAGGCGCAGTATCTGGGCGACGACGACGGGCTCTACCTCATCCACTACCTGAGCAACCTGCGCCTGACCTCCAGCGACGGGCGCGAACAGCAGCTCGCCACGGTCATCATGGCCGGCATCCCGGAACTTCTGGACATGGTGCGTTCCTACCAGTCCCTGCGCGCCAGGGTACAGCTTTCCTGGACGCTCGCCCCCCTCACGCACAGCGAGACCATCGAGTTCGTCCAGCACAAGGTCATGGCGGCGGGCGGCGACATGTGGATCTTCAACCAAGATGCCCTGT
>CADCCW010000060.1 GCA_902800055.1 uncultured bacterium
TGGGCGACGAACTGGAATACATCAAAGTTGAGCTCAAGGACGTTATCGAGCGCGTGCGCAAAGAACAGAATATCGGTGCATTTCCGCTTCTGCCCGGCAAGTCGTCAAAGTTCGAGGCGTTTATTCGCGAACTTGTGGATCACATTGATTTTGGCGCAGACAAGCCAAAGTGGCTGAAAGGTGATGCTATTCCGCAGAAGGGGCTGTTCTACACTGAAGACGAGGCGGATGTCATAGGGGATGATTACGCTATCGACGTGCCGCTCGACACTGATATGATATTCCATCAGGCGATGGCGGCAAGGAAGTTTCCTGTTTCGCAATCGTTGCTGCACGGCAAGCTACCTGTCAATATTAAGTGTCTTAATTTCAAGGTCGGCGACAGGTTTGCATACGTGCGCGGCAGATTTCCGGGCGGAATGATTCACCCGTCCCAGTTTGCGAGCCAAGGAATTACCTTCACGGTATCAACGCCGCCACCGTATTACGTCTTCGAGATAGAATGAACCACGGAGCGTTGTCGGGTATTGCCGTCACTTCACATCCCCCGGACCTTGTAAAATGCTGCAAACTGTGGTGGTAGGTGGGCGCATCTGCGTAATTCACCCGAGCCCATCCGCTCCGATCATGCTGCAGGGCGGTAAAGGTACTTGAGCTCGCCGTTCGTGTACCAGACGTATGCTTCAAGGAACGACGCGAAGCCTCCCTTTGACCAGAACTGGCCGCGCCGCTTGAAGCGGTTCTGGTTCTGCGAGCACTGCGACTCCATCGCGCCGCTTCCTATGGGCACGCCCTCCCCCCGTGCCGTGCGGTAGTCCATGTGCTCCTCGTGGTCCCTGAAGTACGACGCCTCGCGCCTGACGGTTTCCCTCCGCTCCTTGTCCGCGATCTTCCTCTCCTCTGCCTCAGCGATGGCGTCCATGAGCGTCTTGGGGCCCCACGTCTTGAGGTTCTTCAGGAGCCTGTGCGTCCACGCCTCCTTCTCGGCCTTCTGCGACTCTTTCGGGAAGAGCGCGTCCGCGAGCGCGTGGAGGTGCTGCGAGGCGTGGTAGTAGTCGAGCTGCCCGACCGCGATGTCCGCGAACCTGTCGTCGAACACTCCCCAGAGGTACACGCCCCCGTCCATGATCACGTACACCTTCGCCGCCCGGTTCATCCCCATCCTCTGCGCCTCGTCCTGCACCCTGCGCCCGAAGTCCACGGGGGACGCCTCCGCGGGCATCGCGACGATGTGCTTCGTGATCAGGATCCTGCGTCCCCTGTTCACCTCGGCCACCTGCGAGAGGCGGAACATCACGGCCGACTTCACCTCGTGCCACGACACCCGCTCGGCGTGCGGGGCCCTGGGATGTCCCCACTTGGCCTCCTTGAACCGGGCCAGCCATCCGTCCATCATCACGATCAGCGTGTCCTCCTCCCCCGCCGCGCAGTCGCAGAGCTTCGGCAGCAGCGCCGGGTCGCACGCGCCGCCCACCCTGCGGATGGTCGCCATCGCCTTGTCGTCGCTCAGCCCGCAGCCCCAGGCGCCGCAGACCGTCGCCGCCTTCTCGAAGGAGCCCGTCTCGCAGACCGTCGTCACGACCTTGCGCTCCAGCGCGGGCGACACCGCGCCGCGCTCGCCCCTGAACAGCCTGTCGCGGAACGGCGTCTCCCACCCGCGCGTGGACCTGCACTGCCCGCACACGACGCTGATGCGCGCCTTGCCGAAGGACGTGTCTATCTCCATGCCGATGCGCCTGGCGCGCCGGAGGCGCCTGCCGTCCGAGCCAACGGCCGGCTCCGCGTCGGCCATTGCCTGGAGCGCCTCCTGGAACCTCCGCAGCCCGTCGGCCATCACGTCGCGGAGGATCCCGGACTCGACGGCCGCCAGCGATTCGGGCGTCGGCGCGGCGTTTTCGCACATTTTCATTTTTTCTCCTTTTTCGGGTTGACATTGAATCATTCAAGTGATACAATATTGTACCAGAAAACAGGAGAAGCTGTCCACATGAAAAGCGAAAGAATTCTCGCCGCGCGGATCGACGCGGCAAAACGCGCCATCGCCGCGCTCGGCGACATGCGCCCGGGGCACCTGTCCGTCCAGCAGAGGGCGAGCGGGAAGAACAGGCGGGGGTACGCCCAGCTGAGCTACACGTTCCAGAAGCGCAGCCGCACCGACTACGTCCAGCCGGAGGACGTGGAGAGGATCAAGTCCGAGATCGCGAACTACAGGAAGTTCAAGGAGCTCTGCGAACGACTCGTCGCCCTGTCGATCGAGGAGTCGAAGCGCAAGACCGAGCAGAGGCGCAAGGCGGACGCCGCAGGCCGCTGCCAGTCATAGGCCGGGGGCCTCGTCAGATTCACCGCACCCATCCGGGAGTGGAGTGCGGTGAATTACGCAGATGCGCCC
>CADCCW010000061.1 GCA_902800055.1 uncultured bacterium
GGTCCACGAAGCGCTGCAGCTGCTCGCGGTGGTGGTCCTGGTTCTCCTTCGCCGCCTTGAGGTGCTGGTACCGGACCTCGCGCTCCGTCATGTAGTAGTCGAGATCGCCCTCGTAGCGCGTCGCAGTCCCTGCGTCGACCTCCACGGTGATGCTCGTGAGAGTCCTCAGGAGGTAGCGGTCGTGGGAGATGAGCATGAGCGTGCCGTCGTACGCCTTCAGGAACTTCTGCAGCCAGTCGGCGGCCGGCAGGTCGAGGTAGTTGGACGGCTCGTCGAGGAGCAGCAGGTCCGGCCGCGAGGCGAGCACGCGCGAGAGCTCGGCGCGCATCCGCCAGCCGCCGGAGAAGGAGGCGAACGGGCGCGCGAAGTCATCCGTCGCGAAGCCAAGGCCGCCGAGGGCGATCTTCACCCGCGTCTCGATGTCGTAGCCGCCGAGGTGCTCGAACGAGGACTGGAGCTCGCCGTAGCGGCGCATCTTCGCGGGGTCGGCGAGGTCGTCCTCGAGCTCGCGCATCTCGGCCTCCATCTCGGCGAGGCCGGGGATGCCGCGGAGCGAGTACTCGAGGAGCGTCTCCTCGGGCGAGTCCGGCTCTGGGCTCTGGCGCGTCCAGCCGATGCGGGGGCTGCCCTCGACCACCAGCTCGCCGGTGTCGGTGGACATCTCGCCGATGACGATCTTGAACAGCGTCGACTTGCCCGAGCCGTTCGGGCCCACCACGCCGACGCGGTCGCCCTTGTTGACGCGGAAGGTGACGTTCGTCAGGACGTCCTGGTGCCCGTAGTGGACCGATATGCCGCGGAAGTCGAGCATCGCCGCCGGAGCATCAGAGGCCGACGGCCGCGCGGACCTTCTCCATCTGCACGGCGGCGGCGGCGCGGGCCTTCTTCGCGCCCTCGCGGAGGATGTCCTCGAGCGCGTCGGGGTCCTTCGCGAGCTCGGCGCGGCGCGCGGCGAACGGATCGAAGAGGCGGTGGTAGGCGGCGAGGAGCGCCTTCTTCGCGCTGCCGTAGCCGTAGCCGCCGGCGCGGAACGCCGCAGCCATCTCGGCAACCTCTTCCGGCGTCGCGAAGAGCTTGTAGAGCTCGTAGATGGAGTTGCCCTCCGGCTCCTTCGGATCCTCCATCGGCGTCGAGTCGGTGACGATGCCCATCACCTTCTTCTTCGCGGACGGGTCGAAGAGCTCAATGGTGTTGTGGTACGACTTGGACATCTTCTGGCCGTCGGTGCCGGGGATGGTGGCGACGGAGTCGGGGATGTAGGCGTCGGGGAGCTTGAAGATCTCGCCGAAGGCGTTGTTGAACTTCTGGCAGAGGTCGCGCGTCACCTCGAGATGCTGCTTCTGGTCCTTGCCCACCGGCACGAGGTCCGCGTTCATGATGAGGATGTCGGCCGCCATCAGGACCGGGTACGCGAAGAGCCCGTGGGTCGCCTCGAATCCGTGCGCCATCTTGTCCTTGTAGCTGTGGCAGCGCTCTAGGAGCCCCATCGGCGTCAGGCACGAGAGGTACCACGCGAGCTCCTGCACCTCGGGGACGTCGCTCTGGCGGTAGACGGTGGTCTTCGCCGGGTCGAGCCCGCAGGCGAGGTAGTCGAGCGCCACCTCGCGCGTCGCCTCGCGGAGCGCGGCGCCGTCGCGAACGGTGGTCATGGCATGGAAGTTCGCGATGAACATGAACATGTCCTCGCCCTTCGCCTGAAGGTCGAACATGGACTTCATCGCGCCGAAGTAGTTGCCCCAGTGCAGCTTGCCGGAAGGCTGAATGCCAGTAAGAATTCTCATATGTTTGTGTATTATACCATAATACAGTCCCTTCGTTACACCGCAGTCCCTCCCATAACACTGGAATACAGTCCCTTCGTTACACCGCAGTCCCTCCCATAACACTAATACAGTCCCTTCGTTACACCACAGTTCCTCCCATAATACGTCCCTCCCTCACCATCCCCCGCCATTCCCACCACCTCCCCCCCATAAGATTTCGTCCGCACCATAATCTCACTTTATCCTTGCCTTTCGTCCCGCAGTGTGGTATCATACCCTTCCATGAACCCGAAAAAGGCAAAATCACCACCCAAAACGCGGCAAAAGCCTGATTCCGCCAAGGCCATCGGTGCTACAAAGGCCAATACCAACGTAGCAAAATTCGGCTCTGCAGCAAAGACAAGCTCTTCCGCAACAGCCGGCGCTTCCGCCAAAGCGACAGCGCGGCAACGGCCATCGGCGAGGTCTGTCGGCGGCCTGGCCGCGCAGGCGGAGGCGGAGCACCGGGCGTGGCTCAGGAAGTACCTGCCGGTGGAGCAGAAGATCCTCGCCGAGCGCGAGCGACTGTTCGAACGCAGGGC